>JBGSMN010000030.1:0-8851 GCA_041740155.1 Rhodopirellula sp.
ACATGCGAATCGCTACCAATGAGATCTCGCAGTTCATTGATTACTACAACACCAAAAGAAAACATTCATCGCTGGGCTATCTCACGCCAAGCCAATTCGAGTCAACTCAAGCCAGTCAAAATTAAGAGACTGACGCGCCCACAAAATCGACTCCATCTCAAATCCCACCGCGGCTGGCGTCAGCAGTACCGTATTGCCGATGGAAAGCCGATGCCGTTCAACAGCGATCTCAAAGCCGCTTGGAACATCTGTCTTCAAAGGACATGCACACAGCTCTACAAATCCTGCCTATGGAAATGCACCGCACTCGCTTACCACGCCATCATGTCCCGCAAGCTAAAACTTGACGAAGAACCCGCTTGGCAACTCTTCCGCGAGTACTAGGCCTGTCCGCCAACAGCATCGGATGATCAGGTCCGCGAGTTCCTTGCCGTCGAAGAAGTCCGACAGTGCGGCCTATGTCCGGCGAAGGCCAACGCATTTCGGCACAAGGATCCAATTAAGCAATGAAATAGTTCCTCGTTGCTAGCCGGATGGCGTCTTGCCGCACGGCGAACGGCAACACGAACGACAGCCGCGAACTTACCAGGTCAATCGAGCGTCTTCGGCCGTCAACGTTCCCGCTTCTCGGACGCCAACGCCGGTTCGCTTAGTAAGCGAGTCGCCCAATTCTGCTCGCCATTGTTCAGCAAATTTTTGCATTTCAGCTAAAACTTCTGGTTTGACTTGAGAAATATCACGCTGCTCATTGCGATCATTATTCATATCGAATAACGCGACTTTTTTCATCTCAACATTTTGGTAACCAACAGAACTACCATCTTCTGGACCTAGACCTACACCATGCACGTCTTTTTCCAACGAACGATAGGTGTGAGGTAATACCAATTTGAAATCTTCTGATCGCAGGGCTTGCAGCTGTCCGTTTGAATAGTAAATCGGTAAAGAGTCATGCACCGACTTTTGATTTGGCTCGCCCGTCATTACCTGGAGTATAGATCTTCCGTCAATTTTGTGATCTGGTAGCGATGCATGGGACATCTCAGCTACAGTCGGCAATATGTCGATGGTGGAACACAAAGTATCAGTCGTAGTTCCAGCCGGAATTGTTTCAGGCCAGCACATAACCGTCGGCACTCTTACGCCTCCTTCAAAGCTTGTGCCCTTACCTTCGCGTAATTCTCCAGCCGATCCAGCGTGGCTGCCGTAGGACAACCAAGGGCCATTGTCCGTTGTAAAAATGATCAACGTGTTATTCGTAAGTCCATTTCGTTCCAATGTGTCTCGGATTTGTCCAATTGACCAATCAAGCTCGTTGACCACATCAGCGAAAAGTCCGGCTCCGGTCTTACCCTCGAATTCCTTGGAAACATAAAGAGGGACGTGGACCATAGAATGAGGCATGTACAAAAAGAACGGCTTCTCTTTGTTGCGATCGATAAAGCTGATCGCGTGTTCTGTGTACCACTTTGTTAGATTTCCCTGCTCTTCATCGACTACATCGAGATCGATTACCGTGGTCTGTTCGATAAGCGGCAGAGTTGGATAGGGACGAGGCTTTATCTTAGGATCGTTCCGGGTTGCCACGGGTCCGGGCCACATGTCGTTGGAATAGGGCAATCCGAAGTACTCGTCAAAGCCCTGGCTGGTTGGCAAGAACTTGGGGTGATGCCCCAGGTGCCATTTACCAAAGCAAGCTGTGGCATAACCCTTGGATTTGCAGATTTCGGCAATCGTTGTTTCGCTAGGGGCCAAGCCGTGGTTGGCGTTGTGATTTAGTGCACCCCGAATGCTCACTCGCTCGTGGCAGCAGCCCGTCATCAAGGCTGACCGCGAGGCAGAACACACTGCCGATGAAACCAAGAAATCGGTAAACGTCCGACCGTCGCGCGCCATCTTGTCCAAATTTGGAGTCTCATATCGATCGCAGCCAAATGGACCGATGTCCGCATATCCCATGTCGTCGATAAAAACAAGTATCACGTTTGGTGACGCTTCATCGGCTGAGCTTCGATTTTCAATGAACGGAAAAGTAAATATGCAAATCGCCATGGCAAGAAGCTTTGCAGTGTGGCGATTAGTATTGGCAGCAAGCAAGCTCATGAAGTGTTATCCTTATTGTTGTAGTCTGAGAAAGGAATCGTTCGTCACTACCGTCCATCCGCGCGGACGAATAATTTATGATAGTCTACGCATTGCAGCGGTCTGTACGACGCCGTGCTTATCAAACACAACTACCTTGCCGCAAATCGAAGTAAAGATTGATCGCCGTTGGATACTTTCACAGCAATCGATATAGCGCGAAAGTATTTGGCAACTGCTGGAATCCAAAACCACGAAGAAGTGATCATCGAAATTCAAATCGATAGTATTGATCAGTTGCCCGCTGCCTCCCCGAGCATACATGGGGCAAAAACGCAGATTTCCCCAACGCTTTTCTGTGTTTTCCGAGTGAATGGTCATTCAAAAAGCTACGAAACGACACTCCGAGCGTAGCCACACTCGGCGAGACAACGACGTTAAGTCAAATGGAATGGTCGCCGGAAAGCATCAGCGGAGAGCCCTCAGGATGGTCGGCGCACTGTCGCAGGAACGCTGTGAGACTGCACGTTGTAACGCACCCCAATAAAATCGCCTTCGCGAATCGCTTGCATCTGTTGCCGGACTCGTCAGCCGGCCTCTAACTCGGGATATTTGGGCGTCTTTTGGTTGTTCCGATATTCCACATAAACACGCGACGTCGGCTGGCTGCTTCGCGCTACAGTTTCTGGAAAAGCACTCCGTAATCGTCGTGACCCAGATCATCCGTCAAGATAAAAATCACATTAGGCTTGATAGTCGGCTCGGCAGCATGCAGGAGACGGCGGGGGATCGCGCTGCCAGTGAATACGAAGATCACAACGCCGAGGACAGCGACGTTGACCAGGCCATGCATACAGGCATTATTCTTGGGTTAGTAGTAGCGTTCTATGATTGCGCCGCTGCCATCGGTGATTGCGGTGACGCTATATTGTTGGTTGCAACAGTGACTTCGTGTAGCTTATAAGTCGTTGCGAGCATCACTTCAACTTTTGGGCCACCGATTCGACATGCTTAAATACACGCATGATATTTTCACCGAGGAACTTACGAATGTCGGCTTCGCTATAGCCTCGGTCAAGGAGGGCTTGCGTCAGCACCGGGTAAGTCGAGACGTCCTCCAGTTGCTTAGGCACCGCGCCGATGCCGTCATAATCGCCACCGACTCCAACATGATCGATTCCAGCAACGCGGATGACATGTTCGATGTGATCAAGCACATGGTAAACATCACAATCTTTGCTATTGGGATTCGCTAGGTCCCAACGTTTCAATTCCGAATCAACTTTCTCTTCATCCGCTGGAAACTCCGTCTTCAATCTTGCCATCAATGCGTATCGCTCTTTGCTCAGTGCCGCATCCTTAGGGTGCACAAAGCCGTTGTAAAAATTAATCATCACCACGCCGCCGTTGGCAGGCATCTGCTTCAGCACATCGTCAGGAACGTTTCGCGGATGATCGGTAATCGCCATCGCCGAAGAGTGTGAAAAGATAACCGGTGCTTTGCTAACTCTCAGAACATCTCGCATGCAATCGGCTGAAACGTGTGAGATGTCGACCATCATTCCCAGGCGGTTCATCTCGGCGACCACCTCCTCGCCAAACGGAGCCAACCCGCCGTGAGTCGGCTGGCCAGTGCAACTGTCGGCCCACTCCAGCGTCTCGCTATGAGTGAGAGTCATGTATCGGGCACCCTCAAGGTAAAGTTGACGCAGAACGTTCAACGAATTTTCGATCGAGTGCCCGCCCTCGATGCCGATCATGGACGCGATCTTTCCCTCGCCACGGATACGCTGGATGTCACTTGTCGATAGTGCTAACGCAAACGTCTCGTCATAACGATCGATCATCTGTCGTACGGTAAGAATTTGCTCAAGCGTCATTTGGAGCGATTCGCCATTGCGACGTGTGGAGACGGGTACATACACGCTCCAAAACTGGGCCCCAACGCCACCGTTTCGCAATCGCGGAATGTCGGTATGAAAGTCCGGCTGGGATTTGGCGATGTCATATTTTTCTGACAATCCCCCGACCTCGCGCAGGGCCCAAGGCAAATCATTATGACCATCGATGACCGGGGCACTGGCGTGAATCTCCTTTGCTCGTTGCGAGACCACAATCGTTGGCCGCCCGATTGGCAACACATTCGCAACCGGCGACTCGGCGCTTGCCGGTGGGGCGGCCACTAACAGTCCTGCCCAAAACGATGTCCAACCCGAGCAGAAAACACATCGATTTAATCGCATCTTTAAAATTCCTTCGAGACAATTCGGATTACTAGCCCCCACGCCTTTTTTTCACCGGGTCTGCGCCGCCCTCGCATCGGTTCAACGCTCACTGTACCCACAAATTCAACTCGATGCACGACAATATTTCTGCATCAGCTGTAGCACTAGTTGTCGAAGCATGCTTCGCTCAGGCAATCGACTTGAGGACGCTGACAAGCAAGTTCGCAAAGCAGTTCGAGGTTCGTCCCACGGTTCATGCAGGCGATGAGCGTTTTGCGAAGTTTCACGAGAAGCACTTGGACGACTTGTTCACGCTCCTTCACTTCACAGGTGCCGATGCAACAAATTGGCGAGGCGAACAAGCGATTCGACCCGCCGTGGTCATCGAAGTCACAGAAACGATCGATCCCCGCCAGCGAGTCGAGTATCGCTTGGATGCCGAGTGCGACGAGGTCATCGTCAGAGCATCTCACGTGCTCACGCCTGTCCGAGGGCGCACCGAACTCACCCGTGGCGTCGGTATCCGGCCAATGCGCAACAGCGTTCGCATCGAACGCGACCCGATGCTGACGAATTTGTTTCATTGCTACGGCCACGGTGGTTCAGGCCTGACACTCTCTTGGGACTCCGCCGATCGCATCGTCGACTTGATTCAATCAACGAAAGCGAAACACCAGAAACCACTCGGGCTTAAAACCCAAGTGGGGGAAACGTGACAGTTCAGGTTTACTAATTTCGTAAAGGTTCGGGCGGAGTGTCTCGTTCCAGATGATGAATCTGACGGAGCGAGCCAGCAACTTGCGGGGTCCGTTGGTGCAGACTAAAATTATGTGCTTCGAATTAACGAAATTTTGTGCTGGGCATTCCCTTATGTGGATTCACAAGCCGAGCCTTGGTTTTTGAATGCTTTTCGGTCGACGCAGTACTTTTCGTATCCTCGTTGCTCCAGTTCTAAAGAAACACGAATGAAGGTTCGACTTTGTTGGCGGCAACTGCTCAAACGCATATCGGTTTGTGTCGCCGGGCTGTCTAGCGTCCAACGGAGCGGCGAGTGCGGAAGGTCGTTTGCCTTCGAACCGCTGGAGCCGCGTTTGGCGTTGGCTGATGGGTTGGTCGACATCGGTGTCCAGCCGAGCGGTTCGCTCACGGGCAAGGTTGTGTTCGCCGCTGCCGGACATGGTTGGCAATGGAATTCAGCTCTCAATCGCTGGGCGACGGACCGGGGAAACTTGTTGTCGATCGTCGAGGATTTTGGCAACCAAGATCAGCTGACGTACTACGTCGATTACCTGCATCGATCGGGGGCGACCGTCGTTCCGATGCGACCTATTGGACGACAGCTCAATGAGGTGGTGCTGGATAACGATTCGCAGGATGTGACCTTTAGCGGAGCTTGGCCAAACAACACCGCCGGGCCACGCTGGTATGACGAAGATTACGGCGCAACTGTTGACCCAGTAAAGTACCGCTTCGCCAGCGTGAACAGTCAAACCGAGACCGCGACGGCAACCTACGCCCCAAACTTACCCGCGGCTGGATTTTATCCGGTTTATTCGTGGGCCTCGCATGCGTCCAATCGTACCAACCAGCTCTACAAGGTTAACCACTCAGGCGGAACGACTGAGGTCAGGGTTGATCATCGCAATGTTGGGAATGGTTGGGTTTATCTTGGCATGTATCATTTCGAAGCGGGCAGCTCGCCCGAGCACGGATCCGTACAGATTAGCAATCGGTCGTCGTTCGGCGGATCTGTCGTTATCGCGGATGCGATCCGTTTCGGAAACGGGATGGGCGATCTGCCTTGGAATAATTCGGGGATTGGAAACGGCAATGTTTCTGGCTATCCGCGAGAAGATGAGGGGTCGATCTTGTGGACTTGGCGTGGCGTCGGTCAAGGAACCAGTTTTTCGACGCCGCAGTCGATCGTGGGGACCAGCAATGTCAGCGCGCCGCTACGATTGGCGGCCGAGATGCATGCCCCTGCGGCGCCGTATGGTACCAGCGTTTACGTCAGTTTTCATTCCAATGCGACGACGGGGAACCCTGCGACTGCGACCGCTCGGGGGGCGCTCGGTTTGATCAGTTCCAGTTCACCGACGCCGAATCAGGCCGACTTGGCGTTGTTCATGGGACGACAATTAAATGTCGACATGCGAGCACTTAACGGAAACTTCGAACACGATTGGAGCACGCGAACAAGCAATACCCTCTCCGGAGGTTTTGGTGAAATTTCTAATAGCTGGGCGAACGACAAGTTTGACGCGACGATCATCGAAGTCGGGTTTCACGATAACACCCTCGATGCGGAATTACTGCGTGATTCGAGCGTTCGTCGTCAACTCGGGCGCAGCACTTATGAAGCGACTCTAGAACACCTGTTTACGCATTTCGGCACCACTTCGCGTCCGGCCAACGTCACCGTCCCATCGTCGCCGCTTGATGTTCGCGTGACCAGTACCGAGGCCGGCACGGTATCGCTCCGCTGGAACCCAGGTCTTCAATCGGCCGGTGGTTTCTCAGGCGTCCACGGCAGTCCCGCGACTGGTTACCGAATCTACGCATCAACCAACGGTTACGGGTTTGATGGCGGAACGTATGTGCCTGGCGGGACGACTTCGGTTTCCCTTGCTGGTTACGATCCCGACGTCGCCTATTTCTTTAAGATCGTCGCCGAGAACGCGGGCGGTCAATCGCAGCCTTCGGAGGTCGTGGCCGTCACGCCCAACGGTGGTGATCGGCAGGTACTGATCGTCAACGGATTCGATCGAATCGACCGCAGCCAGAACTTCAAGCAACCGTATGCGTTCGGTGGCACGACGACCGATCGCGTTTGGGAGCGATATGGAAACAGTCGCGATTACTCGGTCCAACTACTGCAGGCGATTCAGGCGGCAAGGCCAGGCGTACGTGTCGACAGCACCAGCAACGAGGCGGTGATCAATGGCACGGTCGAATTATCGCAGTACGACGCGGTGATCTGGTTACTGGGTACTGAATCCGTTGCTGATCAAACCTTTTCGCCGACTGAGCAGGCACTTGTCAACCAATTTGTGAGCGGCGGCGGGCATTTGTTGGTGACCGGTTCAGAGGTCGCCTATGATCTCGATTCACAAAACAACGGACGCACATTTTTCCGCAATACTCTTGGCGCCTCATATGTCGCGGATAGCTCGGGCAGTTACGTCGCCACGCCGATCGCGGGCGGCATCTTCGCTGGTATGAGCAGTTTTTCATTTTCCAGTGGCGCGACATTTTCGAGTCTGGTCGGCCAGACCTATAACGTGGCATCTGCTGACGTAATCAGTCCACAAGCCGGCGCGGCCTCGGCGCTTCGTTATGGGGTTAGCGGTGGTGTCGCCGCAATCCAAAAGCCGGGCACACAGGGACGCGGCAACGTTGTCACGTTCGGGTTCCCGATTGAGACGATCGTTAATGAACAATCCAGAGCGCAGGCCATCGATAGGGTACTCGAGTTCTTCGATGTCGATCCCGTTGTCGCGGTAGCACCAAAGGTCGTCGACGTGATTGTCGCGTCCGGCGGTTGGTCGGCGGCGATGATTGACGCGGTGGATGGCCAAGGAACCGGTGCTGGAAACGGGTTGGGATTGTCGCTTGTGGGTGCGGACCAATTGGTCAATTTGTCGTGGACTGGGATCGACCGGATCTATATCAAATTTGATCAAGACGTCGAATCAACATTCGTACCCTCGAACCTAACATTGCGTGGGACCAACGTGGAAGATTACTTGACCGACGCACAGTTGACGTATGGACAAGCGGGTGCCCACGTCGGCGAGATCACGCTGGCCTCGCCACTGGACAACGACGCCCTGCTGCTGACGCTGTTCGATTCAATCACCGCGGCTGGCCTGGCTCTGGACGGCGAGTGGGTTGACGGCGCCAGTTTGGCATCAGGCAATGGCGTGGCCGGTGGCGCGTTTCACTTCCGCATCGATTCGTTACCGGGCGATGTGAATAACAACGGAGGCGTCAACACGGCGGACGTCCTAGCCGTGAATGCACAGCGCGGCAAACTGACAACTGATCTGTTGATCGCAAGATTCGACATCAACAGCAATGGCGGGATCAACACCGCCGACGTGTTGGCGGTCAATGCGCTGCGAGGAACCATTTTGCCCGCCGCGCCTCAACGGTTGCCCGCCGCGCCTCAACGGTTGCCAGCTCCGACACAACGGTTGGTCGCACCGACACCGTTGTCCACATCAAGACTGCTTCACGATGAAACGACGGTCTCTGCTACGCAGTTCTTTGCTGCCCCATCCGTTGTTTCGCCCCTGCTCGCCGGAGAATTGTTGGAAGAAGCTTCGCCGCGTCTTGGTGAGCGGGCGGCTGAGCGCGAGCGTCCAGAACGCTATACGATACAGAAGCCAACGGTTTACAGCCTGGTCGCGTTCTCGGCTGCCGGCGCGAAGACAACGATTCCAACTCAGGACGCAAAAGCGGGCAGCCTGCTGACGGGTGACTCCAGTGATGCGAAGCTCGAAGTTTTGGCGATCGCATCAGCATCGCAAAGATCAGCACTG
>JBGSMN010000034.1:0-17048 GCA_041740155.1 Rhodopirellula sp.
AAATGTGAGGAAGACCCGAATCGTGAGGCCTCGGATTCGTTCTTGGCACCGCTGAGTGTCGACGAGGGATCCGGCGCCGTTGGGCCTTGCGTTTCGACAAGTTCAGCTCGTTGTAGCGACAAGGGTTTTCTGGCGATGTCGTTGGAGGATTACTTGCTTCTGTTAGACTGGACGGCTCGCCAGTCGGTTGAGGGCAAACGTGGCAAGACGCCAAAGTGTATTCCGCCGATTTTGAAACGTCTTGGGCTTGCCCAGTCGAGTTGGTGCGAACTGGTTAACGACTTTGGCAAGTTGTTTTCAGGTGTCGCTGGCAAGCCGTCGGTGGTCGACGCGATGCGGACACCGCACGGCCACCGGCGAATGTACCTTCGCCACCGAGCCCGCGAGTTGATGACGGCCTAGCTGTCGGTCTGAATATCAAACTCGTCAGTCGGCGACCGTCGCCGTCACGCTTTCGACTCCGTCGATCATTTGGAGTGAGTTGGTTCGCTCGTTGCGACCGGCTGTATTTTGGCGAAAGGGATTCTCGATTCGCCGTCGTTCAGGCCGATGCTCGCTGCATAGGTCAGGGCAAAAGACTCGCAAAAACCAAGTGCCACGATCGGGGTGTTTGGCGGGCAACTGTAAAATGCTCTAGTATCTACGCGGCGGTTGCAGTTGAGCGGCTTGATTATAATAAGTCGCTGGAAACTGAAGCTTCCAAACGTCTCGTAGATCGAAGTGCTCTAGACAGTTTGATGTCGTGGGACAGCATGATCGCGAGACGTTCATTGACCAGCCCGAACCGTCGCATGAACTGCTCCAGTGGCAAGTTCGAATTTGCTAGGAAGGGATCTCGATGAGAATCAACGATTACACATGTTTCGTCGGAGTGGATGTTTCTAAAGAGAAGTTGGATGTGTATCGACCGGATACCAAAGCATTCAGTCAACTCAATAGCTCTGAGGAAGACACGCAAGCGTTTTACAAGACGCTCAAACGTAAGCGGCAGCGAACGATCGTCGTCATGGAAGCGACCGGCGGTTACGAATAGATGCTTTTGCATCAACTCCCGCAGTTCGGGATCGATGCCGCTGTAGTCAATCCTCGCCGAGTGCGAGACTTCGCCAAGGGGTATCGGCATTGACGCCAAAACCGATTCGATCGACGCCTTGGAGGTATTACATCAGTCTTTAAAGAACTGCTTGTCCCGCAAGGATTTGATCGACGGTCAGGCTGGGACACAGAAAGCCTTGCCCATTCGTCAAAAAAGTCAATGTCTGATCGTCGGCTAGACGTGATTGCACTTCGCTGCGTAGCCAGCCTAAACCTTGATGTATTCCGCCAATCAGAATCGCTTCGTCGTCCTGCCGTCGATCGCAACGGTTTGGAATGCTTTGACTTTCGCGGCATCCTTCGTTAGCAACGGGGCGCCTTTGCTGTCCGCTGTGGCGACAATGAACTCCGCTTCTTGCTGAGGGGCGGGGTGAAGAAGCTGGTCCAAGAATTCACCGGCATCGACGCCCATGCTAAGATTGAGCTCCTCCATGGTGTGGACTGAAACGGTCTGATCAAATGAGTTACCCGCTTTGATCGCCTCACGAGCGCCAGCACGCATTTGGACGCTTAGTTGCTCCAGCTTCTCAGCAAGCTGTCTAGATGATAGCAGAGAATTTCCGGTGGAAGTGGCGTTGCCCTTTATGTTTGAACGATCTGCTTTTGTGAAATCAAAATCGGCTGGGAGGTTGCCCCAGAGACATCGCAGCAGAGAGTATATTGATCGCGGTCCGTCAACGTAGAGTTCGGCCGTAGCGAAACTCGCTAAGAATTTCGCAACCGCGTGAAGATTTTTTGGGTTTGCTTAAATGTTGGATAAAACCGTTGCTAACGTACTTCAAGTGCGTTGTCCGACCTGTCACGAATGCTGTGAAGTGAGCTGTGCCGATTCGGTACATGAAATTTGCTGCGCTTGCTGCGGAACAAACTTCAGCCTGGTGCCGGATGAAACAAAGACCTTAGTTACAGACAGTGCAATGGTGGGACATTTCCAGCTACTCAATCATCTTGGGTCGGGAGGGTTTGGCGATGTTTGGCTTGCGAAAGACACGGTTCTGGATCGCCAAGTGGCGGTCAAGATCGCTCGCGCGGACCGGTTTCATAAGTCGGACGCTGAGTTTTTTTTCCGCGAGGCTCGAGCCGCAGCACAACTGAAGCATCGAAATATAGTCCCGGTACATGAAGTTGGTCGCGATGGCGACCTGATGTTTATCGTCAGCGACTTTATCCGTGGTGCGACGCTCAGTGACCATCTCTCAAACAGACGTTTTTCAGCAAGCGAAGCTGCGGAACTTTGCTCGGCAATCGCTGACGGTGTCCATCATGCACACGAATCTGGCATCGTACACCGCGATCTCAAACCGCAAAACATCCTCATCGATCTTGCGGGTGTTCCGCACGTCGCCGACTTCGGGCTTGCCAAGCGGGAAAAGGGTGAGGTGACAATTGCAGTCGATGGAAGCATCATTGGGACACCCTCGTACATGTCGCCTGAGCAGGCTCTCGGTGAGTCACATCAAGCGGACCGTCGAATGGATGTCTATTCGCTAGGCGTGATTTTCTTTTTGATGCTAACGGGTGAATTGCCGTTCCGCGGGAATATCAGGATGCTGCTGGTACAGATTATTAATGATCCTCCGCCATCACCTCGGAAATTTGAAAGCCGGATTCCTAGAGACCTGGAAACGATCTGCCTAAAATGTCTCGAAAAACGCCCCGAAAACCGATATGACACCGCTCTCGAGTTAGCTGAAGACCTCAGGCGATGGCTTGCCCGCAAGCCCATTCTGGCGGCACCTCCCGGCCTGATTGGTCGGCTGATTCGTTGGAGTCAGCGGAAGCCAGCCATTGCAGCGATGACTGTGATATTAACTGTTGTGACCGCAGCAGGTATCACAGGCTTCGCATGGCAATACCAGGAGGCGGTCGGTGCCCACCGCTCACTGATGCGAAGCCAAGTCGATGGATTGAGAACCGCGAGCGCCGAAGAGGCTCGAATCCTGCTGATCAACATCGCTCGATTTGGAGATCCAGTCATTCCTGAATTGAGAGAATTGCGGTCAGCGCCTGAGTTAATCGAGGGCCAACGAACGAGGTTTGCCATTGCTTTATTACCTCATGATCCATCCGAAGTTGACTACTTGTTTCGCCGACTTCCCGAGTCCGATGCCGACGAAGTTGAACTGATTTGCGATGCTCTTGTTCCGTATTCAGAGAGTTTGACGCCGCAGCTTTGGGACGCCGTAACAGCGTCAACCATCGACACGGCGAAAGAATTGCGGCTTGCCACAGCAATTGCCTTCCTCGACCCCGATTCGGAACGCTGGGATTCAATTGCCAAGGATGTCGTTGCCTCCTTGACGGCAGTCGACGAGATGGAAGCGCGAAAGTGGTTGAATCTACTTTCGCCCGCAAGGAATTGGTTGCTGCCTGAATTTCAGAAACTGTTTGAAGCGAGCAGCAGTCCGTCGACTCGTGTGATCGCAGCACATGCAATGGTTCGCTTTCTTGACGATGACTCGGCGCGGTTAGTTGATCTCTTAAAGCTTTGTGATATACGACAGTTGCAAGTACTCGTTCCTGCGTTTAAACAACATAACGCAAATGTGATCGATGGACTTGAGTTCCTGGCTCAACCCCAGCCGAATCCGTCTGACGAAGATGCCAATGCGATCTGCAATGCAGCCGTGATGCTTGGTCACTTGGACCGAGCGGATGCCATTTGGCGTCTTCTTGAGGAAGATACTGCGATCGATATTCGTCTAAATCTAATCCAGCGATTTGCACCATCAGGAATTTCCCCTGAGATTCTTTCTCGACAATTGCTTCAGCAAAACTCTGCGGACGTGCGAAGGGGGATATTGTTGGCACTTGGTGAATACGAACCCTCCCAAACCACATCGCGGTTTCGTGATTCCATCGTAAAACACGTTCAAAAAATTCGTGACGACGACGGAGACTCGGGAGTGCATTCGGCTGCCGAGTGGCTACTGCGGAAGTGGGAAATTGGGCGAGATTCAAACCGCAGGCCCGAACCGCTCGTCGAGAGCCGGAATTGGTTCGTGGATGAGCTTGGGCAGACAATGGTCGTTGTTCGAGGTCCCATTACATTCACAATGGGTTCGCCGCTAGCTGAGCAATCGCGTTCAAGCAGCGAGAAGTTGCGAGATGTGCGAATTCCCTATTCTTTCGCTGTAGCCGCGACCGAAGTCACGGTTCGAGACTTTCAAAAATTTGCAAAATCCGCTCATAATCGTTCGATTGGACCTGATCCAGACTGTCCCGTTAACAATCTAACATTCAATAAGGTGGCCGCCTTCTGTCGATGGCTTACGCTCAAGGAAGGTATGGGTGAAGAGGACATGTGCTTTCCTCCAGTGGACGCGACTTCAAGAAAGTCGGTCAAACCGTACGATGACTTCATCAATCGGATGGGGTACCGCATCCCGACGGAAGCTGAGTGGGAACATGTGTGCCGCGCTGGATGTAGCGCAGAGAAATTTACCGGCAGTTCCTCTGCAGTGCTCGAAGAATACGCATGGTTCGCAGCAAATGCGAATCAAAGAAGCTGGCCAGTGGGGCTTTTGAAACCAAATAAATTAGGCCTGTTTGATATTTATGGCAATCTGGCTGAGATGGTCCTTCCCTATGATGCGCAATCGGAAGCGCCCGTTTCGACTCAGGTCATCTCAAACCGCGGTGGATCGTTTTTGAAGTTGTTCCCGAGCATTCGGTCTGCTGACAGTGGGGCGCAATTCTCGGAAACAGGATCACTGGATATAGGCGTGAGGTTAGTTCGTACATTGCGGTCCAATTGACCTGATTGATCTGCCGTGTTCGCGAGTGTATCCTGTGCAAACTAAGTTCTTAAACCTGTATTGAATTAGAAAGTAGTGTGATTTATGCTCAATTCCGGCAATGGCAACGATCCCTGTAGTAGTAGCAAGTATACCAATTTTGCTGTTTATCAATGGTATGCCGGTTCAGGGCACAATCCAGGACAGTGGAAGGCGGTTTGCCATAGCTGCGACTGCGGATACAAACCTCAAGATCACAGCACCTTTCCCCCAGGTGAGTATGATGGCCAACAAATAGCGAAACCCTGCCTTCTTGAATTGAAAAGTTCCAGCCCGTCAGATGGAAAATCTCAATAATCATCCCTCCTCGTCGATCGCAAAATTCTAGAGCTTTGCGTTCCCGTGCTTGATACAGATGAACGCACTCTGGAAGTTGAAGGGTGCCCGTACTTTGAACCAATTTGCGGTAGCAACCAGGAAATTGCGCACTGTCGGCTGCTAAAACAAATTTTCCTGACCGACAATGAGACCTTCTCCGCCGTCCGGCGAGAAGCGTGCCAGGCGTGTTGCCGAACCGACTTTCCAAGCCAGTATTCATACAACAGTGTGATTGCTTCTTTAGTGCATGATGGTGTACGACGCATCATTGGCCTCCAGGGCGTGGCCGGATGCGATGTTGAGAAAGCTCGAGGGTTGCGAGACTTTGCTATTTCTGAACTGATCCGTACGACACTCCGCACGGGATCACAGCAAAACAAGAGCGACACAACTGTTGATGAGCGACGTGTTGGAACTCGGTTATTCTCCTGCGACGTGATTGTCTGCTGTTCAGACGAGTCGGATCAAACGGTCGCGGCGATCAAAAGCGTCATCAACCAACTCGATGTACTCGCGTTTGTCCATCTAGTCGACGATGGAGGATTTGCATCTAACATGATACAGCTCTTTGGTGGTCATGAACGGGTCATCCTTCACCGCAATGAGAATCCGCTTGGTCTCCTCTCAACGACAATGAAACTGTTGCCCCGTCTCAGGTCCTTGTACGTCGCGTTTCAAGATGCACGGTCGATCAGTCGGCCAGATCGGCTGAAACAGACAATCGATTTATTGGAACGTCAAGGTGGCGAAATCGGCGCAGCGACAGTCCGAGCGGAAAATAGCGTAGTCGTGCCTACCCTACCGCCCGATTTGTCGAAGACGTCACTTCCTTGGCAGTCGATCGTGATGCGGCGAAACACGTTACTCGATTTGCAACGCATTCATGGATCAGACTTCAACAGCATTGATTCGCTCGTATCACGGGCAGTTTCCGATGGAAGAAAAATTTCGCTTTCACGACGCGTAACCGTCGACATCAATGATCGAATTACTGACGTCGAGAAAGCATCACCGGTTGACGAAAAGAGTTGCCAGAACTCGCCCTTAAGTTTTGCTTCATCGCGTCCAGCCATCGATGTTGTGCTGCCATTTCATAATACAATTGAATTTGTTTATGAATCCTTGCAAAGCGTGCTCGATCAGAACGGGGTCGATGTCGTTGTTCACTTGGTTGATGACGCGAGTACGGTGGACACGTCGCGGCATCTTGAGCATTGGAGACGTGAACCTCGGATTCGTGTTTATCGGAATTCCCAAAACGTTGGACCGTATGTCTCGTTCAACAACGTGTCCCGTTTCTTTGAAACCGAATTCGCAGCCATTCAGGATGCCGACGACGTTAGCTTGCCACATCGGCTTTGCACAGCAATCACTTCGCTTGAAATGAGTAGCTCAGATATCTTCGGGGCGGCCGTCGAAATGTTCGGGGATGTTCACGAACGAGTGACCAGGACCGACATTTCAAATTCCGACTTGGCGACACGTCCAGTCAAGCAGTTTCGATTGAGTCGGTATCCTGAAGCAGGTAGACTGTGGTGTTTTCTCATCAATCCAACCATGGTTGTGCGCGTCAGTACGTTCAATCGGCTTGGCGGCTTTGCTGATTATGGCGAACTTAAGAACAATCGATGTGGATTGGACGCAGAATTTTGCGCTCGATCCTACTTAAGCGGTTGCAAATTCTACGTTTCTCCAGAGATCGTTGTCAGACAACGCCGTCATGCTGACTCGTTAACGCAGAACAATGAAACCGGTTGGGGGACGGTCGCGAGAAGTTTCGCGCGTCAAAAAGTACTCGAACGGATCGAACTTTACAGACAATACGATTTCGACCCCCAAGATTTTGGTGGCCGGAATAACTACTCGCACCTGACTGACCGCGTTTCCTAATCACATCTGGTGAAGTGATTCGGTATATTAGCCGTTTTGGTGATAGCGGGCAGTTAATTTAGATGGATCACTTTTCTTTTTTGTTTTACAGTCAGCCGTAGGCGTACTATGATGTCGGATTGTACGCCTACGGCTAACTGCTAAACGACTAAATCAACAGCCCGATAGCCATGGTTCCCACTAAGCACCTCCGCACAAATAATCACACAAAACATCATCAGTCCGGTTTTTTGGAACCGTGAGCTTGCGCTCAACGGCTAATTAAACCCAAAATTTTGTGCGGCGGTGCTTATAACCGGGGCTATCGCCCAAACGGCTAATTCAGTCAAGCGGGAAGATTTCCCCCATACGTACCTAATTAATCGAATGGCAAAAGTGAAAAAAGGTCTGCGTGATTCTGTTGATTGCCCGCATCGAGCCGAATTGGGTGATGAACTTGCGTGTCGTTTGGTCGCCGAAATTGTCGATCTCCCAGCTTCGTCGTGTAATGTGTCCGAGGCTGCTTGTGATGCCTGTTGCCAGTTTTCGGTACCTACTGCGAACACTCTGAATCCTGTGATCGGATCGTTTGTCAGTGGGCTAACACAACGGCTAATCGATTCCGGTCATCCCCGGCTTGACCAACAACAACTCTTAGATATCCAGTCGACTGCGCGAGCGAATTTGCGGGGACATGGTCCCAACGACCCTGCTAAGTACTACGAAACCCGAGACTTTACGAGCTGTTTCCACCTTGGGCAACCACAGAGTCATGACGAGTATGAATGCCACCATCCTCATCACAACGTCACCACATTAGATCGTTGTCGTTGGTGTCGCGATTGGGAGGAGACAACGATGCAACCGCCCATACGCCGGCTCGTCAATGTTGTCCCACCTCCGGCACAGCGAACCACCGCTCGGGTCCGAAAATGGGGCGTAGGTGTAACAACCGCCCCGCGATCACAGTCAACATTAGGACTCGGTGTTGATAGCCTGATCCGGGCGGGCTGGACGAATCCTGTTATTTTTGTGGACGGAAAAGTAGATCTGGCTGATCGGTTCAACTCTCTACGCATCACCCATCGAATCAATCAACTCGGTGCTTGGCCGAACTTTCTGTTAGGCTTACAGGAACTGCTGTTTGCTGCACCCGATGCAGATGCCTATTTGATGGTCCAAGACGATGCCGTATTTTGCGATGGCGTTGATGTAAAGACGTATCTTGAAGAGAATGTGCTTTGGCCAGGAACCTCGCCGTCGATTGTTTCACTCTATTGTCCCGCTCCTTACACAAAACAGCCTGATACGTGGCATGCCCTTGATGAATCTTGGGTATGGGGAGCCTTGGCGTTTGTGTTTCCCGCTGAAGTCGCAAGACAGATCACATGTGATGATTCGATCCATCGTCACCGCTGGCACAGCAAACGAAACGGTAAAGCATTAGTCGATGTCACCATCGGCCAATGGGCGACGCGAAATGATTTGCCGATCCATTACCCTGTTCCGAGCTTGGTTCAGCATATTGGTCACGTCAGTACGATTTTCTCCGGGAATTATGCGCTAGGAGAACGACGCGCCGCTCGGTTCGCGGGTGATGAAATACGTACCCACCATACTCAGTAAAGTCACCTTTGGTCTATCGAGAACTTTGACCGACATGATTACCAAAGTTGTCTATCACATTGATCGATACGGGCTGTGCAATCGACTTCGATGCCTCGCTGCGATGCAGGCGCTTGCGGCACTACATCAGGTGGAACTCTGTATGTTGTGGGAGCCAGGCATCACTTGCCCGGCAAGCTTTGATGACTTATTTGAGCCTGTTTGCACGATGGTTTCACCAGCAGAGATGGACCGCTTTCGGCTTCGTAACGATATCAGGCTAGTCGCAGGAAAAGGTGCAGGCAACCGACCGGAGTTTTACGGGAAGGGAGAAGTTTTCACGCAGCATTGGAAGTTTTATGTGCGACAGTTGCGCCCATTGCCACACATCCTTCAGAAGATTAACGACCATGCCGCGAGTGTATGGAACGATCACATGGTTGGAGTTCATGTACGCAGAACGGATGCCGTTGCGGACCGCGGAAGACGTTTAGGCATAACCTTCAGAGACACGCCGATCATTGACGCGATGCACAAAGAAGTTGAAAGCAATCCGGAAACCAGGTTTTCATTCGCCACCGACAATGAAAAAACATTACAGCTATTTGTATCTGAGTTTGGCGAGCGGTTGACCTGCTACCCAAAGGGTTTCGAATGTTTCGATCCAGCTAAGCATTCGCTGTATGGATCAAAGCAAGCGATTGGACACCGCCATACATCAGTGGAGGACGCCGTGATTGACCTTTGGCTGCTATCACGAACCAACAAGATCATTGGAACGATGGGTTCTAGTTTTAGCGAACACGCCGCATGGATCGGGAATGTACCGATTCAGTGGCTATGACAAACTAAGCACCGCCGCACAAACGTTTGGGTTTAATTAGCTGTTGAGCGCTAGCTCACGGTTCCAAAAAACCGGACTTGCGAGTTCCGGCTGATAATGTTTTGTGTGATTATTTGTGCGGAGGTGCTTAGTTCCATACAACAGCGGACAGGACCGCCGTACAGTACTGCAACGCAACTTCATTTCGGGACAATCTGGACTGTGCCGGATTACCGACCCTTTGTCTCAATTCTAACAACTGATCAACGATGGCATTTTTCGATGCGAAATTTCTGAGTCAGTTCAAGTCTGACATTTTCATTGAGACTGGCACATACAAAGGACAAGGTATTCGCCGAGCATTGGATGCTGGCATGGGAAGCGTTCATTCGATTGAGATTGATTCGAAATGGCTGGACATATTGCCGGACGAACTCAAGTCAGATCCACGCGTGACTCTCTACTTAGGAGACAGTGCCGATGTGTTACATCAAGTCCTTCTTTCTCTCGACCTTCAAGTTGCCAGCTTGACGATATTCCTTGACGCGCACGTCATGACTGGTCAGATGACGAACGCAAACAATCCCTGTCCTGTGCTAAAAGAACTAGAAATACTAGCCTCGCATACGAACCGTGCCACGGTACTTGTGGATGACATGCGAATATTTGCGACAGAGCGTGATTCTTGGAACCGCATCGGTGTTGATGATGTGCGATCGAAAGTCCTTGAAATCAATGGTCAGTACAACATCCGTTTTGAAAACGATCTGCTGATCGCGACGCTGCCGACTCCATGACATGCAGTTGGGGAGATCCCCTGCCTTAGACACGACAAACGTTTTCTGTACGTGATGGGGCGTCAAGCGAGCGAATTAACATCGTCTGGCCAAAATACGTTTGCAAAACGCCATCCCAGAGATCGAAGTAGCTTAGCTAAACCGCTACAAAGCAAGCATTGTTTCGCGGGAGAAGCAACCAAAGCCGATTGCTTTGGGGCCGCACACGGCGCCTACGTATCAGGAATCCGAGCAGCAGCCGAGATTCGTCGATAGTGCCCGGCTGACAGTGAATCCCGGGTGTATGCGGATTTTTATGTCGACAGTTCGTGAATTCGTTGACCATGAAGGTTGAATACGCACTGCGAAGCTGTTTTAATGTGTGTCTCCTCGCAGCCCGCCCCGCACCCCACCGGCTTTCAGCCTTCACAACAACGCCAGGAGGCTATGTTGCTCTCCCATTGCTTTGGCCTGAACATGTTCGGCAATCGATCTTGGTTGCTAAGTGTCCTCGCTTGCTTGTTGTTGCTTCTGCAGGCATCAAGCGATGCGGCGCAGCTAACCGTTTTGCCGAGCAAGCTTGAATTGACAGGCCGCGATCCAATGCATGGGGTAGTTGTTTTTTGGACCGCTGATGATGGCAAGCTCACCGATGTCACCGATCGTGTTTCGTTTGAGGTCGATCAGCCAAACCTATTGACGGTGGATGATCGAGGCATGGTTACAGCCAAGGCCGATGGTCAAGCCACGTTGACAGTACGTCTCGATTCGACGAGTGTCAGCGTGCCGGTGCAAGTGTTCAACATTGCCGACAAGCCCGCACCTTCATTTAAACAAGATGTCCTGCCGATCCTCACGCGAAGCGGCTGCAACACGGGTGGCTGCCATGGCAAGCTCGCCGGACAGAATGGGTTTCGACTTTCATTGCGCGGTTATGCACCGGAGTGGGATCACGAGTGGATTACACAAGAAGTCCGTGGGCGTCGAATTGATCTGGGCTTTCCAGAACATAGCCTCTTCCTTTCAAAACCGTCTGGCAATCTGCCTCACGACGGTGGTGTTCGATTTCGTCCTCACAGTCGCATGTGGACGACGCTACACGACTGGATCGCCGCTCGCGCACCAGCGCCTGCTCCCGATGAACATGATGCAATCAGCCTCGAAGTGCTTCCTGGGGGTCGCGTCTTGGCTCCCGGCGAAAATCAGCAATTGCTTGTGCGAGCAATCTATGCCGACGGTAGAGTCCGCGACGTCACGTGGCTGGCACAGTTCTTTTCGAACGACGAAGCAACCGTTTCAGTAAAACCAACCGGACTCGTAAAGTCACTGCGAGGTGGAGAGGCGGGAATCCGCGTCCACTTTCAAGGACTGGTGGCCGTTGTCAGCTTCACGATGCCTTTCCCTCACACGGTTGAACCCGCGGTTTACACCGATCGGCAAAACGCATTGGATGGGCCGCTGTTTCAGAAGTTGCAACAGCTTCGCATTCCACCTGCGGGTCCGTGCAGCGACGAAGCGTTCTTGCGACGCGCCTACCTTGATGCCGCAGGCATTCTTCCGACACCAGCGGAAGTGCTCGCCTTTCAAAACGATATGAGTGCTGACAAGCGGGCTCGTGCAATCGATGCACTGCTCCAACGACCCGAGTTCACTGACAACTGGACGCTACAACTTGCCGACTTGCTGCAGAACCGCAAAGAGCGTGATCATGATGTGCGAGGCCAGAAAGGTGTGAAAGCGTTTCATGGCTGGCTCCGTGAACAAGTGGCGACCAATCGCCCCTGGAGCGACATTGCTCGCGATGTCCTGCTAGCCAAAGGAGACGTCGTCGCGCAGCCACAAGCGGGCTACTTTGTCACGGTGGTCGGTGAGTTCAACAAAGTTGAGGACAGTGAACTGCCGGATAGTGTGGCACAGTCCTTCTTGGGAACTCGCATCGGTTGTGCGCGATGTCACAATCATCCGCTTGAGCGTTACACCCAAGATGACTTTTATCACTTTGCGGCGTGTTTTTCAAAAGTTAATTTGGATCGCCAAAATCCACAAACGGGCGTCAGCGCGGTCACACTGACCAGTCGCGATGAGCGGGAGCAGTACAAACGAATTGCTGAGTCCGCAAAGAAGCTTGCCGAAGTCCTTGAGTCCAATCTGCCCGAGGACGACAAGATCAAACAGATCGCGGACCGACAGCGTGAATTGGACGAACAATCAAAACGTTTGGAAGAGATCCGAAAACGACCTCCTGGCGTGAATCAACCTCGCACCCACAAGTTCATGATTCCAAAGTCGTTGGACCGCGTGGAATTAACGTTTGAACCCGGAAGCGACCCTCGCAAACCCTTTGTCGATTGGGCGCTCGCTCACGAAAACTTTTCAGGTGCGATGGTGAATCGTTTATGGAAGCACTTTTTCGCTGTAGGGCTCGTGGAACCAGTTGATGATTTGCGAGCCAGTAATCCGCCATCCAACGCGGCATTGTGGAAGGTGTTGAATGAAGAGTTCCGCGGTCACAACTATGATTTGCGGCATATTATCAGATTGATCTTAAACTCGCGCGCCTGGCAACTTGATTCAGCGACAACGCCTGAGAACGAGTCCGATGCAAAGTTCTATTCGCATTACAACGTCAAGCGACTGCCCGCTGAGGTCTTGCTGGATGCCATCGCTGCGTCGACCGATGTCCCAAATCGTTTCCCCGGCTATCCGGTTGGCTTGCGGGCCACGCAGATTGCTGACCCTGGGATCGATTCTTATTTTCTGACGCTCTTTGGTCGCAGTGACCGCGTGACAGCGTGTGCATGCGAGCGAAAGGGTGAGGTCACATTGCCTCAGCTCCTGCATCTCACCAACAGCGAAGACCTTTTCGCCAATATTCGAACGGCCAGCGGTCGATTGACCGGCTTGATGACGAACCCTGACTCAGCCGTGGTCACGGACCAAATCTTCCTCGCCACGCTCAGTCGTCTTCCTAGGGAAACTGAACGCACGGCAATCAATGCGGCGCTGCTCACCGACAACCGTGAACTCGTCTTCGCAGATTTATTCTGGGCTTTATTTAACTCGAAAGAGTTCGCTTTCAATCACTGACGTATACCGCGGACCCAAAATGCTTGACCTCTCATTCTCTGGCAAACGCAGTCGGCTTTGCAGCGGTGTCTCGCGCAGAGACTTTCTTCGGATTGGAGCCATCGCGCCGCTGGGGCTGTCTCTGCCACAATTGTTGGCTGCCGAAGCAAGCGACAAGCGTGCGCGAGCCAAATCGGTGATTCTCGTTTTTCTCGGTGGCGGAATCTCGCATCACGATTCGTTCGACATGAAGCCAGACGCTGTCGAGCAGATTCGGGGGAAGTATAAGAGCATCGCGACGACGGTGCCCGGGCTCAACGTTTGTGAACTGCTGCCCAAGACAGCACAAGTCATGGACAAAGTGACGCTTGTCCGCAGTGGGACTCATGAGAACGATCATCACGAGACCGCCACCAACTGGGTTTTGTCAGGACGATTCGGTACACCATTTGGCGACCATCCCGCGATCGGTGCGATCGTAGCGCATGAAACGGGGTTCTCCGGCGCGGTACCACCGTATGTCGCCGTCCCGAAGAATCCCTCGTTCACTTGGGAGCTTGGGAAAAGCGTTTGGCTGGGCGGACGTTGCGAATCATTCAAGGCAGGCAATCCGAATGATGCGAACTACCGAGTGCGTGATCTGTCACCTCCCACCGGCATCACTCCGCAAACGCTTCAGCGGCGCAAGTCGTTGTTAGCCGCGGTGGATCAGCTCGCCGATCGAGTCAAGGGAAGCGACCAGATTGCAACGTATGACGAGTTCAGTCGGAAGGCTGCTGAAATGGTACTGTCGCCCCAGGCTCAAGCTGCCTTCGCCATCGACCAAGAAGATGCAAAAACGCGAGATGAGTACGGGCGAAGCGAATTTGGCCAAAGTGCGTTACTCGCACGACGACTCGTTGAAAACGGCGTTCGCTTTGTGACGATCAACTACGGTGGCTGGGATCATCACGGCGAGATTTTCAAGGGACTTGATCAAAAGTTGCCCGAGTTTGATCTCGGTTACAGTGCATTGATTACTGACCTTGATCAGCGTGGACTGCTTGATGACACGCTCGTGCTGGCCATGGGAGAATTTGGACGCACACCAAAGGTCAACGACAAAGCGGGACGTGATCACTGGGGTCGTGCCGGTTCGATGCTCTGGGCAGGTGCAGGCGTGGCACGAGGACGAGTGATTGGAGCCACCGATAAGAACGGAGCGTTCGTTACCGACCGCCCCGTCCGCCCCGCCGATGTGGCGTGGACCGTCTATGAGTCGCTTGGCATTGATCCCGCGAAAGAATTGATGACACCAGAAGGCCGACCTGTCACCATCCTCGCCGAAGGTGCCACAGTGACGGAACTCTTCGCATGAAACGTACCGTTCTCGCATTGCGTCTTACCGCTTGCATCCTCGCCTCGTGGGTAATTACCTTCGGCTCATCGCTTGGTTTTCCGAAAACATTCGGCCAGGATGTGAAAAATGACGCCGTTCGAATCACTGCGATTGAGCCCGCTGCAGTGATCAGCGGTACCAAGGCCACGCTCAAGGTGCGTGGTTTCAAGCTCAAGGAGGCCTCCGCGCTGCGATTTCCCACGGCAACGGGCGTGATTGCGGAGATCAAAGAGAAGAAGGATGCTCAGCAACCGAAGGGACTGGAGAACAAGATGGTAGGAGACACGCAATTGCTCGTCGAGTTTACCCTTCCGAGCGACCATCCGCAGGGCATGATGGAGTATGTGATTGCAACGCCTGAAGGTGATGTCGCAGGCAAGTTCATGGTTTTGGCACAGGACTCATCCGTTGACGAGGCAGACCCCAATGATGGGTTTCGCGAAGCACAAAAGTTGCGGGCAGTGGATTCACAACTCACTGCTCAAACGGTGCGAGGAAATATTCAGGGAGACAAGGACGTCGACGTTTATGAATTGCCCACCACGTCGGGCCAGCGGCTTAAGATTTCCGTAACCACGGGTGCTCCTTTGATATTCGATGCGGCACTGCATTGCTTTGATTCGCGCGGACAATTGCTCGCGGCTGCGGACGATGGTGAATCACGTGATCCAGTTCTGACGATCACCACTCCTGCAGATGGACCGGTGTTTCTCTGTGTTAGCAGTGTGCACGATATTGGTGGCGAATGGCACAGTTACTTGTTAACGATCAAGGAAGTGAAATGAGATCGACGTTTCCCAGTCGTTTGCTGCTGGTCTTGTCATTGATTTGCGGTGGATCGGTATCTGCTGAAGAGACGACCGTTTCATTTCACGGCCAAGTATTGCCGATCCTGCGAGCAAACTGCGTCGCATGCCATAAGCCAGGCAAGACCAAGGGCGGACTGGATCTGACATCCCATGCCGCCTTGCTGAAGGGCGGCGACGAAGGGCAAATGATCACGGCGGGCGATGCCTTAGGCAGCCGAATGTTTGAAACCATTTGCGGTGACGAACCGGAAATGCCCAAGGACAGCGAGCCGTTACTAGCACAAGAGGTTGAGCTGATTTCGCGTTGGATCACGCAAGGTGCGGTTCCGGACGCGCCAGTCGATACCAGCACGCGCCGACCCGCTGAACCGCCGACCTACCGCGCCCTTCCCGCGGTTCACGCATTGGCATTTTCGCCAGATGGGTCGGTGCTGGCCGTTCCTGGGCGACATGAGATTCTGCTTCATCAAGCCGATGGTTCAGGCATCGTCGCGCGTTTAGCGGGTGATTCACCCCGGCTTGAGTCACTGGCATTTTCCAAAGATGGAACGTTGTTGGTCGCCAGTGGCGGCGCGGTTTCGGAGTTTGGCGAAGTCCAGATCTGGGATGTGGCGAAGCGTGAACTCGTTCGATCGATCAAAGCTTCCAATGATGCTTTCTATGGCGTTTCCATTTCGCCTGACAAGCAGCGAGTTGCTGTGGGATGCGCTGACAAGCTGGTGCGTGTGTTCGACGTTCACAGCGGTAATGAAATCATGCGATGCGACAACCACTTGGACTGGGTTTTCGGATCTGCTTTTACAAACGACGGTCAACGTTTAGCGACCGTGAGTCGCGACAAGGCGGCGAAGCTGATCGAGATTGCCAGTGGTCATTTGATCGACGATATTAACCAGACTCGCGACGTATTGATCTGTCTAACCCGGCATCCCATCGACGACCTCATTGCCACAGGCGGTACAGAAGGCAAGATTCGCATGTTCAAAATGGAACCTCGCGGTGGAAGGTTGGCGGAGGGCGACAACAAAGAAGAAAGTTTTGTACGCGAGTTCGAACACATGGCGTCACCGATCCAGACGATCGCTTTCAGGCCCGACGGCAAGCTTGTGGCATGCGGGGCTTTGAACGGAGACGTAAGAGTCTTTGTTACCGAAAATGGCCAACGAATCACACAGATTAGGACCGCTCACGGCCCGGTCTTCTCGCTCGCCTTTAACACCGACGGCAAACAACTCGCTGTCGCGGGGTATGACGGGATGATTCGCTACTATGACGCAGCCGACGGGAAAGCACAGAAGGAATTTTCGAGCGTGCCCAGTCTTTAAAAGTGGCATCTTTAAGGGCTCGCTTAACTCATCTGACGGGTTCGGAACGGTAAACCGAAATGCATGCTTCAATCACCATGGAGTAATCGCGAAGATGAATGCACCGGCAGGTTTTGGGAAGGACGATTCAAGCTTCAGCTTTTGTTTGATGAGGCGAGTTTGCTAGCCTGTGCTGCTTATGTCGATT
>JBGSMN010000079.1:0-9267 GCA_041740155.1 Rhodopirellula sp.
CAATGTGCAAGTGCTGCCGGGAGCGAACCTGTCCTTTAGTAATCTATTGATGGACAGCAGTGGGACATTCCAAGCAACGGTCACAGGTTCTTTGAAAGTACTTGGTCACACCTTAGCCAGTGGTTCGTTCACGGCGAGTCGCAATGCCAGCAGTGGTATTGTTCGATTGACGGTGCCCAGCAACGCAAAACGCAATTTGAATCTCGGCTTTCTGTCTGTTTCGGTTAGCGGAAATGTGGCGTCGGACGGTAATTTCGAGTTCACCGGTAGTAAGTCAGTGGACTTTTCAATTTTAGGCAATGGGTTTGATGGTGACATCAGCATCAGCGCTTCGAGTAGCGGCAGTTTTAGTGGCTCGTTCAGCGGTAATGCCACGCTGCTAGGGGAAAGTTTTGGAAGCGCCAGTGGCGATTTAAGTTCTGGTGGATGTTTAACGGTTACTGGAAGCAAGAGGGTAACAGAACGCTATTTTGACACCAACACATTCCGCTGGCGAAGCCGCAGTGTGACGATCAGCAATACCCAGAAGTTCGCATTGCAATCAAACGCTTGTTCTGGCTTCTCCATCAATGCGTCTGCCATCAATGGCTACATCGTCGGCGCAACCGTGTTCTTTGATGCCAACAGCAATGGCATTCCCGACTTCCTGGACCTCAATGGGAACGGCATCCAAGATGACGGTGAACCCTCGGAACCGTCGGCAATGACTCGAGCCGATGGCTCTGTCGATTTGTCGATTCCCATGGAATTCGACAGCGACGGCGACGGGAGGTTGACTGAGCGCGATGGTCAATTGGTCGTTGTCGGTGGTACGGATCTAGCGACCGGTTTGCCGCTCGATATCGCATTGATCGCGCCGCCGACTTCTGACGGATCGATTGTGATCAGCCCCCTGAGCACGTTTGTTCATCGGCTGGTCAACGACTATCAATTGTCGCCGGATGCCGCCATCGCCCTGGTTCGCGAGCGGTTCGCGGTAGGCGACTTTGATTTCCTGAACTCCGATGCAATCGACAGTTGGGACCAGGGGGATCTGAGAGCTGGCGAAGCATTCGCGGCACAAGCAAAATTGAATGATACGCTCCATCAGATGGGCTGGATGGTCGCTGGCAGCCCGGAAGGGCCTGGGATCGAGACTGCGGTCGACGCTGCGGTCTCGACGATGACGACTTTGCTGGCAACCCAGACAACCGCTCTCGATTTGAGTAGTGCGGAGTTCATGACGGTGTGGATGCAAGCGACGGCCGATCATTTGAACTGGACCGCATCACCGGATCTGATCTCTGCTGCTGCCACGGTAACGGCGCTTGGTAATGAGATGATCGACCAGCTTCCTCGTGATGAAAATTTCTTAGCCAATGCGAAGGCGATTCAGAACGTTGCCCAAGGCCTGGTGGCACCGGAGTTCGCTAGCACTTCCGGTGGCACCATGACGCCCGAACAACTATTGAGCAAGAATACCAATATGCTGTTCCGGCAGCGTGTACTGTCGGCTCGGGTCGGGTCGGCGCTGCCTCCGGAAATCTCCGTCGAATCATCGATCGCCGTGCTGGAATCCAGCGGACAGGGTGAGGTGCAATTCACGATTGAATTGTCGGAAGCCAGCACGCACCCCGTACGCGTCTCGTTTGCAACACATGATGACACGGCGCTGGCTGCGAACATGGATTACGATCCGATCGAAGGAATTCTCGAGTTCGCGCCAGGTGAAACGGTAAAGACAATCACCGTGGCACTGCGCGGCATTGCACCCGGCGAATTCAAAACGGTTCAGTTGCGATTGTCTGATCCCGAAATGGCGCTGCTGGGCCAGTCGATCAGCGTCGCCGGATTGATTCACGATGCAGGCGATTTCCTAACACTCGACTCGTTGATGTTTTTGGGCGGCACCCCCGGTGCATCCGTCGGGAACTTGACAGTACTGCAACCTGCTGAATCGGGAGTTTATACCTTCACCGTGTCTGACAATCGATTCGAAATCATCGACCGACGGTTGCAGTTGAAATCCGATGCGGTTGTCGATCCGGCGCTGGAGGCTACGGTTCCCGTCACCGTGACGGCAAGCGAAACGACGAGCGGTCAGCAGATCCGCCAGACGTTCGCGTTAATTGTGGAAGACAATATCATCATTCGCGCGCACCGCTTCATGGTGCTGGAACAGACCTCCGGTGCAATCGTAGGCGTGCTCTCGGACGGCGTTGCTGGTGTGGATGCTTCGCAGCTAACGATCTCCGACGACCGTTTCGAGGTTGCAAGTAATGTTTTGAAGTTGCGTGACGACCAACAGCTATTTGTCGCTGATGAGCGATTCGTGAGAGTCGTTGTGAAACGACAATTCGGTGATCGCCTGATCCAAGACATCTTTACCGCCGATGTACGCAACCAGGAGCCGCTTTCGTCCCATCGTTTGTCTGGTGGTGTCTTCTATGACATCAACGGCAATGGTGTTCGTGATCCAGACGAGCCATATCTCAATCGTCGGCGATTGGAGTTGACCTTCGAGGACGATTCCGTCGCGCACCAGTTCTCCGTACCGCGCGATGTGGATCAAGACGGAAGCGTGCCCGAGTCGGAAGCTGGGCGATTCGTGTTTCCTGATGTGCCGCTAGGCCAGTTGCGATTGATCGTTCACGGCCCACGAGCTGTCGAGAACGTCACGGATGTCACACTCGATGCACAGAACTCTGACCGGACAATGGATATCCCGTTGGTGCGACCCTGGACGAATCCAAACCACGCAGAAGACGTCGATAGCAGCGGCATCGTCAGTGCGCTGGATGCGCTGATTATCATTAATCGACTGAATCTCACCGATGGTGGCGGATCACTACTGGATATTTTACCCGGTGTAATCTTCGAATATTATGACGTCAGCGGCGACGGACAAGCAACGGCTTTGGACGCGTTACTTGTAATCGATTACCTCAACGCTCAAGATGCACTGAGACAACAAGCAAACGCGGAGATGATCACCGCCGTTCCTTCGGATGTTGGGCTACAAGAAGACGATAACCTCCGCTTCGATCAACCGACTTTGCCACTCAACGCCATCAACATGTCAGATCGCATGAATTCGCGAATGCAAGTGAACACGAGTCGTGAGGTGAGCCTAATCGACCAAGCGATCTCGGTTCTGTTTGGTGGGATAGACTCCGAGCAAGAAAAGCGAAAGGGAATTAGGTCTGTGGATCAACCATCAGACTTGTGGGTCGGCCAGACTAAATCCCTTTTTTAAGCTTCATCGCCAGACTCTAGTTCGAAGCTCATTGCCCCAACCTTCAATCACGGGATGCCGTTCCGTCGTGCGTTATCACTCGAGAGGTTAGCTTTGGAAGCCACTTTCGATTGCTCGCTCCGGGGTCAGCGACTCGACGACAGCGTTCGCTGCCGAGGTCGTACAAATCACGAGTGAGACGGTTTCGCCTTTGGATTCGTTCGGCGGAAAGATTGCCAAGTCGTCATGAGTATGTCTTGCTTCCAACGTCCTCGATTCTTTGGGGTGTCTGCCAGTTGCCCACAAGAAATCTATCAGTGGAACGATCGCGTCGCTGGCGTGTTGCTTGATCGTTGAGGCTTCCGAACGACTTACGAGGAGTCCGGCGGGACGGCTCCTCACGAGTTAGCGATTCATCTTGATGAAATGACCCAGGTCAGTTTTATGCACCGGCATGCTTCATGGGTGAATTTACGTGAGTCAAACCATCCAGATTCCTCCGACGCCAGGAAGACGGCCACGGAAGCAATGTCCTGCGACTGACCGATGCGGCCAAGCAGTTTCTGTGCTTCAGTTTCCTTGCGGAAGTCACTGTCTGTGATTCCTGCGGAATGCGCACCTTCCGATTCAACCATGCCGGGATTGATCGCATTCACGCGAATCTTTCGCGGCCCCAGTTCCTTGGCGAGCGATTTTGTAATCGCGTTCACGGCGGCTTTTTTACGCCATAGACGGAACCGTTGGCAGGAGCCAGGGTGGCTACCGCGTCAACTCACCCGCATCAGTCGAATATCGACCTCTCGTTCAAGAACTTCCACTCCTCCGTTGCGCGGAGTGCGACCACCAGATCGTCGAATGCTTCCGCTTCGTTCTTGCTGTAGTCGAACAGAGTCAGGAAATCGAACGGCTCTGCCTCGCTTAGGTCTCGGCAGTGGTGTAACCGGCGAGCGACACCGGCGTCTTGAAGGCTTCAAATGTCGACTGACGATCGTATACGGTCGCCTGAGTCCCGATTCGACTAGATCCGAGTATAGCAATCGCATTTACTGGCCGTCAAAGACGTCGTGGAAGTTGGGCGGTGGTTTATAACGTCGGACGCTTTGGCGTCGCTCAGATGCGATTATTGTGGCGTTCTTGGGTCATGAAGCTTTGATCGCATGACGGTCGACGCGGCTTTAGCCGTACTTCGGAATTGAAAAGAGGCGAGTTCAGGTTTGGCGTTGGACGTGAATGTCGCCTACGCTGGGAGCAATCGTCTGGGCGATTTGCGCCCAGAGTTCGGCATCGATCGCTTCGGGTTGCAGGCCAGTGTAACGGCCGTTCTCGCGTGTGCGGCTCCAGCCGAGTCGCACGTTGATCCCTCGGTCGACTAGCGACCAGAGTAGTTCGCGAAAACCGTTTTCTCCCTCTTCGTCGTTGTCCGGTAAGAGCGTGACGCGTCCGTTGGATGCGCTGCTGGCGAATCGAACGATCTTTTCAACTTGATGCTCGGTGGCTCGATTACTGCATAAACCTACCGCTGCTAGCCCTAAAGCATCTAACGCGATGACGTCGTTGGCTCCTTCGACGACGAGCAAGCCGTGGCGATTGAGTGATTCGCGGATGCTTGCTTCTTCGAGCCTAGCCGTTTGCTGGCCGTAGAGCTCTAGCCCGCGTCCGTATCCCTTCACGAATTTGTGCTTGATCGGTTTCCCACGTGTCCCGCAGACATGGCAAAAAACCTGCTTGGCGGGATGGGCTGCCGAGATAGCAAGCTGGCCGTAGCTGCTATTGTTGCAGCTCTCATTAAACATGCATGGCATTCGAACTTCGCCCGAGGTTCGATTCGATGGCGACAGGCCGTAGTGAATCAAGACGGAGTCGAGCGGTGTCTCGGCAATCAGTTCATCGACATTATGAACGTAGGCTGATTTTTTCATGGACAGACAAGGGGAAATCTTCACGACCTATGCTATCGTTAACGCATGCAAAGCGCAAAACGTTTTCCGTTGAAATACACTCCGCGAGACCAGGGAATTCTAGAAGCACTGACACGGTTTCCGCTAACTCCAGATCAACTCTGTAAACTGAGCCGATCGTTTTCCCAACCTTTCTCGGACAGTCATGCTGTACGTCGTCGACTTCGCAAATTAGCTACGGCCGATCTGGTTCGAGCCAACCCATACGCGGTTGCCAGTTTCGGCAGCAGTCCGGCTTACTACCAATTGACGCGTAACGGATATCGTTTGCTGTATGGTTTCGATGCGGAGTTGCCACCACGACGCTACTTCGAGCCGATCGGTCAAGCACGTCACCCGCACACAATGGCATTGACCGACTTTCTGGTTCATCTGTTTGTCGATGCCCATCGGAAAGGTCTTGATATTCGTCACTTTGCGCCAGAGAACAGCGTCTCTTTTGAAACAAGCGTAGGACGACTCCGTCCTGATGCAGCGTTTCAGATTGTGGCAAATGGCCGTCCTTTCAATTTCGTCGTGGAATTGGACAATGGTACTGAACGCGTACGCAGTCGGCAGGATGTTGAGTCAATCGAACGTAAGATCCGAGGCTACGATTCGCACAGTCGAGCGTTTCATGCTTTCGATCCGCAACGGTACGTTGTGCTCTTCGTGACCACACGCTGCGGCGAGCGACTGAAGCACGTCATGGCGTCTGCGGACAGTTTGATGAGTAATCGGCAACGTACGCTCTTTTTAGGCGTCGCGTTGCCGCAGTTTCTCGCTAGCGATAAGGTGCTCGATCTCCCGCTGTTCCTGACACCTCGTTTCAGCTTTTCAAGTCTGATTCCTGCGGCGAATGATTCGAAGCGGCAAAAACAATCGGCGAAGTTAATGCCGACGGTCCCTGCCTTCTGCTAAGATTGAACCTGCCTACGGAAGGCCGAGCGTATTGGATTCATCAGGGCTGGTCGTGAAAGGGCGGCCGTCATGATCTCGCACCAAGCGACGCTGGGTACTGTGCCACAGAAGTGGTGTTTCCTGGCCAGTACCGAGCGAGGCGGGACAAGACCTCCCGCTCGCCGAGAGATGATGATCTCCTGGCAATTCTCGTGCTGGCCACGTATGCCCGTCCCCGATCCGTAGTATTGACTCGTTTCGGGGACGGAACCCCGCAATCTTCATGTGGTTCACAATCACTCCCCATCGGGTCAACGAGACGCCTGCGACAGCAGTGACCCAGTTGCTGACCTCGCTTCACCAAACCGATCATTCGGATCCAGTTACGTTAGCGATTCTGGGTTGCAGCGACGGGACGCAGTTGCAAGCGGATGTTCCCCCATCGCTTCGCAGTTTGTTCATTGCCAATGCTCGCGATCTGCTGCCCGATTGTCGAATTGATTTATCTCCGCAATCTAACGACCCAGCAAAGCCGCTCCGTCGAGTCTTAATCATGCGTCTTGTGCCCGAATGCTATTCCATTGCCGCCGCTGAAGAACACTCGACGAGAATCGATCGAGCCAACGGATTGTTCTCGGCTCTACGAACTGGAAAAGCCGGCGCGATCGAGGCAAAGCTAACGTTCACCATTCGACCTGCAGACGGACAGCGACGACAACAGACCAAGCGTCTGATCACTCGCATGCAGTATCGTTTTCAATTTACTTGGCTGCAAAAACGATACGAATCTTGGATCGTCTCGCGTCGCCGAGTCCTCGAGTTTTTCGCAGACCTGCTGTGCCGGCTGTTGCCAACGAGATTGAGCCCCGTTTCGGGTAGCGACGAGAAATTACAATCGCATTTGTATGAGTGCTTGATCGCTATCGAAGTCGCAGGCCCAGTCAGTGCTGATCGATTAATTCATAGTAAACTTATCGACATCGCCGGATCACTCGGTGCTTTCACGCGTCATGATTGCCGTTTCCGGGTTGTAAAGCTTGCCAACAAATCTCGCGTCAAGTGGAACGACAGCTCGATCATGAGTCCCGCTGAGCTCAGCCAGCTTTGGCACCCACCGGTGAGCAATACGCGAGTCGCTGGGCTTGCTCGAAGTCCTCTAATCGAATTGGAGCCGCCACGCAATCTCGAACTCGGATCGACAGCGGAATCGACTCGGATTGGCAAAGTTGTTTACCGAAACCAAAAGACGCAAGCTTCGCTTTCGCCGGAGGCACGAATGCGGCATTGCTTCGTGATCGGGAAAACAGGCTGCGGAAAATCGACGCTTCTGCACAACATGATTGTCGATGATCTTCGACGAAATCGGTCGATCTGTGTGCTCGATCCGCACGGGGATTTGATCGACGGCGTGCTCGATTTTATACCGACGCATCGTACCAATGATGTCCTCTTGATGGACGCGGCCGAACGGGAACGACCGATTGGCTTCAATCCACTTGCCACGGGCGGGCACCTCGATCCGATACTGGTCGCAGATGGTGTATTAACCGCGTTTCAAAACGTGTTCGGATTTGACGCGGCGGCCGCTCCCCGTTTGCTGCATGTCTTTCGAAACTGCTTATTGGCGCTAATCCGTAGCGATGATCGCTATACATTGATCGCAGTCCAGAGGATGCTCATCGATGAACCGTTCCGAAAGAATGTTGTTGAGCAAATTGAGAACCCTGCGGTGCGTCAATTTTGGATCGGCGAGTTCGGTCGTTGGCGGCCTGCCGATCGTATCGCGTTCGTGGCTTCGTTGCAAAACAAGCTCGGTGCCTATCTGAGTAATCCACTATTGACGGGCATCTTTGCGCAATCGAAAAACACACTCGATTTGCGTCAGCTGATGGATCATGGCCGCAAGATCGTACTGATCAATCTTTCCAAAGGGAGGATGGGAACCGATGCCAGTAAACTGATTGGTTCTCTGATCGTCAGTTGTTTGCAAACGGCCGCACTCAGCCGAGCGGACTTGCCGGAGAGTGATCGCCACGACTTTTACATTTATCTTGATGAGTTCGCCAGCTTTTTGGCAGAAGGCAACGAAACCTTCGCTTCCATCCTTTCCGAAAGTAGGAAGTACCGCACCGGCTACACCCTTGTAACGCAGTTTGTCGAACAGATTGACCGCCAAACCCGAGCGGCAGTGTTCGGCAACTGCGGCAATTTGATCGCGATGCAGTGCGGCATAGACGATGCACGCTTAATTTCGGATCAGCTCGGCGAAGCAATCTCGCCACAAGCGATCACGCAGCTTCCTCGCTTCCATGCATATGCCCGCACGTTCACAACCAGCGGCACCAGCACTCCGTTTGCAATTGCAACTCCCCCGCCGCCCGCCAATTGCCTTGGCCGCGCGTCAATCGTGCGGAATCATTGCCGTAATCGCTTGGGGGTTCCCCGAGAGAAAGTGCAAGCGATGATCAACGAGGCATACGGGCAACAACTGTAGCGAAGTTTCCCTGGGAAACTTTGCGCAAAACAGCTTCTACATGCTACCGATGGACCGTTTGAAGCCGATACAAGTATCTCTCAATCGGTTTCCTTAATTTCAACTCGCTGAGGACTAACTCTCTGATTTTCTTGGCGCAGTCTAATGACTCAGGCAATATATCGGCATGGACCGACAATTGCAGCTTTGGGATGTTGCTACCGAGCAAACAGTCAAACAAGAGCATAATCTTGTCGACAACCCTGCATCGAATCAACGCGACATCAGGCACGAACTCGCCAGATTGTTTACAAACCCAGATCGACAAAACAATTTTGGCGGAACGCCGCATGCGCAGTGGCCGGCTCCTGAAGTCAATCGTGATTCAATCACAGTTGATCGAATTCGCAACGACATTGACGGACCGGCTCACCGTTTCGAAATTCATCGCCACGACTTTGTTGAAGTATTCGTCAGCAAAGACGAGCTTCGCTATGGGCATGTGGTCGGCATCTCGCACAAACGTCAGCAGGTACGGATTGCCTTTGATGGCGATGATGCAGAAGTTTGGTTTGACACCGCGTGTATCTCCCCTGCCGTGCAGGTGACCGAACGTAAACCTTCCTCGCCCCGCAAGCCTCGTGATCAAGTCGGTGAAATGCGGCCTTTGGACAGTATTCAAGAGCAGGTTGCTCGACGGATACAGCGGCAAACACAGTACACTTCACTGAAGATCGTCTCAG
>JBGSMN010000081.1:0-3685 GCA_041740155.1 Rhodopirellula sp.
GCGATCGGCTGCGTCTTGTCCGCGCGACGATCGACCCACTCGAAAGTCACTTCCGTGTGAGGCACTGGCTGGACGGTAATTTCGTGAGGCAGAAACACTGAGGGTATCGTTGTTTCGCCATCAATCAGTTGAACACTCTGTTTGCTTGAATCCGGCGTCTCTGCGCTGGATTGCTGTGAAATGTCCGTTTGGATCGTATTCGCCACGAATCGAAAACGATCTGCGCCATAAGTCCGATCGACCTCCGTCGTTTTGCCTGCCTCAATGTTGATGACAAGTGATTTTTCTAACCAACCAGAACGCTCGTGCCAGACAAGAAACTGATGCTCGCCGGGTGGCAAGCCTTCGATGGAGAATTTTCCTTGCCTATCCGTAATCGTGGCAAAGGGATGATCAAGTGGCAGCAGGAACGTCGTTTTCCATAGATTCATCTGCGATTTGGCTTGAATCGGGATTTCCTCGGGGCTCGTGAATGGATGCTCAAGAGTGATTTCCACTCCAGCGCCAACTATCCGGTTTTGAGCGTCATTCTTCAGCGGTTCAAAGGCAAAGTTGTCTGTGCTAACTCCTGCATTGTTCAATCGCACATCTTGACCCGTTCGGACGATCGCAGCTCGCGGCTCGAAACGATAGTCTTCCATCGTTAATATGAAAGGCTTCAAGTCTTCTTCTGTTGGTTGCCAATTGGAAGGAGTCTTTGCCAAGTACACAAACGCATTGGCCAAACCTTGGTCTGCGTCAACCTGTATCGACTCATCGTCGATCTCAACGAGCGATGCTTCATACTTCTTTCGCTCTTCGTCGGTGGCCAGTTTGCTGAGGCGCGGACTCGTCGGAGTCGGAACTCGAATTTTTGCCAGCGTTGAAATTGGACCTTCAATGCGAATGTGGCCGCTTAGCTTTCCGGAGCTTATAACAACTTCCTTATGGACGATGTTATGCTGCCGGATCTCGTCATTGGCCACATGGCCGGAAATCAATGTGCCGGGATTGGTGATGATAAATGACTCCAGCAGATTTCCGTCAGCGAGTGTTTCTGCATGTCCATGTATCGACAGTCCTTCAATTTGTCCCTGTGGAAACTTGCGTTCCCCTTTGGGCACATAGTTTACTAGCCGCAATTCGTCGCCAGCTTCACCCATTTCAAGCGAAAGTGTCTTGCGTTGTTCATCACCGCCGGTGAAATCGATGTCCAGGTAGCCGATAATCTCCAAATTCGGTTGGTAGTGTTGATACGCTGACCAGTGAATCAGCTCCCCTCGAAAGTTGCGAGGCGTTACTTTGATCGAATGGATGGTTGAAGTGGCCAGCATCTCGAATTCGGATTTGACGAATTCTTTCGTCGTGTCGCTGACGCCGTTCCAATTAAACAATGCTTGAAATGCATTCGCGTCGTTACTTTTGATCGACTTGTCCGCCGAATCGACTAATCGATCAACCGCATCCTTAGGGAATTCCCTCAGTAAAAGAATGTTCGGTGGCTCAGCAAAATAGGAGACGAACCGATTGATCAGCGTAAGGCCTCCCGCGTTCTGCTGCCGTTCCATCTGCGTATACGGTCGAGATTTTATTTTCGTCGTTCGCACCGGCACGGAATGCACCGACGCGTTTTTCGATTCGACAACCAGACGCACCCACCAGACCTCGTGCATCTGATGTTCATCATCTAGCCGAGTGAAGCGACGGAAATAGACGTTCGAGGGTAGCAATCCGGTTTTCAGAATATCGTTCAACTGATCGCGTACGTCTTCCGTCAGCTTCGATTCGGTGACGTACTTCTTGATGGCTTCTCGAGTTTCCGGTTCTGTAATCGGAATCTGTAAAACACCGGTAGGATTTTCTAACGCTTGGCGATTAAAGGCTTGAATGGCATCCGACAAAGCTCGCGTTTTCAAGTCCTTGACGTCGACGATGCAGTAGGGATACTTGATTTCGACTTGGTCGGTCTGGGCGTTAGCACCTGAAGAACTTTCCGGCTGCTGAGTCTCGGCGGTTTCCGCATGGTTCGTCTTTTCGTCGTCGACTGCGATATTGGCTAAATCATCTTTATCGACCACCGAGAACGGAACGTTGCCCGAATCAAGTTCCAATCGGAGGGCCGGAATCTCAGAGTGAAGAAACGTGACATCAAAGATCGCAGAGTACGTGCCGCCTTGCGATACGAGTCGGCCTTTGATCGTGTAATCAGACCAGCCTTGTTCTTTGGTTTCTGTGTCTGCGCTCTCAAACTTGGGTCGCGGCCGCGAAGGTGTTGAATCCTTTTTATCCTGATTGCTGGTAAGCACCGTGACTTCGCCAGGAGCCAGCTTTAGTTGGACATACTCCTGTGGAAAGGGACTGCTGAACCGTATCGGTCGCTGGAGCATGATTGTGCTGCCATTGGAATCCTCTACGTTGAACAGCCAACCATCACGTGGATGCGGCAGGACTACCGAACACTCGATCGGTTGACTGGATACATTGGCGACAAATAGCTCCGCTTCAATCGTCGCACCGATTGCGTACGCCGTCGGATCACCTGCGAAGCGTGCTCCGACCTGCAATCCCGCGATTGGCGTGCCCCAATGAATATCGCTTTGGGGTAACTCAAGTACCTTCACCGCTGATTCGCCAACGATCGTGAATGGAATGCTGCCGCGATGGGGAAGCTCGTGCGTCGTATTCGCCTCGACCGAGTCGGGATAGAAGAATGCCGAGCCCAATGCCGCTTGGTACTCACCAGGCACCAATCCTGTTGTGTCAATCGAAACGAGATGCTCGGTATCGATGAAGACTTCACCGGGTTCGATGGTGAGTGTCACAGACTCGCGCTGCCGATCGAGTCCAAAACCGCTGATGCGATTTCCGTGGCTAAGCGAAGTGAACTGCATGCCCTTGTTTAAGTAGCACTTCAGCGTTTTCGTCTCCTTCGAAACATTGGCGAGTCGATACTCAACAACCAGCGGTTGCCCTGGTTTCAGTCCGTCTTTGGGCAATATCAATCGTGCGCCGGAAAGGAGACCGTTCTCGTCCCCAAAACGCGACCACTGGATGCCATCGCCGAGCCGATCTTTGGCGTCGAGCGGCGAATCAAGTTGTCGTTGGACTATTTCGTTTGGCAATTGCCACGCGGCCAGTAAGGCACCGTTTGCTGCTCCGCTGAACTCGCCGACGATCATCCGACCATCATCGCTAAACTCCACCTTGCGCACCCATTCACCCGTGGCGATCTGGAAGACTGGCTTGCCGCGCGACTGTAAGTCCCACACGTGGATGCGATGCGGAATCGTAAGTTTCGATTCGTCGACCGAGACTTCATTATGAGCGACCAGATAGCGACCATCAGGCGTGATATCCATCGAGCTGACCATCAACGGTGAGCCGACTTCGTCTTTCAGTGAAGCGATGACTTCCAGTGTCCGCATGTCGCGGATCTGAATATCTTCTCGAGTGTCTGGCCCTTCTGCCAGGTATTGCCCGTCAGGCGTGAAGGCGAGGCTATCGATCTTGCGTCCCATATGAATCGTCTTCACCGGCGCTTGATCGCGCCACCGCCAGAAGTGCAAATCGTTTTGATCGGAAACAACTAGCCACTGCCGATCAGGGCTGATGACGACTGCATCGACACGTCTTGTCTTGATCGGCATCGTCGTTTCGACTTCACCGGTTTCGGTGCGATAAACTTGAACTTCATTGCCCACGCCGA
>JBGSMN010000120.1:0-2385 GCA_041740155.1 Rhodopirellula sp.
CAGTCAGGCGAGCACGATATTCCATCAAGCTGTTGGGGCCTTGGAACCCGACCACCGTTTCGTCCCAATCGAGTTGCTTGCCGAGGAGGCGGCCTGCATCGAGATCAAACCGAATTGTACCGTTGCTCAACTGTTGAACGATTTGAGCCTTCACAGAAGCGTCTTCAATCGGCGTCAAAATTTCGCTGCGAATCTTCAACGTTGCTACGCCGGTCTGCACCTTTTCCAACGTGTATGTGTCGCGAGCCTTAATCACTTTGACTTCACCGGCTTCACCGCGGGCCTTGATTTCGCGAGGCACGCTCCAGGAATATCCCACTGGAACGGCTTCTTCGGGCAACGCAATCGTTAGCCCGCCCATCCCGAGCTGCGCTTCGGTTCCTGCGTGTGTCGTGCGAGACAACTCTTGGCCGCGAGAATTGATTGTCACCGTCGAAAGCGGCTGACCGAGCTGGTCTGCAACGGACTCGAACATAATGGGCGGTTTTTCGCCCGACAGGCTCGACCATCGAATCTCGTCGGCCGATCCAGTTTGCTGGGTCAGTTCGACCGAGTCAACGCTGTGAACAAAGGTCATGTTTCCCTCTGCGTTTACGTCAGAAACTTGCCAAACTTTTTCGCTTACCGTGTGAACTTGGGCATTTTCCTCGGCACCCTTGATCCGCGTCTTGGTTTTGGCCACATGCGTCACTTGGTAACGCACCGATTCGCCGGCGGTAAACTGATAACGCAACAGATACTTCTCTTTTTGCAGTACCGATTCCCCCTGAACGGCTGCGTCATCCGCCGACACCATTGACGACGATCCAAGTGTGACCGCGCCGACCAGCCCAAGTACCATCATTGATAAAACTGTCTTCATCCTAAACCTCCATGTCGGGTTGTTCACATTGAATCAACGGAATATCGCATTGCACCGCATTGGGAACATCGCAGAATCGTGGTATTGCGGCAACACGAATCCGTCAAAGTCCGGATGATTGATACTGCCCAGTTCGTTAGCGAAGCACGTTCTGCGCGATGTCCTGGTTCAGACCAAGAATCAGATGCATTGCCGTCAAACAGAAACCTAAACTACGGCGACCCGGTAACGTTCGTCGGGTAGTGATTTAACAATTCAGTTGATTTAGAGCCGACGTTTATGCATCTGATGGAATTGGTCATTTTGGCCATCGTTCAAGGGATCGCGGAATTCCTGCCAATCAGTTCGTCAGGCCACCTCGTCTTGGTCGGGTGGCTGCTTGGCGAAACATCTGAATCAGCGACGGTCGAAATTATTCTTCACACCGGCACCCTGGCTTCCATCTTGGTGGTTTACTGGAGAAGAATTTTGAATCTGATTTCCAGCGATCGTCGCGTAATACCTCTATTAGTTGTCGGGACCATCCCTGCAGTACTAGTCGGTCTTCCCCTAAAGATGTATGCGGAGTCGGCACTGAAGAGCCCGATTTTGGCGGGTTCCATGCTGCTGGTGACAGGCATGCTGCTGCTCGGACTCAAGATTCTTCGTAAGGGCGAGAAAAAGTACGCCGACTTGAGTTGGTGGCAAGCTGTGGGGGTTGGGTGTTTTCAGGCGTTTGCCATACTGCCTGGTGTTAGCCGCAGCGGCGCGACCATATTCGGGGGCAGAATGCTTGGGCTTTCTGGTGCAGAAGCGGTGACTTTCTCGTTTCTTTTAGCGATTCCTGCGATTTCGGGAGCATCCGTTTTAGCTGTAAAAGACTTGCTGGAAGAGGGGTCCGGTGGAACTGACATCGCTATGTTGATGACTGGCGCGATGATTTCATTCGTGACCGGAATTTTTGCGCTCCGATGGCTGATTCGGTGGAGTACCAAGGATCGCTTGCACTGGTTTGCGTTTTGGTGCATTCCGGTCGGCCTGCTGACAATCGCACTCTACCTGGGTGGGTACTTGCAGACGGCACCAGCGAAGTAAATGATTTGAATCAAAACGTGGACAAAGAAGTGCACAGGTGATAAGTTAATATACCTTATCCAAGTGTCCTCCTTACAATCCCGCCTTGATTTGGATGTACCTTCATTATGACTATCAACCGAACGCTCACGCGTCGTCAGCAGGACATCTTTGACCTCATTCGCGAATTGATCATCCAACGAGGGTATGGTCCGACAGTTCGCGAAATCGGCGCCCACTTTGGGATCAGCAGTCCTAATGGAGTCATGTGCCATTTGAAAGCGCTCGAACGAAAGGGATTGATCGTTCGTCATGCGAAACAGAGTCGCGCGATTGAATTGGTGGATGCGGCAGATCGCGGACGGTTTGCGATGCAAATGGCGGGAGTGGTTGCGGCCGGGCCAACAGCGCTGGCGTTTGAGCAAAAAGAGCGAATTGACTTAGGCGAAATTCTTTTCAATGCCGATCGA
>JBGSMN010000143.1:0-73567 GCA_041740155.1 Rhodopirellula sp.
ATACTCCGCACCCGAGGCGATCCACTTGGACAGCAATTCTTTCTGTTGTGCCGTGAGCGTCTTCTTTGTTTCCGGCGGAGGCATCACCAGTTCAGGGTCATCGGTCATGACCCGTGCGATCAACTCACTGCTGTCTGGATCGCCATCGACGATCGCCCCGCCATCGATCGCGGCATCACGCAAGTCGATTCGGAGATCCGCTTTTCGCGATGCACTGTCCGCACCGTGACAGGCGAAGCAATGATCGGCCAGAATCGGGCGAATGTCCCGATTGTACTGCAGATGATCTTCCGCTGACGCAGAATCAGAACTCATCAAACCAGCGATAGTCAGGACGAAAGTGTTGCCGATCAGCAATGTTCGAACGGAAGGACGAAGGCACATGGATCGTAATTCTCCTGGGGATTGAAAGCGAAATTAGCTGTCCTGCCGAAGTGACAGGCAGTTCGTGCCGCTTTGCATTGACGATCTCTATACTCTATACGACAACCAATACCGTCAAAGTCTCCAACCGAAACAAAGCGACAAAATGTCCATCGATCTAGGAACAGTCGGTACACGTGCTCAGAAGTAGTCTATTTTTCAGCATCTCGTTGTACGCATTGCGGACTACTTGAACGCTGGGGCTTTCGCATCTCCACCGGCCAATACGTATGCCATCAGATCGAGAATCTGTTCTTGGTCGAGCGTGTTGAGTAACCCAGCGGGCATGATCGAAACAGCCGAAGGAGTACGCGATAGAATCTCATCTTTGTTTAGCTTCTTCGCGTCGCCTGTTGCCATGCCCGATGCAATCGTGACAGACTCTTCATCTTCGGCCACGATGTTGCCGCGAACATAGATATCGTCTTCAAACTCAAACGTTATCGTTTTGTACTTGTCTTCGACGTTCAACGACGGTTCAATGATCTCGGCCAAGATTTTCTTTGCGTCACCTTTGTACTTGGTCAATGTTTCACTGATCGGCGGACCGACGGCCACACAAGGGCCGAGCGTCTCTTTGTTCAGTTGATGACATTGTGCACACGATAATGCGGTGAACAATTGCTTGCCACGTTCAAAATCACGGCGTTGGCTAACCCTCGCTAAATCACCTTCCAAATCAGACGCTTTCCACTCGGTCGTCTTCATCTCGACTTGAGGCGTTTCGGCCAAGAATTTCTCTAGGTCGTTGGTGACATACATCACGCCTCGCATCAATAAATGGTGACCGGGGAAAGAGCAGATGTAAGGGTACGCGCCTTCGGTCGTTGGTGCGGTGAACTCGATGACTTGTTCTTGTCCATGATCAACGAGCTTGCTGGCCCAAATGATCTGATCGCTTTCGGGAACGTAGTTTACCGCGAATCCACTCGCACCGAGCAGGGCCGCTTGCATTCCGACTTCGTCGGCTTTGCCAGGATTGACGAGCAAAATGTTGTGCGGCATGAAATCAACGTTGGCGAAGGTGAGCTTCACCTTCTTGCCGGGCGTGACGGTGAGCTTTGTCACATCGTATTTCATTTGCTCCAGCACCGTGCCGACACGGATCGTGGTCAGCTCTGGCGTGTCGCTGAGGATGCCCGATTTCACGATCGCGGCTTCTTCGGCAGCTGCGATCACACCACCTCGCATCGTCTTCTCAACCTTGGTCCATAAATGATTGACGGTGGCCGCCGCGACACGGACGTGCGGTTCAGGCGACTGTAACAACTGGCCGAGCAATGTGAAGTTTTTGGCGTTGTGTTGTTGATGCACCCAGAGGGCTTCAAGCAAATGGTGCGCGTCAGCGGAGTTGTCTGGATCGAACTGTTCAATCCACTGGGCCGTTGCCTGCAACACTTCTTTCGAATCACGTTCGCTCAATTCAACTCGCGTGCGATGCCGGATCGAATCGACAGGCGACTTGAGATTTTCCAACAGCGCTGGAATCGGTTGTCCATCGATTGCGACAGGTTTTTGTAGCGGGCGACCTTGGGCGGTCATGCGATAGATTCGTCCGTGAGCGTGGTCACGGTTTGGATCGCGAACGTTGTGCTGCATGTGACCGATGATCGCGTTGTGCCAGTCGCTGATGAACATTGAGCCATCGGGAGCAAAGATCGCATCCGTGGGACGGAAATTCTTGTCGCCGCTCATCATCAGACCACGCGAACGGTCCGTCGTTTTGCTGCCATCGGCTTGGATGACTTCGACGTTCAATTCGGCTCCGGCGGGTTCTCCCCAAACGGTTCCTTTCTCAGCGTTGCGCGCGAGATCGTAATGCTTAATGCCTAAGAACCCGATCACGTTGAGGATCAAGAAATCGTTTTGCATGGACTCTGGGAAATGCGTGCTGCTGACAATTTCGCACGCCGTCACTGGTCGCACTTCTTTCTTGAGCAACTCGTGCATCCTGAAACTATCGCCTTCGGGACGTACTTGAAATGCATTCCCACCCGTTCCATCGGTGGCGTATTGATAGCCCCATTTGTCAAATGTGATTCCGTGCGGGTTCGGTGAGTTATCAGCGTGTCGCGAGATCGTGTGCCGTCGTGGATCGAACCGGTACATTGCCGAAGCGCCGGTTTGCAGCGACGGTCCCCAGGGATGTTCATGGTTGTGTGACATGAACACTCCGCTTTGCCAGTAGATCGCTCCATCCGGTCCGTAGATCAGGTTATTGGCACCGTGGTGTGTGTCCGACGAATCGAGGCCTTGCAACAGGATCGTTCGCTCGTCGGCAACGTCGTCACCATCGGTGTCTTTGAGGAAGATGATTTCCGGCGGGCAAGTCACGATCACGCCGCCGTTCCAGAATTCAAATCCCAGTGGGTTTTGCACGCGGGCAAACTCGGTTACCCGGTCAGCTTTGCCATTGTTATCATCGTCATGAACGATCAACAACGCGTCATTCATTTCTTTGAGTGGTTCCCATTTGGGATACGTCGGCCAAACGGCGGCCCACAATCGACCGCGAGTATCGACCTGCATTTGCACTGGGTTGACCAATGCAGGAAACATTTTCTCGTCAGCAAACAAGCTGATTTCAAAACCTTCAGCCACGTCCATTAAGTCGATGGCCTGTTCGCCACTGATGTATTCCAAACGGCCTTCTTTGACCGCGCTTGAACTCTTGCTTCCGCCGCCGACATTGGAAACGACTTCGACCGGCATCGGCACATTGCTGTCGTCGATCTGGATGTCTTTGCCTTGAGCGCGGGTCCACACCCGTTGATCTCGATTGGCGGTCATCACGTCGAGCATCGTCAGTTCGTGTTGCAACACGACCGCATTGCTTTGATTGTTTGCGAATGTCAGCGTTGAGCGTGAACCCCACACGTCGTTGCCGTCACGGGAGCGATATCGATTGTTCCAATGTTCGTTTTTATCGAGCACAGCGGCGCGGAGCGATTCCAGCGACGGTGAGGCGACGATCTCGCGATCGAGCAATTCCGAGGCGATGATTTCAGCGAGTTGCCGATTGCCTTCATCGTTCAAATGCACGCCATTGATCGTAAGCGGCAAGCTCGATTTTTCAAACATCTGCTGCGAAGGGTGGAACAGATCGACAAAATCAACACCCGCTTCTTCTGCTGCTGCTCGAGTTGCCTCGGTGTAAACTTCGAGCTGCGCATTGTGTTGGCGTCCATCGGGGAAATTGGCGTCTTTCAAAGATTCGTGAGCGATCGGGCTGAATAACACGATCCGCGGGAACGATTCGCCATTGGCCATCGAACCGCGCGTCTTTGCAACAAACTCGACCAGATTGCGAGTGTGTTGATCAGCTTTCTGTGCGCCATCAAAAGATTCGTTGTATCCAAAGAACGCGAACACCACGTCGGCTTTAACATGTCGCAGGTACTCCGTCATCGGGGTCGCACCGCTGCTGCGTGGGAACGAGTTGGGGCGATCGCCGCTGGCGCTCATGTTGCGGAATCGCAATTGCAGGCCGCGCAGTTCGCTTTGCAAGAGCGTTTCCATCCAACCGTTATGCTGCATTCGGTCCGGCAAACCGTTTCCTAGAATCGCAACGATGTCCCCTTTTTGAAAAGCAAACGGCAGCTCGTCACGGAAGTCTGCAGGTACCTCGGCCAGTTCCGGTTCGTTGGATCGACCGCCGCTGTTATTCGTCTTCGCCGCAGGTTTGCCAGCTTTGCCGTTATAGTCGAAGTAGCTCAATTTTCCTGCGTTCTTGACATCGACGGCCATCACGTACGGAGCCTTGATGCCGGAGCGTTGGAACACGACGGCGCGGTCTGTGTCGAGCAATGTTAGCGTGAATTGATCGAGGCGGCTTTCGAAATCCGCCCGATTCCAAATCCCGACACTCTCGATATCAACCGCGCTGCCCAAGTCGAGTTCCCACCACGGATTGGTGGTGCCATTGTTGTCGGTGTGAGTTTGACCGCCGTCGCCCCAATTGGAGCTTTTGTTTCCGTCGATGGCTTTGGGTGCTGGACCACCACCGTTGTTGCTGGACTGAGTCGCCTTGCCTGTTTTCGCGATGTTCTTGCCGCCGCTGATCACTTCGACTTCGGCGAGCGTGAGAATTTTTTTATTACCCGGAACTTCGATGCGGATAAATCTCGCGAGCTTGCCTGTCGTGATTTCTCCCTTCGGTTTCTCGTCTGCCATGGGTGCCGCAGAGACGCTATGCACCGCCAACGCAGCGATCAAGCCGCACGCGATGAAACAGGCCAGCAATGAGAGTGTGTTCAATGAATTAGCAAGTGAGTGCGTCAGACGTTTGATCATCTTTTTAATCGTGGTAGGGAGAGAGGCGGGAGTGAGCCGACGGCTCAGTACGACAAAAGCAGCGGGGGCTGGGATTTTCGATCCACCGGATTGTAATTGAACTGGCCAGGAATACAGGCATTAATTTCTAGGCACCTCACGCGATTTGCTCTGCATGAGATGCCTCAATTTCAGGCACATTCATCGCAATGCAGCGAAGCGGTTGTGGCAACAGGCAATCCGGGAAACCAAAAAGAAAGCATAGCAGCGGTGGCGAATCGTCCGCAATCCACCTGCAAGGAATCCGCTGGCACCGCGTCATCCGATTCAACCGAAACGTTTCACGAATTGGCCTAGAAGCTGCGTAATTGCGAGTTGCTGCTCTTAAAGCCGATGCGGCTGCTTGTTGATTAAGCACCCCCGTCGGATTCGTGTTTCGCAAAGGATTTCCCCACAGTGCGTCAAATTTCTTCTGCCGTTCCCAAACCCCAGCATACTCGCCGTGCTCCCGCTTGGCTCGCGACGACGGGGGTGCTGTTGTTGCTGGCGGGCTGTTCGACGGGTGACATCACCCTGGCGGACCTCGAAGCGGCGGCGGAGAAGATTGACATCAGTAAAATTGAGATCGACGAAACCGGCGACACGCCCAATGCACTGCTGAACTTAGAGAAATCGCAAGTCAAGTTTGGGTTTATCAAACTCACCGACTGTGCCCCGCTCGTGATCGCAAAAGAACTGGGTTACTTCGGCGACGAAGGTTTGAATGTGACGTTGGAGTCACAAGCGAACTGGAAGATTTTACTCGACAACGTGATCAATGGTCAGCTCGACGGAGCACACATGCTCGCCGGCCAACCGATCGGTGCGACCATCGGCATCGGTACGAAATCACCGATCGTGACGGCGTACAGCCTCGATTACAACGGCAATGCCATCACGGTTAGCAACGAAGTGTGGGCGAAGATGCAGGAGAACGATCCTGAACTGAACAGCCCCACACCGAAACATCCTATCTCGGCGGACAGCCTCAAACCAATCGTCAAGGAATACTTGGCCGACAATGGTGAGCCGTTTCCGATGGGGATGGTGTTCCCGGTCAGCACGCACAACTATGAGATTCGCTATTGGTTGGCGGCCTCTGGAATTCATCCTGGCATGTACACCGCGAGCGACCTGAACGGATTCAAAGACGCTGAGGTGCAACTCTCAACCGTGCCACCTCCGCAAATGCCTCAGAACCTCGAAGCGGGGATCGTGCAAGGCTACTGTGTCGGTGAACCGTGGAATCAAAAAGCCGTTGTCGCTGGCATTGGTGTACCTGTCGTGACGAACTATGACATCTGGAAAAACAATCCTGAGAAAGTCTTCGGTGTCACGAAAGAGTGGGCGGAAACGAACAAGAATACGCACCTCGCCGTGATCAAAGCACTGATCCGCGCAGGCAAGTGGCTCGACGCGACGGACGATTCGGGCAAGCTCATCAATCGTCAACAAGCGGCCAAGATTCTCAGCAACAAAGACTATGTCGGTGCGGAAGAAGATGTGATCGACAACTCGATGACGGGCACGTTTGTTTTCCAGAAAACCGACGTTCGCGAGATGCCTGATTTCAATGTGTTTTTTAAGCACGAGGCCAGTTACCCGCATTACAGTGATTGCGTTTGGTTTCTCACTCAGATGCGTCGATGGGGTCAAATCACGGAACCAAAGCCGGCGCAGTGGTACGACGAGATCGCGAAGGAAGTTTACAAGCCAGAGATTTATCGCCAGGCCGCTGAGATGTTGATCAGCGAAGGCAAACTCGATCCGAGTGAGATTCCGGCTCCCGATTACGACGGCTATCGACCGGCCACGTCGGAGTTCATCGACGGCAAGACGTACGATGGTCGCGATCCAGTCGCATACATCAATAGCTTTGAAATTGGCAACAAGGAGCAGTTATGAATTGGCGTGGTCATCTATTGCGAGCCTGTGAAGTCGCTGGCTTGCCGATCTTTGAACCGTTCATTCGTTTAGCGGCGGGTGAGGACAAGAAAGAACAATTCGCAGGCATTGCCAAGTTCGTGTTGTTGCCGATTGTCGCGATCGCTCTGTTCATTGGGATGTGGGCGGCGGCGGCTCGAACGGTGGTAACCGACAGTGCGAAATTGCCTAGTCCTGCAGCGACGTGGTCGGCAGGTCGGCAATTGATCGCGATGCACTTTGAACAGAAGGCCGCAGATCGACAAGCGAAGCAAGATAAGCTCGGCGAGGCCGTGCAATTGATGGCCGAAGCGAAAGCGTATGAACAAGCCTCGTTGAAAGTCAGCGGTGAAAAACGCAAATCACTCGCAGCGACCGCCGTGTCGCTGAAGCAACGGGCCGTGGCGGCAGTTAACTTTGAAGCCTCCAGTGCTCCGACATTCATCGATCAAATTTGGACGAGCGTCGGTACGGTGTTCTTCGGGTTCATGTTGGCGACGATCGTGGCGGTCCCGCTCGGTGTATTGTGCGGCATGAGTCCCTGGTTCAACGCCGCGCTAACTCCGTTCATTCAAATCTTCAAACCTGTCAGCCCACTGGCATGGTTGCCGTTGGCGTTCATCGTGATCATGTGGTACTACGCCGGCTACTCGGCAGGTGAAACATACTTCAGCAAGGCGTTCTTGATCTCGGCAACAACGGTATGTTTGTGCTCGCTGTGGCCGACGCTGGTCAACACGACGCTCGGTGTCGCGAGTGTGGACAAAGATTTTATTAACGTGGCCGATGTGCTGCGACTGTCGCCGACCCAGCGATTGTGGAAGATCATTTTGCCCGCCAGCCTACCGTTGATGTTCGCGGGGATGCGCATCAGCCTCGGTGTGGGTTGGATGGTGTTGATCGCTGCTGACATGCTCGCTCAAAACCCTGGGTTGGGGAAATTCGTGTGGGACGAGTTTCAAAACGGCAGTGAATTGACATACGCACGGATCGCTTTCAGTGTGATTGTGATTGGCATGATCGGATTAGTGCTCGACCGAATCATGATTTTGCTCCGCAATCTCGTCAGCTTTGGCAACCCCGCCCCAGCTTGACGAAAACGATTCGTTTTCGTTCCGCGGTCAGTATTGTGTGGGGACATAGGCTGGCCGCGGAACGTTTTTTCATACATCAAAGATTCTCTCTTAGGCTATCAAAATGAGTGTGCTGGTCCGCCCCGCGCCGAGCGTCATCACACGTCCGATCGCTCCGCTACCACGACCGATCTTGCAAATGAGCAATGTCTGCAAAGGTTTCGGCAGTGGTGTGACGCGGACGGAGATTCTCAGCAACATCAATCTGAACATTCGTGAGGGTGAGTTTCTCGCGGTCGTGGGCTTCTCGGGTAGTGGCAAAACAACGTTCGCTCAACTCGCTGCTGGTTTGATTAAACCGGACCATGGCTCGATCACAATGGAGGGTACACCGGTGACGGGGCCGTCACCTGATCGCGGTCTGGTGTTTCAGAATTATTCGTTATTGCCGTGGTTAACGGTGCGTGGCAACATCGCGCTCTCGGTCAACGCCGTTTTTCGCGATTGGTCGGCTGCGGCGCGGCGCGACCACGTGCAACGGTTTATCGAAATGGTGGGATTGAGCCATGCGGCACACCGCCGTCCTCACGAACTGTCCGGTGGGATGCGTCAACGAACTTCGTTGGCGCGAACGCTGGCGATGAAGCCCAAAATGTTGTTGTTGGATGAGCCGTTGTCAGCGCTCGATGCGCTGACGCGTGGTCAACTTGGTGATGAGATTTTGAAGATTTGGCAAGAGGAGCGGCAGACTTGTTTGATGATCACCAATGATGTTGATGAGGCGATCATGATGGCAGACCGAATCGTGCCTCTGAACCCTGGGCCGCGCGCGTCGCTTGGCCCGGTTTTCACGGTGGGCATTGATCGACCGCGAAACAAGACTGAACTGAATGACAACGAGCATTTTAAAAGTCTTCGCAATGCGGTGACAAACTATTTGGTTGCCGTTCGTCAGCGGGCACGCGATCAAGAGAACGCGGCGAGTAAGCATCGCACATTCCGACTACCGGATATCCAGCCAGCCGATATTTCAATGAAAGGCCGAACGATTCGCAACCAACCACCTCGATAAAAATCAGTTGGATAGGCTTCCAGCCTGTCGCGTATTTACTGACAGGCTGGATGCCTATCCCACTTTTCCCCACTCGAAACAGAAAGTCATCCGCGATGCGTGGTTACGTAGAACTCTTCCGACTCGGCAAAACGTACGACACCCACAAGGGGCCAGTCGTGATTGTTGAGGAGTTTGATTTGAACCTCGCCCAAGGCGAGTACGTCGCGCTGCTTGGTCATTCCGGTTGCGGTAAGAGCACAGTGCTCACCATGGTCGCGGGGCTAAATTCGATCACGACGGGTGGTGTCGTCATCGACGGTCGTGAAATCGACGGTCCTGGGCCGGATCGTGGTGTCGTCTTTCAGTCGCCCTGTTTGATGCCGTGGATGACAGCGCTCGACAACGTGATGCTCGGAGTGAACCAAGTTTATCGCCACGCCAGCAAACGCGATCGGATTGATTTGGCGAGCTATTACTTGAATCTCGTTGGCTTGGGCAGCAATCTGAATAAACGTGCCAAAGACCTCAGTCAAGGAATGCAGCAACGTGTCGGGATCGCTCGTGCGTTTGCATTGAAACCAAAGATGCTGTTGCTCGATGAACCGTTCGGCATGCTCGATTCGTTAACGCGACTGGAGCTGCAAGAGATTTTGCTGGAGATCCTGATGCGGGACAAAGTCACCACGGTGATGGTCACGCACGATGTCGATGAAGCGTTGTTCATGAGCGACCGTGTCGTGATGATGACCAATGGGCCGCGCGCGCGTGTTGGTGCGATCTTCAGTTTGCCGTTCACACGTCCGCGCCTGCGTGCTGATGTGCTTGATCATCCAGAGTATTACGAGTATCGCGGCAAGATGATTCAGTTTCTCGAAGATCAAGATCATCGCAAACTCAACGCCAATAGCGATGCGCGAGAGCAAGTCAAAAACGAGATGGCAGGCATCGTATGAGTTCGACTTATCACACGATCGATCATTGGTCGTCAAACCTTAGTATTTCCTCGTTACCATCGAATTGTTTCCTCAGTGATGTCGTCGTGTTCGATGTCACGGACTCCGGCGATCTCGTTCCAAGTCGTCGCATCGATTTGATTGCCTTTGCGGAATCGGCCCTGGCGTCCGGTACGGCTGAAGTTCGCACCAGCGATCTGCCGGTGGAAGCGGCTGCAGGGATTGCGATCCCGATTTATCGTAGTGGCGTCATTGTGTCGATTGTGATCCTGCTGTCGCGAGGCGTCCAGTCGGCGGGCAGATCGCCACTAGGCGTGTTTGAAGTTTGGGAGCCGATCGGGATCTATGAAGAGGTCGGATTGAAGTCGGGATTTTACGGTCTGCTGGAACGATTTCACAACGTCAGCTCATTTGTGCGTTTTGAAAAAGGCAGTGGTTTGCCGGGTCAGGTTTGGCAACAACGATGCGGCGTGATTCACGATAACTTGCGAAGCCACCCTGGGTTCTTGCGTGCTGCTGGAGCGTCGGCGGAGTTATTGCGAACGGCGATTGGCATCCCGATCGCCGCCGATGAGTTTCTCGCTTCGGCGGTGTTGATCAGCTCGTCGGTAACCCCGATTTCACGTGGGATGGAAGTTTGGAAAGTCCGCCCAGACTCGGGCGATTTTGAACTGATCACGGCTGCGTATTACGACCTCGGCGATGAATATGAACTGCCACTGGGCACGCGATGTTCAGCGAAGATCGCTCCGTTCTCACGACTCGTTCAAGAGAAACGCGCGCTCGTTACCGACGATCCGATTGAATTGTTGGCCGGACGCAGCGCTGACGCGGCTGCACCGGGGCCAGCCTCTGGTTTGGCGATTCCCTTTTTTGATGGCAGCACACTCACCAGTATCACGTTGTTCTTGTTTTAAGTAATCGTGTCCAGTTCACTTCTCTCCGAATCGAAAGACGCTGCTCGATCGCACCAATCGAGATCGCCGCTGGCGTTTCCTGAGACTGGAAATGAGTTTGATCTCGTCGGCATTCTACTGGAACAACAGCAAACGCTGTCGGCAGTGGAGGTGTTCTCAAAAGCTCATGATGCAGGTGAATTCGATGTTCCGGCGCAAGCGTTCTACTATCGCCGGTTGATGCCCGCGACAGAGCCGAGGCCGGGCCAACAATTAGCGTTTGAAGTGAATCTGGATTCGTGCAGCGGTTGCAAAGCCTGTGTGGTCGCCTGTCATACGCTGAATGGTTTGGAAGAGAACGAAAGCTGGCGGAAGGTCGGCACGCTGACCATCGGTGTCACAGAGCCTGAACTTGTTGTGATGCCAACTGCGATTGGAATCGAACCGTCACCAGTTTCAATTGGCATGTCAGGTGTGCAGCACGTCACGACAGCCTGTCATCACTGCGAAGACCCCGGTTGTCTCAGCGGCTGCCCGGTTAAAGCGTACGTGAAAGACGATGTGACGGGCATCGTACGCCATCTCGATGATCAGTGCATAGGTTGCAAGTACTGCACGATGATGTGTCCATATGAGGTGCCAAAATACAGTAAACGTTTGGGGATCGTGCGGAAGTGCGACATGTGTCAACAACGTCTGAAAACAGGCGAAGCGCCCGCGTGCGTGCAATCGTGTCCCAACGAGGCGATTGCGATTCGGATTGTCGATGTCTCAGGCGTGATAGCCGATCAGAGCAATAGATTGATGCCCGACGCACCGCTTTCATCGATCACCCGGCCCACGACGCGGTACCTGTCTCAACGTAACTTGGCAGTGCAAACTGCGATTCCGCAAGATCATGCGATCGACGATGTGGCGGAAAGTCATTGGCCGTTGGCGTTGATGTTGGTCACAACTCAGGTTGCTGTGGGGATGATTCTGCTGGAACGGCTCGTGGCCGGAGTAGCATTCGTTTCAGGCGGTTCATTGCCGATCGAGGCGACACGGTTGACTGCGAGTGTGGCGTTCGCGATCGCGATGGTCGGCATGAATCTGGCACCGCTGCATCTCGGGCAACCGCTGCGTGCGTGGCGAGTATTCTTGGGATTGCGTACGTCATGGTTGAGCCGCGAAGCGGTGCTGCTGGGCAAATTTGTTGGTGCTCTCGGTGCCGCGTTGTTGTTGATGTGGTGGCCTGTATTTTCAAAATACGTGCCTGATTTCATTAGCAATCTTTGGCCTGAATCAATCGTCATTGCCTCGTGGGTCGCTTCGGCTTTGCTGATCGCAGCGGTGCTTTTAGGAATCGCGGGATTGTATAGCAGTGCCATGATCTACATCGCGACCCGACGTGAACTTTGGCGTGCCGCGCGAACACTGCCTCGGTTCGCATCGACGGGAGTCATCGTGGGCGGGGTGGCGACAGCGTTTACGATTGCGCTCATCGACAATGCGAGTTCTGTCGTGTTACCACTGGTTATGATCTCAGTCATCTCCGGTGCAGTCAAGTTGTTTCAAGAATGGAAGAACGCTCGGCAATTCGACAACGATAATTCCGACAGGAAATCATTGGATGCGCGCAGCCAGCGATTGATCACCCGTCAACTCAACGTTTGGTGGAGGCTGCGGCTCGGAGCGGGCCTGTTCGGATTGAGTGCCTGTTTTTTAGCAATCGTCTCGTTTGCGATCGACGCCAATTTGGCGACCGTGGTGTTGCTAGCGGGCGGTTCGGTGGGTTTGATCGTCAGTGAATCCGCTGAACGATTGCTGTATTTCATGAGCGTGGTTTATGACCGCATGCCGGGGACGTTGAAATGAGTATCGACCTTGCTTTACGAACAACAGATGATGTGACACTGCCAAAGAAGTTGGGAGCCGGGTTGTCGCTACCGCAACTGTTCCAACGTCACGAAGGCACGATGACGCGTGAGTTGTTATTGCATCCAGGGCAACATGGCCTCGGCATGACGCACGAGTCGCTCGCGGCTGATTCGACGACCACAGCGACGTGTGGTTTTTGTGCAACAGGGTGTGGATTGCGGTTGCACCTGCGCGAGGGCGAAGCCGTTGGATTGACGCCCGAGACGAATTATCCGGTGAACCTCGGCATGGCCTGTCCGAAGGGCTGGGAGGCGCTCCGCGTGTTGGACTCACCCGAGCGGGCCACCACTCCGCTGCTTCGTGGCAGCGATGGGACGATGCAGCCGATCGGATGGGATGAGGCTCTCAAGACGTTTGTTGAAAAGATACGCGGCGTGCAGTCGCGTCATGGACTCGAATCGGTCGCGTTCCTTTCGACTGGTCAGATCCCGTCGGAGGAGATGGCGTTTCTCGGGGCGCTCGCCCGGTTCGGCATGGGTATTCGCCACGGCGATGGGAACACGCGGCAGTGCATGGCGACGGCGGCGACGGCGTACAAGGAATCGTTCGGTTTTGACGCACCGCCATACACGTACGATGATTTCGAGCAGAGTGATTGTCTGGTTTTCATTGGTGCGAACCCGTGCATCGCACATCCAATTATGTGGGAAAGGGTGCTGCGAAATCGGCAGCAACCTCAGATCATTGTGATCGATCCACGACGCACCGAAACGGCGATGGCGGCGAATGTGCATTTGCAGATTCGACCCAAAGCCGATCTGGCGGTGTTGTACGCGATCACGAACGAGTTGATCGCCAGGGATTGCATCGACCACGTATTTGTCGCGGAGCACACCGAGGGCTTTGATCGTTTGCGAGAGCACGTCGCTGCATTTGAACTCTCGTCAGTTGCTCGCGATGCAGGAATTTCCATCGACGCGATCACGCGGGTGGTCGAGGCGATCGGCAACGGCAAAGCGGTTTCGTTGTGGTGGACGATGGGCGTCAACCAAAGCTATCAGGGGACACGCACGGCACAGGCCATCATCAACATCGCGTTGATCACGGGCAACATCGGTCGGCCAGGCACGGGTGCCAACAGTATCACGGGCCAGTGCAACGCGATGGGTTCACGATTGTGGAGCAACACCACTAATTTGCTGGGGCATCATCGGTTTGAAGAGGAAGCGGATCGACGCAAGGTCGCGACGGCCTTGAACATGGACGTCGAGTGTATCCCGAGCACAACAAGTTGGAAGTACGACCGCATCATCGAGGGGATTCGCAAGGGTGAGATCAAAGGCTTGTGGGTGATCGCCACGAATCCCGCGCATAGTTGGATCGATCAATCAGATGTTCGCAAACTGTTCGGCAACTTAGAGTTTCTGGTCGTGCAAGACATGTACGACACGACCGAAACGGCGAGGCTGGCGAATTTAGTATTACCCGCAGCAGCATGGGGCGAAAAAGACGGTACGTTTATCAATAGCGAGCGACGCTACGGAGTGCTCCGCAAAGTCCGCCGAGCACCAGGTCAAGCCCTCGCTGATTTTCAGATTTTTCGCGCAATCGCTCACTATTGGGGCGTTGCCGAGCAGTTTGCTGAATGGACGGACCCGGAAGCGGCGTATCGGATCATGCAGCGACTCAGTCGTGACCAGCCCTGCGATATCACGGGTATCGATGGTTATCAACAACTCAGCGAGTGCGGCGGCATTCAGTGGCCGTGGACGAGTCAAGACGCGATTGAAAACGTAGCGGGACCGAGGCCACAACGCCGGCTGTTTTCCGATGGTCGTTTTTATCATGGCGATGGTCGGGCGCGATTGATCGTCGATGAAGTTTCGCCGTTGCCTGAACCGCCCGACGAAGCTTACCCGATCACGTTATTGACAGGCCGAGGCACGGTCAGCCAGTGGCACACGCAAACACGCACGCGGCAAAGCCCAGTTCTACGCATGTTGTATCCCAATGAAGCGTACATCGAAATTAATCCCGTCGACGCCGATGCGTTGGAGATCACTCATGGTCAAAAAGTTCGTGTGCAATCGCGACGCGGTCAAATCACCGTGACGGCATGTGTCAGCACATCGGTGCGTCGCGGCCAAGCGTTCCTCCCGATGCACTATGAAGTCGCCAATCAACTCACTTTATCGCACTTTGATCCACACAGCGGTCAACCGAGTTACAAGGATTGTGCTATCCGCATCACGGCGACTCACCCATAGAACTTTCGATATTCAACATGTCTGACTCAAAAGCTTTCACCGAAGAACAGAAACAATACCTGAGCGGATTTGCGTTCGGTGCCGACGTCTCTCGCGCCGTCCGTGGCTTGCCCGTGCTCGCTGGCAGTGCCTCCGCGGGCACGTCGCTATCGATCGGCGGTGGAGCGGCGAGGGTTGACGGCGCACCGCTGCCGATCGGTCCTGAACGAATCGCATTGGAAGCGCAAGCCGCGACGGTCGCGTCAGGCAATAAACTATGCAAAGAGGAGCTTGCCAAACAAGCGAAAAACCCATTAGACATGTGGGATGAAATCATCGAGCGTAGTGATGCCGGAAAGTTCCCGCAGGGAACGGATGTGTTCTTAACGAAATACCACGGTTTGTTTCATGTTGCTCCCGCACAAGATGCATACATGATGCGTTTGCGAATTCCAGGCGGTGTGTCTCGGTCATACCAAGTCGCTGGTTTGGCGGATCTTGCCGAACGTTATGCGGGCGGTTATCTGGATGTGACGACGCGCGCGAACGTGCAGTTTCGTGAGATCGGTGCTGGTGACGCTGCCGCGATGTTGTACGGCATTCGTGAGCTTGACGTGATGAGTCTCGGATCGGGCGGTGATAACATCCGTAATTGCACGGCGAGCTGTTTGTCCGGGATCGATGCTGATGAATTGATCGAAACAATTCCGTTGGCGAAACAAATGCACCATTCCATTTTGAACCATCGTGAGATGTATGGTTTGCCTCGTAAGTTTAACATCGCCTTTGATGGTGGTGGCAAAATCGCATCGCTTGACGACACGAACGATATCGGTTTCCGAGCCGTGCGGGTCGACGCCAATGCTGCCAGTGACGAATTACCGGCGGGAGTTTATTTCCAACTCACACTTGGTGGGATCACTGGTCATCAAGACTTTGCTCGCAATACAGGTGTGTTGTTGAAACCCAGTGAATGCGTCGGCGTGGCTGGTGCGATCGTGCGTGTGTTCGTTAAGAGTGGTGATCGAACGGATCGCAAGAAAGCACGTTTGAAATATGTGCTCGATGATTGGGGCTTCGACAAATTTATCGGAGTTGTAGAGCAAGCGTACGGGAAACCGCTGCGCCGTATCGATGCCTCTCGATTGACAACAGTGAACCATGAACAGCGACTCGCGCACGTGGGTTTTCATGAACAGAAACAAAAGGGTCGGTATTACGTCGGTGTGGTACTGCCGGTGGGACGATTAACGAGCGATCAAGCACGCTGCATGGCCCGCATCGCTGATGAATATGGCAACGGCGAAGTCCGCTGGACGGTGTGGCAAAATCTGGTGCTGCCGGGCATTCGGGAACGCGACGTCGCCGACGTGCAGGCCGCGATCTTGGCGTGCGGATTGGATTATCGAGCCAGTTCATTCCGGGCTGGATTGGTTGCGTGTACGGGCAGTGCGGGATGTAAGTTTGCGGGCGCCGACACAAAAGCCAATGCCATGACGTTGGCTCGGGCACTCGAATCCCAGTTTGAAATTGATGTTCCGATCAACATTCATTTGACCGGATGTCATCACAGTTGTGCGCAACATTACATCGGCGACATTGGTTTGATTGCCTGCCAAGTCGAACAGGGTGACGACATGGTCGATGGCTACCACGTGTTCGTCGGTGGCGGTTGGGGTGATCGACAAGGGATCGCGCGTCCCTTGTTGCAATCCGTCGCGTTTGCTGACTTGCCGCCGCTGATCACGAATTTAATCGATGGTTATTTAGAACAACGCGATGTCCAAGAGTCGTTTGTGCAGTTCGCTCGTCGCAAGACGATCGATGAACTGCGTTGGTTAACCACATCTCCGTGTGAAATCACTCAATAGGAATGAATCATGACAAGCTATATTCCAACATCCGCTCCTTTCAACGACGAACAACGGGCTTGGCTGAACGGATTTTTCGCTGGCCTGACCGGTTTGCCAACCGCTGCTGATCCGTCCGTCATCGCCGGGGCCATCGGGATCGGTGGCGCGACGACTGCGATTGCCGAACCCGAACAGCCTGACAATTTCCCGTGGCACGACGCCAGCCTGCCAATCGTTGATCGCATGCAGTTGGCGGAAGGGCAACCGAAACAGCGGCGTTTGATGGCAGCGATGGCGCAGCTTGATTGCGGGTCGTGCGGTTATCTATGCCAAACGTACAGCGAAGCGATCGCGCGGGGCGAAGAGACCAACCTGACGCTGTGCAGTCCAGGTGGCAAAGAAACCAAACAGATGATTAAAAAAATCATCAGTGAGGCGGATAACGATCAACCACGTTCCGAAAGAAACGGTTCAACAGCAAGCTCCAACGGGCATGCCAGCGGCAATCGATCGGCCTCCCAATGGTCACGGAATAATCCGTTCACGGCCAAGCTGATTGAATCACGTATGCTCAATCTCGAAGGTTCGGCCAAAGATACACGGCATGTGGTCATCGACCTGTCTGGTTCGGGGCTGACATACAACGTAGGCGATGCGTTGGGTGTGCTGCCGACGAACTGCCCGGAGCTCGCACGCAAACTGATCGCCACCATGGCCGCCGATCCGAAGATCGTGGTGGCGTCTCCATCGGGCGTTTCCAAAACATTGTTGCAGTCGTTGTGTGAAGACTATTGCTTGAAAGACCCCAGCGATGAGTTGATCGAGCTGTTGATTCAGCGGATTGGTAGTAAATCGTCCAAGTCAACGCTCGCTCACATGCTCAGCGAAGGCGTGCCAGATGGATTTGATGTGCTCGATGTGTTTGAGGTCGCGCAAGGTGCGACAGTGACCGCGACGGAAGTGCTCGAAACGCTCGATCCGCTAAACCCGCGGTTGTACTCGATCGCCAGCAGCATGAAGTGTGTTGGTGATCAAGTTCACTTGACCGTTGGCAAAGTTGTCTATGAAAGGGAGGGCCGCGTGCGAAAAGGCGTCGCCAGCACGATGTTGTCCGAACGGGTGACCGAGGGAGAAACGGTGCGTGTTTTCATACAGCCCAATCACGCTGGCTTTACCGTTCCGGCCAACCCTGAGACCCCGATCATCATGGTCGGCCCTGGCACTGGGATCGCACCGTTTGTGTCGTTCTTGCAAGAACGCGCCGCGACCAACGCCAGCGGTAGGAATTGGTTGTTCTTTGGTGATCAACATGAAGCATTTGATTTTCTCTATCACGATGAAATGCACGCTTATTGTGCCAGCGGTGTGTTGACGCGTTTGGATACCGCGTTTAGTCGTGATGGAAAACGCAAGGTGTATGTGCAAGACCGGATGCGTGAGCACGCGGCTGAGTTGTGGCAATGGTTGCAAGCGGGCGCGGTATTTTATGTGTGCGGCGATGCGACGCGGATGGCTTGCGATGTCAACGCAGCGCTGTTGCAGATCGTGGCGACAGAAGGCGGAATGAGTGATGACGAGGCTCGCTTGTACGTGGAAGAACTCAGCCGGACGCGTCGGTATTTGAGGGATGTTTATTGACCTGACGACTTCCGCTACTTCTATCCGCTTGCTTAAGAGATCCGCGCTCGTTGTTTACGGAATCGAACGATCCCCAGGAAGAACAGGGCTGCGCCGATGATCACGAGCACGATGCCTAGCACCAACATGTCGCGTGACTCGGCGAAGAATTTGATCAACGTGCCGCCGGTGCCCGCCATCATCAGCGAGGTGCGGATGTACGCCAGCAGGGTTCGTTCGTTGGCCAGATCGGTGCGGATCAACGCCAGTTCGTTGCGACGATCTGGGCAGTCCGGTGGTTCGTTCATGATGTTATAGGACCATGTAGAAAATAAAAGTCGAGTTTCCAAAGTGGGTAGAGGCTTCCAGCCTGTTAATAGTGGGTCGACAGGCTGGAAGCCTATCCCACTTTTTTTTCGCCTGATGTTAAAACAATCGATTGATCCCGTTGAGGGCCGCCACTCGATAGGCTTCGGCCATCGTCGGATAGTTGAACGTGGTCTCGATAAAATACTCGATCGTGTTGTGTTGGTCCGGTTGATTCATGATCGCTTGGCCGATGTGAATAATCTCCGAAGCGTTGGCACCAAAGCAGTGCACACCGAGCACCCGTTTGGACTCCCGATGAAACAGTATTTTTAACATGCCAACCGTCTCGCCAGTGATCTGTGCGCGGGCTAGCGAGCGAAACTGGGCTTGGCCAACTTCGTAAGGCACGCACTGATCGGTGAGTTGTTTTTCGGTGCTGCCGACCGAGCTGATTTCGGGACTGGTATAGATCCCGGTGGGAATGTCGTGCAGCCTGAGATTGCCGTCGGTTTGTCCGAGCATGTGCATGCCGGCAGCACGGCCTTGCGTGTACGCGGCACTGGCGAGCGATGGGATGCCGATCACATCACCGACCGCATAAATGTGCGGCAGGCAAGTTTGAAACTGATCGTCGACATCGATTTGCCCGCGACCGTTGGCTTCAAAGGGCAAATGATGTAGCCCCAGATCGGTGGTGTTGCCTTGGCGTCCGTTGGCCCACAGCAGCACGTCGGTCTTCAACGCCTTGCCGCTCTTGAGATGCAAGACGACACCATCGGCGCATCCTTCGATGCGATCGATGACTTCGTTATGCCGAATGATCACGCCTTGATCACGCAAGTGATACGACAACGCATCGATGATCTCATCGTCTAAGAATTCAAGCAGTTTTTCGCGCGTGTTGACCAAGTTGACTTTGATGCCCAGGTTTCGGAACATCGATGCGTACTCAGTGCCAATCACTCCGGCTCCGTACACGGTAATGGAACCGGGTTTCTCTTTCATGTCGAGAATCGTGTCGCTGTCGAAAATTCGCGGGTGCGTGAAATCGACTTCGGGCGGACGATACGGACGCGAGCCAGTCGCGATAACGAAATGGGCCGAGGTGATCGGTTCGCCGTTGTCGATCGAAATGGTGTGCTCGTCTAGGAACCGAGCTTGGCCGCGATGGATCGGCACGCCATTACGATCGTAGAACGATTGCCGCATTTCGACTTGGCGGCCAATGATCGCTTGCGTGCCTCGTTTGAGTTGTTCCATCGTGGGCGTGGAGCTGAAGCCGAGTTCCCGCATGACGGGGTTGGCGAGCGATTTCATGGTGCTGGTGATGGCGTACCGTAGCGCCTTGCTGGGGATCGTCCCCCAATGCGTGCAACCGCCGCCGATATATCGATATCGTTCGGCGACGCCCACTCGCCAGCCGCCCTTGGCGACTTGCATGGCCGCACCTTCGCCACCTGGCCCAGTTCCGATTACGAACAGGTCGTAATCGAATTTCGCTCGGTCAGCATCGCTCATCGGTTGCGGCTGAACTTCAGCGGAGTGGGCCGAAGTCGCTGTTTGGGTAGCATCCGTCGTGATGGTCGAACTCAATTTCAGGCTTTCGGGTATGGAGGCGCTAACGTCACACAACTCGTCAAGACGCGCGGGAGGCATACAGCGAAACTCTTGACGAGTTCCGCTACGGTCGGAATCGAAACTCTTGACGAGTTCCGCTACGGTCGGAATTTTGGTCGAATGTCAATTGGCATCCGCATGTTTCCGAATTTCACTCTTGGCTCTTAGGTTTTACGATGTTGCTCGCCTGCGTCCAGACCGACATTGAATTTGCTGGCGTCTCCGCCAACGTCAAAACCGTGATCGACACCCTCGACGAGCTGGCCAGCCAAAACGTCGATCTCGCTGTTTTTCCTGAGTGTATGTTGACGGGTTACGCGTTTGAAAGCCGTGACGAGGCGAATCATGTCGCCTTGCGAGAGAATAGTGACGAAATCGGCGAAATCATGGCCGCCTCCCAGCGAACGGGCATCGCGGTTTCGATCGGTTTGCTGCTGCGGCAGGACGAGCGGCTCTACAATGCGGCATTCTTGATCGAAGACCAGAAGATTGTCGGACGCTATCACAAAGTTCATTTGCCGCATCTGGGCGTGGACCGCTACGTCGATCGTGGCGAGATTCCTTATCAAGCTTGGACGTTGTCGCGCAGCGGTGCTCGCGTCGGAATGGGCATTTGTTATGACAGCTCGTTCCCCGAGCCGATGCGAGCGCTGGGACTGGACGGGGCGGATATCATTGCCTTGGGTACCAATTGGCCGGTCGCGGCGGCGAGAACAGCGGAGATCGTGCCGCCAGCTCGAAGTATGGAGAATCATTTGTTCTTTGTCGCTGCCAATCGAATTGGGCGTGAACGCGGGTTTGATTTCTGTGGACTGAGTTCGATCTGTGGACCTGATGGCGTGGAGTTGGCACGGGCACGAGGAGCTGAACCCACCGTGTTGTTGGCGAATGTTGATTTGATGGCAGCCCGAAATAAACGGATCGAGCGAACGCCGGGCAAACACGTGATTGATAGGTTTGCAGATCGTCGACCCGAGTTCTACGATACGCTCACGCATCCCGTCCGCCCGCTGACTACTGAAAACAAAGAATCCTGATGGCTCATTCTGAACCGTTGCCGATCGAAATTACGGTGAACGACCTCGACGTCTTGCGGCGATCCGGGGCTGATTTTGTGTTGCTTGATGTGCGCGAAGTCAACGAGTATGAAACCGCTCGCATCGAAGGTTCGCGGTTGTTGCCGATGAGCGAATTAGCCGTCCGACTGGCGGAATTAGAGCCGGTTCGCGATCAGCACATCGTCGTGCAGTGTCATCATGGCGGGCGGAGCATGCACGTGACGAACGTGCTGCGTCAGGCGGGGTTTACTCGTGTGCAGAATTTGGGGGGGGGGATTGATCAGTGGTCGCTGAAAATTGATCCGTCAGTGCCGAGATATTGAATCCGACTTTTTTGGAGTGCTCTGACTCGTCGAAGCTTTCTTTTTCACAACCGTTTGACTTGCGAGGGATGATTCGACTTCGCCGAATATTTTCTGGCGAGTTTGATGAGTACCTCCCCAAAAAAAGAAAGCGGTGACAAGTCACCACACTCCACAGACCTTTCCTGGGAGCGACGTTCCTTCGGCGGGCGGGATTTGCTATCTTCGCATCACCTGTAAATCTCCTATCTTTTGCCTCCGTCATCTGTTCATGTCTGCAAACCTCACCGACCCATCTGCGACCGAAACCGCCCATGGCTTCGCTGCTCTCGTTCGCCAGCCTTCGACGAGTGTCGTGATCACAGGCATGGGCCTGATCAGCCCGTTGGGCAATACCCCTGCCGAACTGCTCGATGGCCTGCAGACTGGGAAATCCGGGATCGCCGCATTCAGCCAAATTCCCCGGGATGCGTTTTGCACGAGCTATGGTGCCGAGGCTTGGAATTTTTCCGGTGATATTACGGACTACGGTCCGCTCGACAAATCGCTGGAACGGCCGATCCGCAAAAACATCAAAGTCATGTGTCGCGAGATCGAGATGGGTGTCGCCTCGGCTCAATTGGCGCTGCATCATGCCGGGTTCAGCCATGAACACTTCGACCGCGATCGAGTCGGCGTGTTGTTCGGTAGCGACTACATCATGTCGTTGCCAGAAGAATACACCGACGCGATCAAAGCCTGCATCGAAGACGATGGCACGTTCAACTTCAGCAAATGGGGGCTACAGGGGCTGCCCAAGATCACACCCTTGTGGTTGTTGAAATACCTGCCCAACATGCCCGCTTCGCACATCGCGATTTACAACGATTTGCGAGGGCCCAACAATTCGTTGACGATCCGCGAAGCGTCGAGCTGCGCGGCGATTGCTGAAGGAGTATCGACCATTTTGCGTGGGCATGCCGATGCCTTGGTCGTCGGTGCGACGGGGTCGCGAATTCACCCGCTGCGCACCTTGCACGCGTCGTTGCAAGAACCGCTGGCGAGGGACCGTGACGATTGCACAACGATGTCGCGTCCGTTCGATGCCTCCCGAGACGGCAGTGTGTTGGGCGAAGGGGCTGCCTCGTTGCTCTGCGAATCACGCGAGCATGCCCAACAACGGGGCGCGAAGATCTACGCCGAGGTCATCGGCTACGGCACGAGTTGTGTGGGCGAGACCGGTGGCGATCGACCGATCCAAATCGCGATCTCCAATGCACTGCGGGCAACACTGCGGTCTGCCCAGTCGGCGGGGCACGGTGGTACACCGATCGGGCACATCCACGCGCACGGACTATCCGATGTGCATATGGATCGCGATGAAGCGGCAGCGATCGCCGAAGTCTTCGGCACGGTCGATTCGCAGCCGCCCGTGACGACGGCCAAGGGACACTTCGGCAACCTCGGTGCCGGTGGCGGGATGGTGGAGATCATCGCCAGTATCCAGTGCCTCGGTGGCACGCTGTTTCCAATTCGCAATTTGAATCAACTCGCCGACGACTGCCCAGTGCGTGCGGTCATGAGTGCCGATTGCCCCGCAGGCGATAGTTTCATCAGCGTCAATGTGACGCCCCAAGGCCAAGCTGCGGCAGTGTGGATTCGCCGTGAGCTTTAAATTGGCAGGTGAGTGCCCGACTGGAAAAAAAACAAGAATTTTCTAACTAGGTGTATCGGCGGTGACAATTTGTATCCTAGCATTGGATATTCGTTTGCTGATCCGTTGAAAAGTTCTCTTTTTCTTCGCACCCATGTTCGTAACCGACCTTATCGCCATCAGCGTCTCGACGCTTTCGCCCACCGCAGCGATTGGTGCCGATTTGTATTGTCGTGTCGACGATACGGATCGTGCGCAATTGTTCCGCGGTGCCGAATATCCGATGAAGTCGGAAGATCTTAATCGGCTGAAATTGCGCGGCGTGCATCAATTGTTCATTGCGCGGGAATCGCGTGCTCAATATCAAGATTATCTGCGTGAAATTGCCGCTGGTGGTGGCGATGCCTCGGTCAACAATAGCCAGCGATCAACGGCACTCAACGAAGTCGTGCTGGACGTTTTAGAAACGAGCTTTCGCGGCAAGAACACTGACAAAACCGTTGCCGCCGCCGCCCAAATGAGCAGTATCGCGGCCAGCCTCGTCACCCGTGAAGACTTTGCCGCCGGTGATTTGTTCCGCGTGTTGCATCACGATTACGCGACCTTCACACATAGTGCCAACGTGGCCTACTACGCTGGCATCCTGGCCACCGAACTGGGGTACTCCAACGGCGAAGTCGAGTTGATCATTGCGGGTGGACTCTTGCACGATCTCGGCAAACTGGAAATCCCCGACGCGATTTTAACCAAACCGGGACGCCTTGATGAAGCGGAGTTTCTGGCGATCAAGCGACATCCGCTGACGGGTTTTCGCCAAGTCGCCAATCGCAATGATTTGACATACCCACAATTGATGATGATCTACCAACACCACGAACGGCTCGATGGTGGTGGGTATCCAGTCGGTTGCACGGCTGATGAAATCCACCCTTGGGCAAAACTTTGTGCGGTGGTGGACATTTACGAAGCCATCACGAGCCAGCGTCCTTACCGTACCCCGATGACGCGTATGCAAGCGATCGAGTTGCTGCAACGTGAAAGCCGAACCGCCCTTGACCCGGAGATGGTGCAATGTTGGATTTCGATTATCCAAAACACTACGCCGAGTTAATCAACAAAGTCACCTGGTCGATCGAACTGCCCACCGAGTGGAGCGATTTCTTTAGTCAATCCGGGCTTGTCGAGAGTCAGCATCCAGACAAACGAGCGACCCAACGACGGATTGTGCGTTTGCGGGGGCTGCTGTGTGTGGAACGCGCCTTGCCCACGATCCCGCGCGACAAACATTTGATCGGCGTTTACACCAAATATTTCTCGAAAGATTCCTGTGGTGTGATCGTGCCAATTCAATTGTTCCCCGAAGAGCAGGTTCGATTGATCCTGCCCACGTTCTGGTTGTCGCTCAAAGTCGTCCGCAACCGACGTGAGACAGCGACCTGTTACGACACCGGGCTGCAACTGCTCGGACGTCATGATCCCGATCGCTCGGCGTTCATCTTAGGCGGAAATTTCTTGCAGGTATGAATCTCGCATGGAGCGATTCGGCTCCGCCCGATTGGTCGTCGTATCGGCCAAACCAAACCAGCGAGGAGGCTTCCCTTTGGTTTCCACGCAGATTGCGACCGGACCGCCGAAATCTTCGGCCGTCACGACGCGCTCGCGTTTTCCTCCGATCGTGATCGTTACACTGTCAAACCAAGTCGTGTCGTTGACTTGGCCGACGGGGCAACCGAAAGCGACAAACGGGAATCCGTTGAGTTTGCTGGTATGGAGTTGTTTGTTGCCGCGATAGTAGGTGATGAATGATTTGTCCATGGTAAATTCCCCCCCAGGTGAATTGTGTCGTGTGAAAGTTGTCTGGCTCACCGAACTCCGCTGGCCGACATGGGTAATCTACGGCAGGGCGTGGACACGTTTGGTCACAGCGGGCTATTTTCTAGGCAAACTGAGCCTTTCCAACTCCACGCACTCGATCCTCCATGACATTTGCAACCCGCCTGAATACGGCTATTACTCGCACTGGCTCGGTCGCCTGCGTTGGCCTCGACCCGCGAAAATCACAATTACCCGCTCCGCTGCGTGACAATGTTTCGGGCAACACGCCCGCCGCTTGGGCCGACGCGTATCGGCAGTTTTCTTGCGACATCATCGACGTCGTGCATGACATCGTGCCTTGCGTCAAACCTCAAGCGGCGTTTTTTGAACAACTCGGTCCAGCGGGAATGGTCGCGCTCGGAGCGGTCATCTCACACGCTCGCCAAGCCGGACTGCTCGTCATCACCGACGGCAAACGCAACGATATCGGCAGCACCGCGACGGCCTACGCGGACGCGTACTTGGGCAGCGCGAGTCCTTGGGGCAGCGACGCCTTGACGGTCAGCCCGTACCTCGGACGCGATAGCATCGAGCCGTTTGTGGAGGTTTGCGACAGTCGTGACGCGGGAATTTTTGTCTTGGTCAAAACCTCCAACCCCGGTGGTGGCTATCTGCAAGATCTCAAATGCGGTGAACAAACAGTCTATCAAACCGTCGCGGGTCTCGTGACGGAGCTGAACGTGGAGCGATTAGACGCCGACGGTTACGGACCAATTGGTGCGGTCGTCGGTGCGACCTATCCAGAACAGCTCGTTCAGCTTAGAGCTGCAATGCCGCACAGCATCTTGTTGGTGCCTGGTTATGGTGCGCAAGGCGGCAGTGCCAGCGATGTCCGCGCGGCGTTGGATGCATCGGGTCGTGGAGCCGTCATCAACAATTCACGCGGCATCATCTTCGCTCATTCCCGGCCCGAGTTCGCTGGCAAATACGGCGACGCCCGTTGGCATGACGCTGTCCGCGCCGCGACCGAAGAAATGAACGAGCAGCTAAAGTAGCAGGCACCTAAAGTAGCAGGCACAGTCCTCTGTGCCGTTCGCCCCCGCCGCTCGATCGCTTCGATCGGCGGCGAGCAGGTGAGCTATTAGCCGTTAGCTATTAGCTGAAAATACGGACTCCTTACCCGCACGACTCGCGTCGCAGCGACGCATCGTGTGCGGCGAACGGCACAAGGGATTGTGCCTGCTACTTTAGGCGAACGGCACAGTGGTATGCGACTGTTACTCTGGGGTGTTCACGCAGATTGTAAAGGTGTTTCGTAAAATCTGTCTTCTGAAATCTATTTTTTCTCCCTGTGCCCTGGTCAGTTAAGCGGTTTTGCATTCTCCTGTGCGACACAATGTCGCGGTCGCGTTGCTGGCCTTGTACCCGACATGGTTTCCAACTGATAATCACCGCCCGCAATCTTCGTAAGATGACAACTTCTCTGTTCTTTCGCTTGCCGGCCACGTTCGTGTCCGCCGCCGAATTGGTTGTTTCTCAGAAACATTTTCACCATCGTGAAATGTTTGTTAGAAGGCCGGTTTGCGGTTGGTAACCACGGACGTGATTTTATTTTGCCGTTGAGTCAATTAGGTCGATCATGAAGCGATTTCTGTTCCCACGATGGGTCAATCCGTTCTTAGCCTTGCTCGGTTTAGCCGCCATCGGTGGTGGCGTGTACGCTGCCGCGATGGGTGGTCTGATCACGGACCCGAAAACGCTCAACGTCGGCTACATGCCGACTCAGCCGGTGCCGTTCAGTCACGCCCTGCACGCGGGCCAATTGAAGATGGATTGCCGGTATTGCCATAACACGGTCTTCGATGCCGCACACGCAGCCGTTCCGCCCACAGCGACGTGCATCAATTGCCACTCACCAGCAGGCGAAGGCGGTCAACCGGCGCTCGGCGCCGTGCGTCCGATCAGCGAAAAACTTGGCCCGATCCACGAAAGCTGGAAGACCGGTCGCAGCATGGCTTGGAAACGTGTCCATAACCTGCCCGAGTTTGTGTTTTTCAATCACGCTGCCCACGTGAATTCGGGTGTGAGCTGTGTGTCATGTCACGGCCGCATCGACCAAATGGAAGTCGTGTATCAAGCCGAAGAGTTGTCGATGGCGTGGTGCATCACCTGTCACCGCAATCCCGACCCGCACCTGCGCGAACAAGAGTTCGTGACCAAGCTTGATTGGACGCCGCCAGAAGGTCGTGACCAAGCGGAGTTTGCGAAAGCACATCGCGAGAAATACAACATTCATCCACAAACGCACTGTGCGGTTTGTCACCGTTAGAGTTCAACAACCGTAGCGGAAGTCGTTAAGAGTTTCGTTGGCCAACAACAACCGAAAGTCTTGACGACTTCCGCTACATAAAAAACATTGTCAGCAGCCACCGAAAGTCTCGGCGACTTTCACTACCTATCAGCTAACCGCTAGCCATTATCCTGAATATGACCATCACCTCGCACCACCACGCTCCATCAGACTCGGACGCTCGTGAAGCAACTTCAGCGGAGTCGGCCTCCGCGACGTCAGCACCGCGATACTGGCGTAGTTTGGCGGAACTCAACGGTGACGAGTCCTTTGTCAACGATTTTCTACATCGTGAATTCCCTGTCGCCGCATCTGAATTCCCCGAAGGGATCTCGCGGCGACGTTGGATGCAACTGATGAGTGCATCGCTAGCGATGGCGGGTGTGGCCGGTTGTCGTTACCCCGAAGAATTGATTTCGCCGTTCGTGATCCGCCCTGCTGGACGCATCCCGGGCGAGTCGTATTCATCGGCAACCAACGTCGAGATTGCGGGCGATGTTTATCACCTCTTGATGAGTTGCGTCGACGGACGGCCCACGAAAGTGGAGCCTAACACGCAGCACCCGGCGGGCGGTGTCGCTGGGACCTACGCTCAATCTGCGATCCTCGGCCTGTACGATCCCGATCGTGCTCGCGGTGATGTCGGTGCTCCACTGCATCGCGAAGGCACGAAACGCGTCTCATCCGATTGGCAAGCCTTTGCCAAGTACGGATCGGCATTGATGAAATCGGCGGACAAGGGTGAGCGATTCGCTGTCCTGATGTCGCCAACCACTTCGCCAACGATGCTGCGAACCCTCGCGGCGATGCAGAAGAAACTGCCCGCCGCCAGTGTTTGTGTTTACAGCCCGATCGATGGTGGGGTGATGGATACTGCGACCAAGCAAGTATTCGGCGCGGTCGCTCGCCAAGACTTCGATTTCAGCGAAGCGAAAGTCATTGTCGCGATTCAGTCAGATTTCCTCGGTAATCAAAACGCATCGCTGACGAATGCTCAATCTTTTGCAAAGACACGCGACCCGTTGTCGGGTGAAACCGAAGGCGCGGCTGAAGATCGTATGAGCCGGTTGTATGTTGCCGAAGGCGGTTACACGACGACCGGCGTAGCAGCGGACGTGAGGCTCGCGATTCGCCCCAGCCAAATGCCGGCGCTGTTGGCCGAACTTGGACGGCGTGTCGAGAAAGCCAAAACGGGCAAGCTCGACAGAGCCAAGATGGCGGTGGAAGCTGTCTTCGCGGACGATCAAGCGTTCAATGAGATCAACGAGCAAGAGCGGTTGGAACGATTTCTCGATTCCGCTGCCACTGACCTGGCCGCCGCTGGTGACAAAGGCGTTGTCATCGTGGGTGAAACACTCGGTGCCGAACTCGTCATCGCGGGCATCGACATGAACGCCAAACTCGGTTCGTTGGGTTCGATTCAAACATTCAAGCCTGCCGCCGAAGCCACTCTGAAGAATCAACTCAGCCTGGCCGAGTTGGCCAAGAAAATGATGGCCGGTCAAATCGACGAAATTTTTATTGTCGATACCAACGTGGTGTTCACCGCCCCCGGCGATATTGACTTCGCGGATGCGTTAACGCACGTGGAACATTCGATTTACCTCGGCACCTACGACGACGAAACGGCTGAAAAATGTGAGTGGTCGCTGCCGATGACCCACCCCTTTGAAAGCTGGGGTGATTGTATCGGTCGCCATGGACACTACGGCGTGTGCCAACCGCAAATCATGCCGCTGCTCGGCGGCAAAGCGCCAGCCGAAGTCCTGTCGGTGATGCTGGGCGAAAAGGTGACAGCCATCGATGAATTGGTCCGCCGCACCGCTGACGACGTAACGGGTTCAGCGATCAGTGATCGTCAATGGCGGAAGCTATTGCACGATGGGTTTGCCGAAGACATGATCGTCAAGAGTGAACCGCTCACGTCCAAGAATGTCTCGGTGGAATTGCCGTCGGAGTCGCCAACGGTTTCATTGGATTACGACAGTGAATCGTTCCGTGACACGGTTGAAGTCATCTTCACGCCCGCCGAAGGTTTGTACGACGGACGGTTTGCGAACATTGGCTGGTTGCAAGAATTGCCACAGTCGATCACGAAATTGACTTGGGACAATGCCGCGATCATGAGTCCGCGTTCAGCCCGAGCGATCGGTACCGAGCACGGCAAGATGGTGGCGCTGCGTCGCGGCGATACGAGTGTTGAATTGCCCGTCTTCGAAATCCCTGGCTGCGCGCCTGGTGTGGTTAGCGTGGCGATCGGATACGGCCGCAGTCGTGTCGGCATGGTCGGCGGGATGCCGAGTGAAGATATTCCAACAGTGGGTGTCAATGTTTCGCCGCTTCGTCAGAGCGATGCGATGACGCTCGCGATGCCGCTCGAAGCCCGTCCTCGCTTGACGGACTACGAACTTTGCACGACGCAAGATCACTGGGCGATCGACGAGCTTGGGCGTGACGAAGCCGAGGATCGCAGTTACATGCTGATTCGCGAAGGCACGACGGCGCTGCTCGATAAGATTCCGAAGTTCACCGAAACCAAAGGCCCACACGTGCCGAAGGTTGGCAACAACGGATCGCTGTGGCAAGAACCAATCAACAGGATTGAAGAGAACGTTGATGACTTGCCGAAGTGGGAGAATTTGCCGCAGTGGGGTATGTCGATCGACTTGACCAAGTGCATTGGTTGCAATGGTTGTGTGATTGCCTGCCAAAGTGAAAACAACGTGCCGATCGTTGGCAAAGAGCAGGTTGGCAAGAGTCGCGAAATGCACTGGTTGCGGATTGACCGGTATTTTCAAGGTACCGAAGATCACGCCGATATCGTGCAAGAACCCGTCGCCTGCATGCACTGCGAAACCGCACCGTGCGAGCAAGTTTGCCCAGTCGCTGCGACAGTTCACACCGATGAAGGTATCAACGCGATGGCTTACAACCGCTGCATCGGTACTCGTTATTGTGCGAACAACTGTCCTTACAAAGTTCGCCGGTTCAACTATTTCAACTTCAACGAAGACATCGGTGTGGGTTACGGGATCGATGCCTATCCTGGCACGATCGAATCGGCCAGTCGTAAACTGCAAGCCTTGGTGCTCAATCCTGAAGTCACGGTTCGCGGTCGCGGTGTGATGGAAAAATGCACGTACTGTGTGCAGCGTGTCGAAGCGGCCAAGATCACCGCTCGCAAAGAAGGCGGACGCCCAATCGCCGATGGCGATGTGATCACCGCTTGCCAAGCAGCTTGCCCGAGCGGTGCGATTGAGTTCGGCAACGTGGCCGATCCGAATTCGCGCGTCTCCAAAGCCAAAGCGGATGTTCGCAGCTACGGCATGTTGGAACAACTCAACGTTAAACCACGCACGACCTATCTGTCACGCATTCGCAATACGCCAATCGCGTTGATGACCCGCGCTCAGATTAACGATTTGGTGAAAACCGAAGAACCACATCATGACGATCACGAAGGCGATCATGATGCTCACGGCGAGGCTGGCCACGGTGACGATCACGCTCACGATAAAAAAGACGAACATCACACCCGTCGCACGCGCGGCAGGTTCCAGTTGCCGATCGTTTGATTTCTGACGATTGACGCTACCTTGATTTTTCAAATTTCTCACTTTTAACTTTTCACATCCACCTATGTCGCTCGCAATCTCCAACGGTTTGGATAATACGGTCGAACGTCCCGGCGAGCGTGCCCCGCTCGTGCTCGGTGAATCGTCTTATCATTCGATCACCGAAGCGGTTTGCCGGATCGCCGAAAACCCACCATCGAAATTGTGGGTGATCAGTTTCCTGGTCGCCGTTCACCTGGCAACCATGTTGGGCCTGTGCATCGCCTACCTGTTTTATACGGGCGTCGGTGTGTGGGGTAACCGCAACCCAGTGTTCTGGGGTTGGCCGATCGTCAACTTCGTGTTCTGGGTCGGTATCGGTCACGCGGGTACGTTGATCAGTGCGATTTTGTATTTGTTCCGCCAAGAGTGGCGAACGAGTATCAACCGCACCGCCGAGGCCATGACGATCTTCGCGGTGGTGTGTGCAGGCACGTTCCCCGGCATCCACGTAGGTCGTGCTTGGTTAGCATTCTGGTTGGCTCCTTACCCCAGTTTGAACTTGTGGATGTGGCCGCAATTCCGCAGCCCGTTGTTGTGGGACGTGTTCGCCGTCAGTACTTATGCGACCGTTTCACTGTTATTTTGGTACATGGGCATGGTGCCCGATTTGGCCACGTTCCGCGACCGCAGCAAAAACCCCTTCCGCCGGGCCGTGTACGGTGTGTTGGCACTGGGTTGGAGCGGTTCATCGCGTCACTGGATGCGTTATGAAAAAGCGTACGCACTCTTAGCTGCGTTCGCCGCGCCACTGGTGCTCTCGGTACACACGATCGTGTCGTTTGACTTCGCGGTCTCGCAAGTCCCTGGTTGGCACACGACGATTTTCCCACCGTACTTTGTTGCTGGGGCAATCTTCTCAGGTTTTGCGATGGTGATCACGCTGATGGTGCCCGCTCGCAAGATCTTTTCGATAGAAAAACTGATCACGATCCGGCACTTGGAAAACATGTGCAAGATCATTCTGACGACCGGCATGATTGTCGGTTTGGCGTACGGCACTGAGTTCTTTATCGCTTGGTATGGCCAAGTCACTGAGGAGAAATTTGCGTTCGTCAACCGCGCCATGGGGCCGTATTGGTGGGCGTACTGGACGATGATCACGTGCAACGTGATTTCGCCAAACATCTTTTGGTGGAAGAAGGCTCGCACGACGCCGTGGATCATGTTCGTTGTTTCGATCTTTGTGAACATCGGCATGTGGTTTGAACGATTCGTGATCACGGTGACGAGTTTGTCCCGCGATTACCTGCCCAGTGCTTGGGCATACTTTGAACCGACCTGGGTCGACTGGGCCATGTTGGTCGGTTCGTTCGGTTTGTTCTTCACGTTGTTCTTGCTGTTCTGCCGCTTGATGCCAATCGTCAACATGGCTGAAACCAAAGCGACGTTAGCGAAAGAGCTGCATATGGCTCATAAACATAGTGCTCACAAGCAGCACCACTGAGTCGCGAGCGTTTTCCTGCCCGCATTATAGATATTTGATTCCTGATACCGAGCAAAATTTCATGACGGTCTCTCTGATGAGTGAAGCCAAACCAGCTCCAAAACCAAGTTCCGAAACCGTCGCCGACGAGAAAGTCGTTCATGGCGTGGTGGCGGAGTTTTCTGATGTCGATTCGCTGTTGGCTGCGTGCGAACGAGTTCGCGATGCCGGCTACACGAAAGCCGACGCGTTCACACCGTTCCCCGTTCACGGGATCGACAAGGCACTCGGAATCAAACCGACGGTGTTGCCGTGGATCGCGCTAGCGGCTGGGTTCTCGGGTACGTGCATCGCGTTGTTAATGCAGATCGGCATGAACGGCGATTGGTTTGAAGGCTTCAGTTACCCGTACATCATCTCTGGCAAACCGTTCGTGTCGCTGCCCGCGTTCATTCCGGTCTCGTTTGAGTTGACGATTCTGTTGGCGTCGTTTGGGACGTTCTTCGGCATGTGGGCGCTCAATGGACTGCCACGATTCAGCAACCCGATGTTCACCAGCCCACGGTTTGACCGGGCGACCGACGATACGTTTTTCCTGTTCTTGGATGCTAAGGACGCACGGTTCAACGAAGCGGGTGCGAAGACGCTGCTGGCAGATCTCGGTGGTGAGTTTATCGAGCCGGTGCTGGACGATGAGTCGTCGAAAAGAATTCCCAAGTTCTTGATCACGAGTATTGCAGTCGTGATCGCGTTCTCGCTGATCCCGGCGCTGCTGGTGGCGCGGATGCGAGTGACGAAGAGTTCTTCACCACGTTTTCACATTATCCCAGACATGGATTTTTCACCCGCCAAAGACGCACAGCAAGTTTCGACGCTGTTCGCCGATGGTCGTGTGATGCGTCCAGATGTGCCGGGCACCGTGACTCGCGGTGAACTGGATTGGGATGTTGATTTCAAAACCGGAATCAACATGGAAAAACTGACCCAGCTCGATCCGTCACGTGCGCGTCATCTCGTGGCAATGATGCAGTCGGATGTGGAGGTCGGTGCAGAAGATGAGGTCGTCGAGGAAGTGAAACCGGACGAGCCGAAGACTGAAGAACCAAAGGCAGAAGAGCCAAAAACTGACGAGCCAAAGACGGAAGAACCGAAAACGGACGAGCCTAAAACCGAGGAGCCAGAGGCAGGCGAATCAGAAGGCGAGAACGCTGAGGCTGATCAGCCGGAAGCTGACAAGCCTGAGATGAAGGAAGACGAGCCAGCCGCCGCAGAAGAGGAAAAGCCCGCCACCGAAGAGAAGCCTGCTGCCGAAGAGAAACCAGCCACTGACGAAAAACCTGCTACCGAAGAAAAGTCGTCTACTGACGAGAAACCAGCCACGGAGGAAAAACCTGCTGACAGCGAGACTGCGGATCAGCCACAACCTGAGATGAAAGCAGAAACTCCTGTTGCGGAACCCGAAGAAGCACAAACGCCTGCGGAGCAACCGACCGAGAAACCCGAGGCACCGACTGCCTTGGCTCCGGCCTCCGGTCCGACTGTCGATACAACACCGTGGTTGACAGAAAACCCGATTGATTTGACCGACGCGACGCTGGAGCGTGGTCAATCGCAGTTCAACATTTATTGTGCTGTTTGCCATGGTGCCAACGGGCGCGGCAATGGTCTGGTCAATCAACGAGCTCAACAAATTCTAGCCACGACTTGGACGCCACCCTCGAACATGCACGACGCGACCCTGTACGCCGACGTCTACCCCGACGGCAAATTGTTCAGCACGATCTCTAATGGGATTCGCAAGATGCCGGGTTACGCGTCTCAAATCTCGGCGAAAGATCGCTGGGCGGTTGTAGCATACGTGCGGGCGTTGCAGGCCAGCCAAAACGCGTCGATCGACGATGTGCCCAAAGCCCAGCGGACGAAGATTGAAAAAGCGCAAGCTAAGGTGAAAGCGGAGCTCGAAAAAGCTGCCGCCGAAGCCGAAGCTGCTGCCACGAAGCCTGCGATGTAGGTCTTCGTGGATCATTGATTTAAGTACACACTGATTTTTTAGCCCTTTCCCTTTCCATTTCCTTTCCATGTCTCATCATCAAGCAGTCGCTCCCAAGCCCGCTGACGATCCGGCGTTCACAATGCCCGCGATGTTGTCTGGTTTGTCACTTCCGTTGTGCATCATCGGCTTGATCGCCTTGGTCGGCGGCACGTTTCTGGGCACCACCGCTGTCGGTGGTCGCTTTGGCATGTCGGCTTACCTGACTGCGTACATGTATGGACTGACGATCGCTTTAGGATCGTTGTTCTTTGTGCTGATCCAGCACTTGGCACGGGCCGGTTGGAGCGTGGTTGTCCGCCGCGTGGCAGAGTTGTTGATGATCATGCTGATTCCATTGGCGATCCTGTTCATTCCTATCGCGTGGGCTGCTTGGAACGGATCGTTGTATACCTGGACAGACGCGGCTGGATACCAAGCCGAGCATCATGTCCCCGAAGCCGTTTGGTCAGAAAAAATTCGCTGGTTAAACCCTAGTTGGTTCACTGGTCGTGCGGTGCTGTATCTCGGCATTTGGTGTTTGACGGCATGGTGGTATTTCTCCAAGAGTCAGCGGCAAGATCAGACGGGCGAAGTCACGTTGACGGAGTCGATGCAGGCTCGCAGTGGCCCGGCGGTGATTTTGTTTTCGTTCTGCACCGCTTTCGCCGCGTTTGATTGGGTGATGAGTTTGGCACCGATGTGGTTCTCAACCATGTTCGGCGTGTACATGTTCACTGGCAGTGTCTTGGCGGCACATTGTTCGATCGCGCTACTGTGTTTCGTTTTTCAAAAACAAGGTGCGATGCGTGATGAAGTCACTATCGAACACTATCACGATCTCGGCAAACTGATCTTCGGTTTCGTTTGCTTTTGGGGATACATTGCGTTCAGCCAATACATGCTGATTTGGTACGCTAATATTCCCGAGGAAACGCATTGGTTCTACCAACGCTATCCTGGTTTCTCGGATACCTTCGGCCCGATTTCGATCGCCTTGATGGTGTTGCACTGGGGTGTGCCGTTCCTGGGCATCATGAGCCGGCACGTGCGTCGTCGCCCTTGGGCGGTTGCCTTCTGGTCGGCTTACATCCTCGTGCTGCACTTTGTTGATATTTACTGGGCGATCATGCCCGAAGCGAACCTTGGTGCAGGCGGTGCGGCGGGAATTCTGGCGAGTATTTTGACTGTCGTCGGCATGGTGTGCTTGATGTTAGGCATGGTGCTGAAAGTCGGCTCCGGCACTCGGTTGATCCCCGTTCGCGACCCTCGCTTGGGCGAGTCGCTGGCGTTTGAAAATATCTGATTCAGTCCTCCCTCGTTAACGCGTTGGGTTCCTTTTTACTTCTCCCTTTCCCAATTTCAATAATCTCATGGCTGCCTACGACGACCTCAATGGCAAACGAATCGCGACTGTTAGTGTGATCTCCATCGTGGTCACTGCGGTTACCGTACTGGCGGTGCAAGTCGTGTATTTCGCCTTGGCCGACTACGTTGATTCCAACAAAGTTCGCGAATCCGCATACACACGCTCTAACGCCGCGCTGGAGATGCAAGCGAAAGAAATTTCATCCTTCGGCGTCAATCCAGATACTGGCAACGTCACGATCCCCGTTGCGGATGTCATGAAGAAAATGTCAGCCGAGGCGAAGAAAACGACTAACGAAAGCACCTAGTCAAAGCGTAGCGGAAGTCGTCAAGACTTTCGTTCACGCTTAAAACCCCACTAAAAAACGAAACTCTTGATGAGTTCCGCTACAAAGAATTCATGAATTACCTCCCATCCACCTACCGACACTCGCATCACGCAGGTTCACGCCTGACGTTGTTGGCGTTTGTGGCTGCGATGTGGTTGATGGGTACTTCGCCAGCATTCGCGCAGCCTGGCACTGGAATCACGCAAGATGGTGATGCCCCATCGCTTCGCAACGACGGTGTGCCAACCGAAGTTCGTGATCTGACGGTCAATCAGAATCTCGGCGATCAAATCAGCAAAGATCTCCCCTTAATCGACTCGGACGGACGCAGCCTCACGTTGGGCGATTTCCTCGACGGCGAGCACCCGCTGATTTTGACGCTGAACTACAGCAATTGTCCGATGCTATGCAACGTGCAACTCAATCACCTTGCCCAGTCGCTCGACGAAGGCGACCTGAAACTCGCGTCGGATTTCCGCTGCCTCAGTATCAGCATCGACCCGACCGAGACCAACGAGCGACTCATCGAAACCAAGACCAGATATGTTGAGCAAGTTCCCTCGCATCCACAGGCTCAAGCGGGCTGGGCGTTTTGTCGCACTTCGCAAAACGTGATAGATCAATTAGCCACGGAAGTTGGATTTTCGTACAATTACGATCCAACAACGAAGGAATATGCTCACCCGGCAATGCTCGCATTTTTAACTCCCGATGGCGTGATCACCAGATATTCGTTGGGTTTAGCGTTTCCGCCTGATCAGATGAAATTGGCGATCGTGGAGGCGGGACAGGGCAAGGTCGGCAGCTACATCGATCAATTGTTGATGCTCTGTTACACGTACGATCCCGATGCGAACAGTTACGTCGCCGAAGCTTGGAAGATCATGCGACTGGGCGGGGCGTTTACGATCGGTTTGATGGCGTTGGTTTTGATTCCGTATTGGATCGGACGCAAAGGCAGCCCCACGACGGGGCAACGCGAACAAGCCACTGAATCACCCGCCGCCGACGGCACCGTGCCACTGAAACCGACCCAATGGTTCGGTGGTTGACGAGACCGCTTATCGTCGCAATCAACAACACGACAACATACGCACATTTCACATTTACCGATTCCCATCACAACCACTTCGGTTGCACGAATATGATCCCGGCACTCATGAACTTGACCCCATCGACAGCGTTTTTCGCGGACGTAGAAGACAGCTTCTGGTTCCCGAAACAAGCTTCTTCGTTCGCTAGCGAAGTCGATTGGATGTACGACTTCATCCTGTATATCTCGCTCGCCTTTTTCGTCCCGATGATGGCGTTCATGGTGTATACGATGTTCAAGTACACCAAGAAGAAAGGCGTGAAAGCCGAAAGCCAAGTCACGCACAACACGCCCCTTGAACTGGCGTGGTCAATCGGCCCCTCGGTGTTGTTGGTATGGATGTTTGTGCAAGGTTCCATTTCCTATTTGGACATGCGAACGCCACCCGAAGGTTCTTACGAGGTCCTTGTCACGGCCAAAAGTTGGAACTGGTTGATGAATTACGGGCGCGGCACGTTGCACCCCGAGTTGCACCTGCTCAAAGATGAGCCGACCAAATTGTCGATGCGGAGCGACGATGTGATTCACAGCTTGTTTATCCCCGCCTTCCGTGCCAAAAAAGACATTGTGCCGGGCCGCGTGAACTACATGTGGTTCAAGCCGACCGTGGCCAGCACCAAGGTTTCAGATGCCGAACTCGCCAAAGCCAAAAAGCAGAGCGAAGGCAGCGGGTCATGGGATTACAACAAGTACCAGTTCACTGCCGACGGTTACTCGTTCTTTGATTTGTACTGTACTGAATACTGCGGCAAGGATCACTCGATCATGCAAACCGTTGTTGTCGTTCACGAGACACAAGAGGATCTGGACAAGTGGATCAAAGCCAACAGCACTCGTGGTGAATACAGCATGCCCGTTTGGGGCGAACGGTTGTACAATCAACGTGGCTGTGCAGGTTGCCATAGTCTCGACGGCAAAATGGGCACGGGGCCGTCGTTCAAAGATGTCTATGGTTCGCAGCATGCCTTGCAGGCCGGTGGTGATGTGGTTGTCGACGACAATTACGTTCGCGAGTCGATCATCCTGCCGAAGGCAAAGGTAGTCGCAGGTTATCAACCGGTGATGCCGAGCTATAAGGGCCAGCTCAGCGATGATGACATTGCCTCAATCATCGAATTCCTAAAATCACTCAGTTCCAACGCTGCCGCCAGTCCCGCTGACAAAGCGATGACGGCCACCGAATAAATGATGCTGTAGCGGAAGTCGTCAAGACTTTCGTTCACACTTAAACCCAACGAACAACGAAGCTTTTTACGAGTTTCTCTACACACCAACCACTCATTAGAAAAAATCGTCTTCGAAGAGGACACCCTCACCATGGCTACAGCCGTCACTGTCAAAGACCCCGGTTATCCAACCGATCGCGAGAACTACCTAACGAATTCCTCTGGAATTTTGAGCTGGATGTTCACGCTCGATCACAAACGCATCGGTTTGATGTATTTGGTCGGCGTGATGACAGCCTTCGCCGTGGGCGGTCTGCTGGCGTTGGCGATTCGTCTGCACCTGCTCAAACCTGTCGGTGCGTTGTTCTACGACGGCATGTTCCAAGAGGGCACCCAGGCTAACAATATCTACAACCAAGTGTTCACCCTGCACGGGGCGATCATGGTGTTCTTGTTCATCATCCCGAGTATCCCCGCGGCGCTCGGCAACTTCCTCGTTCCCGTGATGCTGGGTGCGAAAGACGTGGCCTTCCCACGCTTGAACCTGAGCAGTTTCTACCTGTGGGTGTTCGGTGCGATCTTCTTCGTGTCGGCTCTGTTTAGCAGCGGACTGGACACCGGTTGGACGTTCTACACACCGTACAGCACGACCACGAATACCTCGGTGATCTTGGCCACACTCGGTGCGTTTATTCTAGGGTTCAGTTCGATCTTTACGGGTTTGAACTTCATCGTCACGATCAACACGATGCGTCCGCCAGGGATGACTTGGTTCAAGATGCCGTTGTTCTTGTGGGCCACCTATTCGACGAGCATCATCCAAGTTTTAGCCACGCCGGTGCTCGGTATCACGTTATTGCTCTTGATTGCCGAACGGACGATGCATGTTGGGATTTTCGATCCAGAGTACAACGGCGACCCCGTTACCTATCAACACTTCTTCTGGTTCTACAGCCACCCGGCTGTGTACATCATGATTTTGCCGGCCTTCGGCATCATCAGCGAACTGATTAGTGTTCACAGTCACAAACATATCTTCGGTTATCGCTTCATCGCGTATTCGTCGATCGCGATCGCCCTGCTCGGTTTTCTCGTTTGGGGCCACCACATGTTCACATCGGGCATGTCTTCGCTGACGACAATCATTTTCTCCGCCTTGACGTTCACGGTTTCGATTCCTTCGGCGATCAAAGTGTTCAACTGGTTGGCGACGATGTATAAGGGTTCGATCAGTCTAACAACGCCGATGTGTTATGCGATCTCGTTCATCTTCTTGTTCACAATCGGTGGTTTGACGGGCTTGTTCTTAGGCACGCTTGTTACGGACTTGCACTTGCACGACACCTACTTCGTCGTCGCCCACTTTCACTACGTGATGGTCGGTGGCACGCTGATCGCATTCTTGGGTGGCGTGTTCCATTGGTGGCCGAAAATGGTCGGCAAGATGTACAACGAGAATCACGGCCGGATCGCATCGCTGTTGGTGTTCCTCGGTTTTAACTTGACGTTCTTGCCTCAATTCGTGTTAGGTAGTCGCGGGATGCCTCGCCGTTATGCGACCTACGATCCTGAGTTCGCGTTCTTGCATCAGATGAGCACCTACGGTGCCTTGCTGTTGGGCGTGGGATTGTTGTATGCGTTCATCGTCTTGATGACTTCGCTAGCTAAAGGTCGACGCGCTCCTGCGAACCCGTGGGGTGGAGCGACGTTGGAGTGGGCCTGCACCAGTCCACCGCCGTACTACAACTTTGAACGTCCACCAGTCGTGGGCGATCCGTATGATTTTCACAACATTGAGTGGGATCAGAAGGAAGAAAAATACGTGTTCACGGAGCCGCAGCGCAAGCTGGTTCCCGAAGAGACGCCCGCCAAACGACCAGCTCACCACTGATCCAAACGAGACTTTTTTGTTATCAATAGCGACGCTTTGAGGCATCGCTATCTTTCACTTTGACACTTCAACCGCGGCTGCCTGAAATCGGGCGACATCACCGCTAACGGTTTTCCACACATGGCAACCATCGAATCACTCATCCCTGAATCCGACACACACGACGAACATGGTCACGACCATGCGCATCCGTCGTGGTTGGCGCACCATTTTGATACTCCCGAACAGCAATTCGACAGTGGCAAGCTGGGGATTTGGCTGTTCCTGACGACGGAAATTCTGTTCTTTAGCGGAATGTTCTGCGCGTACGCGATGTTTCGCATGTTGCGGCCAGAAGTATTCGTGGGCTGTAGCGAGTTTCTCAACACGAAACTCGGTGCGATCAACACCGGTGTGCTGCTATTCAGTTCGCTGACGATGGCCTGGGCGGTGCGTTGTGCGCAAACCGAAGAGCACAAGAAGCTCGTCGTGATGCTGGCCAGCACCTTGTCTTGTGCGATGGTGTTCCTCGGTGTGAAATCGATCGAGTATTCGCACAAATGGGGCATGGGTCTGCTGCCTCCTGGTTCGTTCTTCTATGACCCAGCCAATCCGCATCCGACGTCCGAACAATTGGTCGCCCAGCACGGTTTCTCTGAAGACGCTGCGTATTTTCTCACGCACAGTTTGTACTTTCTCTGTGCTCCGTTCGCGGTGATCACGCTCGGCGTGCTGGTTTGGTTGGTCATCTCGAAACTCAACGATAACAAGTTCCAGTTCGCCTGTGCGAAACCTTTGCTCGTCGTTTGTTTGAGCTTCTTCGGTGGCGTTGGCCTCGGCATGGTGCTCGAAAGTGGTGACAGTCACGCAGTTGCTCATGTTGATGGCGAGCACGCCGGTGAACACGCTAAGCATGATCACGTCGGCAGCGAAGGCGATCACGCCTCGTCCGAATTGGCTGCCGCTCCAGCGAAACACAGTGCAGTGGATTTGACCAGTGACGATGCTGCGATCGAGTTGCTGGCGGAAAGCGATTTGAACACGGGTGCCAAGGCGATGTTGGATGCCAAGCATGCGCAAGCGGACATGGCGACTGGCCAAATCGTCGGTCCCAATGTGGAAGCTGACATGGGCATCGAGACCGTATCAACGAATGTGTTGACGAAGCGGCAGGCCGGTGTGTTCTTTGGAATTTACTACTGCATGACGGGCGTCCACGCGATTCACATCTTAGGCGGTATCGGCGTGTTGGTGTGGTTGTTAGTCCGAGCGATTCGTCTGGATTTCAATCGTCAATACTTTGGCCCAGTCGATTACATCGGTTTGTACTGGCACTTGGTCGACTTGATTTGGATCTACCTGTTCCCGCTGCTGTATTTGATCCGCGGATAGAGATCGCAGCATCATCTTTTACAATTCAAACTTCACCAACTTTTATTGATTCGACATCCCATGGCTGATCACGGACATTCAGACGACGGCACCGACTTCGCCCACCCCATGCCCTTGAGCATCTTGTTCGGCGTCTTCGGAATCTTGGTGCTCTTGACCATCATCACAGTTTTCCAAGCTGGGTTTGATCTAGGAAGTTTTGACATTGCAGTGGTGATGGGAATTGCAACAATCAAAGCTCTCTTGGTGGGCGCATTTTTCATGCACTTGATCGCTGACAAACCGTTCAACATCATCGTGTTCCTGTCATCGTTCGTGTTCGTCGGCTTGTTCGTGATCTTCACGCTCAGCGACAGCAACATGACCTCGGATGCGTTTGAAAATAAAGTGGATGAAGTTCCTGCGGTAACGACGGAGCTGTGATCTCCCTGTCCCCACCCACTAAAACTTAAACTTAAACCCTACAACAAAGCCGCATCCGTCGTTTCAGCGAGTTAGTGCAGACTACGGGATTTTTTAGGTATGGCGCTGGTGTCCGGAGTGGCGTGGGCGTAGTGAGCCGACGGCGATAGCCGCGGGCATCGCCATCTGTGTCAGTTCGCAAGGCCCGAGGCTAGCGTCTACGGCTCAGTCAATGGGCTTAATCCCAAGAAATTCGAACTTGTTTCCGTTTCTCGCGGCAATTCTAAAGTATCCAATTTAGACAACTCAAACCATTCATTCGGACACCACCGCTATGCCTACAAAAATCCACCATTGCTGGGTTTTCTATGGATAAGTCGGACGTATCGATTTAAGTTTAAGTTTTGTGGGGCGAGCGTATACACATGTCTGAAATCCACTCACAACCAGAGTCCACGAACGTCTCCGACGCAAACTGGCGAGTGGTGTTGCAGATCGTTGAGGACACTGAAACAGTTCCCTCAAACGAATCCTCCCAGATCAAATCCGTTGCGAGAGAGCGTGTTGACTCCAACATTGACTTCGCCATCGAAGTGCTCGTTGACGAACGTGTGATCGCGGTATTTCGGCATGCTGGGTTTTGGTATGCGATCGACGGAATGTGTTCCCATCAAGGCGGACCGTTGGCATCCGGGCAAGTTCGTGATGGTTGTGTAACGTGTCCATGGCATGGCTGGCAATACGAGCTTGCGACGGGGATTCAGCTCGTCAATCGACAACCATTGCAAGAGTCGTATGAGATCCGAGAAATTGAGAACCGTGTCGAAATTTACATAAGTCAGCGCAATGTCGAATGATTCCCCAGTCCCTTCGCATCATGTTTGCGAATCACCCGATTGTGGTTGCGGAAGTGTGGATATGCAGGCGGCGTTGCGGGTTGCCGTGATCACGCTCAGCGACACGCGGTCATTGGCTGAAGACCGCAGCGGCGACCGGATCGCGGGTCTGTTGGTCGAGGCGGGGCATGTCATCACCGAGCGGATCGTGATGAGCGATGATGCGGAACCACTTCGCGAGCAACTGCGGTGGCTGACATCCCGTGATGACATTGATGTGATCATCTCGACCGGTGGGACCGGCATCGCACCGCGTGATCTCGCAGTTGATGTGATCGAGGAGCTACTCGACGTCAGCTTGCCTGGTTTCGGTGAATATTTCCGCGCGATTTCAATTGCAGAGATTGGTCCCAAGGCGATGCTCAGCCGCGCCACAGCGGGCCGGATCGGACGCGTCGTGGTATTCGCGTTACCGGGCTCCACGGGCGCAGTAACCACCGCGATGACCCACTGTGTCCTGCCCATCATCCGGCACGCGTCCGCCTTGGTGCGTTAGGTCAACAGTTTCAGAAACTAGTTCGTTCGATCGTGCCGTTCGCCGAAGGACTGAGTGGCACACCTGGGAGCGACATCGGTTCGCGGTTCGCTGCGTACTTGTCGTATCTCAGAAATGCAAAGCCGGCTGCAGCAAACGATCAATGCAGGTTTTAACGTCGCCCGCCGGGAGAAAGGCCGATCCAGGCCGTGAAGCACAGCTTGCGCAACCCAAAAACACCGCAACCCTGTTCCTGTTGACAGCCTTGAATCGTTCCCTAGTGTCCAAAAGCAGTCAAACATCGCTGTGTGGGACGATCGCGATCTGCGAAAATCCAACCATCGAGCAAATATGGTGTTCGGCACGTCGATTTCACACAACACGTACCACTGTGCGTTCGTGAGCTATTTCTAAATAGAGCCATGCGGTCTCGATTTTTTCCCAAAAAAACTTGCTTCCATTAGACCGTGTCGGATATCATGCCCTTACTGTTGAAGTAGGGCCGCAGGGGAACCCGATAACATTATCAACAGCCTCCTCCGTCTTCAAGGAAATTTTAGTGTCGAAATATTTTTCTTGTGTGATCGTCTTGACGGTCATCAACTTTTCGGTTTTAGGTCTTAGTGGGTGCGGAAGCAGTTCCGGCACGATCGTGCTCGAGGACGATGTTCCGAAGGACCCAAGTCTGGATGAATCGTTCTATTCGGACGATGTCTACAGCGATAAGCTCAACGATAAGTAAAGCTGGAACGATTTGGTGATCGAATTGAGTTCTCGCGGTTTTTGTTTATTGGGCAATTGAATGAAAATTCGAATGCCTATCTTGTTTTCTGCTTTTTAGAAAGTTGGGTAAAATAGTGAAGATTAAAAATGTGCAGCGTGGCTTCACGCTGGTTGAATTGCTGGTCGTTATCGCGATCATTGGCGTTCTGGTTGGTCTGTTATTGCCGGCTGTTCAGGCTGCCAGAGAAGCGGCCAGACGCATGTCTTGCAGTAATAACTTCAAACAATTGGGATTGGGGATGCATAACTATCATGCGGCCTACCAAACGTTTGCAGCGGGATGGGAAGGAACGATCTCGAACGGTCGGCGTGTGAATCAAAATTTAGTTGGGATATTGCCGTTCATTGAACAGCAAGCTCTTTGGGAACAGATTTCCAATCCTCTGGTGGTTGGAGCCACCACGTTCCCGCCCTTCGGCACTGGTCCCGGCACGGATGCTCCGACCTACACGCCCTAGGGAACGCAGGTGATTGGCTATCGTTGTCCCAGTGATCCGACGCAATTGAACGGCTCAGGCCAGACTAACTATGCGAATTGTTGGGGTGACGCCGTTCGCAGTCTAAGTCGTGAAGCCGGTGGTCCCGGCACCTCAGGGGGCGAGAGTCAACGAGGATTGTTTTGCAGATGGGCCTCTCGAAAATTCGGCAGCATTCTCGATGGCACCAGTAACACGATTGCGATGGGGGAATTTGTTGTCACGAACGAAGCGAGGGGCATCCAGTCCTACATTTATCACCTCGACGACGGTACCACCCAATTCAGCCACCCTAACAAATCCCGACCGATCGCCTGCAAAACAGGTGTGCACATCGACCCCAATTCCCCGACTCAATTTGCAGCAGGAAGCCTCTGGCCACGTGCTCGTCGTTGGGCCGATGGTCATGCCCATGAATCTTGCATGACGACCGTCATACCGCCCAATGGACCATCTTGTCGACGTTCAGGCGATGAGCATGACGCAGTCTACTCGGCGGCGAGTTATCACCAGGGTGGAGCCCATGTGTTGATGGCAGACGGTGCGGTTCGATTCATTACCGACTCGATTGACACTGGCGACTTGAACAGACCTGGAGTTTCCAACACAGGTGGTTTCACACCGGTTGGGTCAAAAAGTCCCTATGGTATTTGGGGAGCTCTCGGGACGATCGCCTCAAAAGAAACGCTGACTCTGGAAAACTAGTTTGCACGTAAAATCGACAGATTGCGTGTATGCAAACTGTCGTGCTAAGAGAAAACCTCGTTCAGCGAATGCTGAACGAGGTTTTTTATTTCCGTTGAGTAACTCGGTTATTCACAGCCCTGAAACCATCTTTGATGCTGTCGATCATACGCATCGCATCAGCTCATCGCTGAAAAACAGATGCACTTGGATCGCGATTGAACACGACTAAGGGACCACCCGGAAATAAACCATCTAACTCTTAGTGCGATCTCATGATTCCAATCTCCATGGAATGAGTTGCGTTTTATTCTGATGGCGGATAATTCGGCATCCGTGATTTTGCGTCTTTTAGCAGTTCAATAAGTAACTTCCGGACGGTCGCTTAGGTCAACATTTCCAGGATCAGTTCAGTCCGCATAAGAAAAAAGTCGGGTTTTTGAGAGATGCGACTTGCAAGGGCGACTAAATCATTGCTCAACAAAGGGGGCTCAGCGGGCACCGTCTTTACTGGACCCGTGCACGCGATCTCTCAAGGCAATCGGCACGTCACTTGCATCCTTGGTTTCAACCGATCATTCAGAAATCCTTTTAAAAACGAGCCGCTTTCGCGACGGGATTGACGAACATCGATTCAGAGACAACCAAATGTTAGCAATCCCAACGTTCAACCTGTTTCCAAACCGAACAAAGCGAAATCAACGGCAATTAAAAAAAGCTGAGCGTCGGAAGCGACGAAAACGTGCCGTTGTTCGTCAACTCATCGGGGAACAACTCGAAACTCGGCGGGTGCTCGCTACCCTTTCCATCACTGGTGATAACGTGGTCCGCGATGAGGGGGATAGTGGGTTCACCAATTTCACGTTTACCGTGACTCGTGGAGGCGTGACCACCGGTGTTTCAACCGTTAATTACTCGGTGAGCGGAAGCGGTGCCAACCCTGCGGACGTGAATGATTTCAATGGCAATCTCTTGCCGACTGGCAACGTTGGTTTTGGCAGTGGCCAGACGTCCAAGACGATCACGATTGTGGTCCGTGGCGATCGCGACTTAGAGAGCGACGAGACGTTTGCCGTCATGCTGAGCAACCCATCTTTTGGCGACACGATCTCGGCGGCAAGTGCGACTGGAACGATCCGCAACGATGATCTGCCGGACGCACCCTCGCTGTCGATCGAAGCTGCCAATGCAACACGCGACGAAGGCGACGCGGGGCCGACTGCGTTCACGTTCACGGTAACTCGCAGTGGTAATCTCAACACCGCCACAACCGTGGACTACACCGTCACGGGCAGCGGTGACACGCCTGCCGATGTCAATGATTTCAATAGCAATATCCTCCCGACTGGCACGGTCGCATTCGGCAGTGGCCAAGCATCGCGGACGATCACCATCAACGTCGATGGCGATCTCGATTTTGAGCCAGATGAATCGTTTGCTGTTACCTTGTTCAATCCCTCCGGCGGTGCCACGATCGACACGGCCTCGGCAACGGGAACGATCTCGAACGACGAATTGCCGCCTGTACCATCGTTGTCGATCGCCACCGCAAATTCTGTGCGAGATGAAGGCGACACTGGGACAACTCAACTGACATTCACGGTCACTCGTAGCGGTAACCTCGCCAACGCCACGACGGTCGATTTTACCGTTTCTGGTAGCGGCGCTTCGCCTGCCGACATAAACGATTTTAATGGTAGCGTTCTGCCTGCGGGAACGGTCGGGTTCGCCAGCGGTCAAGCTTCGAGAACGATCACTATTAACGTTTCCGGCGATCGGGATCTGGAAGCCGACGAAACATTCACTGTCACGCTTAGCAATCCGTCTGGCGGAGCGACGATTTCAGACGCCACCGCGATCGGTACGATTCGCAACGATGATGTTGGTAGCATTCCATCGCTGGCGATTGTCGCTGCCAATGCGGTTCGCGATGAAGGTGACACGGGAGCGACTCCGTTCACGTTCAGAATTACGCGTAGCGGTCAAACGTCGGTCGCGACCTCGGTCAACTATGTTGTTTCTGGAGGACAGAACAATCCAGCCGATGTCAACGATTTCAGTGGCAACACGTTCCCGACGGGGACCGTCAATTTCGCAGTAGGTGTCACGTCGCAAACGATCACGATCAACGTGACTGGTGACAGAGATTTTGAGAACGATGAAAGCTTTCTGGTAACGCTGAATTCTCCAAGTGGCAACGCTGTCATCACCGAGGATACCGCTGCTGGGACGATCATCAATGACGAAGTTGAAGACTCGTCGCAGCTCGCGATTGCAGCCACCGACTCGATACGGCTTGAACAAGACAACGGCTCGACACCGTTTACTTTCACCGTCACTCGTAGCGGAAGCTCAAGCGGTGCGGTCACCGTTGATTATGCGGTCAATGGCGGCGGTACAAACCCGGCCTCAGCGAGCGATTTTGCGGGCAGCGTGCTGCCCAGTGGCACGGTGAATTTCGCTGACGGTGTCACGTCCCAAGTGATCACGATCAACGGTGCCGGTGACTTTGACGCGGAAGAAGATGAGTCGTTTACTGTGACGCTTAGCAATGCGACGGGCGGAGCAACGATCACCACTGCGGTCGCTAGCGGTACGATTCAGAACGATGATAGTGTTACCACGCCAGTCGCTGAGCTAGCGATCGCCGAAACCGATGCAGATCGCATTGAAGGCGATGTTGGTTCGACGGCGTTCACGTTCACGGTCACCCGCAGTGTCGTGACCACGGAGGCAACAACAGTCGCTTATAACGTCACGGGTAGTGGTGAGAATCCAGCATCGGCCAGCGATTTCACCGGTAATGTGCTGCCCACCGGCACGGTCAGTTTCGCTGTCGGCGAAACATCAAAGATCATCACGGTCAACGTCGCTGGTGATCGGGACGAGGAATTTGATGAAAGCTTCCTCGTGATGCTGAGCAACGCCAGCAACCAAGCGATCGTCACCACCGCGACGGCCAACGGTCTGATTCAAAACGATGACGAGACGGTCGGCGAGAGGCCTCGACTGACGATTGCCCCTGACGAGGCCAATCGTGATGAAGGGGACAGTGGCGCGACTCCGTTCACTTTCACAGTCACTCGCAGCGGACTGCTCACCGGTGCGACGTCAGTCGATTATGTTGTCACCGGCAGTGGCACAAACCCAGCGACAAACAGTGATTTCGCGGGCAGCACGATGCCGAGCGGTGTTATTGATTTTGCGGCAGGCGAAACTTTGAAAACGATCACCATCAATGTGATCGGCGATACCGTTGATGAAGAAAATGAAGCGTTCATCGTGACGTTGCGCAACGCGACCGACCAAGCAACGATCACCACCGCCACCGCGTTTGGTACGATCCGAAATGATGACGATGTAACAACACCTGTCTCGCAATTGGCGATCTCCGCGACCCAACCTACAATTGCCGAAGGAGACAGCGGCTCTCGGGCGATCACGTATATGGTAACGCGAAGCGGATCGACTGAACTCGATGTGTCCGTTAACTATTCGGTCCTTGGCAGCGGCACGAGCCCTGCCTCATCGAATGACTTCGTTGGCGGCACGCTTCCTGCCGGCACACTCCGCTTCGCTCCTGGTGAGACTCTCAAGACAATCAGCGTTAACGTTGCCGATGACACGAATGTCGAAGACGATGAGACGTTTATCGTACGGTTGAGTGATCCGACTACTGGTGCGATTCTCACCAATTCGACCGCCACTGGCACGATCCTCAACGATGATCTTACGGAAATCAATCCCGTCATCATCACACCATCGCAAATCGCTGGCGAGCAAGTCATTCCTGCTAGCAACTCTCCCACCGCGATCCTATTTGAAGCGGTCCGAAACACGACGACTTCCATTTCTCTCGAAGGCACTCCATCGTCGATCGAAACCGCAGTCGTCGTTGATCGTAATGGCACGCAAGTCAGTAGTTTCGCGGGCGGCGTGTCGACGGCGAACTTGATCGCAGGCGAAGTTTACGCGATCTTTTTCCAACCGCAAAGCCAACCCCGCACCTACTCGATTACCTCGTCTGCTGGGTCGGATGCTTTGTCCAGCAACCCACCGTCCAATATCCTGCAACCAACGGATGTCAACGCGAGCGGCGATACCACCGCCACGGATGCTTTGCAAATCATCAACGAGCTGAATCGGCGCGATGGGTTCCAGGGCGAACCCGCTACGACGGTCAACCCATCGTCACGCTTCCTGGATGTGAACGCCGATGGGAATATCACAGCCCTGGATGCGTTGATTGTCATCAACTTTATCAACGAGCCTGATGCGATAGGAACTGGGGAAGCCGAAGATGACATTGCGTTTTCAATTCTGCAGCATGCAAGCGTCAACGACCAAGTGCAACCGTCTGCCCGCGAGGAGCAAGCAATTGACGAATTGTTTGCCAGCGACCGCGCTACCTTGAGTTGGACTTCGGTTGACGATTCTCCGCGTACGGCGATGCGTGACGTTGATAGCATGATGCGCGCGAGCGATGTGGATGCCGCTTTCAATGACCGTGAAATAGATTCTTTAGAGAGGGATTTGAATGAACCATTGGAGCAGGATCTGTCGTTCGTGTTTTCCAGAAACAGTCTGCGCAGCTAACAGGCCATTCAACCACGCCAACCCCTATCACCGGCCAACGCCTCTGCGCTCCGTGATTCTTTTGGGCATGCCATGAATTTGGGCATGCCATGAAGTCGCAGACGCTTTATTGAACCTACTCCTGCAACAACGAACACGCCCCAAGTTCCCACGTTAGCAAGAGCATGACTGATCGTCAGAGCAGTGAATCCGACGCTTCGCCTGCGCATCTATCACACTGCGAATGAAATGAGTGATGCCGCTCGTTTGGAAGTGATGTCGAAACATCGTCAACAAGATGTCCTGCGGGCGGAATTAGACAAGCTGCGCGGTGCGATCTCCGCCGCCTCCACGGGTAACTTCACCGTTGAAATTCCTGATAGTGCGATCGAAGACACCCAGCTATTGAGTTCCGATTTGCGTCAGATGTTTGGCGACCTGCGGACCACGATTGGTCGATTCGCGTCCGACTCGCTGATCGTTCGTGATCGTGCGACTCAAATGGCCCGCGCCGCTACGGAAGTCTTGACGGTGGCGGAGAGTCAACGCGGCAGTGTCGAGAAGATTGGCGAAGCGACTTTAAAACTCAAGGGAACGATTGATGAAATCCGCAAAGCCCTTGATGGTGCGACGCAAGAGAATGACAACGCGAACCGACAAGCCGAATTGAGCGAAGTCGCCATTCGACAATCCGAAACGTCGATCGCGGAAATGCTCGCGAGTGCTCAGCGGATCGACAAGATCGTCGGCGAAATACAAGACATCGCCGAACAAACCAATTTGCTTGCTATCAACGCCACCATCGAAGCGGCGAGAGCAGGCGAGGCGGGCAAGGGGTTCGCGGTCGTCGCCAGCGAGGTCAAGGATCTGGCAAAGAAATCCAATACCGCCGCTCAGAACATTGCATCGTTGATCCAAGTGTACCTACGTTGTGTCGATCAAAGTTCTAAAGCGGGTATCGACACCACCGAACAACTACGGCAAATCATCGGCGCGGTGCATTCGATCCAAAATCGTATCTCTGAGGTGGTGCATTCGACCCAACGCCAAGCCGAACAGACCGAGCAGGTCGATCGGCTGATCCAAGACGTCGCAGCCAGCGCCACCCAGTCATGCCTACGAATCTCGCAAGATAGCCAGCAATTCCAGCAGATCGCCGAAACACTCAGCCATCAAACACGCCGTTTTCGTGTCTAAAGAGCGTCACGCTCCTGGGTAAATCAAACTATCTGTGCCCAAACGCAACTTGGGGAGGATTCTTTTCAAGCACCCTCCCGACGAAGCGATCGTGAAGTTTTTAAGTCATTTGCTGGCAGTGGTTCAGCGCATAAAAAAATGACCTTCGGTGATCTTGGGATTTCGCACACTTCCTTAATGATCCACGAGCCTTGATAACGTGTCCAATTTTCGTAGAACGAGGATCGCAACTGCGGATCTGTGATCCTGAACTTGCCAGCGGCCTCCAGGGATTCGAGCCACTGTGCGGCTTCAGAAATTTATTGAGCCAGAGTTTCTTCGAAACTCGCCCAAGAACGAATAGACGAAGGTTCGTTTAACGCCAAGCCGCAGGCGACAGTGTTCCCAAAGACACTGTCGACTGCGGCTAGTCGTTAAGCAATTTCACGTAGGCGAGACTCTCTGAGACTCGCGGCAATTAGGTCTCTGAGAGACGCTGCTACGTGTGATGCGAAAACACGCCGACGCCTACGGCTGGTCGTTAAACGATTTCTGTTTCAGACGCAGCCCGCGACAGCAAAGAGAAACTCGTGGGTTACGCAACTTTCGCGTGACATGCAGTCTGACATCCCATTTTTGTGTCAGAATTTAGGGCAAGCTGTGTTTAGCCTGTTAGACGCGAGTTTTTCTGACACCTGAGATCGCCGTGACACAATTCCCCGAAACACGTGAAAGCCTGATTATTCAGGTCAAAGACCCGAGTAATCGGGATGCGTGGGGGAAATTCGTCGACCTTTATCGGCCCGTGATTCACCGGATCGCGGTCGCTCGAGGAATGCAGGATGCCGACGCCCAGGATTTGACGCAGCAAGTCCTCATCGCAGTGGCATCGTCGATCGGCCGCTGGGAAAAGTCAGGTGAAACAACTCGGTTTCGGCATTGGCTCCGACGAGTCGCCAGGAACGCCATCGTCAATGCGGTCTCACGGTGTCCGCCGGACCAAGCCACGGGGACGTCGTCGCTGCAAGACTTGCTGATTGAACTTCCCGAACGTGCGGGAAATCCACATGACGTTGAGACCGATTCTTTGATTGAGTTGGAGTATCGCCGCGAACTGTATCTGCGAGCGGCAGCATCGGTTCGCACGGACGTCGATCCAGTGACGTGGCGAGCTTTTGAATTGACGGTGATCGGCGGCGAGAGCAACGCAGATGCCGCACAGGAACTTGGAAAATCTATCGGAACGATCTACGCCGCCCGCAGTCGCGTCATGAAACGCCTTCGAGCTGCTATCGCTGAAATCGAGGAAGCACAACAATGAACCACCAAACCTGCAATCCTGCCTGGCTCGATGCGTTCTTGAAAAACGATTTGAACGAAAGCGACGAACAAATGCTCACTTCGCATTTGGATGAGTGTTCTGATTGTCGCGAAGAACTCGAAAGCCTCGCGGCGGAACAATCTGCATGGCGGGAAGCCTCCGGCATGCTAGGCGGAGGTATTCTGCTTTCGACTGCCGCGATCAGTGACGTCAGATCCGGCACGGTTCGTTCACCACAAATCGAGTTGGTACTTAAGCAACTCGCACCGACTGACGATCCCGAATCACTTGGCCGCATCGGTGGCTATGAAGTCACCGGAGTCGTTGGTGCTGGTGGCATGGGCGTGGTGCTGAAAGCTCATGATCGTTCGCTCGATCGCATCGTGGCTGTGAAGGTCATGTCGCCGCATCTGGCCAGCAGCGGTTCGGCTCGCAGACGATTTGCTCGCGAAGCCAAAGCGGCCGCCGCGGTCCTACATCCGAATGTCATCGCCATTCACAGCGTTGCCAGCGAGGATGCGAATCCCTTCCTGGTGATGCCGTATGTGCGCGGAGCGTCGTTACAAAAACGAATCGATTCACAAGGGCCATTGCCGCTGAAAGACACATTGCGGATTGGTGCTCAGATCGCTGCGGGGCTCGCCGCCGCTCATGACCAAGGCCTGGTACATCGCGATATCAAGCCAGCGAACATTCTGCTCGAAGAGGGTGTCGAGCGGGTCACAATCACCGACTTTGGATTGGCACGAGCTGTCGATGATGCGTCGATGACATGCAGTGGTGTGATCGCAGGTACTCCGCAGTACATGTCGCCTGAGCAAACTCGCGGCGAGCCGATCGACGCTCGCAGCGATCTGTTCTCGCTCGGCAGCGTGTTGTACGCCATGTGCGCCGGTCGTTCGCCATTCCGTGCGGAAACGACTTACGGAGTATTACATCGTATCGCTAACGACAATCCAACTCCAGTGTGTGAAGTCAACACGGATGTTCCTGTATGGCTCGGTCACATTATCGAGCGACTGATGACCAAGCGACCCGAAGATCGCTTCGAGTCAGCGGCTCAGGTTGCCGAGTTGCTGGAAGGATGTTTGGCTCATGTGCAGCAAGCCTCGCACAACCATCGCGTTATCTGAGCTAGAAGGTCTGAAGATCAGTCCTGAACTACGATTTCAAAACATCATAACGACCGATTTTGTCGCGGACGATACAATACTCAGCGGAGCTCCACTACTAACAAAAGACGGAGATGTCTCAGGGATGATAATCCGTTTGGGTTCAGCTCAACTGATTGCGATTCCTGTCGCCGAAATACGCGAAGTTTTGAAGCAACTTACCGCCACGGATTCCGCAGTAACCGTTCCGCCCATGGAGTTCGATACGCTGGAAGATTTCCTGAAACCGGGCAGGGAATTGTTTGACAAGGAGATGAAGCAGATCGACGAGCGATTGGCAAAGGTCGTGGAAGGATCTGCCGAACACTTGCTGTTGACAACGAAGAAGAAACAACTGCAGCAGCAATGGGACCTGAGTGTCGCTCAGGTGAAGGGCATGGCTGCTGCAGCCAAGGCTGGCAAGCCAGTACAACTCGCGCCGATCGTGATCCCCAATAATTCGAGGCCCTGGCAAGCCCCGATGCCTGATCCGTTGCTTGGGCATGAGGAAAACATCGCGAAGGTGCTTGCCGGAACTTGGCAGGTCAAACGCTATGTCGGAGACGCCGATGTGCTCGACGCAATGCCGCTCGACCAACGACAAGTGTTGGAGTGGAAGAACTTCGACCGCTGTTCAGTATGCGAGATAGCCGAGCGGATGGGCCGAAACGAGAAGAGTGTCGAAGCGATCCTCTATCGGGCTCGAATCACCTTTCGAGAGCAATACAAGATTGCCGTTGAATGACATAACACGTAGGCGAGTCTCTCCGAGACTCGCGACAATCAGCGTCTCGGAGAGGCGCTGCTACGTGTGATCCATCAAATAATATTTGCGTTTCAAGTAGGAGAGACCCCATGCAACCGAACCATGAGCCCGACGAGCTGAGTGAAGTGCTGGAAGCGGGCTACGCCGCGCCGCCGCTAGATGCTGCGTTCTCGGATACCTTGGTTCGACGAATGCAGGCTGAAGTTCTACCGCAGTCGAGCCTGCCTCGAAAACGCCAGATGCGCTGGGCTGTCGTGCTTTGCGGTGTTGGTGTCGCAGCATCGATCTTGGCGGTCATCTATGTTTCAAATCCATTGGGGACGAAGGCTTCTCGTGATGAAGTGGCCATGCAGTCGGTGCCCGGATCGAGAAGCTTTGAACTGAGTAGTTCCACTGAATCGAAGAGTACAAGAAGTTTAGAGACTGAACTGATCCCGACAAACGAAGCCAAAGTAAGTGACATCAAACCCCTCGATGTTCCGCCTGCAAAATCAAGAGGCGGCGAAGCAGCCGGAGAGACCTCTATTTTGGAATCAAAACTTGAAAGCAGGACGGAACTTCTGAAGAGCCTCGTCAAAAATCCAGCGAGCAAAGCAACCAGTAGCAACCGCACCTTGTCTGAGTTTGTAAGCATGTCGACGGTAACGATGGAAGAGGTCGAAGTAGTTACGAAAGAACCTGCGAAGGCGTTAGGTCTGTCATTCACGTCCCAGGCTGATGGTCCGGATGCTGTTCGAATCAGTGTGGAGTTTGAGAAGCAAGCGGAACTCAAGGAGTACATTCGCGTTGAGCTCAGGCAATACAATGGCGACAAGTTAATGCTTTCTGTAACCTTGAAAGAGGTCGAATCGAAGCCTGGTCGTGTTATCGCCGGCTTCGTGTCCACGCGCAGCAATCTAGCGACTCTATCCTTATAAATCGTAGCAAATGATAGGGGTACCCGATTCCGATACGTGTTACCCATGAAAGGCTTTGTCACTAAGCCCAACGGACCGACCTGACAGTCAAACAACATCTCGCTATCAACTCACCAATTGGAGATCACTGATGAAGTAAATCCTAACGCTACTCACGACCATCTTATTGCTTACATTCGTCTTGCCGCTGTATGCGGATTTCGGTGTGACCGATCACGGAACTTGGCCCGAGAGTTGGCCCAAGGAGTTGGAGCCACTGCGCAAACAATCGCGAACGTTTGAAGGCCGGAAGCAGCCACTGCTTGCATATGCGATCCCATTCGCCGAGCGTGCCGACTTGGAATCCGCGTGGCCGCACTTACTCAAGGTCAAAAGCAAGGGAGCACCTATCGTTCTGCGACGTGGTCCGAGTTTTTGGCTCAGCGGCAAAAGCCCTGGCGTTTGCATCCACACTCCGCCGAAAGGTGAAGCCCCCATCGCTGATGGAAAAGATGCCAAAGGAAACTGGGAGCAAACGATCTACGTCGAACTGATTATCGACGGTGAAATCGTGGACCTCAATCGCATCCAACTCCCCGCAGACACGCCGATTATCGACGAACGTTTCGAAGTGCCGATAAGCAAGTAAACACTGGGCCTTCTAAAAGCGATGTTTCTCGTGATAATCTGATCTGCCGCATGAGTTGTTTACTTGTAGCGAGGGAGAATTGCCGTCTCTCTGTCGATGACGGCGCAAAAAAAAAACAAATGAAATCCGCTACACAACTTTCAGCAAATTTCAACGCAAAGAACAAACGGAAGATCACAAGTGTCCCATCTTTCCAAAGCAATATTTTCAGCCTGCGCATCTTTTGGACCAATCATGATCGCGATGGGACTAGGTCTCCCAATCCGTGACGGGATTCCGTATAGCTATGTCTTAAATGTTCCTGGCGCCTTCGCCACAGTCGCAGCGTTAATGATCCTGTTTCGCGAATTGAATGCGATCAATGACAAACTAACAGCATCGGCGTCTCAGGAAACGGATCGCGCTGGCGGAAAGCCAACCTCTTAGACCAAGCTGCCTTGTACTGATTTTGAAAGCGATGACCAAGTTTTGCTGTACAGTTTCGTGCAGGCTTCGTTATCATAATAGATCTGATTGTTAAATTCATCTGAGAATAAAGCAGTGGAATACGCTTGCAGAGTCGGTCTTTTATCTAAGAGCTGGACCTTTCGACTAACCGACCAGACGCTTGACCTGCTTACACAGGACGGGGTCGTGGAGCGACAAGTCCCCTATTCTGAGATTAAGCGGTTTCACCAGTACCCCGGCTTTGCCGTAAGTGATCCAGAGACGGGACCTTATGAGTCGGAATTCTGTAGAGTCATACTGAGACGTGGCAAGAGCGTCAATCTTCGCAATGGAACATACTTCGGACCAGCGGTAAATATTGGCGAGGTGGTCGCCAATCAGAACGAGGACTATGTCGCCTTTTTGAACGAATTGAAACGACGGGTTTGCGAGGTGAATCCGAACGCTACCGTTACGCGTGGTTGGTTGCTTGCCATGCTGGCCGGATGGGGACTGGGCCTGCTGGGAATTGGATTTATCGCTTTCACAATCGGCGGTTTCGTGATGGACAGATTTTTCACCGCACTTGGCATTGCCGCGTTTTGCTTGCCTTCTGCGTGCGTAATGCTGATGATGGCAGCCGGTTACACCCAAATGTATTGGCCTCGTCGTTGTACGTTGGCGAAGGATCTTGAAAAATGAGGGCGTCGCCTATTGCATCCATTGCAATTTGTCACTGAGTGAACGTCTCGATCAGTGCCTAACCGGCCAACCCTGCGCCATCCGTCTTTCATGCGAGTCTGACATGTGTACTGAAACTGGATCGGAAGAAGAATTATGGATCGAAGATTTCCAACCAATTGAAGAACTACAAGCAACGGTCCGCCCGTTTCTCACTCGGCCGATTGTTGAAATGGATCCAGCTTGGAATAGTAGCATTCGGCTGCATTCCGTTGGCAAAGATCGCTTTGAAGTGATCCGCCTGGTCAGGGACTTAGGTGGTCTCTCTTTGCCAGACGCCAAATCATTCGTAGACGAACTTCCACAGTATTTGAAAGTGAGTGACACTCGCGACGCCAGTTACAAACTGACAAGGGCAGGAGCGGACGTCGAGGAACCACCTAGCAAAGATGACGCTCGCTGGACAACCTCTCGTATCGACCGAAAGATATTTGATTCGACTTGCTTGAAATTGTCCGAATCCGTGGAGTTGTGGGCACACGTCCATTCAACCAGAGGTGGTGCCAGAGGGATGATCTCGGTTTTACCCTACGATCTGACTCTGCCAGTCGATTTTGTTCCAAGTCAGAGAACCTATGATCGATTGGAAATTGCAAACGCAATTTCGGGAGACGGATCGCTGGATTCCTATTGGCAGGCGTCGATTCTTTTTAGAGAGTTAGATGAAGTTGGCGCTGAATGGCACGGAGTCTCCTGGTGTGCGCACTCGCTGTTGGAAGAACCGCCAGATGAGTCATGGACACTGCAAGGTGGTTGGCTCGACCACGCCGAATGTTTGCGTCAGCGTTACTCAAGCGGATTCCGGTTTTCTTCACTCTGCCCTCGATTGAAGAGAATGGCGAATGGTGACGTTTGGGTTGACTTCTTTACGCTCAATCCGGTCGGGACTCGCACTATCGTTTACCACTCCGATCATTTTCATGAACGTTACCTGTCAAACACTTTCAATTTTACATGTGCAGAAGGCGGCTTTGGCTACGTACACTAATACGTGTTGTTGGCTATCCATGGAACAAGCGTTGATGGATGACGTTGTTTCGTATCTCGCGAATAGTGCAGACAGCCGACAAATTCTGTTTCAAATCGCTTTTTTTTCGCGCCACATTCTTGCCATCCCAACGACTACCTGTTTGTTGACCGCAATTCATGTGTGTTTGCGGTAGAGGGTCGATCTCTCCAAGAAAGGGTTTACGGTCATGGTGCGAATTGCAAAGTATGGGCTGATTGCGGTCAGTTTGGCGGCTGTTGGGGGTTTTTTGTTGTTTGGAATGAGTTTTCCAAGCTATTTGCGGACATCCGCGAACTCGGTACGAGAGACGGTAACGGAAACCGTGCCGATTGAGTTCGAGCTGCGGAGGACCCGCGATCTGATTGACGCAGTTTTGCCAGACTTGCAATCTCAGGTGCGAATCATCGCTCAAGAAGAAGTCGCCATCGCTGGGCTTGAATCGGAAATAGCCAAAGACGAAAGACGGCTAGATGTTGAGCAAGCGACACTGTTGTCGCTGCGCAATCAAATGCGTGCTCAGCAAGTTTCGTTTGAAGTCAGCGGCACCAAGCTTTCTCGCGAGCAGGTGGCCGAGCAGATTCAACAGCGGTTTGAACGATTCAAGCAAGGCGAGTTGACTTTACAGAGCAAGCAGCGACTGCTGGACAAACGAAACGAAGGCCTCGCGGCGGCGCTGACGATGCTCGACAAAATGCGTCATCGAAAGGCCGAATTGGAACTGAAGGTCGAATCGCTGGCGGTTCAGTGTCGTTTGGTGCGAGCGTCGGCGATCGAGTCGAGCTCGACGGTTGACGCTAGTCGATTGTCGGAAGCCGATCGATTGCTCAGTCAATTGGAAACGCGGCTCGCGGTGGCTCAGCGTATCATCACGCATGAACAGGATGGTCAAATTGAGTTTGACGACGAACCGGTGAACGAACAGCAAGTGCTGTTGGAGTATGATCAGTACTTCGAGAACGTCAACGCTGATCAAGAAAATTTAGGACCGTCAGGCGTGAAATTGACCGTGCAAAATGAGTAAGCCTCGCTCCCAGGCTCTGCCTGGGAACAAGTAACCACGTATAAGAGTAACAACCTTTGTTTCAACTTGACCTCAAACGTGCCGAAGTCGCTCTCGCGAGTGGACGCTTGGAAGAAGCTTGCCAGCTCGTCCAGCAGCCGAGCGTCCGCGAACATCGTGACGGTCAGCGACTTGTTGATAAGTTAATCGAAGCGTTACTAGCACGAGTCAATCTTCACATTGAATCGGATCGACTGGAAGATGCTCATCACGATGCCGAGCTAGCGTTTGCACTGGGAGGACGCAAATCGGAAGTCGCTGCGGCGATAACCCAACTCAAGACACTGCAAACCAAGCGAATTGAAACAGCTATCGCCGCTAACGACGTTGAGCTTGCTGTGACCGCACTTGGTGCTTTGAACGAAGAGCAACGTACAGAGCCTCACATCATGCGATTGTTGCCACTTGCCATCGAGCCTTTGGCAAATCGTGGCGTCGACGAACTCGCCGCCGGGCGACTTGACCGGGCGACAACCACCGACAACTTACTCGCACCTCTACGACAGCACTCAAGCAAATCCGTGGAATTTCACGATCAACTGCGACGCTGCCACATGGCCTGCGAACATCTTCGCTCGGGGCGTCATGCCGAAGCGCAGTGCGAACTATCGTTGTTAGCACAGACATTGCCGAATGCCCAGTGGATTCAGAAAACGCAAGCAGACTTGTCGCAAATCGTCGAATCCATCGCCAACGTTTGGTCAGGCCCCATTGGTTTGCTCGCATTGCCAGCTAGATCGATCCGTGGCAACTCGTTCAAAGAACATGCCGTTAAAATTGTTAATCCTCAGCCCCGATCGATTCAGTGGCTCTTGCAAGTCGATGGCGTCGGCGGTCTTCTGATTCATTGCGACACAGAACTATCCATCGGCTCAGCGGCAACTTCGTCTCGTTTCGATCTACCGCTGCAAACGGATGATTTGCACTGTGCAATGAAGTTGCGTCGCAACGGCGAAGATTATTTTGCTGAAGCGTCGGTGCCGTTTCGCGTGAATGAACAACACACCATAAGAAGACTATTAGTTTCTGGCGATCAAGTTTCCGTGGGCCAGCGTGTTCGTTTTCGATTCCTGAAGCCGGTGCCTGCTAGCGCTTCGGCCGTGTTGCAATTGACCAGTGCTGGGCTTGCACGTCGGGACATTCGCAATGTCGTGCTAATGGCCGATTCATTGCTCTTCGCAAAATCTGGCGGGCATTTCTGTTTGGCCGATGAAGCGGAGTCGATCGTCGTATTTCGCCAAGGCGATGCCCTAGCCGTCAAACGACTTTCGCGATTCAATCAAGCGTCAGACGTGCAATCGCTGCGTGTAGGCGAATCGATTGTTGTCGGACAAACTCGTTTCGCACTTGCCAGTCACTCACCGCGATAAGGACGCCTGACGATGCCAACCTATCAATATCAGCAAGGCGACCGTCCGCTCGATGGATACACGATCCAATATGCACTGGGGCGAGGTGGATTCGGCGAAGTGTACTTTGCGATCAGCGATGCCGGACGCGAAGTGGCCCTCAAAGTAATCCAGAATTACGAAGAGATTGAGCTGCGGGGGATTCGTCATTGCATGAATCTCAAAAGTCCGCACTTGGTTACGATTTTTGACGTGCGGTTTGCGGTAGACAAAACGCCATGGGTGATCATGGAATATGTTTCCGGTCCCTCGCTGCGCGAGATTATCGACGAGTCGTCCGAGGGTCTCGGTACGCAGCGCACCGCGTTTCTCTTTCGTGAGCTTGCAAAAGGGATCAGCTACCTGCACGATGCCGGAGTGGTGCATCGAGATTTGAAGCCGCACAACATTTTCTTTGAAGACGGCACGGTAAAGATCGGCGATTACAGCTTGAGTAAATCGATCACGAACAGCCATCGCAGCGGCCATACGGCGACCGTCGGCAGCGTGCATTACATGGCCCCCGAAATCAGCATGGGACGTTACGACAAGTCAGTCGATGTTTATGCGTTGGGAGTGGTTTTGTACGAGATGCTGCGCGGTGTTCCACCCTATGTAGGTGAGAGTATGGGTGAAGTGCTGATGAAGCACCTCAAGGGAAGTCCTGATGTTAGCGGAATCGCTGAGCCGTTCGCGTCAACGATCTCAAGAGCGATGCGAAGCGATCCGGCCGAGCGATTTCAAACGGCTCAGGCGATGGCCCAGTCGCTGTTTGTCGAACGTGATCTGAAAGAGCAATTGCAATCGTTCAATCCGATGACATTATCGATGGTGGGAGAACGCGACCGTCAATTGAAGGACAATCGCAAAGTTCGCGAGTCCAGCCCGATGGCGGAGACGTTCACTTCACCGGCGATGCTGCGCGATACCACGCCAGACTCACACGCGTGTCTTGAAGCAACTCCAGAACCTGTCGGTTTGCTGCAACAATTCGCGATTTGGTACACGCCGTCTAAAATTTCGGATCGCAATCCAGATCGGCTACATGTCGTCGTGCGTGTGCTGGTTGCCGTTTTCGCCGGCGCGATGTTCTTTGGGTTGCACGGTGGATTCTCTCATATGATCAGCGATTATACGGGCGAAGAAGTTATCTTCCATTTACTGCTTTATGTTTCTGTAGCGCCGGTCGTTTGCCTGGGCATGGTCGGGCTGACGAACATGAAACTTGGGTCTTGGCCGTGGTGTGGGATCGAGGCGCCGTCTCGCTTTGATCCCAGTTTTCCCAAACGCGTGCTCTTTGGCTTGGTTACCAGAGCGTTTATTGTGGCAAGTGCTTATGCGATTTTGGTTTATACAAGAAGCAATGTACCTGATACCGACGCACGCAACATTTTCGGTGTTGGTGGCGGCCTGATCGCATCGCTGATGGTGTTGGATTGGCGTTGTTTTATGGCACCGCATCGGCATCACCGCATTATGATTCGCCCCACGTTGATGGTTGGAATGATCGCGGTTCTCGCCGCGAGCAACATTTTGGCTGATCAGGAACGTTTTGAATTCTCGGTAGCAACTTGGGCGATGTCGCTTGCCGTTGCGTTGCAGTTGGTGGCACCGCTGAGACGGGCGAGATTGAGATCGTTTAATTGCAGCACGGTTGAGCCTGAAGAAATTGGATTTGAACCGCTGTTACTGAAACACGAGAATGAAACGCAGGAGTTTGTAAAATGAGCGTAATCCTGATTGGTTTGATTTGCATACTGATCTTCGGTGCAATCTTGGTTGCAGGCGGCTTGAGCGTTTGGCTTGCGGTCCAATCTCAGCAAACGAGACAGCCTCAGTCACACCGTGGTGTGTTGATAGTGTTCATGAGAATATTTTTGTTTGGAGCGATTTTTTTGTGTTTGTTTACAGCTCTTTTCTTTGTAAGAACAGAAACACACGAAGTTCCGGCACCTATCAAAGTTTATCGTGATTCAGTCCCTATAGTTTCAGCAGACAATTTGAAACCTGTTCAGCCGCCCGATTATTTCCCAGACGCTGCAGGCCCTGATCATCCAGCCGCAATTCAAGTCCAAACGCAATCAACTCCCGCTGAATGGTTGTCGGCGGACCTCAGTGCTTTTGAAGCGGATGTCTATCCTGGATTGTCCCAAGCGGCAGGGCCGTTGGCTCGCAAAATTCGTGAGTCTCTTGTGGCAAATCGCTTGCTTGAAGTTGATCCAAAGAGCGAAGGATTTGTAGAACCGACAAGCATCACTGTTTACTCGCCTCGATTGGACGAGACAGCTCGATCGTTGATCATCGCCGAGTTTTCCGCTGAATTGCGACGGCAATTTGCTCAGTCGAAGATTTCCATCAGCGAGCCGGAATCGGTCAATGCGGATGAAAAAGTGTATGGAAACTTGATCGCGTTAACGATCACATCGCGAAAGGAACAGCAGCCTCTCGCCCGAAGCGATTTGCAGTGGTCAGGTAGCATCAGCGGTGACTTGCATTGTGCTGCGATCACAAGTTCAGGACATGCCGAAGCCAGTGTTAAGTACATTGATAAACCCTGGGTCGAAGAATTCAGTGCCTTCGCGACCAAGTATCCAAGTCGGTTCGTGGCTGGTTATTCGAACTCGCTGGGATCATCGGAAAGCGAAGCAAGGCAAGTGGCGTTGCTTGATGCAGCAGACGAGCTGCGACGTTACAATTTAACGGACCTAGCGATGCTGGAGAATGTAGCCTGCGATCAGTTCGTGCAGAGACTCTCTCGTCCTTATGGTGATGTTTGGCGCGTCGCGATGTTGTACGATGTTCCGTCGCTAATGATGAGGCATACGAATGCTCATGCAACAAAAGTAGAAGTGCGGCAATCGCACCGAAGACTTCTCGTGCTGCTTTTCATTCAGACGATTGTTATCTGCGGTGTGTTGAATATGGTAACCTACGGGTACTATCGGATGCAAATCAGCGTTGGCTGGGTCGTCGTGGTCTTGGGACTGCTGGCCGTTGGCGGTCTGTTATTGGCGTGATTCGTTTGCCGATTCCGACTCCTTGGCCGAAAAAATAAGATGAGCGAAGCGGACAGACTTCTACTAACCTTAATTCGTGAGGGCGACCAAGACGGATGGTGCCAATTCGTGGCTCGTTTTCAATCTCGATTAGTCGCCTACGCGACTCGACAAGTCGACCAAATGGCCACTGCAGAGGATCTCGTGCAGGAGACCTTCATCGGCTTTCTGCAATCGAATCAGGACTACCGCGAACAATGCGAATTGGAATCTTTTCTTTTCCAAATTCTTCGACGACGCATTGCTGATCATTTCAGACGCATTGGCCAGCACCGCGAAATTCCCTGCTGCGATTTTCAATCCGCAGAAACCAGTTCCCATGCAAGCCAAGATTTAACCGCAAGCACGTATGCACGACGAAGCGAGCAACAACATCACGATGAAGCCGCATTGGCAACGGCAGTCGAACAGCTCGCAAACGATCTTCGTGAAGCCGAGAAGCTTCGTGATCTAAAAATTGCCGAAGGGTTGTTTTACGCCCAACTTCGCAGTGTGCAGATAGCGAGTTTACTAAACGTCTCTGAAAACGAGATCGCAGTCGTCAAACGTCGGTTGCTCGAACGACTTGCCCGATCGGTGCGGAGCAGCATCTCCAATTTGTCAGCAGCCCCTGAAGAGGTTTTGATCGCTTCCGATATGCTAACCTCGGTCTGGGAAACGATGCGTCCGAGTTGCTCCAAACGGACGACGCTGGGAAAATACACATTGAGGATTCTGCCGTGCGAATGGGAAGACTTCGTGCGGTTTCACGTCGAAACGCTTGGTTGCACGTTTTGCAATGCTAATTTGGTAGACTTGAGCGTGACCAGCGAATCGACAGCAAAACCGTCACAGCATCTTCGTTTGTTTCATTCGACAATCGGCTTCTTGAAACGATAGTCGGACTTTACGCGACACCAGTGGTTTGTACTGAGTTTGGTCGCCTTTCGCGGAATCGCCGTTGCGCGACAAGAATCTCTGCGTCTTGGTCTGTAGTGAACCTTTCCAGGAGTTTCGGCAGCAGCCTTTTCGGAATAGCTCGGCCGTCCTAACGCAAAAACTGAATTTCATGAACGAGCCGCAAAACACAGAAACTATCGATTTGCAAATTGCCGAAGTCGTCTCGCGGTGGATGGAGACAGCGGAAGAGCATCGACCGGTGGCGAGTGCATTGATTGAGTTACATCCAGAGTTGTCTCCGGGTTTGGCGGAATGTTTACTCGGGCTTGAACGAATTGAGCAGGGAAAAGCGATTGGTGAGACGCTGGGCAGAAAGCCCAGGGACGACGATGCTAGATTTCCGGTAATCCCCGACTTTGAAGTTTTGAGTGAACTTGGCCGTGGCGGAATGGGAGTGGTTTACGAAGCGAGGCAGATTTCCCTCGATAGAATCGTCGCGTTGAAAGTGCTGCCGTTTGGATCTGTCGATCCGCGCGCTGCAAAACGGTTTCTGCGCGAAGCCGAAACAGTTGCATCGCTGACACATCCAGGCATCGTGCCAGTCTACGCGGTTGGCGTGCATAGTGGATTGAACTGGTACGCTATGCAGCGGATCGATGGTTGTCCGCTGTCACAATGGTTCGCGGTCTCGACTTTCTCATCACGGTCTGACACGCTCAAGGAAGTGGTGCGAGTCGGAATCGAAGCGGCTGAGGCATTGGAACACGCACACGAGCGCGGCGTGATTCATCGCGACGTGAAACCAGGAAATTTATTGGTCGACACGTCGGGCAAAGTTTGGTTGACCGACTTCGGTTTGGCTCGTCGTGATGTTGATGTCACGGCCACGGCGACGGGGGCAATGCAGGGTACGCCACGTTATATGAGCGCCGAACAGATTTCGGGTTACGACGAAGAAATCGATGCGAGAACGGACATCTACTCGCTTGGTGCGACGCTCTATGAAATGGCGACTGGGCGTCCTCCGTTTACGTCTGAATCGCCGCTGGAACTGCTGACTCAGATTCGACGCGACGAACCAACACCTCCGCGGCAAATTGACGCGACGATTCCACGCACGTTGGAATTGGTGATCTTAAAATGTCTCGACAAGGAAAGACATCGCCGGTACGCATCAGCCGCCGAGCTTGCTGAAGACTTGAAAGCGATTCGCGATGACCAACCGATTTCGGCAAAGGGTTTGTCGGTTTGGGTCACGGCCTCACGTTTCTTGAAACGAAACCAACGACAAGTCAACGCGGTCGCCACCAGCGTGCTGGTTACCGTGGCAACCTTGATTGCGGCTGCACTGTTGTGGCAGCAGAATGAACAAGCCAAGCTTGGCAGCGTTCGTATCAACACGCCTGCCGGTTTGTATGTCGCAAACATCCAGCCCCACGTAGGCGAGTCTCTCCGAGACTCGGGCGACTCGCAGGCCGCAATTGTCCGTCTCGGAGAGTCGGACCTCCGTGTTGTCACGACGCCGATGCAGCAGGCGGTGTCGCTACCCGCAGGTGACTATCGAGTGCGCTTGGAAGGTGCCGGGGTTCCATCGCAAACGGTCGACGTTGTTGTGAAGTCGCAAGAATCAGCGGAGATTGAATACGTCGATCGACGCGAGACGCTTCCGCAAGTCGATATTTATCAAAAATTGTCGGTGTCGATCAGTGACGGAACTTTGGCGGTGCTGGGAAAAGATGCGTTTGAAGTTTTTGATCCGTCAAGGAATACCAAGCCGAACGAAGCAAAGGTTTCCGGTGTGAGCTCGGATGGAATGTTGCGTTTCTCGCTAACGATCACACAGTTGGATGCAACACTTGCGGAGGCTGCGTTAGCGGCAAGGCCTGCCAATGCATCCGATCAAGGTGATCCGCCGTTAACGTTCGCGTTTGACTCCGAGCAAACATTTCAAGGTGATTACAACGTAGCTCAAAGTGGTTTTGCGCGGACCGAACGCATCTTTGCCGACCAGATCGATCTGAACGCGGACAGTAAGCCCGATTATCTCGTGACCGCGACCCGTCATGCAGCCATCGCCGCAATCTCTAGCGACGGCAGTATCCTGTGGAAGCGCCACCTGCCGATGCACTTTGAACTTGTAGCAGCACGCAGTTTTTATCCCAAGAACGGCATGGTCAACGAAGCGATTGTTGGGATCACTCAGGTTGATGATCTCGATAATGACGGCACGGTTGACCTCGTTATCAATGCGGCCTTGTTTGATCCAAGCGGATTCAGCCGACCACATATTTTTACACTCAGTGGTCGCGATGGCAGCGAGCTTTCCGTCGCACCGCTGCCGACGATTGAGATGAGAAAGGTTCGTCAGTGGCCATGGTCAGGTCTACTGCGACATCGAAGACATTTCAATTCTGAACAGCGCTTGCATCGTCCGAGCAACACCCATTTCGATTTGATCTTCATGCGTTCCCAAACGCATGACCTGTTCAACGACTCTTGGTCAGGCAACTCAGCCAATTCAGCCCTACATGTGTTGTCACCTTTGATTTTGGGCAAACAATCGGATGATCGCATCGCAATCACCGCGACCGGTCAAGCCGTACACTTCATCAATCTCGCTGATGGAACCGCGGTGAGTCCCGAGATTCCATTGTTGAACCCCATTCTGCGTGGCCCACAAGGCATCCAGTTGGCCGACGGGAAGCTTGGTGCGTTGGTGCTTACGGGAATTCCGGGCACTGCTTACACCAACTGTTATCTCGAGTTGTGCGTCCTGGGCGATTCACAACCACGGTGGTCGATTCCACAAGACATTGGCGCTTACGACTTTGTAGCGGGTGCTGCCGACTGCTCGTTTCCTATGGCCGTCGATTTGGATGGTGACGGCACTGACGAAGTACTTTCTCCGACAAATCCTGATATGCCGTTCAAATGGCCGCAGTTGAATTGTTATTCGGCGACCGGAAACTTGCTGTGGAGCAGCGGAGGAGTTTCGGGCATCTCGCCTGTCGTCGATCGAGCGTTACCGGTTGGTGATATTGATAGTGATGGAGTCATCGACTTGGCCGTGATTGGATTGGCTCAGTTGCCAACGGCACAAACGAACAATCGCCAAGATTTATCGGGAACCGATGGCTTGCGATTGGCTATCGATTTCCTCAGTGGCAAGACTGGAGATCGCATCGGCTACCGCGACGAGCATGTGGTGGCGAGCGGTAAACAGATGGAAGTCGCAGAGATCGATTTGGTCGAGCGATTGGGAGATGAACTAGTATGTTCGATCGTCTACGGTTCGCAAGAAGAACTCAAGCTGTCCTCGGTTACCTTTGCCATCGATTTAACGCAACTCCATTCGGCGACGGTGTTGCGCGGGTTGACGGCGTTGAGAAGTGGAATAGGCTTCCAGCCTGTTGCTACCCCGACCACGGAAGGTTCGACAGGCTGGAAGCCTATCCCACGGGCAACTCTTGGCCGGTGGTTTCGTCGTCGCAGCGGTCCGTATGCGAACCCGGCCGACGCTGCCGTATGGGTTGCCAAAGAGTTGAAGCAGTCCAGCTATCCAGGCGAAAATCTCATCGCGTCGTGGGTATCGGCCAATCAACAGCCACGATTGTTGTTGAAAAACCGCAATGGCTCGGTCCGTTGTCTCAATCCAGTGGATGGTCGTAACATCTGGAAAGCAGAGCAGTTTTATTTTGGTGTAGAACCACTGCTCGTGCTTGATCGAACCGATAGAAACGTCGATTTGGTGTGCAATAGTAGTGGAAACAGGAATGTAAACCCTGCGTTCTACGGTGGCGAAACGGGACGATTGCGATTCAAAATCGAGTCGCCGAAAATGGAAGCGATTCGCTTTGTTTCTTTAGACCAGCAATCGCCCGATCGATACGTTTACGCGCTCGCGGGTGCGGACACAAGTTATTCGTATGGTTCGCCCTCAAATCGCGATCAAGGCTATCTGCTGTTGAAGATTGATCGCGTGGAAGGTCGCTTGGTGTGGTGGAAGAAGTGCTACGAAGGAACAAATCCAGGGAATCCGCTTCGGCCTGTCGACCCGATTCAGGTAGATCTCAACGGCGATCAAGTGACAGACTTGATTACAGGCAATACAAAAAATAATCGTTTGATTGTCGAGGCGATTGATGGACGCGATGGTCAGGTGTTTTGGGAGTTGCCTTTGCAACTGGATGCAGATGACTGGCCTTGGCGAGAGCCTTGGCCGATGATGACATTGGTTCCTTCAGGCAACCAGCAGCATTTGTTAGTAATGGATGGTGTTGAAAAAGAGGAGAGACTATTTGATTTAAAGTCCGTTCGGCTTCAGGATGGAAAAGAGCTTGATAGGCTGAGGCGAAAAACGAGTTTCACCCTACGCGACGCTGTTCAGTCCAAAGACCTTTCGTTGCACGTGATGTCACCCGTGAAACGCGACGGTATTGTTGGGATGATAACCACATTTCCCAATGACAATTCGCTTGTCGATCCGCCGCAAAGAGTGCGTACTGATAGATCGTTTGGAATGAAGATGCTGTATGTAAACGAACAGTCGGGGAGATTCAAAGAGATAGACAACGGCGATATTCCATATGAAACAGCAGTGCTTGCAGAAGGCCCCATGTTAGGTCCGCCAGACTCAATTTTCACCGCTGACATTGATGGCGATCAGATTCTTGATCGAGTTGAATATCGTGTTCCCGGCCAAATAAAAATTCGGCCAGCGACAAAAGAAATGTATTTTGGCGAGTTTGAGATCCCAGCAAACAGCGGCATTCATCGTATCGAAAAGCTCGCTGGCCATTGGTACTTCGTCGCTACGGTCGACAATCAAGAACATCTGTGGTTCGAGCTGCCCGGCGGACGAAATGCCTTAGAATTTGGACAAGGGATGCTATCATCGAGAATCGCTCAAACCGAATATCCGCGTTTGTTGGCACATGCCGGTGGAACTCTGCTGGTCGGTTCGACGCCTGAAGCAGCGATGTGTGTGGAAGTTGATTTGGGTACTAAACCGACTGACGCAATCGAAGCGGGTTCATTTCCGGTTGCGATGATTGCTCCCGAATTCGATCCACGTTACCGAAAGCCGATCACAGCCTTTGGTTTATATAATGGAAAAACGTTCGCAGTAGTGATCCGCTTGGCAGTGTTATCCTTGGGAGCGATTTTGTTACCAACAGGCTATGTTTATCGAATAATTCGCCGTCGCCAAATGTCGCTAAGAACGTTGCTTCTCGCACCTGCAATCGTGGTGCTGGCGATTGTCAGTTGGCGATCGCTGCAGAGCTCGCGAAATGGATCACAGTTGGCCGATCTCATCGCTGGCGCGATGGCAATGCTGACCATTTGGGCGTTGTTCGCTCTCTTGCGACATCAACAGTGGAAGACATTAACATTAGGTATTGTGCTCAGCATGCTGGTTGCGACATTGCTTATGTTCGGTGCACAGGCCTCGATTCGATTGGAAACGCCCGGCGTTACCGGTTACTGGACGATCGCTGCATGGTCCATGGCCGTTCTTGCTGCCTCAGCCCAGATTGTGATGCCACTGGCTGTGGGGATAACCTGGTCGAAAGCCAAGACTTCGCAGGCTGGATCGATACGATGAGCAACGATCCTGAACAACGCTTGTGCGAAAGTTGGTCGATTGGACGACTGCGTCCGTGGCTGCAGATGATCGCTGATCGCGAGTTACCTGATCAGCTGCGCGGGCGCGTGGATGCTTCCGATATTGTTCAACAAACGTTACTGAAAGCTTGGCAAGCCGAGTCGCAATTCACCGGCGAAACGCACGAACAGCGGTTAGCGTGGTTGCGTTCGATCGTCAAGAATACGATTCGCGATCATCAGCGGCGTCTGTTCGGGGCAAATAAACGCGGCTTGGGTCGGGAACAATTGGCATCGGATGTGTTCGCTCAAGGTGATCCAGGACTGAGTCAACATGCGATGTCGCCCGGGCCAACGGTAAGCGGTGAACTCGAATTCTCGGAGCAAAGGCTGGCGCTGGAGCAATCGCTGGCTCAATTGTCGCAAGATCAACGTCAAGTGATCGAGCTACGACACTTTGAGGAATTGCCGTTCGTGGAAATCGCCAAACGCATCGGCAAGTCCGAACCTGCCGTCCGCATGATGTGGGTTCGCGCTCTACGGAGCTTGCAACAGGGAGTGTGAGGCTCCTGCCGAACTATTGCTCGGCTCAGCAGGAGCTTCGCCCTCCCGTTGATTGCTTGATTGGAAGGAATGAAGTAGTGCATGGAGAAAGAAAAGTTTTTAAATTCACCCTAATAAAGTGCGCTGATCTGCGTTCTCAAATTGTCCCAGAATAGTTATCTTGTTTGCCTGGCAGCCGAAATGGACCGACTGAAATGAAACGAGCCTTCATCTTGATTGCCGTCGTACTCGTTGCGGCTTGCCCGCGATTGGTTGGTGATGAGCAGGATCGTGATTCAAACAGCGCACCAAAACCGCCACGGATCGATGAAGTCGTCGTGCGTGATAGCGATTTTGAAGTGCGCTGCAAGTTCTTTGTTAGCTTCACGAATCATGAATCAACGCCATGGAGGATTGGAGATCTTTCCGAAGGTTTTGAATTGATCGGTAATGACCATCGAGTTCATATTCCCAAAGGAATGTTGCAAGACAGAGGTGAGGTCTTGCCAGGGGCGTCAAACTCGATCACTCTCGATTGGCCGAAAGTCGTGGCCGAAGGAAAATGGATTTCACGAGCCGACGAAATTAAAGCAGAACCACAACTGCCTGACGATGAGGATCATTTGGGCTTTCGGTTAAAATTGTGGGGGCAAACAACGAAAGCGTTTCAACTACCTCGGCCTGAGTTGCTCAAGAAAGAGTTTGCCGCGATGAGCCAAGTTACAACGCGAATCGCTTTCTCGAAGCCGTTCTATTTTCTTGGCCAGCACATGCCGCTGAACTATATCGTCAAGAACAACGCTGACCGAGATATCCGCGTGAGTTGGGGCGGTGATTCGCGTTCGCCCCGGCCGCTGCGATTCAAAATCGTCGCGACAAAAGAGGGCCAACGTGTGCCTGATCCCTACCCGAATCCATGGTGCATGGGTGGCATGGGATCGGCGCAGAAAATCAAACCGGGTGAAGAGTACGACATGGGCACAGTGGCTCTTCAGAGTTATTGCAGCTTTACCGAGCCAGGAAAGTATCGCATCCAAGTTTATCATGATTTTGGATGGGAAGATCATTTTGAAAATGAAAATGGCGCGCCGGTACCGTTGACAGAAAACAGGATGCCGACCGGAAAAACACTCGCTCCGGTCGCGGAAGCAGAACTGGAGATCAAGTTGGTGACCGATGAGCAGGCAGCCCGCGTCATCGATCAACTGCGAGAGAACTTTGTCGATGGCTACCTGTCCCGCGACGTGTTCTCGTCGCTTCAATCGAATGCATATTTGCCTGCACTGCGCACTTGGATTGATGAAAATGGTGGAACGCTAGATCTTGATCCATCCAACAAGCACGAACTGTACTATGGTCGCACGGCTGTGGTTGGAGTAGGCGGCATCTGGACTCCTGAAGCAACGGAGTACTTGATCGAACTACTCAATCATAAGGACAAAGTTGTCGCCCGCGATGCCTTAAAGCAACTCAGCCTGCGGTTACCACATCCGACTTGGCAAGCGAGACTAACAGCAGGTCAGGGTGCGGTTCAAGACGATAGCAAACCTCCGTTGGGCGAGGGAGAGCAGCTCATTCTTCGACGAGCGATGCAGAGCTGGCGTGAAGATTTTCGACAACCGATCTTGGAAATTGCGATGAAGTTGCTCGCGAAACCAAATTTGCCAGCCTTACAAACAGCTGTGCAACCGATCGATCAGGATGAGGCTAACCGACAAACTCGCATCCAAGCAGCGACGGTCTTGCAAACAGTCGCCAGACAAGACGATTATCCGAGGCTGCGTGATGTTGCGTTGCCGATTGCTCGTGAGTACCGCGACCATGCTGCCGAACAAGACGCGTATCCACGGCCACAGACGGTGACTCAATCGTTGATCACCGCTCTGTGGTTCTCTTTCTGCAACGGCAACACAGAATATTCACCCCAGCAGCAAAACCAGAAGTCAGAGTTTAGCACGAACAATCTCGACCAACTGTTCAAGGACGGCAGGATCGACGAGTTCACAACGGCTACGCTGCTGAAGGACGTGAAGGCGTTTCGCCCTGATCGTTGGCAAGCGTGGGAATTGGAACGGCTGAGCAGTGACCTGCCATGGGTGCGATGTCATGTCATGGAGCTGCTTGTCGATCCAGACAATAGCGATGTTCGGATTGCGGTCGCTCGAAACATCGGGCATCCGATGCTTGCGGTGCAGGCCGCTGCGGTTAAAGTTGCTCAAGATTTTCCTTCCGACACCTACGTTCCAGCACTTCGTGACGCGATCTCTCGTGGTGACCAGTGGATTAAACCGATGGCCGAGTTTGCGTTGACAGAGTGTGAACGATCGCCTGAGGCAGCCAAACCCGAAGCAGACATTCAATGAAATCCACAGCAATCAGGTTTTCGATTCGCGCTTTGCTTTATTTCACCGCCATTGTCGCATTGTCTGCAAATGCGCTACTGCCGTGGCAGCGGCTCGCGAACGCAAAGAAAGAATTCGAAAAAATTCAAATAGAAATCAATGGATTAAGTTTTGACGAAGCGTACGTTGAGTCCCATACACGGGCATGTGAACTGGCGATTGCAAACAATCCATTGCCGTCGCCATATTATGTCGCCGCGAAAAAACGCCACGATGAACTGTCAAGTCTCACTCAACAGTATGCAAAGTGAGCGAACGACTGCCCGAAAAACGCGAGCATCTCATGCGGATTGCAGCGATTGCCGTCGTTCTTGGTCTAGCCGGGTACAGTTTGGTATTGCGCTATCAAGCAGTCGCTGTGGAACGAGAATGCAATTCGCTTCGAGCGTTGCTGTTAGATCAGCATCAACGCAAACAGCGACTTGAGGCACTGGTGATTCAAGCTCGGGCGATTCAATCTCAGCAGTCGTCGGAGATGAAGGAGTTGAAACGGGTGCATTCCCATTTGATTGACTCCAAAACACAGTTAATTGCGGGATGGAATTGGCTGCTGATAGGAGTCTTCAAGTTTGGCACTCATTGGTCGAGGCTCCCAATGCCAACCGTCGCTGGCCTGCGTGCGGCGAAAT
>JBGSMN010000164.1:0-28945 GCA_041740155.1 Rhodopirellula sp.
GAGTGCGATCGGAAAGGAAACATATTGACAGAGCATTTTACCGCAGACCACCAAACAATCCGATGGCGCTATTTGGTTTTTGCAAGTCTTTTGCCCTCGCCTAAACGGCGAGCATCGACTTGAAAGACTGCGAATCGAGAATCCGCTTGGGCAACACAGGGCCGGTCGGAATGAGCGAGCCGACCCTAGGAAAAGTGCTCTGCCCCCATGTTTTCTATGTTCTGCATTGTAGTCAGGCCTTGGCCATGCTTGCACGGGGCGAGCAGTGGTCAGCCCGGAAATGCCGCGTTTATCTCACCTAATGCGTAATCAGCGCATCGTGATCTGTCAATTTCTTAGCGAGTTGATTCGCGAGGTCTTCATCACGCCGCGTTCAGCAATTGCAATGCTGGACAAGCATTGGTGCGGCTCACTAAACGAGCGACTAAAACCCGCCGCCACCGAGGGCCTGGTAGGCATTGACGACAGCTGATAGCTGCTCTTGCTTGATTTCGATCAGCTCCATTTTGGCCTCCATTAATTCCCGCTGTGCCAACAAAACTTCGACGTATTCCGCCCTCGCATTTTGGAATAGTTTTCCAGCAACACTTACGGATGCTTCCAGGGCCTCAAGTTGTCGTTTCTTGACTTCAATGCTGCGACGAAGGTTTTCTATCTTGGTGATCTGGTTGACCACTTCAATGTGGGCTTCAAGAACCGTCTGCTGGTAGTCGTAAATGGCTTGTAGTTGTTGTGCATTGGCGCTGCAGTAGTTTGCCTTGATCGCTCGCTTATTGATCAGCGGTCCTACAAACTCGCCAGCGACACCGTAAATCAGCGATTCAGGTGTGCGAAACAAATAGCCCGTACTGAAGGCGTCCCAGCCCAGCCCCGCAGTTAAACTAAGTGATGGATAAAAACGTGCGCGAGCAATTTTCACATCCAAACCAGCTGCCGCGACCCGCCGTTCCGCTTCGCGAATGTCTGGACGATTCTGCAGCAACTCAGATGGTACGCCGGCACCAAGAATGTTTAAGTTCAATTCAACAAACTCAATGCTCAATCGCTCAACCGGTTGAGGATATCGACCTGCAAGATAATTAATACGATTTTCGGTCTCGACGATCTGTTGCTGGATCAGTGAACGTTGGCTGATGTTTTTCTGCACTTCAGCTTCAAAGCGTTGAACGGCAAGCTCCGTATCCCGTCCGGCGGCCTTTTTGGCTTCAGCCACTCTTAAGCTTTGCTGCTGGATGTCGATCGTCGCCTGCAGGGTCGTCAAACGGTTGTCAAACGCGAGCAGCTTGTAGTAATTCTCCGCAACTTCAGCGACAACTCGAGTGACGACAAAATTTCGACCTTCCTGAGTTGCGAAGTAACGCATCGCGGCGGCTCGCTGAGAATTGCGAAGCCGCTTCCAAATGTCGAGTTCCCAGGACACATTTGTGCCGACAGTAAAGTCGCCTAACGGATCAGGAAACTCGCGTCCAGGAGCAACCAACAATTGGTCCTCAACGGCTCCTTCGCGGGTGTGACGTCCCGACTTTTCGAGCCCTGCTTTGGCACCGAGCGTGACGAACGGGCGATATTCACCACTGCGAGCGTAAGTTTCGTTGCAGGCAATGCGAATCTCTTCAGCTAGCATCTTCAGCTCCTGATTGCCGGCCATCGTTTCCGTGATAAGACTGAGCAGGTAAGGGTCGTTGTAGAAAGCTGCAACCGGAAGCTGCGCGGTATTCTCAAGCGTTTTAACGGCATCGTTGATTTCGGCAGGTCCAATGTCGCTGTCCATGAGGCCGTCGGCGACAGAAACAGTGGCATTGGTGGCAACCTTGGTAGAGGAATTGGTTTGCTTTGACCTTTCATCCTGATTGGGTTCGAGCTGCGGATTCATGTTTTCCCCATTGCTAGCATGAGCCTTATCGTTGCCCTGGGGAGCGGGACGCTGAAAGCTGGCCGCTCGGATGAAGCTCGCGAAGGTTCGAGGCGCTTCGCCTACAGGTTCGGTCGCCGTGTCATCCGTCGAACCGGTGGTTGCTGTTGGCCCCGATGACGATATCGACGCGTTCGTAGTTGGGAATGGTGCACCGTTGTTCCAGTTATACTCGACTGGTGCCGCAGGGCCGGGTTGAACGAATCGCAATTTCGGAATCCCGCATCCCAGCGTGGTTAGAGCTGCTCCGCACAGGATCGCCAACAAAAGTGTCCGCTTCGCTTGCTTAAGTGAGTGAGAATACAGGAGATTTGCGTTCATATTCGTACCTGTCAACCTTTGTTTCAATGGCATACTTCTACGCGATCTATTTGATTTGCTTCACTTTCTCTCACGGAATCAGTGAGGCCTGCTCGTTATCGTCCTGCCGCCTGTCTGGATTGTCGGTGTAAATCATCTCATGACGAATGTGCCAGAATTTGCAGATTGAATGTGTCGAACGCTCTGACCAAGTTGACTTTGTTGATCAGGTTGCCGGTGCCAACGAGTCGAGGCGACGATGCTCGTTGATCAAAAGAGCTTGCAGCCACGTCTGTTGCGAATCATCGCTCAGCTGACTTCTGTTGCCATGAGGATTGCTTCCTCGAAACAACTCGCGACCCCGCGTTATAACTGCCATGTTGAGTTGACGAAAACGTTCAGCATCTTCTTATGATGAATGCTTGTCTTGCGTTTCTTTTGTGCGACGAAACCGATTCGTTGGTATACAAATGCGAGCTACTGGCAACGGAGTATTGCGACCATGATGAAGCAACATTTTGCGTGATCGAGCAAAAGGATTGCATGTCGAATTCCACAAGCGAATCAACATGCGAAACCAATGATTACTCCGAAAAACGGAGTTCTTGGATCGTCAAAGGGCAGTATGCTGGCTAAGAACAAACTTGCTGCAGTCATTTGCATGTGACGTGCAAGACATTGCAGGGATCGGTCCGCAGAGTGCGTTTCACTATTGCTGCCGTAAACGCGATTGAGGTAGCAAAACATGGGATTTTTATCGCTCAGCCGCAAACGGGCAAACTGGTGAGCGGGCTTGGCATGGGGTGTGCCTCACTAGTTAATCGGGAGCAAATTCAACCGAATCGCTGCTCCTTCCCACATCTCGACTCAGCCATCTTGAAGATCTAGTTGCTCATGCGCATCAACCTTGCTCTAGCCACCGTCGTTGCCATTGCCTCACTCTCCATGCCTAGTATCGGTATGGTCAAAGACCTTTACAACGACCACTTCGGATCAGCCGCGACAGTTGACAAACACGCAACTGACGAACGTATAGCTGACGAACATGCAACAAATGAGCATGGCTCCCAAGAAGAAAAGGGGAGCGGTGATGCGAACTTTCACGGTGCAGAGCACCACGCGAAGCATAAGATCATTGCGACAAGTCCAGTCGCCAGAGACGTGACACTGAATCAGCAGTACGTCTGCCAGATCCATTCGCGACGACACATCGATGTGTGTGCCCTCGAAGGCGGCTACTTGAAAGCCATCGAGGTGAACGAAGGTCAGTTCGTTAGTCAGGGCCAATCTCTCTTTAACATCTTACCAACACTTTACGAAGCGAGGCTAGATGCTGATAAAGCCGAAGCTCGGTTGGCTCAAGTAGAGTATGATAACACTGAGAAACTGGTCCAGCAAAACATTGTCTCGCCGCAAGAGCTAAAGCTTGCCGAAGCGAAGCTTGCCAAGGCGAACGCCAAAGTGAACTTGGCTCGTGCGGAAATGGACTTCGCCAATATCAAAGCCCCCTTCGACGGCATCGTTGACCGGCTTCATGAACAAGAGGGAAGTCTTGTCGAAGAAGGCGCGATGCTGACTACGCTTTCTGATAACAGCGTCATGTGGGTCTATTTCAACGTACCTGAAGCCCGCTACCTGGATTACCAGGCTGCCATGAAGGACGGTCAAAGCCCGGACAGATTGAACGTCAATTTAAAATTGGCTAACCACAAGATGTTTGACCAGCCCGGAAGGATCGCTGCGATCGAAGCCGACTTTGACAGTGAGACTGGCAATATTGCCTTTCGCGCAGACTTTCCTAACCCAGAGAAACTACTGCGTCATGGGCAGACTGGTACCGTGCTGATTCAGCAAGTTGAAAAAGACGCGATCGTGATTCCGCAACGCGCGACTTTCGAGATCCTCGCCAAGAAATACGCGTATGTTGTCGACGCTCAAAACGTGGTCCGTCAACGTGAAATCGTCATTCAAAACGAAATGGATGACGTCTTTGTAATCAGCGATGGTTTAACTCCGGATGACAAAATTGTATTGGAGGGTATACGGCAAGTCCACGACGGCGAAACGATTGAGTACCAGTACCAAAATCCGGAGACTGTACTGGCGAACCTAAAGCTTCATGCTGAGTAACTGTTCGTACTGTTTCACCTAGTCTGCCATCGCCTTAACATCTGCCAGCCAAACCTTCTACCGAAAATTATGATGACTTTTGTTGGGCTCCAGGAGCATCACTACCGAAATGTTTGAACGATTCTTACACCGGCCCGCTTTGGCTATCGTCATCTCTTTGCTCATTCTATTCATGGGTGGGCTGGCCATCACAGTGCTTCCAATCTCGCAGTTCCCTTCGGTTGCACCGCCAAGCGTTCGCGTCGCGGTGTCCTATCCAGGAGCCAGCGCGAAAATCTTGATTGACTCGACGATGGTGATCTTAGAGCAATCGATCAACGGTGTGCCGAACATGCGTTACATGCTCAGCGACGCCACTAGCGCCGGTGAGGGCACCATTCAAATCGTTTTTGAACCTGGTACCGACCCCGACGTCGCGGTGATGAACGTCAATAACCGCGTTCAGATGGTAAAAAACAACCTGCCGCCGATCGTTGAACGCGAAGGCATCATTGTCATGCAGAACATGACGAGCATGCTTATGTACGTAAACGTTTTTAGCACTGATCCAAGCGTCGATCAGAACTATCTATACAATTACGCTACGGTCAACATCCTCAATGAGATTAAGCGAATCCCCGGCGTCGGCATGGCGTCGATCTTGGGAAATCGATCGTACGCGATGCGAGTCGAATTAGATCTCGACCGAATGCGTGCATACAAAGTCGATGCGGAAGATGTGATGAGATCTCTCGACGAGCAGAGCATGATCGGTTCGCCTGGGCGGCTCGGCCAAGCGACAGGCACTACATCTCAAACGCTTGAATACGTGTTGACATGGGTCGGTCGTTATACCACTCCCGAGGAATACAGTAAAATCATCCTGCGTGCGACTCCCGAAGGCGAAATCTTGCGACTCGGTGATGTGGCCAAGGTCTCTCTCGGCTCGTCCTTTTATGACCTTTACTCTGATATCGATGGGCTGCCTGCCGCTGCGATCGTTCTCAAGCAAACACCTGGATCAAACGCTTCCGAAGTGATCGCCAAGGTCAAGGAAAAGGTCGAGGAGATCAAACTGAAACAGTTCCCGCCTGGAATGGACTACGCCGTTACCTATGATGTCTCCAACTTCCTAGATGCTTCGATCGAAAAGGTGTTGCACACGCTGTTTGAAGCTTTCATCCTTGTGTCGTTAGTCGTTTACCTATTCCTTGGCGATTTTCGCAGCACGCTTATCCCGACTCTCGCTGTTCCCGTGTCTCTCATAGGGACGTTTTTCTTCATGTTGATGTTCGGCATGTCGATTAACCTAATCACCTTGTTCGCACTCGTCCTAGCAATCGGCGTTGTTGTTGATGACGCAATTGTGGTTGTCGAGGCGGTGCACGAAAAGATGCACGCAAAGCATCTCGGACCTTACCAAGCGACTCAGGAAGTTGTGCGTGAGATCAGCGGAGCGATCATTGCGATCACGTTGGTAATGACCGCAGTGTTCGTGCCCGTGACGTTTATGACGGGACCAGTCGGCGTCTTCTATCGACAGTTTGCATTGACAATGGCCATGTCGATCATCATTTCAGGCGTCGTGGCATTGTCTTTGACGCCCGTCCTTTGCGCGATGATCCTCAGACCACTCGACGACACAAGTCAACGCGGCATTATTGGTGCAATAAACCGTGGTATGGTGAGGGTCGGGGGAAAGTTCGCGTTTGTGCTTCGAGGGTTATTGAGCCTATTGCTGGGCGCGGCCGCTGGAATGAGCGTGTTGTTTTTACTGCACATTGAAATCGTTCACGAAGTCATCGCAGAGCAAATCGAGTTGAGTGATACCCGCGTGCAAATAATTGCGGGCATCGTCGGCGCGCTGGCCGCGTTCGCGTTTCGTTCGGCCTTCTCTGGCTTTAATGGTTCGACCAAGAAACTCAATCCGATCAGTTTCTTCCTTCATCTGTTCGATCGCGGCGTCGAGAAGGTGACGGGTGGTTACGCGACTATCCTGCGTCAAATCATCACTCGTCGCATTCTGACGATGGCCATCGTTGGCGTCTTCGGCTACGGCATAATGGCGGTGAACAGCGTCCTGCCGAGCGGGTTTATTCCGCTGGAAGACCAAGGCATGATTTACGGGATAGTGCAGACGCCACCGGGCTCGACGTTGGAGTACACCAACGCAAAGTGCCATGAACTTCAAACGGTTTGTAAACAGATGGACGATATCACGTCGGTCTCGTCGATTGCCGGCTACGAAGTGTTGACTGAAGGACGCGGATCCAATGCTGGGACGTGCATCATCAATCTAAAGCCGTGGAACGATCGCGAGTTAACGTCGAAGCAGATCATTGAAGAACTAGAGAAACGTGGCACCGAAATCGCAAACGTCAAGCTCGAGTTCTTTGAGCCACCAGCGGTTCCTGGCTTCGGTGCCGCCGGTGGTTTCGCCGTCAACCTGCTTGACAAGACTAACAGCGGTGACTACCGAGCGCTCGGTGAAGAGACCGACAAATTTATGGAAGCACTCGGCAAACGTCCCGAACTGAAGGGCTTGTTCACGTTCTTCGCCGCGAATTACCCGCAGTACGAGATAATCATTGACAATGACGTCGCGATGCAAAAAGGGGTGTCGATCCGTGACGCAATGGACAACTTATCGATTGTGATCGGAAGCACTTGGGAGCAGGGCTTTGTTCGCTTCGGCCAATTCTATAAAGTGTATGTTCAGGCCCAGCCGCAGTTTCGACGTTATCCTGAAGACCTCGACAATATGTTCGTCAAGAACGACACTGGGGATATGGTGCCTTACTCAGCGTTCATGCGGATCGAAAAAAAACAGGGGCTCAATGAGATCAGTCGCTATAATCTTTACCCATCGGCACCGATCCAGGGTGCGCCAGCAGCTGGCTACAGTAGTGGCGAAGCGATTGCCGCGATTAAGCAGGTCGCGTCTGAGACTCTGTCTAATGGATTTGACATTGACTGGCAAGGTCTCGCCTACGATGAAGCAAAGGCAGGCAATACAGCCATCTATATCTTTCTGATCGTAGTAGTCTTTGTATATATGGTTTTGGTGGGACAATACGAAAGCTTCATCATCCCACTTGCTGTATTGGCGTCATTGCCTGTGGGGATATTTGGTTCTTTTGCTTTACTCAAGGCGTTGGGATTGGCTAATGACGTCTATTGCCAGATTGGGTTGGTGATGTTGGTCGGCTTGCTAGGGAAAAACGCGATTCTGATCATCGAGTTTGCTGTGCAACGTCGCCACGAAGGGCTCAGTATCATTGAGGCGGGCATTGAAGGGGGGAAGTTGCGATTTCGGCCGATTTTGATGACTTCCTTTGCCTTCATCGCCGGTTTGATCCCTTTGGTCCGCGCAACGGGGCCCGGAGCAATTGGAAATCGCACGATCGGCACCACCGCAGTTGGCGGGATGTTGCTTGGGACACTGGTAGGCGTGCTCGTGATCCCTGGACTGTATTATTTGTTTGCCAAATTGGCCGACGGCCGAACTTTGATCCGCGACGAACACGACGAACCGCTTAGCGAGATTTTTGAACGACAACAGCCATTGAGACCGTGACCATGTTTCGAAGTCAGATAGCAAAACTCGCTAACATTTATCGACTAGCTGTAACCGGCTTGTCACTGCTGAGCGCAACCGCACTAGCAATCACGATTTGGATGCTTGTCGACTTTTTGAAAGAGCAAACTATTGTCGCCAACTTGATGAAGGAACTGCCTCGCGGCGCACAGGGTCCGGCCGAAGTCCTCGCCAGCGAATTGCGATGGCAATTCCGCCTGCTGTTTTTAGTCGTGATCAACCTGATCGTAACCGCTATTGCAGTGATCATGCTTTGGCGAGCCTATCACGCCTCGCAAGCGTCGCTTCGAGACTTTAAGGCTTTTGCAAGTGATGTTCTGAGCGGACTCGATCTTGGGATCCTCACCACAGACTCGCGGGATAACGTGACGAGCGCAAATCCACGAGCCTTGGAATTGCTTGACATTGATACTTCGTGCATCGGCCAATCGCTCGAAAGAATTGGGAGCGTTCCGCTCAAGAAGTATCGCGACGACTGGATGGCGGAAAAGTCGCCGACCGTGGTTCGCGATTTCACCGTTGATCATCATGGTAGCGTCAGAAAGTTACGTACGTTTTGTCAGACGTTGAGCGACCACGACGGCAATGAAGTCGGGCATGTCCTTCAAGTTCGTGACGTCACTGAACGCGTTTTGATTCAAGAACGGATGCGACGGATGGAACGCTACATGGGATTAGGGTCGCTCGCAGGTGGTTTGCATCATGAAATCAAAAACCCGCTAGCCGCATTGTCGCTTCACGTTCAACTGCTAGAAGAACAACTTGAAGCAGATGGTACATCAGATGATAACCGGAATACGCTGACCATCATCCGAACCGAAGTCACGCGTATAGGCGGCGTGCTGGAGGACTTTCGTGACTTCGTTTCGCTTGACAACCTGATTTCGAGTCCCGTCGAAATGGTCAGCATGCTTCGCCAGCAAGTTGAATTGATGCGGCCTCAAGCACAACAACAGGGAGTGCAGATCGTTTTCAACCCATGCGAAGCAGAGACCGTTGTGCCGGCCGATCAATCACGACTAGAACAAGTCTTCTTAAACTTAATTCTCAATGCCTTGGAAGCAATGCCAAGTGGCGGCACAATCGCCATCACGATGAAACCAGGCAAGGATGCATTACAAATCGATGTTGATGACACCGGGCACGGAATTCCAGACAATCTTGCCAATCAAGTTCTCGACCCATATTTTACCACGAAGAGCACCGGAACCGGCCTCGGATTGGCGTTCTGTGACAAAATCATAAGACAGCACCAAGGCACGCTCGATTTTTTCTCATCTAAGAACGGGACCACGTTCGAAGTGACGCTTCCGGCCGAGTCATTTCACGGCCAGGCGATGGATCGGCTTGCGGAAACGTCGTCTTAGCACAGTACTAAAAAACTATCGAAACACGGAAACAACCACACTTATCTCATGGAAAACGAATTCCACATCCTGATCGTCGACGACGAGCCGAACATAAGGTCGGGGTTGGCTAAGGGGTTGTCCCAGATCGCCAACAAGATAGTGACCGCATCGTCGGTTAACGAAGCACTCGATCTGTTCGACGCGGGCAATTTTCAGCTTGTGATTGCGGACATACGAATGCCCGGCGACCGCGATGGTTTGGATCTCATTTCGCTGGTTCGACAGCGCAAGCCTGGAACGACCAGTATAGTCATCACCGCGCATGGCAGCATGGAAACGGCCGTGGAAGCAATGCGGCGAGGTGCGTTCGACTTCATCATCAAGCCTATTGACCTAAATTTGATCCGCCAACAGGTGACGAAGGCCGCTGAGCACCATCGACTTCAAGACGAAAACCATGAGCTGAAGGAGAGGCTAGCTGCGGTCGGTGAGTTTACTGGAATCATCGGAAATAGCCCAGTTTTGCAGGAATTACTTGCACAAATCCGACAGGTCTCCTCTACCGACGCAACGGTGATGATTCAGGGAGAAAGTGGCACAGGTAAAGAACTGATTGCGCGAGCCATCCATGATCAAAGCAACCGATCAGCGGGTCCGTTCATCGCCGTGAACCTGGGAGCTCTTCCGATTTCACTCCTAGAAAGCGAACTGTTCGGTCACGAACAGGGATCGTTCACAGGAGCATCACGTCAGAAGCCGGGTTGTTTCGAACAAGCGATTGGTGGCACCTTGTTTCTAGACGAGATCACCGAAATACCAAACAAGAGCCAAGTCGATTTGCTGCGAGTTTTGGAAACGCATTGCTATACGCGAGTGGGCGGCGAAAAGGAGGTGCAGTCGGATGCTCGCATCGTCTCAGCGACCAATCGCGATGTTTCGCGGATGCTGGAAGAAGGCGAGTTTCGCGAAGACCTCTACTATCGGTTAAACATTATTCCGATTCAGGTGCCACCTTTGCGGTCGCGTCGCAGCGATGTTCCTCTTCTCGTCGATCATTTCTTGGACCGTTTTTGTAAACGACATGGACGCCCATTAAAAACGATCGACACCGATGCGATGCAACGGTTGATTCAAGCGCGTTGGCCTGGCAACGTCCGCCAGCTTAGAAACGTTATTGAACGGATTGTCGTGACAGCAGCATCGGACACTATCCGCGAGAGTGATCTTCCTGCGGAACTGTACAGAGGCGAGATTGTACCGAATGACTCAGTTCGCACATTAGTGGAGATTACAGAAAATGCTGAGCGCACGGGAATCGAACAAGCGTTGGCAGCGAACGATCACCACCGCGAACTGACTGCCAAGTCGCTTGGAATCAGTATTCGCACACTGCACTACAAGATGAACAAATACGATCTGCACTAAAACTGACAGTGGCAGGTTGTCTCAGGCGTTTCACCTGCGGTGGAACTTAGATAGGGAGTCTCGGCAGATCCGATGTCGATCAATTTGTGAGATATAACCCATTGTGCAACAGAGGACGCCTTTGCATCGTTGCCATAAATCGCCTAGGCTCCCCGCAGATTCATCAGCCCTCTATTGACGACAAGAGTGTCGTGTATTACGTTTCATATTAACGAGTTTGTGGTCTTTTGTGTCTTGAGTGGTGCATTGCTGTTCAACGCTCGCTGGCACTAAATGGGAAATATCTAACGATCGATTTTCCATCAGTAATAGGTGCTTATGTGCCAAGCAAATCAATATGCATTTGAATTGTTGAGGTTAAAATGGTCAATGATTTTCTGAGTAACTTCGCACACAACCTCTTCAAGCCGTTGCTATTATTTTTCTATGCTGGATTCGCCATACCGCTACTAAAGGTCAATTTTGAATTCCCGAAGGCCTTGTACCAATCGCTAACACTGTACCTTTTGCTAGCAATAGGCTGGCATGGGGGCGAGGAACTAGCTGGGTTACCACCAGAGAAGTATGGACAAGCTGCAGGGTTTATGGTGCTTGGGTTTTGCGCCAATCTAACTATCGGGTTTTCCGCATACGCGATACTCCGCGCGTCTACACGGCTTCGTCGCATAGATGCAGCAACAATTGCTGGTTACTACGGTTCAGATTCCGCAGGTACCTTTGTAACGTGCCTGGGTTTCCTCGCAGCGGCTAATGTCGCATATGATTCATATATGCCAGTAATGCTTGCAATCATGGAGATTCCAGGCTGCCTTGTTGCGCTTATTCTTGTTGCGCGTTTTCGAAGACAAGGGATGGATGAAAATGGGAACATGCTTGGTGATCTCGGTGACAATGTGGCTCTCGAACAAAGCAATGTGAATTCCATAGACGCCTCGGAACTAACAGTGCTGCGGGAGGAACGCGAAAGTAAAAGACGAAAAAATCTTCGAGATGAAGATCAGCTCGCTTTGCAGACTGTCGAGGAAGTCAACGCACTCGATGCTCACGGTCAAGTGCATATATTTAATACCAAGTTGCTGCATGAAGTGTTTCTCAATCCCGGAATATTTTTATTGTTTGCTGGCATTGCGATTGGCTTCATAAGCCGCCTGCAGGGTGAGAAGGTTATTAGCGCGAACGATCGCGTATTTGTGGATTTGTTTCAAGGTATGTTGTGCTTATTCCTCCTGGAGATGGGGATTACTGCTGCAAAAAAGATTCGCGATCTTCGCGCGGGCGGTTGGCAGCTTATAATTTTTGCCTTGCTTGCTCCAAATTTGTTTGCTATCAGCGGTATAATTATGGCGGTCGCCTATAGTCGCATTTTTGGTGTCTACCTTGAGCAGGGAACCTATGTTTTGTTTGCGGTCTTATGTGGCTCTGCATCGTATATTGCTATGCCTGCCGTTCAGCGACTCGCTATTCCCGAAGCAAGTCCAACTTTGCCGCTGGCGGCTTCGCTGGGAATAACATTCACATACAATGTAATTTTTGGAATATCAATTTACAAGCAAATAGCCGCGATGATTACGGGGTAGGGATTTGGCTGTTGCTGATTTTTCTGCTCAATGCTGCGTGGAAGCATTGAAGAAATTCGTTCGTTATTGCATGGCCTGTAAGCGCTTTAGCCGCGCGGAGAATTAAAGAGACAGGGCACTTTGCAACAGCCTACACGGGACCCCGATACTGCAACTTGGCTTTTGCAAGTCTTTTGCACTCGCCCAAACGGCGAGCTTCGGCCTGAACGACGGCGAATCGAGAATCGGTCTGGGCAGAACTGGTCCAGTCGGACCGAGCGAACCGTCTGACTCCGAATGATCGACGGAGGCGAAAGCGTGACGGCGACGATCACCGACTGATAAGCTTGAAATTCAGGCCGACAGCTTGGTCATCATCAACTCGCGGGCTCGGCGGCGTAGTTACATTCGCCGGTGGCCGTGCGGTGTCCGCATCGAGTCGACCAAGGACGATTTGCCCGCGACGCCCGAAAGCAACTTGCCGAAGTCGTTAGCCAGTGCACACCAACCTTTCCCGAAAGGTGAGCAGCCGAGATTTCGGAGTTGTGGTCTACAATCCAAACGGTGTTGCCTTTCCGCCAGTGCGATGCTCCGCTGACCATCACATGTTCTTCGACTTGTTATGTGAGTTCAGGCGAAAAGTCTCATTCGGTGCCGACCATCGCCACCGAGAATCTCTATTCAGTTGGCGCGGCGGATTCGGCTATGGGAAGTTGGTAGCAAACCGCCTCGCGGGCGTTGCGGATGAAGAGGCGATCACCGACCACGACGGGATGATTCCATGTTTTGCCCTCGATCGCGTCAATGTTCCAGTACTCGACACGCTCGGTGGGTTCGGTTCCGAGCAGCACGAGTTCGCCGCGTTCGCCGAGAACCAGCAACAAATCTGAGTCGGCTAACAACAACACTTGTCCTTTTCCGTATCGCCCTCCTTTCCACATTCGCGAACCATCGGCAACATCGACGCAAGTGAAGATAGAGTCGTCGAAGCCGTAGATGTAGCCTTGATGAACGACGATATCATTGAAGTCTGGTTTGAGATCTCTCGTCGTCCAAAGTGCCTCGGCAACCAACCCGTCACCTTCTCGGTCCACTTGGATCAAGCGAGTTCCAGTTCCGAGACCGGTGGGGACCAGAACGCGATTTCCGTCGATCACTTGGGGCTGGAGCGCTCGATACCCATCGTGTTTCCACGAATAGTTCAGAGCAATCTCGCCGGTCGACGGTTCGATGAACAAGGCACCCTCATCAGTCAAGATCGCAAGTAGCGACATATCGTGAAGATCGACACGTTGCAGCGAACCATAGGATTGTTCGCTCGCTGGAGTGGACCAGCGAGGTTCACCGGTTTCGGTGTTGAACGCCAGGATTCCCTTGTCGCCGGAACCACCGCAGTGAACGGCGACCGTTGAATTAACAACGAGCGGCGAAGAAGAAAAACCCCACATCGGCGGTTGTCGACCGGCGGCCTCGCGCATGTCGACTTTCCAGATCTCACGTCCATCGATCGCATCAAGCTTCATCAACCAGCCTTCGGCGCCTAGCGAATACACGAAACCGTTGTCGATGGTGGGAGTCGCGCGCGGGCCGAGGCCACCAAGCCCTTCAAAGAACCTCGATGCGACAGCGTGGTTCCAAACTTCGCGTCCGGTGAGCGCGTCGTAGCACACCACGCATTCACTTTCACCTCGTTGCTCTTGGGTCACGAGATAGTCGCCTGCGACAGCAAAAGACGACCAAGCGGGTCCCACTTGAATGCGCCAAAGTTCTTTTGGCGGCGCCTCTCGCAGCGCATCGCTGTACCTTACCCCCCGCTGAGTACCGTCACGATTGGCGCCACGAAAGCCCGGCCACTCGGGCGATTGAAACGCGGCTGTTGCCGACGCCATGTCTTCGATGCCCAAATCGGCGGAATTGGTATCTCGACTCGCCAGGAACTGTTCTTCGGGAGATTCGTTCCAGCGCCAATCAAAGTCGAAGGCAAAGTCGCCCCAGACGCCGTGATTTTGCAGCAGTCCGGTAAACGCAAAACAGAGTAGCGCCACCAGCGAAGCGTATAATGTTCGTTTGAACGTTAACAGTTTCCGAAACACGATGAGCGCTACGGCGAAGCCCGCGATGCCGAGCGGCGCCGTCAACACGATGAGTGGCGGACCGAGCATTGTCTTGTCGGCCAGTATCGCAACCAGGGTGAACGAAACGGCGAGCGCAATCCCGCCTACCAGACGCTCCTGCCAACGAGCGCGGCTGAGCAGCATCCACCAGAGAACGATCAGCAGCGCGATTAAGAACGGACCGAACGCCGAAGCCATCCATATCGTCGATGGCCCATCCTCGATCAACTTAGGGACGAATCGAAGTAGAACCATGAGAGGCAATAAAATCATCGGAATCCAAACCCGCAGGGGCTTCCATTTGGAGTGATCATGCGAGGCGTTTGGCGCTGGCGGATCGCCATCAATAGCGGATGATGTTTCGACGCTCATTCAATGCATCCTTTTGCGAGCTAGTGCCGCATCAAGTCGTTCTCACAGCACTAGGGTGACGGTTTATTTGGTATTGGTCCAAGGGAGACGACAGATCCCCATTGCCCTTGGTTTTCGTCAAAATCGAAGATTCGGGAAAGGGGTCGATTCTTCATCCGCTCATAACTTCCCTCTTCTCCTATTGTTCTCTTTCTGCTTTTTTTCGCGCAGGCGTCTAGCAATGACTTCAACATTCTTTCACAAAGCATCGCGGGAATAATAAGTGGGATAGGCTTCCAGCCTGTCATTGCCGTTTCGACAGGCTGGAAGCCTATCCCACTTTATAAATCCGTCGGAATCGTGTTCCCATTTTTGCTTTTCCGGTTGACTTATTTGATGATGACCACGAAAGAAAATTTGCTGGTTGAGTTGGGAATTTTCAGCGAGTTCGCTGTTCCGTTGATTCTATTGTCGGTTGCGGCAACCGCGACTCTGTTGGGAGACGCCGAGGGGATTCGCTTAGCGAAGGACATTCAAGCCAACACCTTACGACTGGCCAATCATCTAGATCGCTGTTGAAGGTACCGCGACAGGATCAACCGCGGGTCGTTATAATGCTTGGATAGAGGCCTTCAAGCCTTACATTTCCTCCTGGATCCCCGCCCGCGTCGCTCATGCTTTACCGATTAAATTGTCAGCGTTTGGTTTTCATGGCTGCAGTTTTGATTGCCTGCCTATTTATCGAAAAACCACTCTCGCTCGGCGCTGCTGATTTAGTGGTTGACGCAAGCACGGATGAATCTGGGGTTGAGAAACGTTTTCGACCTCTACACGGCGTGAATAATGGGCCACTGACGATGGGAGAGACGGTGGATTTGAGCGGATACTATCGCGAGATGCAGATTCCTCACATTCGACTTCACGATTGCGAATGGCCGGGAGCTAGCATTGTTGACATGCACGCGATTTTTCCTGATGAATTGGCCGATCCAAACGATCCGTCCCAATACCATTTTGCAAAAACAGATGAGTATCTTCGAGCTTCTATCGCTACCGGTGCAAGCATCGTCTATCGATTAGGCGAAAGCATTGAGACAACTCGGACAAAGCACCATGTTCACCCTCCTAAGAATGCTGAACGATGGGCCGACACTTGCTTGGGCATCATTCGACATTATAACGAAGGTTGGTCCGACGGCAGCACCTACGGCATTGAGTACTGGGAAATTTGGAATGAGCCTGAGAACCGACCCGCGATGTGGTCGGGAACCGATGCCGAATACTTCATGCTGTATGCGACGACCGCCAGACTCATCAAGTTAAATTACCCAAAGCTGAAGGTCGGTGGGCCGTCGGTGGGAGCTGTCGGTGAGATTGTAGGTGGCGAGTTCCAGCCATCATCGTTCACAATAGATTTCCTGACCCACTGCCGAGACCAAAAGCTACCACTCGATTTTTTTTCTTGGCACACTTATACCAACGATCCAATCACATATGTGATTAAGGCATCCGCGATCCGGAAGTTGCTTATCCAGTATGGATTTCAAGCGACTGAGATTCATCTGAATGAATGGAACTACCTACCGGACAACGATTGGAATCCAATCATCGGTACGGCGCTTCAGGGTGAAAATCGTCGGCAATTCTATAATCGACAGGGAGGGGTGGAGGGTGCGACCTTCATAGCCTCCGTTTTACTGCTTCTTCAAGACAGCCCTGTTGATATAGGTGGGTTTTATGCAGGCGACACCAACCAATTTGGCTTATTCGACCGATATGGCACGCCCAAGAAGACGTTTTACGCTTTCAGAGCTTTCGCACACCTTTTAGAAACTCCGGTGCGACTCACTGCCAGCTCCGGGGCAAGCCAACATATTTTGATCGGTGCTGGAGCAAATCAAGAAAAGACCAGGATCAACATTTTGATCGTAAATACCAAAGACCTACATGAAACATTGCGAATTCAGCTCAAAAACCTACCTTGGTCAAGTCCAACTCGATATGAAGTTATGTTATTGAATAATGATAAGAATCTTACAATGACGCAATCAGGTGAATTGAGCGGTAATCAAATCGAGCTTGAGAACACCCTAGAGACACAAGGAGTGATGATCGTTCGCCTCCAACCGCAAGCGCGCCTTTAAGCACATCTTAAAAAATAGATCGGTGTAAATGACAGGCTTTTGCAGCTAAGTTTTGATGTGAATCTCTTCTTCTTTTGACACAAATGTTCGATGGTCGCTTCAATCGGCGTTGATTGTTTTCGGCGTCAAAATGATCGCTTTCAAATTCATCACTCCGCCATTGATGATCTTCTCGACTCGAACGTTGGCAGTGGTTGATTCGCCTGCTATCGTCACGTCGCCCAAATCAATCACGCGGTAACGATACCAACTGCCCGTGCTTTCCAGCGCGAGCGGAAATGCCTCATCGCCGATTTCAATCCGCATCTTCGTTCCCGTTGGATTAGCCCGCGAGTAGACCAGTTCAGCGTGATAGCCACCTGCTGGCACAGACGCTGTCCACGTCACGTAATCTGACGCTTTACCCCAGTATCCGATGCGATGGTTCCCTGGATGCGTTTCCAGCTTAGCCTGATTACCGACCACTTTGCTGTCCAGTGCGCTGAACACGAAAGTGCCATCGCTGAGCACTCCCGAACCTTCAGCAACGAGAAAATCAATCGTCTTGTGATCAGCTTGTTTTGGCAGAAACACAGTCGCTTTCGTGGCGTCGGGATTGAATCCAAACTCACAGCGTTGATCGCCAACCATTGGACGCAGGATGCTGGGCACGGGACCGGTTAACGTAACCTCGCCAACTTGTCCGTCGAGTTGCAGTGCCCGCCGGTGAGCGTGCGTGGGATCGGGTACCGACAATTCAGTAGCCGCAGTAGTATTTTCCGTCGCGGGTTCTTCCGCGTCCGAGCGAGGTGACATCAGCAAAACGAAACTGATCAAAAACAGGATTCGTAACATGTTGGGACCAATGAAAGGAATGAAAGGAAGGTGTTTTTATTATCCGTACAGTGAAGCTGGGGAGCTGGCGAGAGTTTCAATTCACTAAAAAATCGACTTCAAACGATAGATCTTCAGCGATTGAATTTTCACGTCATCGCTCCCGTGCAGCGTAGTCGTGCTGTCGCCGAGCTTCTTTGCATCACGTGAGTTAATTCGATATTCGCGTCCCTGATCGACATAGACTTCGTTGACCGTGCGATCATTGTAGACGCGAGCACTTTGGCCTTCGAACGTCGCGTCGATACCGTTGATTTGCATTTGCAACGTGGCCGGCGCAGAAAGTTCGATCACGACCTCCGTCAATTCGTTCGCACACGCTTGCAGGAGCTTCTCGGCAGCCAGAGCATCGAGATCCGCACCGCTCGCCAGCGTCTCTGCTCGCAGCCTATCCACCTCTTCGATCGGCGTGCAAAACAATCGCAATCCATCGGACGTTTGTCGGAGCGTCATTTGATGTGGCAATGAGAAAGCTTGATTGCTGATTTGATTAGGAATTTGCTGCTCAAAACTCGGTGGCTGGACCCAACCTATTTGAATTCGCCGTCCGTCTGGCGTATCGCTAAACGTTTGCGGTGCGTAGAACGCGCCCCGTCGTTGGCCGTGGGGCCCCGATTCTTTCTGAAAGACTTTGCCGTCGAACGTGCCGATGAAATAGCGGTTTGTCGCCGCCATCAGACACCAACGACTCTCGCCCGGCTGCCCTTCAATCGGTAGCTCGAAAAACTCTGGACACTCGAAGACGGTTTCGCGATCGTAATCCGTGAACGCACTTGTCTGAGTCCATGTATGCAGGTCTTTCGATTCATAAAAGGCTAAGTTCGCATTTTTAAGATTTTTCGAGTTCTCGCTAAACGGTGACGCCTTCGTCAGTTCGCTCTCATCTTCGTTGTAAACGACCATTACCCATTTCTGCTGCGGTGCGTACCAGATAATCTTGGGGTCGCGACCACGGTGTTTTACGACCGGATTCTCTGGAATTTCTGTGAATGTCTGCCCGCCGTCGGTGCTGTAGGCTAAACACTCGCCGCGGCCCGTGCTGGTAAAGGCGATGAAGAGCGTGTTCTCACCGTAGCCAGCCGTATTGTCATGATCGACGAACCCGCCGCCCGAAAACATCATGTCACCTTCGGTTTTCTGAAACAACGCGATCGGTTTTTCTTTCCAGTGGATCATGTCGTCGCTGATGAAATGCCCCCAGTGCATGTTGCCCCAAAAAATGCCGAAGGGGTTGTATTGGTAGTACAAGTGATACTTACCGTCATGGTAAACCATACCGTTGGGATCGTTGTTCCAACCGCGACGCGTGGAAATATGAAACTGGTTGCGATACACTTGTTGGTAATCATCGCCCGCCCAAGCTTCGTCTTGCGATCCGATGCGAATGCGCTCAAACGAGGCTTGAATCGACGTGGTCGACATCGCAGCGGTAGCTGGACGGATTGTTAAACGTTTGCCATCGACGCCGAAGTGCGATAGTGGATAGGCGGCCATCCAATACGCATCGCCCTCAAGTGGCAAAGCGACGTTGAAGTTCTGCACGAGTTCTTCGCCGTCGTACAAATTCAAACGCACGACGTTTTGACGACGTGAAAAATTGCTTACCGGAACGAGCAGATAGCCATCGTCGACGAGCAGTTCTTTTTCCAGTTTTAACTGCTCGGGCGCGGAGCGTTGCTCCGATTGACGAATGTCGTCGACGTTGATGTGTCCCCAACCGCCAGTGTGGTTGTCGACAATTCTGATGCGCGCGTTTTGACCGATCAGTGCGGAAACGTCCCACGAGTATTCGGCGAGTTCTTCTGAACCGCCGGGTTGCGTGTTCGGTCCCGTTGCGATGCGAACGATCTTGTCGCCGACGTGCAATTGAACTTCCGTTTTGCCTTCGTATCCACCACCGCCAATCAACAGATTGATGAAAGGCTGGGCGATCGCGAATTCTGGCGAGGTCAACGTGCCGGTCGCTTGGTCGCCTCCACGAAACGTGTTGACTAACCCCTTGCCCTTAAATCCCGTGACAGCCATCTGTCCGCTGAGCGTACCGCTCGCTGGCCCGTCACCAAAAGCGTCGCCCGTCACCTGCCAGTCACCGTAGGTAATTGATTCAAAATCGGCGATCAAGATGTCATCGGCAGCACCGGTGGAAGCCCATCCGGCCAGGCAAAGGCTGGCTGCGAGAATAGCAGTAACGATCAATCTCATGGTGTTGTCTATTGCGAGTTGTGGGGAAAACATCCAACATATCATACTGAGCCGAGCGCGCTAGCTGCAGGTATCGGCGGAGTCTACATGGTACTCGGAGTGAGTTGACAGGCTAGAAGCCTATCCCACTAACTTACCGAAGTAAGTCGGTGAACGTGAAAATCATCGGGCTTGAGGTTTTGTGTCGCCAATTCTACGAGGTGCTCGTGGTGCGTGAACAAGATGACTTGGGTACGCAGCGATAACTGCGACAACGCTCGCAAGGCTTCGATGGTACGGTCATCGTCGAGTTGGACAAGACAATCGTCAACGACCAAGGGCAGTGGCGTGCTGCGGGTGAGTTGATGGTCGATCGAAGCTAAACGCAATGAAAGATACAAAGCATCGGCTGTGCCGGTACTCATCGCTGGTGCGGGAACGTCGAGTTCCTTTTCTGCCGTGCGGACTCCAAACAACATCAACTTGCCACGACTGTCAAAATCGACCCTGAGTGATTCGTACTCACCTCGCGTCAGTTGCCGAAACGTCTCTGAAGCGAGTTGCAAAACCGGGCCTTGGTTTTCTTGGCGATAATGTTCGATCGCTTGCTTCAAAATCATCGCAGCGACTTTGACTCTCGCGTACTCTTCAATTTCGTTTTCGAGTTTGCCCGTCAAAAACTGAATGTCTTGCGAAAGTTCCGCTGCTCGACCACTGCCGTCGATCTGCTTGAGCTGCAACCGCAATTCGCCCACTCGCTGCTGAGCCTCCGATAGCGTCTCGCGTGTCTCGCTGAGCTTCGTTTCGACTCGCTCGATCTCAATGCTCACCAATTCAGGTTGTTGTTGCGATACCTCCTCAGCGAATTTTTCCAGGGGCGTGTTGCCTGCTAACATCAAGAGCTGTTGTTCGATGCTTTGTTTGGATTGCTCGATGGAATGTCGCTGTTTTGATCGCTGTTCGGCTTCGATCAGTTCGGCTGGCGAATGACATCCTGCTTCATCGCACAATCGACTCAAGGCCACGTCGGCCTCGGCGATTTGCTGCTCGGCGGTGGCGTGTTGCGTCTTCGCGGATTCGAGTTGAGTTGATAAGGCAGCGCGTTGTTTAGCAGACGTCCGTTCGGCTTGCAGTCGATGAAACAATCGCTTTACCACCGCAAACGAATCGCTGATATCGTCCACGGCATCACTCTGCTCACTGAAGCTGGTGGTATCCACTGACAACGCAGCCAACAACCGAGCGACGTCGGCGCGGTAGGTTTTGTCATCGTCAAACATTGCCCGGATGCGATGGAGCACGATATCGCGTTCGCGTTTCTGTGCGTTCAATCCATCGATCTGTACAATTTTTTCGAGAATCACGGCTGGCGTGCGATCCACTGTCGCGGCGAGCGCTGACGTCGCCGTGGCCCAATCGGTATCCCAGCGATCGAGTTCGTTTTGGCGTGACTCCAGTCGTGCTTCGGCTTGCGGCAGTTCGGCTTGCATCGAATCGTACAGTTTCGACTGTTCATCGTATCGTTTTCGCGCGTGATGCAAGGTCGTGCGAAGATTGATCGCTTGATCGTACAACGACGTGAAATCATCCACCGCTTCGACTTGATCGAACAACGTGGGCTCTGTATCGGTTTCATCAACCACCCCGACCGCGACAGGTGTCTTGGCCCGCTTCACAGATAGCTTCTCAACGATTGTCGTGGCGATGGCACCACGGAGCCGCTTGCACGATGCTACGATTCGCTGCTCGATCTGTTCGGTTCGTTCGGTGTCCTCGCGCCACTGCGTGACGGCATCGACCAGTTGCCCGTGCGTGGAAATCCAGCGCATCATCCGTTCCGGCTGGGCCGCGATAATCCCGAGCGGTTGCCAAAGTGCTTGCCACTGCTCTTCGGCTTCGAGGAACGCTACCTTGGCGGTTTCACCGTTGGATTTGCAAGCGGATTTCTGTTGCAGCAATTTATCGATCTCAGCCTGCATCGACGTTTGCAAATGCAGTTGTTCGTGATGCAGCCGCATCATGTCGACGAGTTCGTCCGCTTTGCGAATCAATGTTTTCAATTGCGTTAAACGCTGGGTCGGGATCGTGGTCGATTGATGATCGGCAGCGATTTCGCAAAACGTCGCGTCGCGAAGATCGCGTGCTTCGCTGAGTTGATCGAGTGTCGGCAATTCGGTCATCGAAACGGCCGCATCGAGTCGTTGGCGGGCTTCGCGTTCACTCGCGTCGAGCTGTTTCCACTGATCGGTAACTGCGGCGAGAGCTTGTTCGCGACGTTCAATATTGCGGGCGGCAGTAGCGATCGCAGTCTCGTTGGGTAAGCGTAACAGGACGGTTGACAAGATCGCGTCGACAAACGTGCCGCTGGCTAGCTGGCATTCGTTATCGAGTTTGCGGGCGAGTTGTTGGCACCGCGTCCATGCCTGTTTCGCATCGGTACGTTGTTGGGCGAGATTTGAGAGCACGCTTTCGGGCGATCCCACTGATTCAATGATTTGGCTGATCGTGAACGGATCATCGGGAACAACCGACGTTTCTCGCTTTTGCTTCGCATCGAGTAAGTTGCCCCTGAGCGTGCGGAGGGTTTCATCGGCGTCGTCGCGTCGCCGAACCAGCAATGCGTATTGCTGCGCTAACTCGTTCAGCCGAGTTCGCACGGCGTCGACGACTCGCAAGCGTTTTAGCGTTGAATCGATTTCTTCCGTCACCGCGTCTTCGTCCGTCGCAGTGATGACGACGGCGAGTTCTTCGAGGGCCTCGGTCATCCGGCGATCGAGGTTCCGACGAGTTCGTTGCAACCCGGCTCGTTGCGTGCGGGCTTCCTCGCGAGCACCGAGGCGTTGGAACAGCGATTCGATTTCCGCTTCATGGATCATGATCGCTGAATCGTCGCCGAGAGACTCGATCTCTTGTGTCAGTTCAGCGATTCGCGATGACAGCGTGCGAGTTTGACGTACGGCGATTTCACGATTGGTATCGAGTTCACGACGTCGTTCACTGAATGCTTCGTCGAGTTGTGGAGCATCGGCGAGATCAGCAAAGGACTGGCACAACGAGATCCACTGAGGCACCAGCGGTAGGGCATTCTGAAACGCTCGAAGCCGCGACAATTGCACGGCGGCGTCACGTAGTTCGATCTCCAAATCGGCAACGCGTGTTTGTTCGTCCTTGAAATCTCTCTGCAACGAATCCCAGTCGCTCGGCGGAATCTTGGCCTCCTCCAATTCGCGTTTCTTGTCGGCAATGTCCCGCGTCAGAACATTGATCGACCCATTGCGTCCGCCCGCCACAAACAACCGCGCCGTGCTCTCATCTAATTGCGATTGAACGGCTTTGAGTTGGCTGACGCCGGCACCTGCTGCGAACAAAATCTCACCCAAGTCACCTTCGCCTTCGAGAATCGCTTGACCGCCCAAGACCAATTCATCGTGTGATAAACCAAAGCGATGCTCAAAGGCTTCACGGTCAACGCCGCCGAGCATTGTCTTGAGCACATCGTCAGCGATCGTGGTGCGATCATCGAGTTCGCGGAGTGTGCCCTTGTTGCCACGGCGGCGAATGCACGGCAATGACTTGCCATCGGCATCGACGAGCACGCCACCGACACGGATTTTCGCATTGGCGTGGACATAGTTGTCCTCCGCTCGCGTGGACATGCCGTATAACAACGACGTGATTGCCCGCAAGCTGGTCGATTTGCCGGATTCGTTTGGTCCGTAGACAATATGAAACCGCCGAGGGCCAGCCGATAAATCAATTGAGGCATCGGTAAAGCGTCCATAGGCGATCAGGTCGAGTCGTTCAATGATCATGGCGGTTACTCAAATCGTCCTAACAGATCGGCAGCGGCGGACTCAATCAAATCATCGACCCAGTTCAAATTGTTCGCGTCAAAGACGGCTTCCTGATCGGGGATTTTTCTTACAAGAGGTGCGAACTCAGCGGCGATCAACTCACCACGCGTTGCCGACGCTCGCAACCCTTCGACGATCTTGGCCACGCTCGCCAATGGTCCATCCATGTCACCGACGTCGGTGCCGTGAGTTGGTGTGCTGGTTCGCAAGCGAAATTTTTCCATCCAGGCTTGCCCGGCACCATGGCTGATCGAAGTGGCACGCAGAGCGGCTTCTAAACGGTGACGTTGTTGATGCAATTGGTTATGCAACTCACTCGCACCGACGATCGACACCCGCGACACCAACAGCCGATCGTCAATGCTCGCCATCGTGGTCGTCAACCAGTTTTCATAGGCGTCGACAATCTCATCAACATGCTCGATGGTGCTGACATTGATTTCAAACGATTCCCAACGGACGACATCGAGCGGATGAAACTTCAATTCGCATTTATTACGAGAATTGATATCGAGAATATAACAGCCTTTCGCACCGGATTCGCGAATATGTCTGCCTTGAATGTTGCCACTGAAAACGATCGGAGCTTCGCCGGGCAAGCTATGCTCGCCGCGCACGTGGATATGGCCGAGTGCCCAGTAATCGTATTGCTTGGCGGTTAAATCGATGGGTTTGCACGGTGAATAAGTATCGTGCCCTTCCGCACCCGTCAAACTCGTATGCAACAATCCGAGGTTGAACATACCGCTGTGCGGACGCGGGTAGGATTTGGACAAATCCTCCAGTTCCGCTTTGCTGCGAAACGACCGACCGTGAACGGTAACGCCGATGGATTCAAATGTGCGACAGTCGACTTGATCGGACTCCATCATGATCACGCTGCCGTCGGTGTTTTTGGGCAGCGGCAACGTCGACGTCATCACGTTTTCGGCGTCATGATTGCCACGGATCACGACCAGCGGAATTCCCGCGCGCGTCAACTTGGCCGCTTGGCCAACGAAGAACAAACCGGTGTTTTGGTCTTTCCAATCGCCGTCGTATAGGTCGCCCGCAATCACGACCAGGTCCACCTCTTCGTTGATTGCCAATCGTACGAGATTCTCCAGCGCCCGCCGCGACGCGCCGCGAATTTGATCCAATGGGGCTTGGTCGTAAGACTGCAAATTGCGCAGCGGGCTATCCAGATGGATGTCGGCGGCATGCAGGATTCGTCGGATACTCATGTTCGGTGCTCAATCCACTGAAAAACGAAACGTGATACACTGCTCGCGGGCACACGCGACCGGTGGTTGTGTCTCACAACAGTTTTTGATGAGAAAACACGACTGATGATGACACGAAATTTCAATTGGCAAAAGATCACTAAAACGCTTTCACACTCAGTTTTCTTGGTTCGCGAAGACGCGTCGTTCATTTACGTCAACGATCATGCCTGTGAAGTGCTGAAGTATTCGCGTGAGGAGTTGTTGACCAAACGGCTGTTCGACATTGTACCGCAATACCAGAACATTCATCACGAGGCCAATTCAGTCATGATCAGTCGGGCAACCCAATTCGAATGTTCGGTACGCACCTCGATATCACACGTCAAAAATCGAACGAAGAAGATGTCCGACAAATGCTCCGCCGAAGCGAGTCAGTCTCGAAATCGTTAGCCCGCAGCAATCGTGATTTGGAACAATTTGCATACGTTGCCTCGCACGATCTGCGTACCCCACTACGGGCGCTGATGCACTTAACGAGTTGGGTGCGAGAGGATGCAGCCAGTGCCAATATTGAACTACCCGTGATAATCAATGGCCATCTCGCAAGTATGCAAACTCAAGTTCAGCGGATGGATGCGTTGCTGAGCGGTTTGCTCGAATACTCACGAGCGGGCAATCGCACGCACATGCAGCGAAGCGTTGACTTGCACTCGATACTGGATGATGCCGCGAAACATCATGATCGAGATCATGGCACGATTACGATCGGTTGCGAAGAGTCAGTCGATGAATTTGTGTTTTCGGTTAAAGATGACGGTCCGGGAATCGAGGATAAGTACCGTGAGCGCGTCTTTGAAATCTTTCAAAAGCTAAGGCGTCCTCAAAAAGGCGATGGAGCGGGACTCGGGCTAACCATCGTGCAAAAGCTTGTACAGACCGCAGGCGGAGAAATTGAAATCCAGTCCGATGATCCTCGCGGCATCGAGTTTCGCTTTCGTTGGCCAAAAAAGTTGGACCAACTTCAGTAGCGGAACTCGTGCGTGAGCTTCAGGGCACGTCTGTAGCGGAACTCGTCAAGAGTTTCGTTTTTTCACCAAATCATCTCGAGCCGCGAGTTTTAAACGAGTTTACGGTGCGGCATTGGTGTGCGACATGAGACAACCGATTGCACAGAAGTGAACATCAGGACATGATTTTTCACGTGAAAGCATGAACGTCCGTTATATTGCCGCACTTCCAGATAGCCGCTCAAGCACAATCGCTCTATTGCCGAAAACCAACCAATGTGGTGCATCTGGAACCATTGCTACAAGACGAACTTATGCTGGGGAATTCAAGGATGAATCATTTTTCTGGTGCGGCCACTCAACAACTATTCCTGTTTGGATTGGCGTTGTTGTGCGGTTTACTAGTATCGAATGTGCCAATTGCTCATGCACAAGAGCAGCCCGTGAACGCAGCAGCGGCAGACCAAGCCGCCAAGATGATGCAAATCCTCGCAACGGAAATCGCTTCGGGGCTACAGTCACGAAATCTGACCAAAGACATTACTCAGTTTCAAAACTACGTTGGATTTCAACTCAACTTGTCCACGGGCGACCGGCACGTCAACGAAGTTACGGGAAACTGCCGACTGGCCTGGTACGACCATTTGCTTCGCAATCCGTTGCAGGCACCAGCCGAAGCAGAAACGTTCACGGGTGAGCTATTTGATTGCGTCAGCCAACCAACCGGTGGGCTTGCGGACGCGTTCGCGATCGCCCGTTCCAAAATGGATGTTGCCGAGCAATCGAAAGTTCAATCGACGATCGACACCGCATCCGTCGAACCGCTCTCGCTCGTCGCCGAGATTCTCGAACGCGTTCAGCAGGCACACGCGAGAACATTGGCACCGCTAACCGCTGCGGAACTGAATCAGCTCAAACGTGACATCTATCCCGTGCTCGTTTCACAGAACGACGTGGGTTTCACGGTTAAGAATCGCGTCGGTGGCCGGCGCGTCTGCGATCTGTTGGAGAAGATGGATCGTGGTGCCATTCATGATGCTGCCGAAGCCATGGCTCCGTTGGCCGAAGTGTCGTTTCTGAAGCGACTCAAGGCCCTGCCTGATGAAAACCGAATCCGCGTTGCCGGTGTGTCGGGGGCGGTCATCCAGAAGATTGTCACACCATCGGGCTGCCTTCTCATCGGCGGACGTGATGCGAACACCTATGATCTCGACGCGATGTCCGATGTCAACGTGATCATTGATCTTGGTGGCAATGATGTATATCGGGAGGGCAGCGTGTCGTTGGATCGGCCTGTGTTGATCACGCTCGATCTCGGCGGCAACGACATGTACATTGGCAGCCAAGCGGGTATCCAAGGATCTGCGATTCTTGGTATCTCGATGCTCGTCGACTTAGAAGGCAACGATCGCTATCAGTCGAAAGATATGGCTCAAGGTTCGGTGATCGGCGGCGCAGGTATCTTGGTCGATCATGCTGGCAACGATCAGTACATCGGTTTTCGTCGTGTGCAAGGCCAAGCGCTCGCAGGCATCGGTGTGTTGATTGATCGCGATGGTGACGATCGATACCACGGTGCGATGTGGACCCAGGGCATGGGATGCCCGCTCGGTTTCGGCATGCTTGCAGACATCAATGGCAATGACCGTTATTACACCGGCGGACACTTCATCTGTTCTTATGCCGAAGACGAGGACAACCCGACACCTGGATATGAAGGCTGGGGACAGGGCGTTGGCGCGGGACTGCGGTCCGTCGCCAGTGGTGGGATTGGTGTGATGCTCGATGGCAATGGCGACGATGTTTACGAATTCGACTACTTATCGCACGGCGGTGGCTACTGGCTGGGCCTGGGCTTCGCTCGCGACTTCGGTGGCAACGACAAACGACTCGGGGCAACGCAGAAAAGCTACGCAGGTGGCCCTCGTGAGCAGCCCTCGTTTCAAAGATTCGGCATGGGTTTCGGTTGTCACTACGCGGCTGGCTTTTGCTTCGATGACGAGGGCAACGACACCTACAATGGAACGATCATGGGCATCGGCCATGCGTGGGACGCCTCGCTTGGTGTGCTCGTTGATTTTGCAGGTAACGATGAGTATCGTTCAAATGCCAAGACCACCCAAGGCAACGGCTCACAAGCCAGCATTGGCATTCTGTTTGACTATGCCGGCGACGATCGCTATCGCAATCACAGCCAGGGCTATGCATCGAACTCAATCAGCTATCACGAGATGCCCGCGAGTGGTGGCAACTTTAGTTTCTTAATTGATTTTGGCGGAACGGATGGTTACGGATGCCGCGCTCGTAATAACAGTGTCGTGCGACAGGGAAGCAACGGCGGGTTTTTGATCGACGTCAACAGCCCGATGCAAGCGAAGGCGGCTCAATCACCACCATCGAAACAGCCATCGACTACAACAACGACAACTAAATCCACTATCAGAACGATAACCAGAACGCCAGTTCGTAGCTCGGCACGTCGCTAGCAATCATCATCTTTGAGAAAGAATCCTGATTCATGCTATTTCGATCATTCGCTATTTCGTTATCACAATTTCTATTGTGCTTCATCGTGATCACCGCGCCGTGCGAAACCGTATCGGCGGCTGGTCCGCGAGGAGGCTTGTTCGGGTCGATTCTGCGACTCGATGACGATGATGAAGACAAACCCAAACCGCCGGTGCCGCCGCTCGGCAAAACGATTTATCCGATCGAAGTGCGCCGGCCGTTGCCAATACCGATTCCCGCGCCAAGTGTGCCTGAATTTGAAGAGGTTAAGCCGAAGGATGACAGCGACAAACGACCTCAGCCGCCCGTTGTAGCGAGTGATGCAACAGACCTGAATGCACCAAAGAACATGCTGCGTGGGACCGATCAGCCGATCGAAATCAAAGCACCGACCGACGAGAATCTCGTTGATATTCAGCCGCTGCCGAAACTTGTCGCGAGCGCATACATGCTCCAAAT
>JBGSMN010000166.1:0-43869 GCA_041740155.1 Rhodopirellula sp.
GCGATCGCGCCGCCGTGAACCGCGTCGGATGGGTAAGCGTGCATGCCGTGCTCGCTGATGTCCAATCCAGCGTGTTCTTCTTCCGGCGAGACTCGCAACATGCCAAACGCTTTGAGCGCGCCAAACAGTACGGACATGGTGATGAAGGACCAAGCACAGATCGCCAGGGTACCGATGCCTTGAGTCATGAAGCCTTCAAACCAACCTTCAAAGTGTTTGTTCGGGAAAATTCCCATCGACATGCAGGCCCACACGCCACACACACCGTGGACTGGGAACGCACCGACTGGATCATCTACCCGGACTTTGTCGAGCACCACGATCGCCAAAACAACCAGAATCCCTGCGATCGCTCCGACCACAATCGACATGCTGTTGCTAAACGCATCGCAGCACGCTGTGATTCCGACCAAGCCACCGAGTGCCCCGTTGAGACTCATCGTTAAGTCAGGTTTGCCGAACAGAATCCAGCCCACTGAAGTTGCGAATACAGCACCCGCAGCGGCGGCAAGTGTGGTGTTGACGGCAATCAACACCACGGCGTCAATAGCATCCGTGCCTTGAAACGCGAGTTGGCTGCCAGGGTTGAAACCGTACCATCCCACCCACAGGATAAACACACCCAGGGCTGCGAAGGCCACGTTGTGACCAGGCAATGGCACGGACTTGCCATCAGCAGTGTATCGACCCAATCGAGGGCCGAGGAAAATCGCTCCGGCCAGTCCCGCGAACCCGCCTACCGCGTGAACGACTGCCGAACCAGCGAAGTCTTGGAAACCCATCTCGGCGAGCCAACCTCCGCCCCATTTCCAGTAGCCACTGATTGGATAAATCAAACCGGTCAAGAGCGCACTGTACATCAAGTACGCAGTGAACTTCATGCGTCCGGCGACTGCACCGGAGACGATCGTTGCTGCGGTTGCGGCAAACACCGCTTGGAAGAACCAGTCGGCTTGAGGTGAGAACGTACGGTCGGAAGCGGCGTTCTCATAAATCCCCGTTCCTCCGAAGGCAAAGTATTGGCTGATCGTGGCGGATTGATCTTCTGTCATGTAGAGCTTGGGATACATGATCCCAAATCCGATGACAAAGAAAAGCAGCGATCCGACGGCCAAATCCATGACATTCTTAGCAAGAATGTTGACGGTGTTTTTGGCCGAGTTCATGCCAACTTCGACCATCGCGAAACCCGCTTGCATGAACAACACCAGCACCGCGCACAAGAACAACATCGCGTTATCGAACGCATAGCCCACACCTAAATCGGCAGCTTCTGGTGCGGCGGCATCACCCGCGTCGGCGGCTTCTACCGCCTCCATGACAGCAGCGACCTCTTCCTGGGCCGAAGCAACCGACGCGAGCGACACCCCCATCCCCATCATCCCCACAAGGAGAACCATCGTGAGCAATCTATACCCCGCAGGGTTCTTCAATCGTAAACATCGCAACATGGAGTCTTTCCTTCTCAAAGACGGTCTATCAATGTTGGACGGTGTGCGGCTTCGCATGCAGTGCGACAACCTCTAAACACTCCCGCCAACGAAATTTGCAAGAAAGCACTCTGCCATCGCTGCCAAACCGACCGTCAACTCCTGCCCCGGGCCATCCGTAATCGCTCGTGAGTGTTGGGTTGTTCAAAACGAAGGCAATTCATGCTTCCGCTGAGCGTTAACGCACAGGTCGTGCCAAACCGGGACAGAGGGCCGGCAAAGACGCCACAAATCACTCAATCGCAACGACTTACGCAGTAGAAAGAATAAACAATAAAAACTTGCGAACGATCCGGCCCACCTGCTGCTTGTGGAATTAGCATGGACTGCCTAAAGAATGTGCAGGCATTTGCGTTTACAGCGGATCAACTGCCAAGCACGCGAAAGCGAACTCGAAGACGGAGCATTGCAATCCCTATTTCCCGAGCGTCTGCAGCTCCGCCATGGCCCGCCCCAGAGCATGGCCGACTTCCATGTAGGTTTCGGCATGGTGGTTGTAGTGGTATCCCTGACGGCTGGGTGACACCGATTGATCTCGCCAGAAAGGCCTCGCGTCGATCGTTTTCACGTTGCCCTCAAACTCCGGGTACTTGCCGTTTTCGCCATTAACAGCGAGCTGCGCCTGGGCGACCGTCAGCCCATGTCCTTGCAATTTATCACCTTCAAAGGCGATCGTGGCCAACACAAACTTCGCTTCAGGTGCACTAAAGTCTGTTCGCAACGATTTTATGAAGCGCACGAGATTCTGTTCATAACGACTAGCGTGCGCCGCGTTCTGGTCTTTGTGACCTTGCCAGAAAACGAAGCCAGCAATCTCATACCCCTGTCCTGCGTAACCAGGATAGTATTTTGCGAGATTCTTCAACACTGATTTTACATGCGCCGTATCAGCATCGTACTGACGACCGGCATACCAACTGACAGTCTTTTTGGGTTGTCCCTCAATCCACGAATCGGAGTTATCTCGATATCCTGCGTAGGTTTTGCCATCAAACTGATACTGCTCGCTACCCGGCGGAAGCAAGTCCCAGCCCAGGCTACGATTGCCAATGCAGGCCTTTAAGATGAGCACCGGTTCGTCATGATGTTCTCCCATCACATGACCAAAGCCAATTTCGGGACCGAAGTTGCCATTGACTTGCAACCATTGGTTCTTCATGTCCGCGTAATCCTCCATGTTTTCAAATGGCACGCCGCGTTTATCCATTACATGCACGTATCGAACGTCTTGACGCTGGGTCCAATTGCCTTGATCGTCGACGAGATGCGGGTACATGTTGTGTTCTTTGATCAGGTACTGAAGCGATCCTTTCGTTTCAGCTGGTCCCACGCGACCAAAGCCTAGCATGTTGGATTGCCCGAGCAAAATATAAACCTGCACAGGTTTGTCATGAGTCGCTGGCTGACCATCGGGATCGGGCAGATCTTGGCAGACGGCCAAACGGGCCATTGCAGCGAGCAGAATGATCAAGAGATATCGATGAATCATTTCGTTTCCGTGAGAAGATTTGGTATGATCAAATGCGAGGGATTAAATTGTGGATCCCTCACCATGCTAGTTGCATGGACCGATCATACCAAACTCAACACGTCCATTAGGTTGGCGAGACGCAAAGTGTAGCGGAAGTCGTCAAGACTTTCGGACCGCGCCGCCTTACTGAGTGAAACTCTTGACGCGTTCCGCTACAACGAAATCGCCACAGGATCGCATTAACCACAGCGACAAATTACCGTTTGTGAAAGTGGTTGTGCTGGCCAAACGCCATCTGGCCTGGTGGATAGACGGGAGTCACACCATAGACTCTGCGATAAAACATCGCGAGTGATCGCAACGCGTGACCTCGGTAACCGACGCCAGCATCATTCAACTCCAACCGGTCCATCGCACCTACTAGAAACTGAGCCGCCGAAACGACTTGCTGGTCAACGATCTGTTCGTCGGGAAGATGCGTGAGCAAAAATTCCAACATATGGCCGGTGACTTGGACTTTGCGTTGTAACTCACCGTTGTCTTGGCGTGATTCATACCAATCAGTACTGAACGATCCGTCACGGTTTTGCATCGTGTAAGTGTACTGCACGAAATCATTGAGGAAATCTTCTGCCCGTTTCCACTGGCCCGTGATCGGTTCTCCTTCGAGCCGTCGTTTTCGCAACGCGTGAGCGAACCCCATCAAGCGATGGGTACCACCACAGGCGGCACCGACAATCGGTTCGTTCAGTTCAGCGGCAATCAAACGATCGAAATCCCAACGTTCGCCCCGCACACCTTTCCAAGTCGCGTCGGTGTCGAGATAGTGTGCCAAACCGATGAGCGTGAACGTTAGCTCTCTGCCTTCCTCGCAAGCGGCCGCTTCGACTTGCACGAGATCTTCTACCGCGAACTGTTTGCCATCGACGTATAACGGATACGTTGCTGGCACGCCAGCGAGCGACATGATCGCCAACCACTGAGCTTGATGCCCTTGTAGACCGGTGCCTTCGCGGACTTTGATTTGGCCTCGTTCGGTGGTCATCAAGCGACTACCACGGCAAACATTGTTACCTGCCATCCAAGCAATCGCGCTGTAGTTGCGATTACGGGCAATGATCCGTGTATCGGCTCCGTAGACCATGATCGAGTGCATCATGCCCCAATGGCTACGTTTATCTGCTTGCTCGGTGCGCGCGTGAAAGGTACGTAATGTTTGCATGATCGGCTGTTGCATCCGCATGATCGCCGGATCAAGATTCGGAACAGCAGTGATACCGGAGTAGGTTTTCAATCGTCCGGTCGCGTCGAGTTGCGAAAGTCGATTGGCGGGAAGTTTGTCCAGACTCTCGATCGAGTTCGATTGAGAATCGTTTGCTGTCACTCGATCGTCACGAACGTCCCGCAAGTCCGCACCGCGATCGAGCGGTTGCAAAGGTCCGGCGGGGGCAATCGTCAGCGGTTTGATTTCCATTGTCGACAGTCCTGGACGGGACTGAGGTTGTACACCGACTTCTTCGGCGGGCGCTGCCGAATGGAGGGCGACACCATCCTTTTCGAGTAGCCGCTGCATGATCGAATCGTTTTCGACATCACCTGAGGGTTGGTCATCGAGGTCTTCGCTGGCCAGCGGTGTCTTCGAGTCACCCTCGTTGTTCCCCTCGGGAATATTGGTTTTCGCAGCTCGGTTTTGTGCTGTCGTTTGCGGTTTGACTGCCTGTGTTTGTTTCGCAATCGGCGATGCTTCGAGGGACATGCTGTCGGCGTCGGCGGGCAGTCTCTCTAGCGTAGGCAGCATTTCCGTTTCGACCACCGCGTCGGTGATTGCGGACAAGTCTTCTCGATCGTTCGTCACGCCACTGCCAACAGGTAGGTTCAACGGCCGTTTAGGGGCCGTGAGCGGAGGTGCCATGCGTGCAGGTTCGGTCGCTTGTGCAACGCTCTGCGGTGGCGTGAACGTCGGAGCAGGGTCGCGCAACGGTTGCCGGGGCAGCGTCTGACCGCGTGGTTTCCAAGCATCTTGTGAAACGGTCGGATACTCTGGCGTGGTACCGCCATCGCCAGGATCGTTCGAGTTTAACCATGCTGGGTAGTTCTGCCGATTGGCGACCGGGATCGAGTTGCCGTTGGCGGTGAAATTCGGCAGAACATCAGGCGCAGCGGTTGGGCCGATGGCCGATGGTTGAGTTGCCTGCCCAGCGAGTTGCTGAGGCGGGCCGAGCAGTGCGCGAGGTATGCCGAATGAACGTTCGGGTGCCGAGTTCGGATCGAGGCCTGGTTGTATCGAACGTAAGACAAGTTCACGGTTGATCGTCGCTGCAGTTGGCGACTCGGTTTGCCAAGTCAATTGCAGCGAATGCAATTGCGCATTGTCACGCGTGACAAAATTTGCAGGCGACTTTCGCTGTGATGGCACGCGTGGTGACGCATCGATTGCAGGTGTCAATGCGATTTCTTGAGTGGCAGGTGGAGCGGGCGGCGTGACCGTCTGCGGCGGCAGCAATTGGATCGACGTGCCGGCGGGATTGTTGTGTTGCCCCGGTTTCAAACCCAATACCGAGTGCACGGACTGAGTGGGACGAAAAGTTGGAACTTTGGCATCTACAGGCGAATTTGTTGACCCACTGACGATACTTTTAGGTTCGCCCAATGGCACCTGTTTGGAATCCTGCTGAGTCTCAACAGGCGAGAAGGTCAGGCCGCTGGCCCAATCCAGCTCATCGGCTATACAAGGAAGATTGACGTTTAGTACGCTCGCGGGCACGCAACCAATAATCAACCACAACGCGAATCTTCGGTGACGAGGACTGGTAAGCGATGCGAGAGCCGACAGATGATTTGCGGGCGGATGATAAATAGGCACGACAGATTCTCCGAGGACGACGGGTTCTAACGTCTTTATCGGAAACCTACCTAGATATATTCAGCCCAATCTGAGTCCACCGAATGCATCTTTCATACATTCGTACTGAGGAACGTTGTTTATTCAAAAAACAAACAGGAATGATTCAAGTTTTAGTGATTGGGCGGCTGCTACATTAGACCGAACGAGCAACCTCGTTGGCTCATTTCTTGGCTAAGGTCGGTCTTCTGCGGGCGAGTACCAACAGACCGAAGATCGTCAGCAGGATCCCTAGCATCAGGGTGCCGCTGAGCGGTTCGGAAAACAGCGTCACTCCAGCAGCGGCCGCCATCGCGACTTGCGAGGCGTTGAGCAAATGCACGGCCACAATCGGCAACGCCCGCATCGCCGTCGTGATGGCAATGAAGGCGAGAAAATTGAACACGCCTGCTGATCCCATCGACCACCACAGCGTCAAAGGCATTTCAGATAGATTCGCCAACCCGCCCATCGCAGCGACGATCGTGAACAAAGCGGTTGAGCCAACGATGCCGCTGATCCACATCGCTGTTGTGCCTTGCATCCCACGCTGCATCACCAACCGCATCGTGGAACTGAAGACGGCGAAACACATGCCCGACAAAACCGCGCAGCCTGCACCGAGTAACCGTTGCCAGACCGCGTCGGCGGCATCAACGCCCGTCACCGAAGCGGGTTGGCCGGATTGCGACAGTGTGATCACCGCGACAATCAGAATCGCAATGGCAATCGCCGTCCGCCGTTGCACGCGTTCACCCAAGATCAAGCGGCCCATGATCGCGCTGCCGATTAACAGCGAACCCAACGTGATCGGTACGGATGCGGCCAAGCCAATTTTCGCTAACGCAACTTGAAAGGAACCGTTACCTCCTACTTGGCCAATCAAGCTGACGAGGATGAATCGTGGTATCAAATGCGGGCTGGTTGCGATCGGTCGTCCGCTGAGTTTGATGACAAGCAAAAATGGCGTTAAACAGATGACAGTCGGGGCGGCTTTGATCGCGGCTACGAGTAGCGGATCGGCAGCCACGGAGTGTCGCAACGAGATGTTGCTGAGCGTGTAAAACACCGCTGAGATGAATCCGCAAACGATCCCCAATCCGATCCCTGGTTGTACGATCTGTTCACGAATGCGTATCGACCACGTCGGTTCCGTCACTGGTATCGGCAATGAGGATTCGCTCATTTGACGATCGACTCGATCACACCGTCAGCAACGCGACTGTGTAACGTTTGGCCCGACTGCACCTCTTTCGCCGATCGGACAATGTCACCCTGTTGCGTTTGCGTGACACTGTATCCTCGCCCCAGAACGCTCAGCGGCGAGAGAGCCGAGACGGCGGTAGCCATTTGCTGCACGTTGTTGCGATGTTTTTCTAAGCGCCGCCACATGATCATTCGTGCTCGCTCGTCGAGTTCATCGAGCAGTCGACTGCGATCAAAAACCATTTCAAACGGATTGCCGAAAATCGGTCGTGATGAAATCCAATCGAGTTGTTGATGATACGTTTCGATTCGACGAAACAATCCTCGCTGCATCGTGGCGTCGAGGGCATCGAGCACGTCGACCAAGACTTCGCGATCAGGCAACACACGACTCGCCGCATCGGTCGGTGTCAAGGCCCGCACGTCAGCAACCAAGTCTGACAAGGTCACGTCGATTTCGTGACCGACGGCGGACACGGTGGGGATGCGTGACGCGGCCAATGTGCGAACGAATCGCTCGTCATTGAACGACCATAAATCTTCGAGCGAACCGCCGCCACGTGAGACGATCAAAACATCCGGAGGCGGATCGAGGTGATGGGCCGCTACGATCCCTGCGATCAACGCTTCGACACTTCCCGGCCCCTGCACGCTGGCGGGAATCAATATGATTTCGACACCTGCATGACGGGCCGCGGCGGCTTGTAAAAAATCGCGAATCGCAGCACCTGTGGGGCTGGTGATGATGGCAATCTTGCGCGGCACACGAGGCAGTTCTCGCTTCCGCGCGGCCGCGAACAAACCTTCGGCTTCGAGTTTCGCTTGCAACTGGGCGAGGGCCAGTTGCAAGGCACCCATGCCTTGCGGTTGACACTTGCGAACGACCATCTGCACCGTCCCGCGAGCAGCGTAGACTTCGATGTCACCAAAACACAACACGCTCTGGCCATCGCTGAGATCGTACGGTAATCCTTCGGCGACGCTGCGCCACATCACGCCACGCAATTGCGATCGTTCATCTTTGAGCGTGAAGTATAAATGGCCGCTGCGTGGTCGGGCGATGTCAGTGATCTCGCCTGCGACCCACATGCTCGCGAGAGATGATTCCACGGCTTGTTTGATCCGCAGCGTGACCTCGCTGATGCTCACTGCCTCTTCGGCGCTGGATGCTGGTGGCTTTTTCTTAGCCGTCGGAGCGTTCTTTCTCGGTGTCGGTTTGTCGCTGTCGTTGTCGCCACCAAAATCAAAAGCAAATTGCTGCGTCATGACGATGGCTCGGTGGACTGCGGTTCGGCCAAACCTGATTCCGACAAACTGCGAGATCGACGGCGTCGACCTGTTTTCGCAAACCGTGCCCGAACATCGGCAACAGCAGCCAACAACACGTCCACTTCTTCGAGTGTGTTGTAAAGGTAGCAACTCGCTCGGGCCGTCGCGGTCACGCCGATCGCTTGGTGCAGCGGCATCGTGCAATGATGACCAGCGCGAACGGCCACACCGCGTGCATCAAGAAACTGCGATACATCATGCGCATGAACGTTCTCAATCACAAAACTATTGATACCCGCTTTCTTATCCGCGCTCGGCCCGATCACACGCACACCTTCAATCGCTCGTAACCCCGCATCGACTTTGCGACCGAGCAATTGTTCGTGTTCATGGATACGGTCCAATCCAATCTCGCTGAGATACTTTAGTGCTACCGCCAACCCGATCGCTTCGACAATCGGTGGCGTGCCCGCTTCAAACTTTTCGGGTAATTCGTGGGTCGTGAAACCATCCGTGGTAACGTTAAGTATCATCCCGCCACCGCCGAGAAAGGCGGGCATCTCTTCGAGCAACGCTTGTTTGCCGTAGAGCACGCCGATGCCGGTCGGGCCGCAAACCTTGTGGCCACTGAACACCAGAAAATCAGCTTCCCAGGCTTGCACGTCGATGCGTTGATGCGGTGCGGCTTGAGCGGCATCAATCAGCACGGTGGCTCCGATGTCATGGGCCAGTTTTGTCCAACGTTGAACAGGATACTCGCTGCCCAACGTGTTGCTGGCCGCGCCGAAGGCAAAAAGTTTCGGACGATGACGTTCGAGATACTCCGCAACGACCGTATCAGTGATCTCAAAATTCTCATCAATCGGAATGAACTCCACCCGGCAGCCTGTGCGAGCGGCGAGTTGATGCCACGGGACAATGTTCGCGTGATGTTCGCTGATCAATAACAGGATGCCATCGCCAGCGGAAATGTTGGCGTCACCCCACGCGCGAGCGACGGTATTGATCGCAGCGGTGGTGCCAGCGGTGAAAATGATTTCGCGAGCGGATGCGGCGTTCAAAAAATCGGCGGTCGTGCGCCGCGCCGCTTCGTAAGCACGCGTCGATTGTTCGCTGAGCATATGGATACCGCGATGCACGTTGCTGTAGTAATTCAGATAGCACTCATCCATCGCCTCGATCACCGCCCGTGGTCGCTGGGTCGAGGCGGCGTTGTCGAGGTACACCAACGGATGACCGCCCGTGACGGTGCGATGGAGCACCGGGAAGTCTTGGCGGATGCGATCGGTGTCTAATAAATTCATTGCTCTTCGCTCAGCGATGGACCGCCAAATGCGGTTTTGTTCTCGCTATCGAGTTCGTCATCGTTTTCGGTCACGCAGGGTGCTGCGTCGGTACCGATCGGACGCATCAGTGCTCCTTGCAAAACCTTCCAGCTCAGCAGGCAGCATTTTTGACGGTTGGGCGTCAGTTGAGGACCGAACAATTGCAGCATGTTTTCGGCTGAGAACGCCGCAACTTCCTCAACAGTTTTACCCTCGATCGCTTCAAGCAACATCGACGCTGAGGCTTGGCTGATCACGCATCCATCGCCGTCAAACCAGGCGTCAGCGACGCGGCCTTGCTCATCGAGTCGCAAATCAACGTGAATTTTATCGCCACAGAGTGGGTTTTTACCGTCGTGAGCATGCGTCGCCGTCGCCAACGAACCACGGTTGTAAGGATCTTCGTAATGATCCAACACGTGCTCTTGGTAAATATCTTGGTCGTTAGGGCTGTCCTGGGGTTGAGGCATCGGCGTTGCGGTGATTAACGGAACTGAAAATAAGCGGGTTTGTTGGGGACGGCGTCCCTTTAACTCTACGCAAGTTGTCAAAAAAAGGAACGGCAGGCGACGCGTCAGCGCAAGCGTCCGGTGTGAACGGCGAGAACTCAGGGTAGCCAGTGGCCTTTTCAACGCCGATTCACTAGGATTCACGCTGCGCTATCGATCATGCGTTTCTTCCTCTTCCCTGCACACTCGACGTATGAAACAAATCCGGAACTTTTGCATTATCGCCCACATCGACCACGGCAAATCAACGCTCGCCGATCGGTTGATCCAGGCGTGTGGAGGAATTTCGCAGCGGGAGTTCCACGATCAAATGCTCGATTCAATGGATATCGAACGTGAACGCGGGATTACGATCAAGAGCAACACGGTCACGCTGACCTATTCCGCCAAAAACGGCCAGGAGTACCAACTGAATTTGATCGACACACCCGGCCATGTCGATTTTTCGCACGAAGTGCGTCGGTCGTTGATGGCCGCTGAGGGCGCGTTGATGGTGGTTGACGCGTCGCAAGGTGTTGAAGCACAAACCGTCGCTAACCTGTACTTGGCTTTGGAATACAACCTCGAACTGCTGCCGGTCATCAACAAGATCGACCTACCCGCAGCCGACGTCGAACGTGTCCGCGAGGAAATTGACGCTGACCTCGGTCTCGATCCATTCGCAGCGATCCCCGTTTCGGCAAAAACGGGCCAAGGAATCGAAGACGTGCTCGAAGGCATCGTGAACTATTTGCCAGCCCCCAAGGGCGACCCCGCCGCGCCGTTGAAAGCTTTGATTTTCGACGCGTTCTTCGACACGTATCGAGGCGTGATTTTGCAGTGCCGGGTGATGGAAGGCACGCTGAAACCGAAAGATGAGATTCTCTTCATGCACGCCGATCGTAGTTTCACCGTGGATGAACTTGGCTATAACCAGTTCAAACTCGTTCCAAAAAAAGAACTGACCGCAGGCGAAGTTGGTTACATCGTCGCAGGAGTCAAGAGCGTGCAAGACATCGAGATTGGAGATACGATCACGCTTGCCAATCGGCCTGCCACCGAACCGATCCCCGGATATCAACCCGCTCGCCAAGTCGTCTTTTCATCTATTTACCCGATGAGTACCGACGAATACCAAGATCTCACCAAAGCTCTCGAAAAACTTTCGATCAATGATGCCGCGTTAACGTTTGAAAAGGACAGTTCGGCGGCGCTCGGTTTCGGATTCCGCTGTGGTTTCCTCGGTCTGTTGCATTTGGACGTGATTCAAGAGCGATTGCAGCGAGAGTTTGACATCGGGCTGGTCATCTCGGCCCCCTCGGTGAAGTACAAACTGACGCTGAAAGACGGCAGCACGATCGACATCGACAACCCCAGCCATTGGCCCGACCCCTCGACAATCGACTCGGCCAGCGAACCGTACATCAGGGCTCAAATCCTTATACCGGAGGAATACGTTGGCCCCGTGATGGAACTGTGTCGCGATCACCGCAGCGAAAGCCAAACAATGAATTACTTGTCGGCGGGACGTGTGGAAGTGGTCAGCGAAATGCCGCTGGGCGAGGTGCTATTTGATTTTTACGGCAAGTTAAAGATGATCACGCGCGGCTATGGGTCGTTTGACTATGCCCCGATTGAGTATCGCAAAACAGATATCGTCAAAGTCGACATCCTCGTTAATAGAGAACCCGTTGATGCGCTGGCATATTTGGTCCATCGCGACAAATCACGAGCGCGAGCGATGCACTACTGCGAGCAGCTTGCTGAAGAGATCCCGCGACATCAATTCAAGATCCCAATTCAAGGGGCCATCGGTGGCACGGTGATCGCTCGTTCAACTATCCAAGCGGTGCGCAAAGACGTGACGGCGAAATGCTACGGCGGTGACATCTCGCGCAAGAAAAAGCTGCTGGAGAAACAGAAGAGAGGCAAAGCCAAGATGAAACAATTCGGCAGCGTCAACATCCCGCAAAAAGCATTCGTGTCGGTGTTGCGAGCAGAAAAAGAGTAAGCTATCGAGCGGCACTCATGTAGAAGCTAAACATTCGCTCGTCGTCGAACTCCGACTTCATCACTGGGAACGCAAAATCGAACGCAAGTGGTGCGGGGCCGAGCATCGGGATCGCGACTCGGAATCCGAAACCAGGTGCGACCCGGAAGTTTTCTTCTTTGATTTCAATGTCTTGCTCGACGGTACCGAAGTCGACGAAGGCCACACCGCGAAACGCATCGTCAGCCGTCAACGGGAACATATACTCGACGGTGTTGAGCCACTGGAATCGACCACCGACCTCCACGAGTCCGCCCAAACTCGGAACGACCGGTGACGCGCCGCGGAAATCGAAACCCCGAATTGTGGCGTATCCACCCGCGAAAAAGTTTTCAAAAATCGGTGTATCTTCGCCACTGATTCCGAGCTGCGATCCGAACGAGAGTGTTTGCTTGCCTGAACCGTCCGCTCGCTCGCGAATGGACCAGTACTTGCGATACTCGCCCTCGAAACGACCAAAGTCGAAATCACCAAAGGCTTGCTCGTAACTGGCCTTAATGAAGTGTCCTTCGCTCGGTTGTAGTGGGCTGTTACGGGTGTCATGTATCAATGAAACCGTACCGCTATACAGTTCATTGTTGCCGAGCACTTCCGCTAGCTGCGGCAACGTCGCGTCACGTGGACGCGTGATCTCAACGTTCTGGCCGCCGATGCCAGTTGAAATTGATAAGTCAGGCGTGATCCGGTATCCAAACGATAACTTACCGCCCAAACGACCTTCATCCCAATCGTCAAAACGACGGTCGTAATAGAACCCGCTAACCGACATGCTGATCGGTAGATATCCTAACAGGTTCGGGTCCGCAAACTGCGCGGTGTAGCGTTGAAATTGGCTGCCGGGGACCGCTTCGAGCCGAAACGTTTGCCCTGCTCCGCGAAATGCCGTGCCGCTGAATAAATCTTGAAACGATGTCGGCCAACGGGAAATATCAAAGTTGCGTTCGTCAACAGTGACTTGCCCAGTCACACCCGCATCACTATTGACGGCACCACCGAACATCACGCGGCCTGTACGTGCCGGATAGCCTTGAATGATCAAATCGGCTTCACGAACTTCCGGGCCACGAACAACAGGCGGGTAGGGAGCAACGGGGCCGAATGAACTCGAAGGAGCTGGGTATTCCGGTGCGAAAATCGGTGGTTGCGAATTGTTAATATCGCCGTACGCATTGGGAACCGGTGCGGCGCTATAGCCACCGGGAGCATTGTAACTGGGCGGTGTGGAAACGGCAGGATTACTGTAACCAGGACCACCATAGGCTTGGCCAGCACTCGGCTGACTACCATAGGTTGGTTGTCCATAAGTGGGCTGAGCACCGCCGTTCGGTGCTGTCTGTGGTACCGAGTACACCGAGGGTGGATTATAGGGTTGCTGTGCGAGCGTTGTGATAGGCGTCAACAATTGGCTCGTTGCTAGCGCTAACAGGGCGGCTCGTTTCACGATCGTTGTCTTACGAAGGAAGGTCATGGTGTTATTCATCGCAGCAAATCCTCTGTTGGCACAACCTTGATATCGGGTGCTTCTGCAACTGCTGGATTCGTTTCCAACAGTTGGCTGCGTTCAATCCGGCGGCGGCTCAATTCCAACGTACGGCGGTCAATCCAATCGCCTTCACGCATATCAACGAGATTGAGCATCGTTGTTTCTCGCATCAGGTGTGGTTCACCGTCAATGTTGACGAGAATTCGACCGACTTTCCAACGATCACCTTCGGTAATTTCGTAAACAATGTCGGCCACGCCGTTTTCGTCACGCATGATTGTTTTTGGTTTGACTTCCGCGTAGATGAATCCCAACTCACCATACCCGTAAACAATTTCACCGACATCGCGGCGCATGATCGTGCCATCGAACATGTCGCCCGCGTGCAGTTCGAGCCTCGATCGCAAAGATTCTTCCGTGATGAATTCATTGCCTACGATCTGGATATCACCAATGCGAAAACGTGGACCTTCATGAACCACAAACACCACTGTCACCCATTTGCCGTCCTCGCTATAGAGAAAGCGGCGCCCCACTGTCGCGGTTAAAAATCCGAGTGTGTGGTAGTACGACGATAGCAAATTGACATCTTCGTCAATCTTTTGCATATCAGCTTTGTTGCCGATATAAGTTAGGAACCCAGCCATCGGCCCACGACTACGAATGATTTTTTTGAGCCGTGCTTCGGTTACGATCGTACTGCCTTCGACTTTAATATCGGCGATTCTTTCGAGCGGTCCTTCGTTGATTCGAAAGATGACGGTCCCTGGCGGCAAATCCGCCATCGGCATCGCTGGCGACGAATCATTCTCTGCACCGGTGATCGTGGCACTGATCGACGCTTGATTGAAGCCTTCTTCGTGGTAGTAATCGAGTAACCGTCGACGTCCTGATTCCACCGAAAACTCACTCAGTGGATCACCCTTGGTAACGCCTGAGCGATTAGCGATCTCACGGTCGTTGAGTCCCCGATTGCCATGCAACACCACACCCGCGACCATCGGCCGTTCATGCACATAGAACGTGACGACGACGCTCGGTGTCAGCGGTTCACCAGGTTTCTGCAGCGGTGTGGAATCTTCGTCGAGCGTCGTGTTCGGTCCGACTTGTTGGATTTCGTAAGTAACTTGATCGAACGAACCCATGTCATTGAGTCGCCGAATGTCCGCGAGCACGGTTTCGTTGTCGTAGAAGCGGCCCTTGCGAGTTTGCAGTTCGGTATAGATGTCCGCAGAAGAAACGGTCCGATTACCGACGATGCGTACGCTCGCAACAACCGCGTCTCCGCGTTCACGACGAAATGTCATCCCCGCGTGTGTGTGAATATGATCACGAAACTTCGGTTTGGTCACCGCGTCGGGCGCTTGAGCACCGCCACCGCCTCCCATGCCTCCACCGCCACCGCCGCCCATTTGCGCGAACGCGGGTGAACAGGCGAGTCCGATGAGTATGAGTAACCACCCCTGTCGCGATCGCGAAAGTGATGAAAAAGCGGTGGGAAAAGGCGCGGGAATAGGCATCGCCGAGCGGTTCCTTGTGAGCGGATGAGCACATGTCGCAAAGGCACCGTTTCCCATATCGATCGGGCATTTCGAACGAAACGAGGGGGTTTGGAAACCTTTACCGTTCGTACCTACCAATGCCAACCCAGCCACCACAAGGGAGAAACCCGGCAAATCTGTGGCTGTGGTGATTTTCAAGTTCATCTCATCGTCTGTTTTTGGGGAAACAGAGCTCGCCAAGAGTTTCAATGTTCCACGAATTGCCGAAAGTCTGGACGACTTTCGCTACGTGGTAGCGGATCTGAATCGACTCAATGTGCCCACGTCAGCCCTGCCAATCTGGTAGGCATGAACGCGTCGAGGCATCGCCAAGTCGCCGCAAGTTGTTGCCTGGCAACGTCTTCCGGACCGACGAGCCGAATCGGCACGCGGATTGCTCTGAGGGATTCACGTCGTGAGGTATCTGCCACATTGACCCGGTTTGACGTTCGCACATGTGGATCTCAAGGCCGAGGGCATCCTCCGATCGTTCACACAACCATCGCCCCTCTTTAACCGCACACAATACAGAAAGGTGTCACGAATATGGCAACTGCCACCAAGAAGGCTTCCACGATTCGTTTACAACCCCTCGGCGAGCGAATCGTCGTCCAACGTGAAGAAAGCGAAAGCACCACGGCGGGTGGAATCGTGCTGCCGGATTCAGCGAAAGAAAAGCCCGCTCGCGGTACCGTGATCGCCATCGGCAGCGGCAAACAACTTGACGACGGCACCCGCGCCCCCAGCCAACTGGTAGCAGGCGATCGCGTGTTGTTCAGCAGCTACGCCGGTGAAACGGTTGAAATCGATGACGTCGACTACCTGCTGATGCGTGAAGACGATGTGCTCGCCGTGATCGAAAAGTAGTTCCACAACGATCCGCAGTCTTCAGCTTCCGTAGATACCAAACAATCTCACTCACCCCTCACCACTTTTACAGACAACTATGCCTAAAATCATTGCATTCGACCAAGAAGCCCGCGAAGCGATCCGCCGCGGTGTTGGCAAACTCGCTCGTGCCGTCAAAGTCACGCTCGGCCCGAAGGGCCGCAACGTGATTCTGCAAAAGAGCTTCGGCAGCCCCACCGTCACCAAAGACGGCGTGACCGTGGCTAAGGAAATCGACCTGGAAGACCCCTATGAAAACATGGGCGCTCGGATGGTTCGCGAAGTTGCCTCGCGCACCAGCGACGTTGCTGGCGACGGCACCACCACCGCCACCGTGATGGCCGAAGCGATCTTCAACGAAGGCCTCAAAGCCGTTGTCGCGGGTGTGAACCCGATTCAAATGAAGTCCGGTATCGAAGCCGCCGTGGCTGACATTACCGCTCAATTGCACTCCATGGCCGTGAAAGTCAAGGACAAAGAAGCGATGGCCAACGTGGCCACAATCGCTAGCAACAACGATCGCGAAATCGGCAATCTATTGGCCGATGCGATGAGCAAGGTTGGTAAAGACGGCGTGATCACCGTCGACGAAGGCAAGAGCCTGCAAACCGAACAAGAGTGGGTCGAAGGGATGCAGTTCGATCGTGGCTATCTCTCGCCATACTTCGTCACCGATCCAACCAGCATGGAAGTCGTCCTCGAAGACGCTTACGTGCTCGTCTATGAAAAGAAAATCAGCAACATCAAAGACATGGTGCCAATGCTCGAAAAGGTTGTCCAGCAAGGCAAGCCCTTGTTGATCATCGCCGAAGATGTCGATGGCGAAGCCTTGGCGACGCTTGTTATTAACCGTTTGCGTGGCACGTTCACCGTGGCTGCCGTCAAGGCTCCAGGTTACGGCGATCGTCGCAAGGCGATGATGGAAGACATCGCGATCTTGACCGGTGGCAGTGCCATCTTTGAAGCACTCGGAGTGAAACTCGACAGCGTCGACCTGCCACAACTGGGACGTGCGAAGAAGATCATCATTGATAAAGACAACACCACGATTATCGAGGGTGCAGGTAAGTCGTCAGACATCCAAGCTCGGATCGGTCAGATCCGTCGCGAGATCGAAAATTGCACCAGCGATTACGATCGCGAAAAGCTCGAAGAGCGATTGGCGAAACTGGCCGGCGGTGTGGCCAAGGTCAATGTCGGTGCTGCGACCGAGAGCGAAATGAAGGAAAAGAAAGCTCGCGTCGAAGATGCGTTGCACGCAACTCGTGCTGCTGTCGAAGAAGGCATTCTGCCCGGTGGCGGTGTTGCGTTGTTGCGTGCTGCGGGGAAAGTCAAGCCAGCCGAAAGCCTCACCGATGACCAACGCGTGGGCTACAACATCGTGCTTCGCTCATGCCGCGCACCGCTGCACATGATCAGCGAAAACGCTGGCCAAGACGGTGGTATCGTCTGTGAGAAAGTGCTGGCGATGAAGGGCAACGAAGGCTACAACGCGCTCACGGACGTGTATGAAGATCTCGTCAAGGCTGGCGTGATCGACCCAACCAAGGTGACGCGAACTGCCCTCGGCAACGCCGCCAGTGTCGCGACGTTGTTGTTGACCAGCGACGCGTTGATTGCGGAGAAACCCAAGGCAGGCGGCAAGGCCGGCCACGGTGGCGATCACGACATGTATTGAGCAACATCGCGAGCCTCGTAAACGAGCCGCTCGACGATTTCATGATAGAAACCCTCGCGCACCTGCGTGAGGGTTTTTTCTTAGCATCACAACGACTTTTCGTAGCGGAAGTCGTCAAGACTTTCGGCCCTCAACCATTCGCTCCGAAATCCGATGTCACATGTTAATCACGCGATGCTTAGGCGAGCGGCAGATATAAACTTTCCCTCACACGGGAGCACGAAGCTCCTGCTCAGTTGAGCAAACGTTCGGCAGGAGCCTCACGCTCCCGGCATGAAACATCTTGCCGCTCGCCTTACCGGCGAGGCGTTTGCCACTGGATCGGACGATCTGCCGTGGAGAACGCCGGTTGATTGGCGGCCGGTGCAGAGCGTGCCATTGCACCGCCTGAGATTGGTTGCGAGGTGACTGGCCCGTTGTTGACGGGTGGATTTGAAACCGGCGACTGGGCCGACCAACCGCCCGCGTCCGCTTCGGGAGCGATCTGATTACTCGGTGCTGATTGACCTCTAGGAACAGACATCAGCGGCGTTGCTGGCATCTGTCCTGGCAGATATGCCTGCGGTACGTATCCCTGATACTGCGGTTGAAACCCTGGTTGTGATAGAGAGCCTTGTGGAATGAATCCGCCCGGCGCGTTATTAAACCCGATTCCGGCCGAGTAACCCGGTGGTGGTGGAGCGTTCGTAAGATCGTTCACTGGCATACCGCCCCGAGGGCTGCTCGTGGAATCGCCCGAAAGATCCATTTGCGAGTTCATCATGCCTGGATATGTCGTGCTGGTTTCTCGCCATGGTGAACCATTGCCAGCCGCCTGTGGATCGTGCCCGTACTGAGCTGTCTCGACGCCACCAGCCATGGCGATGTTGTTGTTATTTTGGCCAGTCTCGTTGTAACTCATGGGGGCGAGGTTCGACGGTGCATAGTTCGCAGGCATGGCATTCAAGCTCGCCCCTAGCCCACTGGGATTGCCGTACGAACCCGTTGGTGGTGGCGGGACACGGGCGGAGGCTCCAAACGGTCCGAGTGATGGCATCGTCGGTCCAGTGGTGACGGGTTGGCCCGGTAATTGAGAGATCGGTGCTAAACCCGCCGATCCAGCCTGTCCGCCCTGGCGACAACCACTCGACAAAAGCACGAGCGCAATGCTCAGACATTTGACGATTCGTCGAGCACGCTTGGGGCTGTCGTCAGAAGACCACGGACTCGTCTTTGGATAACGAGAGGGCGAGAAAAACAGCGAGAATTGTTTAAGATTCAACATCATCGGGATGTTTCCGATCGGTCAGTCGAGTTGGCTCGAGCGGCACGAAACATCTTCGTATTCGCTTGGTACTCCCGGCTTTAACAAATCTGGCCATTTTGTCGAAAGACCAGCAGTGGAGTTTTTCGCAGGCTGAAACAGCTAGAACCGCATCGGAACCTGGCCGGTGAACCCCTGCGGGCCAATCGGCTCTGTTTTGGATAGCCGCGAATACCCTTACAATTCAGCGCCCCCCAGTTTCCAGCATCGCGTTCACTCAATAAACCGCTCAGCATGACATCCCACACCGTTCCGGTTCTTTTGTCGCGTTATCATGATGACGTCTTCACGGCGCGAGTCATTGATGGGCCGCAGGTTTCTGCAGGCGCGACGACGGCTGCCGAGGCGTTTGGAAGCGTCCGTGATCGCTTGCGAAAAATCGCTCGATCAGGCGACGATGAGTATTGGCCGTCGGCAAGCCAGCGATCTGAGGAAGGTTACTCGATCGAGCGGTCTGCGGTCACCGTGCGGTTGTTCTATCGCGTTCGCGGGCGGCAGTTCCCGGCCAGCCGTGAGTTGCGGATGCCAGTGCGTTGTGTCCTCCGCCGCTACCGTGACAAAAGTATCGAGTGCCTTTTGCCCGATTATGAAATCGCATTCTTCTGCCCCACACCACTGGAGTTGACGCGACTGATCGAAGAGCAAGTTCGCAGCAGCGTCGCGGGGCTGACCAGCGGTGCCGTGATGGCGGCTGCGCTGCCGATCGAAGACGAAATTCGCATGGTCCGAGTCCGGTCGCGTGAATCCAAACGTGATGACGAAGAGCAATGGCCCGCCGTGTTGACACAGGTCGCCAGCCCCATGGCTCAGCGTTCTAGAAGAACCAAGCAAGCGCACACGGCCTTGCCAATGCACACTGCGGTGATCCTGACCGAGCAACTGAAAAATCGCAACGTTATCTTGGTCGGCCCCACCGGCTGTGGCAAAACCACCACGCTTCGTTCCGTCGCGGTCAACTTACAAGAGCAGGCTCGCGCCACCGCTCAATTTCTCGGCCAGCCGCCTCCAGCACCTTTGGTCTGGCAAACCTCGGCTGAAAACTTGATCGCTGGCATGGCCTACCTCGGACAATGGGAAGAGCGACTCGAAGCAGTCATCGCGGCTGCACAGTCGATCTCGGCAGGTCTCGCGTTCGGATCGCTGATTGATCTCGTGCGACTTGGTGGCAGTGGTCCAGCCGATTCGCTCGCGTCGTTCATGCTGCCGTTCTTGCGACGGGGCGAATTGCGGATCATGGCCGAGGCTACCGACGACGAGATCTTGACGGTCCGTCGCTTGTTACCAGGGTTTGTTGATCAATTTGAAATTGTCCGTATCGACAGGATGAACCACGAAACCGTCACGGAGATTGTCCGCTCGATCTTGACCTCCGCCGGTCGCAATCATCGCATCGAGATCGCACCGATGGCAGCGAATTTGATTAGCACGTTGATGGCTCGCTTCACGCCCTATGAAGCCCCACCGCGAGCCGCCGTCGAGGTCACTGGCGAGATCGTGCATCGTGCTACGCACCGAGGTACCCACGATGTTCATGCGACGAGAAAAATCACGACCGCTGATGTTGTGACCGCGATCATGGATCGTACCGGTATCCCAGAATTTGTCTTGCGCGACGATGCACCTTTGTCGATTGACGATGTTCGCCAAAAACTTAGCGAGAGTGTGATCGGCCAAGACGACGCAGTGGACATTGCCGCCGGTGTCGTGCTGCGAGTGAAAGCCGGTTTATGTGACCCGCAACGTCCGATCGCCACCATGTTGTTCTGCGGTCCCACCGGCGTCGGCAAAACGCAACTCGCTCGCTCACTCGCCGATTACTTGTTCGGTGCAGGAGATCGTTCATCACTGCTTTCATCAACAGGTGACCAGCAACAGGTGAGAACGACTCGCGGCAGCGAACATCTGTTGCGACTGGACATGAGCGAGTACGGCGGCTACGACGGAGTGCAGCGGTTGACGATTGCTGACGATGGCGAAGTCGCGGACTGGATTGGCAAGTTGCGCAATCGACCGCTATCGGTGCTGTTGCTCGATGAGTTTGAGAAGGCCTCCCCAGAAGTTCACGACCTCTGGTTGTCAGCGCTCGATGAAGGTCGATTGACAGATCGGTTCGGCCGCACCACCTCACTGTGTGGCACGATTGTGATTTTGACCAGCAACGTGGGCGCGGCACGCACCGCTGCGATTGGTTTCACCGGCAATGATCCGGCTGGTACGCGGGCCGGTATCGACCATGCGATTCGCAATGCGTTCCGTCCCGAGTTCCTCAACCGACTCGACGATATCGTCACCTTCGGCCCGCTGCCCACCGAGGTTGCACGCCTGATCGTGAGCAAAGAGTTGCAGTCGCTCAGCGAGCGAGAAACACTCAAAAACCAGCGAATTCGTTTGCGTTGGTCCGACACGCTCGTCGATGACCTCGTGGCGATTGGTTTTGATCCGCAACTCGGAGCACGCCCGCTGCAACGGGCCATTGAGCAACATATCGTCCCCAAAATCGCCCGCCGGATTCTCGCCCGCACGCCGGAGCAAACTGGCGAGGTACTCAGCCTGGACTTGGCGTCACTGCTACCTATGCCCTCGTGAATCTGGTAGTTTGCCGCTCGTTTTGAATTAGAATCGGCTGCCCGCTGATCCCCGTTCAATTCTCCTGTCCCCGCCCTCTACTCACCGCGTGCCTCACAATGCCCAACGACCCTGCTGCTAATCATCGCTTCGCCACCCAAGCTCTCCACGCAGGGCAGGTCGCCGACCCCACGACGAAATCACGGGCCGTGCCGATCTATGCAACCACCAGCTACCAGTTCGATAGCACTGACCACGCAGCGGCGTTGTTCGGCTTGACCGAGTTCGGCAACATCTATAGCCGCTTGATGAACCCCACCGTCGACGTGCTCGAAAAACGACTCGCCGCGATGGATGGCGGCCTCACCGGACTGTGTTTCGCATCCGGCCAAGCTGCGATCACCGCCGCGATCCTGACAATCGCTCACAGTGGTCAGAACATCGTCAGCAGCACATCGTTGTACGGCGGTACCTGGACGCTGTTCACACAAACATTCAAAAACCTCGGCATCGAAGTCCGCTTCTTTGACCCCGACAAACCCGAAGACATCCATGGGCTTGTCGACGAAAACACTCGACTCGTTTACATGGAAAGCATTGGCAACCCACGCAACGACGTGCCGGATTTCAAAGCTATCACCGACGCCGCCCACTCCGCACCTCACGGTGCACTGCCAGTGCTCTGCGACAACACCGTGATGACCCCTTTCCTGCTCCGACCGATCGACCACGGCGTCGACATTGTGATCTACAGCACCACGAAGTTCCTGGGTGGCCACGGCGTTCACATCGGTGGCGGGATCGTCGACAGTGGCAACTTCAAGTGGGCCGACCAACCAGAGAAATGGCCTGAATTCTGTGCCCCCTCGCCGTCCTATCACGGTGCCGTTTTTGAAGAACACCTCCGCGGCATGGGCAACATCGCCTACAACATACACATCCGCACGCACTGGTTGCGAGACACCGGTGCAGCGATGAGTCCCTTCGCCGCGTTCTTGACCCTGATGGGAATTGAAACGTTGCATCTGCGGATGCCACGTCACTGCGAAAACGCGATGAAGGTCGCCGAGTTCTTAGAATCTCATCCGTCAGTCGAGTGGGTCAATTATCCAGGATTGAAGTCGCACAAACATCACGGCAACGCGCAAAAGTATCTCACCAACGGTACCGGTGCGATCCTCGGCTTCGGTATCAAGGGTGGCATGGAAGCGGGTAAGAAATTCATCAACGCTTGCCAGCTCTGTTCGCACCTCGCCAACATCGGCGACGCCAAAACACTCGTGATCCACCCCGCCAGCACTACGCACCAACAGCTCACTCCAGAAGAGCAACTTCGCGCGGGCGTTAACCCCGAATACATTCGCATGTCGATTGGGATCGAAGACATTGCCGATATTATCGATGACCTCACACAAGCCTTGGAAACGGCCACCGCCTAAGGTATGTCGCAGTCAAATGAGATATGCAGTACCGATGACATCCGCAGCGATCAACCGCTGATTCATGCGCAAACGGTTTGGTTCGATGAACCGTTGCAACTTGAACGTGGTGGTGAGTTACCGCGGATTCGTTGCTGCTACGAAACTTGGGGAGCACTCAACGCGGACGCCTCCAACGCCGTGCTCGTTTGTCACGCTGTCTCGGGCGACTCGCACGCCGCCCGCCATGATGCAGACGATCAACCCGGCTGGTGGGACGGTTTAGTCGGCCCCAGGTTGCCGATCGACACGAACCGGTTCTTCGTCGTCTGTCCCAACGTGCTGGGCGGTTGCCGAGGCACCACAGGTCCAGGTGATTTGCGCTGCGACAGACACGATGCCGCAGAGCCATCCAACAACTCCGCAGCCACCACGATCCCCTACGGTGCGGATTTCCCCAGCATCACGATCGGCGACATGGTCGAGGTTCAGCGGCGGTTGGCCGATCATCTCGGCATCGTCAAATGGCGAGCGATCGTCGGCGGTTCGCTCGGCGGCCATCAAGCCTTGCAGTGGGTCGCCCGCTATCCCGATTGCACACACACCTGCGTCGCGATCGCCACGTCCCCGCGCCTGACCAGCCAAGCGTTGGGATTCGATGTGATCGCTCGCAACGCGATTCAAACCGACCCCTGCTTCATGGGCGGGCAATACTATGGCAGCACCCAGCGCCCGAACACCGGTTTAGCGATCGCCCGCATGTTGGGCCACATCACGTATCTCAGCGTCGAAGCGATGGAAGCCAAATTCGATCCCGATCGGCATGACCCACGTCAAATCGCCTCGCAGTTCGAGCAGCGGTTCAGCATCGGATCGTACCTCGCCCATCAAGGCCAAAAGTTCACGACTCGGTTCGATGCCAACAGCTACATCACCTTATCGATGGCCATGGATCTGTTCGATCTCGGTGGCACTCGCTTGAAACTCATGGAGACCTTTGACGAGTGTACCTGTGATTTCCTGTTGATCAGTTTCAGTAGCGATTGGCTATTCCCGCCTGCCCAATCACGCGAGATCGTCAACGCACTGACCGCACTGGACAAACGCGTCACCTACGCAGAAATCACCACCAACGCCGGTCACGATTCGTTCTTGATCGACCGCGACATGGCGACCTACGGCCCGCTCGTGCAAGAACGTTTGTGGCAAACCGTCGATAAACAACTTGTTGCAAACAACTCCAATCAATCATCGAATCCTGCTTCAGCCGCTGCCAAATCTCCGGTGCAACTGACGGTTGCCGAAGAGTCAATTCTAACGATGATCCCGGCTGGCAGTCGCGTCCTCGATCTGGGTTGTGGAGAAGGCGAACTGCTAGCGGCCATCCGCGACAAACACCCTGGCGTGGCGATGCGTTTGATGGGTGTGGAAGTCGCGCAAAGCAACATTCTCGCTACAGCCATGCGTGGACTCGACGTGATCGACTACGACCTCAACAACGGTTTGCCTGCGTTCATCGACGATCAATTTGATGTGGTGATTCTCAATGCCACGTTGCAAGCTGTCGAAAACGTGGTGTCGCTGCTCGAAGAGATGCTGCGAGTTGGCAAACGCGTGATCATCAGCTTCCCGAACTTTGCCTATCGCCGATTGCGAGAAGAATACGTCCCCCGAGGCCGCTCACCCCGCGCGCCGGGCGAGTTTGATTTCGATTGGCACAACACGCCCAACCGACGCTTCCCCACGATCGCCGACGTCCACGATTTGCTGGGCCAACTCAACGTCACGATCGCCCGCGAAATCTACTGGGACGTCACCCAATCCCGGCACATCGCCACTGACGACGATCCCAATCTCAACGCCGACACGGCGGTGCTAGAAATCTATCGCGAGTCATCAATCAGTTGAATTCATTCGATGCGCTTTGCCGTTTGCCGAATGCCATTCTGAAGTAGTTCGAGCTGCTGAGCTTTTCCGTCCCGCTCGTCTTGGAACGTTATCTCCGCATCGACAACTTTGTAAAACCATGTCGTCGGTGATTTGGCAAACACCTGCAGGGTCGGTTGGTTAGTGATGCCGACCATCAGCTTTCCATCGACAACGTTCACGTCGAACACGAACGATGGCACGAGTTGATACTTGCCGACATATCGCTGCGTCGTCTTGTCATCCACGATCACTTCTTGTTCAAACTTCAGTGGCTCGACGTTCATACCCGCGAGTTTTTGAAAGAGTCGTTCGGCAGTCGGATCAATCGCATCCGAAGCCGTGTTGGCCATCACGATCACCGCGATGCCGAGCTTGCGGCTAACGAACATCATCGAGCGATAGCCGCCCGTGCCACCGTTGTGCCATCGCGTGCTACCATCACCGGCGATGTGCCACCCCAATCCCATCGCGAACTCACCACGACTGGCCGGTTCATGCTGTTTCCAAGCCAATTCAATCGCCTCTCCGAGTTCATTCTCAGGCGGTTTTAGATTGGCCGCTGCAAACTTCAGCATATCAGCCATGTTACTGCGAATCCCACCCGCACCAGGCATGTCCGCAAACTCCCACGTGCTCGTCGGCTGCACACTGGCATCATGCGGCGTGGCCAATTTCGCTCGCGACGCCGCGTCGAGCGTCACCGTCGTTGCGGTCATCTTCAGCGGTGAAGTGATTTTCTCGTGCAGACATTCCTCATAACTCTGCCCCGCCTTCTCGCACAGTAAAAAACCCAACAACGAAGTGGCAAAGTTAGAATACTCGAGCTTCTCACCTGGCAAACGAGGCAGTTGATAGCCTTTCAAAAACTCCAACGCGCGAACTGAATCGTACTTAGCATACGGATTGTCGCTGGCCAGCTCAGTCATGTTCGTCGGCAGTCGCGGCAAGCCGGAGCGATGCGTTGCCAGATGTTTTAGAGTGATGACATGACCGTCACGCGTTAGCATTGTCACACCTTCAGGCAGCAACTTGTCGACTGGCGTGTCCAGAGAGACCTTGTCATGAGCGACCGCGTCCGCCAACAGCACTCCGGTAAACACTTTTGAAATGGAACCGATCTCGTAAAGCGTTTCATCGTCAGCAACAGGCTGGCCCTCGGCAACATGCCCCAAGTGTACGGTCGCTTGTTCTCCGCCAGCAATCACGCCAACGGAAACGCCCATCACACGATCACCATCGATCAGCGGTTGAGCGAACGCATTCGCCTCCGCCTCCAAGGTTTGCGCGTGAGCAGGCAGGAGTATGCACTCAAAACCAATCAGCCCAACACAATAACAGAATAGACAACGGATCATCATGCTCATATCCAGAGAGAGGCTTTAGATTGTTTGTCTGAGTCATTTGAACGAGGACGCAGTCAGAACCCAGCCCCATTCAAACGACAACACCAGACGATCGCAAATCATAACCGACGCAGCAAACCAACGCCAACGAATCACCGACACGGAGCACCCGACGACAACTTTCTAAAAGAATCAGCCGTTTTGGCGATAGCAGGCTATTGATTGAGTCGTTTAACAGTAAGCCGCAGGCGTACTTTCCGACGCAATAGATACGCCTCCGTTCAGACAAGGCAAAAGCTGAACAGAGCCCGACCATTTGACTCCGACCTTCGAGCGGCAATCAATTTCCAGTAAAGCATGGAATCGATTTGTAAGTAACCTTGGCCGGATGTTCAAAACAAACTCCGTCCCATTATCTTCTTCCGTCCCATTATCTTCTTCGGTGCGCGGTCTCCGTTGCGAAGCGGGGAGCAATGCGGTTTACGGGAGTTGGTGTGCTCTCCGCTCCGACCACCTCTACCCGGTGACCGCGGACGTTTGTCGATGATAGAATTTGGACATGGACAAACTTTACATTGAAACTTCGATCGTCAGCTACGCCACTGCGTGGCCTAGTCGTGACATCGCCATTGCCGGACCCCAGCAACAAGCCCGTGATTGGTGGGCGACTATGCGGCACGCATTCGAGTTAGTCACGTCACAACTCACTCTCGAGGAGGCTGGTGACGGCGATCCGTATGCTGCGGCAGATCGACTCAAGCTTCTGGATGGGCTACCGCTTGTCGACATTAACGAAGACTTCGAGTCATTGGCTCATCGACTAATCGCCGCACACACAATGCCGGAAAAAGCAATCGCCGACGCGTTTCATGTTGCCGCTGCCGCACCGGGGGGGTGCAAAATATCTCTTGACGCTCAACTGTCGCCACATTGCAAACGCACACGAGCTTCCCCGAATCTACAGTCTGCTAGAAGATGAAGGGCTTGGGCATTTGCTGATTTGTACGCCGACCGAATTTTTAGGGAGCTGCGACGATGACGACGAATAAGATTCTTGACGACCTACATGAAACCCGCCGAATACTACTTGCCGAAGCGGGAGGGACCATCGAGACATTTGGAGCCGCTCTGCGAAAACGTCAGCAAGAATCGGGACGCACCATCATTAAAACGCGACGAACTATCCGAGGCAACGAAACTACGAAGTCAGGCGATTTGGCAGTTGATAATATTTCGCCGCCACCTGCTGGTCGGTAGCGTTCGTCGATAAAGCTAAGCACATCGGGTGAAATCATTCGGTATAACCTTTGTGAGCCGACGGCGGCGAACTCAAACATGTTGCTACTTTGCCAGCACCGATCGCGGGCTAGGGAATTGTCTGGGATGACGACGATCCAGGTATTCTCATGGGGATCGTTCGCGGACGCCGCGAAGTCGTCTTCATGCGAGTTTCAACGGCACCGTGATACCGACATTCCACATTCCGATACATCTTCCCTTCAAACCGAAATTTGTCATGAATTATCGAGCACTAGCGATTCTTTTGCTCATGGTTGGGTGCTCGCCATTATCTCATCGTTGTCTTGCCATGGAATCGCTGACGGTTGTCGCAGACTTTGAAGGAGCGTCGGTTCGTGAAGTCGAAATTGACGAACGAAAGCGGACGATCAGTTTTCAGCCTGGAGGAGATCCCGAACGTGGTTGGCCTTGTTGGTGGTGCTTTCGCATTGATGGAATCGGCCCCGATGAAGAGATCACGTTGCGTTTGCAAGGATCCAACGCCACGATTGGGCAACAAAAACCACTCGAATCGTCATGGGCGATGCCCGCTCAAGCGTCCTATTCGGTGGACGGCGAGTCTTGGCTGCACACCGACGCGGGGGCCCGTCAGGGCGAGTCGATGATCTACAAGCTGAAACCGAATGTCTCGTCGCTGTATGTGGCTTGGGGCCCGCCCTACACACCAATGACCGCTGAGAAGTTCGTGCAGAAAGTTGCCAGCGATTCTTCTTGTGCAACCGCCAGGGAGCTTTGTCGTTCCCGCGGAGGCCGCCCGGTGCCCATGCTTCACGTGCGGGAGGGCAGCCGACCGTCAAAAGAACGCTTTGGTGTGTGGGTCCAGGCTCGCCAGCACGCATGGGAGAGCGGCTCAAGTTGGGTGGCACAAGGGTTCATTGAATGGATTGTCAGCGACGATCCGAATGCAGCGTGGCTGCGACAACATGCCGAAACATTTGTGATTCCCATCATGGACGTGGACAATACCGCGACCGGAAACGGAGGCAAGAACGCGATCCCACATGACCATAATCGCGACTGGTCCCCCGAACCTCATTGGAATGAGACATTGGCGGCCCAACGATTGATTGAGGATTTAATTATTGAAGAACGGATGAGCGTTTTCCTGGATCTGCACAACCCCGCTCCCGGTGATCCCACTTTTTTCTATATCCTTCCAAAGGACCTTTTACAGGAGCCGATGATTGGTCTTCGCGACCGGTTCATTGATTTAGCTTATATGAACATTCGGCAGATCCGCCCGATGGTCCCGATGAGCAGCAAGCCCAAAGTCACCGGGGCGAACTATCATCCGCTGTGGCGACAAATCAGTGCTAATTGGGTAAGCATGAATGGCAACCCGGACACGGTGAGCCTGTGTTTGGAAACCATTTGGAATTCGCCCGCCAGCACCACGACAGGTTATCGGGCGGTCGGGGCCAGCCTCGCCGACACGGTGCAAGCGTATCTCGCCGAACGACCCGAGCTACCACAACGGTAAGCGATTCAGTCCGAACCAGCGTTAAGCGAGGCAGGCCGTTTGGCGACGACGAACGGACCGAAGAGATGGCGGAAACACGAGGCTATTTCACGCTTCGTGTTTGAGTCATACCTTGCTCGCGATCGGCCAGAAGTGGTCACACTTGATCGATGGATGCTGTTGTCTCGGAGACTCGTTCTACCATACTTGCGCGGTTCGCCACGCATATTCGACGTTCCACTAAGCATGTCTCGTGAAGTGGTTCGGCTTATTAGCCGTTTTGGCGATAGCGAGTTGTTGAATTCGATGAATCACTTTTCTCTTTTGTTCAACAGTCAGCCAAAGGCGTACTCTGATGTCGGATAGTACGCCTACGGCTAACTGTTAAACGACTAAACCAACAGCCCGATAGCCACGGTTCCCACTTCACCGGGGCTATCGCCCAAACGGCTAATTCAGTTAAGTCAGTGCTTGATCAGCCGCAGTAGTTCTTCCGTTGAAAGTTTGCCGCTGCGATCGGTGCCTTCGAGTAGGCTTTCGGCAAGATCGCGTTTGGTCGCGTGCAGTTCCAAGATTTTCTCTTCGATGGTGCCGGCGAGGACCATGCGGTAGATGGTCACCGGACGCTGTTGGCCAATGCGATGGGCGCGATCGGATGCTTGGTCTTCCACTGCCGGATTCCACCATGGGTCGAGATGGATCACGTAGTCCGCTGCCGTCAGGTTCAATCCCGTGCCGCCAGCTTTCAAACTGATCAAAAAGACGTCGCCCTCGCCCGCTTGGAAGGCGTCGACCGACTTCTTGCGAGTGCGGGCCGGGGTGCTGCCGTCGAGATACTGATAGGCGATGCCAAGCTCATCGAGTTGCTCGCGAACAATATGCAGGTGGTCGACGAACTGGCTAAAGATCAACGCGCGATGGTGGCCGCCGCGAAGTTCGTCGATCGTCTCGAGCACCTGAGCCAACTTGGATCCTTCGATGTCTGTCTCCGGCATGACCAACTTGGGATGGCAGCACGCTCGCCGCATCCGCATGATCTCGCCCAGGATCTGTAGCGGTTTGGGTTTGCCTTCGGCCGCCTCGGCCAACTTTTCGACCGCTCGCAATCGGACGGCTTCGTAGAACGCTGCTTCCTCGTCGCTCGGTTGGATCCGCAGCGTCGTCTCCGTTCGCGCGGGGAGTTCGGCGAGCACTTGAGCTTTGGTGCGACGCAAGATGAAGGGCGCGACCAATCGTTTGAGACTTTGACGGGCGAGTCGATCTCCGTCACGTTCGATCGGGATCGCGAATCGTGCTTGGAAACTCTCGGCGGTGCCCAACAGCCCTGGATTGATGAAGTCCATCAGATTCCATAACTCGCCCAGATGGTTTTCCATCGGAGTTCCCGTCAGCAAAAACCGGCAATCGGAGGACAACCGCTTGGCGGCTTTGGAACGTTGAGTCGTCGGATTTTTGATCGCTTGGGCCTCGTCCAGAAACAGTGATGAAAACTCAATCTTCTCGAGCGATTTGATTTCGTTTTGCATCAAACCATACGAACATAACAACACGTCGCGAGGACCGAGTGAGTCCAGCAGTTTCGCGCGTGACGACTCGGCCAAAATCTGCGGTCGCAATGTCGGCGCGAAGCGTGTGAGCTCGTCGTTCCAATTGTGAATCACGGAGGTCGGAGCAACCACGATGGCTGGCCCGTCGGCGGCGCGTTGCAACAAGACAGCGATCGCTTGCACGGTTTTCCCCAACCCCATGTCATCGGCGAGGCAACCGCCGACTCCCCAAGCGGCGAGTCGTTGCATCCAGCCGATTCCTTCGTGTTGATAAGAACGTAGCTCGACTTGATACGTTTCAGGAACCTGGACATCGATCTCAGTCGAGTCGCGCATACGCTGCAAGCATTTCTTCCAATGAGCGTCGGAGGTGACGTTGATCTCACCGAGGTCTTCAAGCAATCCCGCGTGAACGGCTCCAAAACGCAACTTGCCTTTGGCCGAACGACCGTCGCCGAACATTCGCAAGTCGTCGATTCGTTGACGCAGGTTGTTCGTCAACGCGATGAACTCGCCATCACCGAGCTGAATGAAACGGCCCGGTGACGCCGCGACTAAGTCGAGCAATTGCATCATGTCGATGGAGCGATCCTTGTCGATCTTGAGTTCGCCTGACGCGGCGAACCAATTGTGATCACGACGGATTCTTACTCTCATCATTGACTCGCTTGCCTGGCCGGCTAAACGCAGCGATCGACCTTTGGGCCAATGCACTGTGACAATTTCACTTTGGGCAAAAGGATCCAGATCGAGCAACAGGTCGAGCGCTTCGATCGGCGTTGGAAACATTGCTGTCCACGATTCCGTCAGATGACTTGCCAAGGTCGGGCATTGTTCGATCAGCGCTTGGGCGTTTTGGACTTCGCTCGGCAAACTGCGATGGGCCGATGTTGCTTCGCCGTCGATGGTCGCAAACAAAGTCGTTCCACCTTCGCCGGGCCGACATGCCGGGCCCACCAAAGCGGTTGATTGAGTTGCCTCGTTGGACGCAGCGGAACCGAACGGCTGCACGTAGAAATCGACTCGCAACCCTTCACCACTGGGCAACAGATGAAGGTGCAGTCGCGGATCGCCCTCGACTTTCTTGGCCGGCGTGATGGTGGCGATCTCATCGGCGGAGGCTTCATTCTCGGCTTGCCCCTGCTTGCCTTTTGACTTTTTGCCTTGGTTGCTCTTGCCGCGATCGAGGTCGCCGATCTCCGAATGAATCGTCACCACGGACGTCAATTGCGTGATCGTTTGGAGCACTTTGGTAGAGGCGGTTGCTGGAACGCGGAACCCTTTGCCCAACATGGTTTGCAAGGTGTGGTGCGATGGCTCAAACATCGTGATCGCCACTTCGGTGGGTCCAGTCTTCGTGAACCGAACTGCTTGTTCGTTTTTCGGCTGTGGTTCCAAGACCAGTTCGATCTGTGAATCGGCGACTTGGCGGACGACCAACGCGATCGGTTTTTCGACGATCTCCAGTGGATGATCTCGTTTGCCGGGTTGGAAGATTCGCGGATGTCCGATCAGGGCGCGAGCGCCCGAACGAGTTTCGAACTCGGTGTACTCTTCGGGATAGCCGTAGGAACCGCGTTCGGTCCAGTGCCTCAGCGTTTGACAAAGGGCACGATCTTCAGCCGTCAAGAATGCAAACTCGGGTTCGGACTTTTGATGGTACAGCCGCGCCAGCGCGACTTTGCGTCCCTTGGACCATTGCGATCCTTTGCTGACCTGATGGTAAACATCGAGTTGGAAGTCATGTTGGTTGTACTGGATTTCATAAATCAGTCGCTCGTTCGGTTCCGATCCCGCGTTCGTCGTGCTCGATGGCTTGCCCTGAGTTCCCAGCAAAGCGATTGCATTGAGCGTCCGTGCCCATGGCGGTTCGGGTTTGACCAAATCGAGCAAGCTTGCGGTTCCAAGCTCGCGATGGAGTTGTTCGGCAAGTTCATGATGTTTCTTGGCCGTTGCCAACTTGGACCGGCCTGCGGTTGCATAAGTTTCAGCCGCCAGCCAACTGCAACCGCCAGCTCGGAATGAGCCTCCTGCGTCAATCAATCCGCTGACTTGGGATTTGCTGTCGGCGTCGCTGGCCAACCAAGTTTGCAGATATCCGGCCGCCCATTTGGCAAACGGGGTGCGGGCGACTGAATTCAAGTCCGCAATTAACTTGCCTGTGTCACCGGGAGCTTTTGTGTACAGAAACCCAAGCTGAGCCACTTTGAACGCCTCGGCATACGGCATCTTGTCCGACTTCAGCGCCGTCGCCATTGCCTTGATCGCTTGTTGCTGATCCACGCTCGAGTGCTCCGCAACGGCCGCAAGTATCATCAGCACGGAAGGCAATTCGCCGAGTTTGGTCAGCGTACGTTTGCTGGTTCGATTGGAAAGGGTCCCCGAAAGCAGATCGAAGGCCGTATCGAATTTGCCTTGAAACAATCGCAGGCATCCTTCGACGTCTTGCATCTTGCCAGCGATTTGTTTGCTGATTCGTTCCAACAAGGATTGGTCGCCCGAGGCCATCGCCCACTCCAACAATCGCGGCAACAGCTTCTCGGGCAGTGGTCCGTCGTGTTCAAGGAGTCGACTTAAGGACGAAACTGCTTCTGCGTCGACATCGCCCGATGCGATCCAGGCCGGAATCACGAAAGAGAAATATTCATGTTGGAACTCGGGTGTGAGTTGATTGAAAACCGCCTTGGAAAAAGGTGACAGCAGTGGCACAGAGCCATCAGCGACGTTCCGTCGTGCTTCCTTCCAAGCGCTTCCGTCTTGCAAATAGAACGCGACGAAGAAATTGACCCATGCGTCGCGTTGCCCCCATGTTTGAGAGGGACGTGCCAGTTGCAACAGCGACTGCGGATGGTCACCAGAGAGCCCGTCGCGAATCAGCATATCCATCAGTTCGGGATGGGGCCTTGAGGCGTACTGGCTGAGTAAACCTCGCGTTTTCCAGTCGCTGACGAACTCGCGGGTCAGCGATTGTGTTAAGGGCCGACCGTTGCTTTGCTGAATGCCGAATGGCTTGACTTGATTGGCCAGTTGGTAATGCTGCACAGCCTGGTGCTGAAACGCAGCCACTTGGAGCAGCTTGCGGCTGGGCAGGGACAGCTTTTTGTATTTTTTTTGGTAGTCGTTCATTGACTTGGTGCGTTGTTCCAAATTGAACTGCGGGGCAGGCGGTTGGATTTTAGGGCATGCCCACGTGGTTTGGCAGTCGTCCCGGGACCGTCTCCACAATCAAACGCAACTTACCTGTGTCGCCCCTGCTTGCAGATTTGGTTTTCCGTACGCGTACCCATGTAAGCGATGGATTCATGAAGCGGCTTCGACTTCACAGGCAACGCCAGCGAGTGCGTCCACTCCCTCGAATCCGCCTGCAGGCTCGCATGAAATGCGGCGATAACAGATGCTAGCCAACTATTGAGATCCGCAATCCTCTCTTCGGTGCGCCGACCTTGTTCTGAAATGCTTATTCCAGGCTACGTCGCGTTCAGAAACCGAAGCACCTCAATCAACCGCAAACCTGTGCCCTGGCGAAACCCCACCTCCCATCTATCTATTAAGATGCGAGTCCAAAGTTAAATGATCTGATGTTTTTGATTGATCTCAAATATGAGAGATTCCCCAGTGCAATATCATTTCGAACGTCCTGGTTGTACTCGCCGTATTTTAATTAAAGACACAAAATACGTTGGCATAAAGAAGTTGTGTCCCTCTTGCGGAATGGCGTTCATTGTTCAGCCCCATCGCAGGCATCGCTCACACCTTCTCCAAAATTCTCAACAATTCAGCAAAGCCCCTCCAGCACCACAAAGCTCCTACAGTCCTAATTTGGCGAAAGTTCCGATCGTAATTCGGTCCGCAATCATTCACCCATAAAGAATGGGTGAATGGCATGCAAACGTTGTCCCTGTGGGGACACTCTTAGCGCAGGATCCCAATGAACGCGCCGTTGGCGTCGAACACGAACAGCTTGCCGTTTTGAAATTTGATTTGCTCGTTTCCTTTGAGCTGATCGAGTGACACTTCTGGGAACGATTCGGGACCATTCACGCTGGGTGCTGGCGGTGGCAGTTCGGGCACATGTTGATGCAGGGGAGCGGGAGTTCGGTAATGCGGAGTCCGATAGTCCACATGAGAACGATGACCGGAATAGTATGCTGGAGTGGCATAGCGAGCAGGGGCATACTGCCCGCCACCACAAGCGAGAGCTGTTGCGGAAATCAACAGCGTCAGGGCGGCGGCGCTCATCATTGATCGAATTTTCATGTTCTAGTTCGTGCATTGGATGGAGGGCGTGGATCTTCGCCAGGAAAACTGCTTTTCATGGCTGCTCACCCTATTTATGCAAAACGCGGCGATCGAGCGGCCAATATTTCTTGGAAATCAGCCTGCAATCGAAACTTAACGCAGTAAAAAGTCACGGCCTGGAAATTCTTTCGCGCTCAGGGGGGACAAAACGCGGTCTCGATGAATACAATGGCAGCGAGACATGAACAGCCGTTTCGACCATTTCTACCTACAATTGCATTTCTGATGGACGAACAATCTATCAATCTCGTTGACCGCTGTCGCCAAGGCGATCAAGTTGCTTCGCAAGAACTATTTGATCGGTACGTGTCACGTTTGATCACGATGGTTCATCGCCGTATGAGCTCTCGGTTATCCCGACGAGTGGATGCTGAGGACATTGTGCAGTCCGCGTTTCGCAGCTTTTTCGTGGGTGTGGAGAAAGACAAATTTCAAGTTGATCAAACGGGAGACCTGTGGCGATTGTTGGTTGTTATGTCTCTGAACAAACTTCGCCGCCGAGTCGCCCATCACCGTGCGGCGAAACGAGGAATGGATGCTGAGCGATCGGTCAACAGCCATCTTGGCGATGAGAATGTGCAATGCTTTGAGGCTGCTGCCTCGGAACCATTGCCCGATGCCGCAGCGGCTGTGATGGATGAATTCGCTCTCGTAACCAGCGATTTGGAGCCGTACCAGAATGAGATTGTTCGGCTGCGCATGCAGGGCTACGAGATGACAGAGATTGCCGAGGCGGTCGGTCGTAGCGAACGTACCGTGCGTCGCGTGCTCGACAAGATTCGATCGCGTTGGCAGGAACGACTTGACGCGATGGCCACATGAGCTCTGCTGATTTCATGGAAGACGGTTTCGCTCAAAAAAAATTGAGCGACGAATCGTTGCTTGATGAATTTGAAACTATTTGGCTGGCCGGATCGCCGCCTGATATCAACACTTTCTTAGCTTGCAATCGCGAACTGGCCAACGACGCTGACGACTTGCTGCTGGAGCTTGTGCGCATCGATTTGGAGTATCGCTTTCGATCTCCAGAGGTGTTGACGAAGCCGTTGACATCGTACCTCGCTGAGCATCCATCGTTGGTCTTGACGGCCGATTTAATCAAAGACGAGTGGCGTTTGCGACAGCGTTTCGGTGAGCCGCTTTCAGAAGAACAATGGCGAACGGCCTATCCTGCAAGCCGCTTTCCATCACCAGACGCGCACGCCGATTTTTTGCGTCAATTGCCAGATTGGTTGGCAGCTGAGCGGGCGGCAACATCCACTCTATCGATACAGTCTTCCGTGCTGCTGGATAGCGTCCGCGAGATCAACCAAGCGATTCCAGCGGATGAAGATCCGATGATGACCGTGGTGCGAACGACAGAGTCAACCGTTACCGATGAGATCGCGACAGATAGCTGGGAAGGTCTACGATCGCGTTTCCAGCGTGAGAAATTGCTCGGTGAGGGCAGCTTTGGTGTCGTCTGGAAAGCCTACGATCAACAGCTTCGGCGAAGCGTTGCGATCAAAACACTTCATCCACAGTTAGCCCGAAACCTCGCACATCGTGACGCGATGATTGACGAAGCCAGGTTGGCTGCGGCGCTCGATCACCCTGATTTGATGACGATTTATGATGTCGTTGTGGAGGGAGAGCAAGTCCATTTGGTGATGCGTCTGGTTGACGGTCAACCGATGGACGTCTGGTGGCGTGAGGTTGCTCAGAAGTCGGAAGTTCGTGAGGACCGGGTGATGGCGGGTGTAATGGCGAGAATTAGTCGCGCGGTGCATCACGCGCATTTATCGGGACTGATTCACTGTGATCTGAAACCCCAAAACGTACTTGTCGATGCGCGTAACAATCCGACGATCTTAGATTTCGGTTTAGCGATTCGCCGTAGTCAGCAGGAAGAGCTTGAGGGCCGCGTGTTCGGCACGCCCGCCTACATGTCACCCGAGCAGAGTTTTGGTGAGACACATCACCTCGATGGTCGCAGTGATGTGTGGAGTCTCGGTGTGATGCTATACAAACTAACAACGGGAGAGCTGCCTTTTCAAGCGTCGTCAACATCACGTGTGATTGAAGCGATTCAGACTCGCAGCGTGATGCCGCCAGGCCAACTGCGTGACGATATCTCGCCGGAGCTTGCTCGTATTTGTATGCGTTGTTTATCCAAGCGTATCGAAGATCGATACGCGACTGCCGCTGAACTAGCAGGTGACCTTCAGCGATTTGCCGATGAAGCACTCAATTCAAACCTGCTTTCAACACGATCCGCAGGTGGCGGTCGTTTGATTGGCTGTCCCTGGAGCGAGCCGGATTTGGTTGGCCGCGATGACGCGATCGAATCAGCGGTAAACTGGCTCAGCGACGTGAATCATCGTTTGCTAACACTGACCGGAATGGGTGGTATCGGTAAGACACAAACAGCCGCAATGATCGCGAAACAGCTCGCTCCGAAATTGCAGGGCGATATCTATTGGGTCGATGCCGCGACGGCGATGGATGCCGATCAATTGGCAGCCGCCGTTTTATCGTCGCTAGGGACAGCTCAGACACCCGAAGAATCCTCGCGACGCCGGGTCGCCCAGATCATCGCAGTGCGTGGCCCGGTCACATTGGTGCTCGACAATGTGGAACAGATTATTCGCACGACAGCGGAACAAATCAGTGATTGGTTGTCGCGAAACGCGGCGTTACAGTTGATGGTGACTAGCCATCTACCACTACGAGTTCATGGTGAGCGGGTGTTACAGCTCGAACCACTGCCGATCGAAGGGGCGGAGTTGGCAGTGGAGCTATTCATACGTCGGGTTAGCGCTGTCCGATCTGATTTAGCGATATCGGCGTCAATGCGAAAAGAGATCAGTGAAATTTGTCGTCTGGTTGATGGCAACCCGTTAGCGATTGAATTGGCGGCCGCGCGCGTCGGTGTGCTGACGATTCCAAGTCTGCTCCAACGATTGTCGCAATCCTTCGGCGTGCTTAAAAGCAACCGGATTGATCGCCCCGATCGACATCGCACGCTTAGCAATGTGGTCCGATGGAGCGTGGATTTACTCGGCCTTGCACAGCGAGGAACACTGTGGGCATTGGCGATTTGGCCCGCACCGGTTTCTATGCAGATCGCCGAGTCTCTCATCTCAACTTTAGGCGAGGCTGATGGTGACTCAGACACGGCTGATGAAGAACCGCTCGACTGGATCGACGAATTGCGGGAACGCCAATTGTTGCGATTGCGTGAGGACGACGAGACGATGCACATTCACGCGGACAACACCGTCCGTCGGTATGTGCTCGAGATCATCCAGCCCAGAGAGCGAGATCGTGTCGCCTCTGAGATGCTTGACCAGTTATTGACGGCACCCGCACCTGCTTCGCCAATCGACGCACGTCACTTTGCCACGAACTTGTGGGCAGCGGCGACCTGGCTCATGACGGAAGCTGCCAAAATTTCCAATGACGCGACCTCCGTCGAGCTTCGTCAAAAATGCGTTCGCGCGATTTTGGTCGCGGATCGTTTGGTCGCCGATCAAGTGGATAGTCGCATGCGAATTGAACGGATTGAAACAGGGCTGGCGCTAAGTTCTGGCAAAGATCGAATTGAAATGATGGTCCGTCTAGCGGATGCGAAACGGTTGGCCGGAGAAACAGAGCAGGCGGAAACTCTTTGTCGTGAGTTGCTGGAGATCTTTGCCAATGCGAAAGCTGGCGACGCGGCATCCGCGATACAAATGTTTGCCTGGGAAGTCGACACGCGATGTTTGTTGGCTCAACTTTTGTTTCGACATAGTCGCAGTGCAGAGGCCGTGGGTTTGCTTCAGTCGATCTTGGATTCGGCCCATGATGTGAGACTGAACAATGCCGAACGGATTGCCGTCATGTTGGATTTGATTGAATACCAACGGCGACTCGGGCATCTATCAAAGGCCATGGAATTGCTCGCCCAGGCGCAGAGCCTCGGCGCCGTTGGCCTGAGTACGTCGATCGAGTCAGGCGGAGACGACGAAGGTGCGATCAAGAAACTCATTCCTGGGTTGACGGTTCAAGAAGGCAAGATTGCTTTGCAGCGAGGACGCATTGCCGAGGCACGCAACTTGTTTGATCAAGCTCTCAGTCAACAAACCCGAGCGGCGAAAAATGCCGATCCGCGTCATTTGCAACAAGCCCTGTTAGGACGTGCGGCAGCGGCAGCGGAAAGCGGTGACTATGAATCCGCCGAACAGGATTACGATCGCTGTCAACGGATCAGTCGTCGGCTAGGCGATTTGCCAACGCTTGCGCAATCACTCAATAACCGTGCGCTCGCCGCAGACGATGCTGGCGACAGTCAGAAATGTTGTGAAATACTCACTCAGGCGCTCGAGATCTACCAGCAACTTGATGACAGTGTTGGCATCTCAATCTGTCTTGCTGCACGAGCCGCGTCGCTGTTGCAACTTGGTCGCTTCAGCGAAAGTGTCGAATTGTTGACATCGCTTGAAGTCACGCAGCACTTGCCACCGGAATCGCTTCATCAGGCCATCGTGTGGGGTGACCTTGGCACGGCCTATCGCCGACTCGGCCAACTTGAACAGGCACGTGTCTGTTTAGACGATTGTCTCAACAAACTCGACGAGTTGAGTGTGGGGGCAACCGCTGAACGATTGCTTTACGAGCTGGAGAGGTTCTTTGTCCGTCGAGATCTTGCCGAACATGACAGCGTTGATGTCGCCGATACTAAACAGCTCGCCGAATTGATTGAGTATTGGGAAGCTCAAACCAGCCGACGAGCACGAGTTGATCAAGCCATCAAAGCTTTCCGCCAGCAAAGCTGAGCAGGATCAATTCATGCCACAGAAGCAATCGTCTGTACACTGGCTTGAGCGAATCGATTTATCTCGAAAACTTTCAAAAAAGGATTGTCCGCTCTCTCCCCCCGAATTGCATAGGTATAATGAACCGCGACTGAGTGAGTCGCACTTTTGAAACAGCCGTTCACAGCAAATCCTTTGCCCCCTTTCTGGAGAGTTCAACCATGTCCCGTTTCGCAAAACAAGCCTGCCAGTTGTGCCTGATCGCCGCCTCAATTTTTGCATTCAACAATGCATCCACTGCCGAGGCGGGCGGTTATCGTCAAACCTACTCTTCGTGGAATTATCACCCCACACGGAGTTACTACTACAGCACCTACCAATACCAGCCGGTAGTGACGACCACGACTTACCACCATCACTACTGCATCCACTATCCCTCGCGTCCACACTACGTCTACTACTACAACCCCGTCCGCCGGGTTTACTGGGGACGCTACGACCTGCGAGAAGGTGGTTACTCAATGCTCAAACCAGAAGATCAAAAGGGTGACCTGGACGCCATCGCAGAATCCGCGTTTCCTAAACCTGCTGCGATGCCACCGATTCCTGAATCAACCGATGGCGTTGCCATGGCGAAACCAGAGTTGAAAGATCTTCCGCAGGTGACTGCTGCTGCAGACACTCCCTAGTCGCTAGGCCAAACCATTTGCGAGTTGGGTGATTCCGCTCGCACCAATTCAAAAGAGAAGCCGGGAACTGACGTTTCCGGCTTTTTTTGTTTTAGCAACTGAACTTCAACGGTTCAGCGATTGATCTCGTCCGCATCCGCAGCGGCCTGGCGGTCGCTCGCTGCTCGCGATGCGGTGCTGCGTCCACCGACTTGGCCGCGACGAGCGACAGTGACGATCGTGTCCGCGAACGCCTTTCGTACTGGCGGTTCCACCTGCGGCAACCGATCGGCAATGTCCAGCATCGCCGACGGATTGTGGCTGCTCGATTGGCTGACCTGAGCGATGAAGTGCGCCGTTTGCGTGAAGTTGCTGTCGGCTGAACGTCCGATGATCGGGCTGAGCGTGCGGGCGATCAGATCCACACCGAGACTCTCCAATTGCACGAAACAATCGAGTGTTCCCGACACAGTCGTTTCGCCATCTTCGTTCACGGTGTATTCCGAATGCAACACAAACACGCCTTTGCCGCGGATGGTTGATGGCACCATTTTGCCTTCGTAGGATCCCTCAACCACGAAAATGTGTTGATTTGTGTCGCCATACACTAAATCGACTTTGCACAAGGTGCCGACCCCGTCACTGGCTTCCAGTTGGTAGGGACCGATTCGACGCGACTGAACTTGGGTGATGTCCATCAAGTCCCACAATCCCACCAACACATCGGGATTGCGAGTCAAGAACAGGAACATGTCTTGATCGCACACGATCTCTTCTCGGGGCAGTTGTCGAAACAACGTCGGATTCTCGGCGATCCCAAGAATCTGAGCACGGGCCGCGGGCGTCAAGCGATCCATCGGCAAGGCTTGCAGGATCTCCGCCCGATGGGCAGGCGAGCCGATCCGCGGGCCTGCGTCGTCCTGACCCCAGCCCGGCATGGTCGGAAATCGACGCTGCGGCGGTTGTGGCGATTGGCCTCGCACAGGCGAGGCATCGACGAATTGAGCGACGACGATCGTAACCAGACACCCGGCTATCAGCCGAGCGGACCGCTTGGTCAAACGCGTGCATGAATTTCTCATCATGGTTCTGGAGATCACCAGCACCACCCCCGTTTAATTGCGTTGATTTCGCTCAAAGTTCACGATCAGCCTGCGACTCGTTCCACCAAGGTCGCAGGCACACCGGCATCGGATACGGCATAACTCAGCCGCAGGATGCTCTCCTAAGTTTCGGTTGTGCCGATGGTAGGACGTGAGAAAACCAAGCTGAGGATTCGGAAAATCTGTCGGCCCCTTCGCGAGTCCATGAATCTGTCCGATACTGGGCAACCGACAACCGGAATTTCCAATAAAACAACCACTTCCCAGATATTTTCCTAAACAGGAGCACTCTCCCGATGGCCAAAAAAACAATCGACCAAACCGACGTCAAAGGCAAAACCGTGCTGATGCGAGTCGATTTCAACGTCCCGCTTGATGAACAAAACGCGATTACCGACGACCGTCGCATCCGCATGGCCCTGCCGAGCATTCAAAGCGTGCTCGATCGCGGTGGCAAATTGATCCTGATGAGCCACCTTGGCCGGCCCACCGGTGGCGAAGGCGACGACAAATTCTCGCTCGCGCCAACCGCCACGCGTTTGGGTGAGATGCTCGGCAGTCCCGTGCATTTCGCCAGCGACACGGTTGGTAACGATGCCCAGAGCAAAGCCGCCAGTTTGAAAGCGGGCGAAGTCCTTGTGCTGGAAAATCTGCGATTTAATAAAGGCGAGAAAAAAGGCGACGCTGAATTCGCTGGTAAACTCGCTGGCATGGCCGACGTGTATTGCAACGACGCCTTTGGAACCTGTCACCGCGAAGACGCGTCCATGGTCGCCGTGCCGCAAGCAATGGCGGGCAAACCGCGCGTCGTCGGTCATCTCGTCGCTAAAGAGATTCAGTATCTCTCCGATGCGATCAGCAACCCCGCCCGCCCCTTTGTCGCGATCCTGGGTGGCGCGAAAGTCAGTGACAAGATCAACGTGATCAATAACTTGCTCGGCGTCTGTGACGCGATTTTGATTGGCGGCGCGATGGCGTACACCTTCTCGCTGGCACAGGGCGGCAAGGTCGGCGGCAGCTTGGTCGAAAAAGACAAAATCGACTTGGCCAAAGAATTGCTCGCCAAAAGCAATGGCAAGTTGCATTTGCCAGTCGACACGCATTGCGGCGACGATTTCAAAAACATCGCTGGTTGTAACAAGAAAGTCGTGGCCGCTGGCGAGATTCCTGATGATATGGAAGGTTTGGACATCGGTCCCGAAACCGCCCAGAAGTACGCCGAAATCATCAAAGGTGCCAAGACAATTGTTTGGAATGGACCCATGGGCGTGTTTGAAAAACCGCCGATGGATGCAGGCACAAAAGCCGTCGCGCAAGCGGTCGCCGATTCCGATGCAATCAGCATCATCGGCGGCGGTGACAGTGCGGCGGCCGTTGAGCAACTGGGCTTTGCTGATCAAGTCAGCCACGTCAGCACCGGTGGGGGTGCCTCACTATCGATGCTCGAAGGTCAAGCGTTCGTGGCCGTTGATTTGCTCGACGAAGCATAAAACGAACCATAGCAACGACAATACGATGTGTCGCTGGCCTCTGCCACTGGATCGTGTCGATCGGTGGCGAGGTCAGTGCGGTTGACTTTGCTTGGGGCCGAAGCTGGGCGAGTCAATTGTAAAACGATCGTTCCCTGGGCTGGAGTTAGGTCGTTTCGGAGGATCAGCACCCTGCTCGTTGGCCGTTGTCGCATTGCGACCGAACCCCGAAGTGCTGACTTGGAATCGGCCAGCATAACGTCGGCGGAAGTAGCCACCGACCGTCCGCCTGCCGAAGGGGGTCAGCAGAAAAAAACCGAGTCCGTCGGTTATCAAACCAGGAGTTAGCAACAATGCGGCCGCGAACGCGATCATCAATCCATCTTGAATCTCGCGGCCAGGCATGCGACCTGCCGCGAGCGCTTCGCGAAAACGCAAGATCGCGGCCAAGCCCTCTCTCCGCGCCAAGATCGAACCGATCACCCCCGTGATGATCACGATTGCTAAAGTCGTCAACCAATTCGTCGCTTCGGCCATTCGTAACAATAGCACCAGTTCGACTAATGGAATCAGAATGAAGGCGGCTAACAATTTGAATAACATTGCGGCAAACCCCTCAGCACGAGGATGCGATCGTTTGATGTTGATTTCGACGCCGACGCAGGCGACTGCCAGCTTGGCAACGAATTCACTAAAATTAGGAACATTCGTGGTGAGATGCGAATTCCGTTCCGAACCGACTCTCATGCCAAAGCGATGGTTGGGAGTGCCCTCACTTTTTCAAAAAACTCCCATGTTGTCACATTTTTCTTCCATATGCGTTTTCGCATTGCCGGTGTGGAGCAAAATTTTCACGACTTAGGCTACCGCTCAACCCCCGAGCTACTTCGTCACCAAGACGTGATCGACGTCCATGAACGTA
>JBGSMN010000194.1:0-3446 GCA_041740155.1 Rhodopirellula sp.
AGTCGTGCCGCTAAGAAGAATCGTCATAGGAGATGTTTGTGCGGACGTCGACGGTCTTGAATATGGATGCGGATTTATTTTGTTCGTGGATGATGGCCTACTCGGAACTTTGGAATGTCATCTTTGGGGGCGATCACGCATTCCCTGACGATCCGCGATACAATCGGATCTACTACGTACACAAAACCAATCCGCTGGCAGTAACGGAAACCACAGAACGCGACATAGAAGCTGTGATCGTGACACTGGCCAAATAACATATTCAGGATTAGATTCTGCGTTGTTGTTCCAGGGGTGTACGCGGGCCTCCCCACGGTTGATTGCTCTATCTAGGCACGGAAGCTCAAGAAGTTAGCCAGAATTTAATCCCATGTTCGAGAAGCCCAAGCGGCAGTTCTCGACTTCCAAGGGATGCCCCTCGCCGCGACAGCGTGGCTGATTGGAGCTCTTTGGCACTCGGTTTGCTAAAGGGGATTGTTTCCCTCCGACTCCCCTTCTATGGCTCGTCGCTTCGCCAGCGACAGCCATCTTGCATCGATAGAAGTGCGATCAGCCAGTTCGATCGCGCAAGTCTCATCGATTTTATTCTCGGTCGCAATGCTGTTTTGGTCGCTTGCAATCTCATTTCTACTCCGTTCTCAGCCTCAACGCAGTCCTTCCACTCAGAACGATCGTAATGTCGTTCGAATCCACTCTGCGGAGTGAAGGGGGCTTTGTGTTATTCGAACTGAGTCACTTCTTAACTGGTGTCAAACTCCGTTAACCTTCGCGGTGCACTTGGCGCTAATCCAAGGCATATCAGCTCACCGCCGCATTCCGGACATTTCAACGTCGGCTTTTCCACGATCGGATTGGCCGCCACAGTCAGGACGTACACCATGTTCAGTGTTACTGTCACCAACATCGACAGCCACTCCCAGTTCGTCTTGGCTCGTGGATGAGCGAATCCGAAGTGACGTACCTTCTGAAACCCGCTCGGAAGCACATGCTGCAAGAACCGACGAATGAACTCTTCGGCACTTACCGTCATCGGCTTGTATGAACTCGTACCGCTAGGGCGGTATGTGAACGTCACCAAGCCAGCGCCATCGGCGCCCGGTTCCACCTTGACGATTCGACTGTTGCTGATCGCAACTCGGAATACGTAGGGTGCCAGATACCGAAGTGCCAATCCGCCGTCACCAACGGGCTTGCAATTCACATTCCAAGCTTTCTCCCAAACTACCGCTGCGATTTCTGCTGAAAAGCCAAGTCGATCCATGATCGCTTTGTACTTGGCTCGAAAGAGGATCGACGCGGCAAGGACCGGGATCAAGAAGTCGACACGACTACTCAGCCAACTCTTGCCATCAGGCCCGATCGCTCCGCCAGGCACGATGAAGTGCAAATGCGGGTGGTAGTTAAGATCGCGGCCCCAGGTGTGAAGCACTCCGGTGGCGCCGATGTTGGGCGAACCGATGTACTTTGGATCCTTAGCCAATGCAAAGAGAGTCTCCTTGGCGGCTTCGAACAGAGCTTTGTAGCATTCGCGGGGATGCGACCGCATGAACGACCGGAACTCAGCCGGAACGGTAAACGTCAACATGAAGTAGGCGCATGGCAGCAATTGCCGAAGCTGGTTTTGCAACCAAGCCTTGGCTTTACATCCTTGGCAGACAGGGCAATGCCGGTTCCCACACGACTTAGGGACGTGGTGGAGTTTCTTGCACTGCCGACATTTGTAAATGACGCTTCCCGAGTCTGGCGTTCGGCAACGCTTGATTGCAACCAACGCTTTGATCTGATCGGCTGGCATCTGGTCAGCGTACTTCTTCAAGTAGGCTGGCCCGTAGGTGCGGAAGATTTCACCGATCGTAGGCAGGCATGGCGCAACGGTTTGTAAGTCGTTCATGACTTCCTCTTCATGATCGTGTTGATCTTTGCGATTGCATTCTCTTCACCGACCGTCGTGACGTGGAGATAAATCAACGTGGTCGTCATTTGAGCGTGGCCTAGATACTTCTGGATCAGTTTCATACTGATACCGCCCTCGAGAAGATGGGTTGCATAGCAATGTCGAAGCGTATGAGTGCTGATTCCCCGGTGGTCCCAGTTGAGTTGTTTGAGAACGGCTTTGATGACACCTTGAACAGAAGATTCGCTCATGGGCCCTTCGGCGGTTGGAGCTTGTAAGTGGTTTTTACCTTCCGTTGGGAAAATCCATTTCTTGTTGCGATGGGTTCTGTAGTAATCTCGCAGGACATGCAGAGTGGACTCAGGCAGTGGGACCAAATGATCCTTGGCTCCTTTTCCACGATGGATATGAACCAGCATGCGTTTCGAGTCGATGTCGAAGACTTGGTGATGGAGAGCTTCTTGGAGCCTGAGTCCCAAAGTGTAGACGACGGTGAAGAAGCACAGCATGGAGGGCTTTTCGATGAGTTTTAGAAGCGTATGAACTTCCCCGATCGAAATGACGACAGGCAGCTTTTTTTCACCGCGAGCCCTTACCAGCTTAAGAGTACGCCACGATTGAGGGCATGTGATGGTGAAGAACTTCTTGAGGGCTTGCTAGGCGACATTGATGGTACTTGAGGACCATTGCCGATTGTTTTTGATAAAAAGAAGATAGTTTCGCAGGTCATCCTCCGAAGCGGAGTCGGGATCACGCTTGAGGAATTCGGAGAACTTTCGAACGTTCCGCGTATAGGATTGTTGCGTCCGTTCGCCGAGCCGGTTAAGTTGTAGATCGTGTTGGAAGCGGATCAGGATTGGAGACAAGGGCTGTTTGTCGATAGACATGATGAAACTCCTGTGAGAAACGCCACCAACCGAAGACGTTTCGAAGTGAACATCAGAAAATCAGCTGGTAGCAGTAGGAATTCAGATTGCTTCCAGGAGCACAAATAGAAAGAGGCGAGGCGACGAAAACATTAACGCAGCCAATGAAGCAACCTCGATCACTGAACTGCCGCGCTAGTGGCTTACTTGAACAAAGCCATGCACGCCGAGCACGCGATCGGCCGATTTTCAAATGGAGGTTTTACTCGCGCGTGCCGGGTGATGGCCGCCGTTACGCCTAGGAGTGCCATCCGCTGAACGATCCCAATCCGTACGCATCTCCGACGACAAGACTGGCTTCAACTTTGGATGTCGTCGAATCTGCTAAACAACGTCTTGCTCGTCCGGCAACAGCCCTTATTGTGATGGCGTCGATACAATCTGTATATCCGGCAATTGTCCTAGTTTGTGGGGTTTTCTGGTTTATGGGTGGAGGACCGTCTAAGATTGAATCAATAATGCTGCTCATAGCATCTGCTCTATTTAGTACACAAATCGTGATCGCAATCGGTGCCGCCAAAATGGGACTCCTGGAGTCATATGCTATGGGGCGGACGGCTACTATACTTGCATGTATTCCGTTCGTAACTCCATTCGTGTTCGTTGGCATCCCATTTGGCATCTGG
>JBGSMN010000214.1:0-2436 GCA_041740155.1 Rhodopirellula sp.
ACGATCGCGATCGTCATCGCAGCGGTGGTTCATGTCGCCGCGTTCGTCGCGCTGATCGGTTGGGCGCGGAATGATCGCAAGCGGATTGCTCAAACGTTGCAGCGGTTCACCGATGAGTTACCGCACCGCAGCCGAATGGACTTTCACGTACACTTGTCCGACCAAATCGAGGCGTTCTTAGCAGACATTGCGGATGTGTTGTCCGAACCACCCGGATCGGTCAACCGGCGAGCACTCAAACAACGGATGCAGATCCTGGACGCTCGGCGTGAGTACCTGCAGTCGATGCGTTTTGAAACGGCCTGGAACGTCGCTCGGACGATGATCGAAGCGTATCCGCTGGCCGGAGTTCTGGGAACGATTTGCGCGATCGGTGCCGCTCTTGCTGGTCCCGATGCTGGCACCGTTTCAACGATTGTCGCACGATTTGGTGATGCGATCTGGAGTACATTCGCGGGGCTTTCGGCAGCCATCATCTTGATGCTGATTCACAGCTATTGGGAAACCAGTTTCGCGAGACTGAGCGAAAATCGTGGCCACGTTCGCGATACCGTGACGAAAGCAAAACGAGAACTTTCGCAGCGGAGCGATCCCGCATGAGTGATCCACGGGGTCGATCCGCAGCCACACTGACACGACATCGCACACGGTTTCAATTAGCACCATTGGTGGATTTGCTATTGATCATCGTTTTTGCCCAGTTCATGGAATTGCGAACAACGGTTCGCGATGAGTCGATCGCACTACAAAAGAAGGTCGACATCGCTGACCAGGAAGCGGAGCGATTACGTGAAGTACAGACTGAATTGCGACGGCAACAACAGGCCGAGCGTGAAAGAACGATGAGAGCCATCGAGACGATCGCCAAGATGTTTGCGATACCTGGCCAGCAAGTCCAACAGTATGCGACGGGCGGCGACAGCGATGTTGCTTCGGTGCTTCAGCAAGTTACCAACCAAGCGGAATCACTTTCCGCTGAGTCACCTGAAACCGTCATCCGTTTCTTGATTGGTCACCAAGAACTATTAAAACGCGCTGAGATCTGGAATCTTCACGTTGGCGGTGACCGCAAAGTGACCTTATCGGTCGCACATCAGCACATTGACTTTCGTTTGGAACGGCAAGGCCAGGATGCTCGCACCGCTGAATTTGAAGACGCTTTGTTCGCTGCTTACAAGCAACTTCCTCAGCCCAAGGAGTTGGTCGTCATCCTCGCGTCCTACTCGCCGGACTCGGTCGCCGGAGTCTATCAGCCGATGATTGATGCGATCCCCGGTGCGGTCGAACGGATGAGAGCCGACGATCCAACCACGCGATTTGAATACACGGTCTTAGGTGCTACCGAACCGGCGAAGTAGACGAAGGGCCACTAACGACTATGCAGCCGAGTTTATCTCAAACTTGATGGTCAGCAACGGAGCTTGCGACAAGTCAAGAGACCATTGCGGCATGTGATGTGCATCTGACATGTGCATCTGGCATGTGCATCTGACAATTGGAGACTTCGTTCAAACCGGCGTTCGTACGGATCTCGCTCGGCAGGTCCAGCCTCCAACCGTGAACGATGGAGAGAAACTGTTGAAGATTGCCTCCGGCATGCCGTTCACCGATGAACTGGCCAGAAACCACGGGGCTAACGGAAAAGAATCCAGCAAATGTTCAAGCAACAAACCATGTTTCGCGGCGAAAGAATAGACATGAAACCTCTTGCCGTGGATTTGGCGAAACAAGATGTCATCGTTTCCGCAAAGCGGATGCCCTCCGCCACCGCCCATGTTTGGCTAGGGAATTCCGGCTTTATTTTCATGCACGTCGCCTGTCTGGGAGTGTTCCTCACGGGAGTGAACGTGCGGGATCTTGCGCTGTGCGTCTGTGTCTATCTGCTTCAATTGGTGGGAATCACCATCGGTTACCATCGCTACCTGTCTCACCGCGCGTTCAAGACGAGCCGCGTCTTTCAGTTCGTGCTTGCCTGGCTTGGGTGCAGCGCCGTGCAGAAAGGGCCGCTATGGTGGGCGGCTCACCACCGGCATCACCACCGGACTTCGGACACGCCCGAGGATCTACACTCACCTATCAGCCATAGCCTTTGGCAGGCACATGTCGGCTGGGTGTTTTCCTGCGACTCCGATAACACGGACGAGCGGACAGTGAAAGATTTGTGCCGTTTTTCGGAGCTACGCTGGCTTGATCGTTACCATTGGGTGCCGCCTTTGACTATTGGCGTGCTGTGCTTCGTGGTTGGGGGATGGAGTGGTCTGGTATGGGGCTTTTTCGTCAGCAGCATTTTATCGCACCATGCCACCTTCCTAGTGAACTCGGCTTGTCACCTGTGGGGCCAGCGGCGATACGCGACCGCCGATGCCAGCCGGAACAACTGGTTCGTCGCGCTGTTGACGCTTGGGGAGGGATGGCACAACAACCACCACCACTACC
>JBGSMN010000217.1:0-11803 GCA_041740155.1 Rhodopirellula sp.
CGGGCGCCGTTTCCTGGTCACCGTCGAACCGATGCACGGCCACACCGTCGCGGTCTATCTAGAACCCGAAGGAACGGATCCGACGCGTTCATCGCTCGCGAAGGCGTGGCCTCGTCACGAGATCGCCACCGGCTTCGTTCGTGGGCACGCTCTGTGGACGGCCGACATCGATGACGACGGTGACAACGAAATTGTGTTCGGCCACAGCGACACGCCAAAGACCTTCGGCGTCATCACCAAGCAGGAATTCCTGCTACGGGTCTCGCTGGTTTGTTTCAGACAGTTCCCGAACCCACTTCCAGTTGCATTCTGGCTATAATGGCCCTGATCCTGGGGGGCTACTTCGACGGCTTTCACTCGCATCACCAACTTCTTGCTCTGCAGAACGGCGGCCCAGATGTACTCTACGCTTCTTAGTATTTCTCAATACCTGGGATCGCTGCACATAGTTGCCATCGTGCTCGCGACCACTGCAAGTGCCACACTGTTTGCCGAGACGCCGGCGTCGGTCGACTACACGACGAAGGTAACGCCTCACTTCCCCTGCCCTAACGATAGTTACTGGTTCCAAGCTCGCGCCACTGCAATTCCCGCGTCCAGTGGAGATCCAGCAACCTCGCCGAACATCCTGCTCACGATGCAACCGCACGGTTTTGAAGGGACGCATAACTACAAGGGCATCGTGTCGTCGCTCACCAGCGATCTCGGCAAATCGTGGCAGGGACTGACTTCGCAAGAGACGCTCAACCTTCGTACTCGCGAGAGTTGCGACGGTCGTTTGATCTACGAAGTACCAGTCGATGCCACACCCATGTTTCATCCGCAAACCGGAAAGGTGCTGCTTACCGGCGCCACCTTCCAAGTCGACACCAAGACAAACAAAGACGTTCCTGGTGGCCCGAGCGACGTGTTTTATGCGGTCTACGATCCCGGTTGCAAGGAGTGGAATACGTGGCAGACGCTTAATTTTCCAAAGTCGTTCAAGTGGCCTTACAAGCGTTCCGGATGCGGACAATGTCTTGTGGAACCAAATGGCGACGTGTTGATTCCGATCTACTTTGGCGAGCACAACAACAGCATCCACTACGCGGCCGTTGCACGCTGTAAGTTCGATGGCGAGAAGCTCACCTACGTCGAACACGGCACCGAGCACAAGCTCGACTTCGGACGCGGCATGAGCGAGCCTTCGTTGGCGAAGTTCGTGGATCAGTACTTCATGACCATGCGCAACGACAAGGGTGCGTACGTCAACACCAGCACCGATGGCCTGAACTACACAGAAGCCGAGCCTTGGCTGTTCGACGATGGCGCGGAGCTGGGAAGCTACAACACGCAGCAACATTTCTTGACGCACTCCGACGCACTGTTCCTCGTTTACACGCGCCGTGGTCTCGATAACGATGAAATTATGCGGCACCGAGCGCCGCTCGTGATGGCCCAGATCGACCCGAAGACAAAGCGTGTGATTCGGGCCACGGAGCGAGTTATTGTCCCCAAGCAGGGGACCGCTGAGACAGGCAACTTTGGCGTGTGCAACATTACTCCTGGAATCAGTTGGATTGTAGTAGCAAAGCGAGTCACCACACCGGGCGAAAAGAACGTGTTTGTATCGCAAATCGAATGGAAGCAGCCAAACCTGCTGGTCAACGATTGATTGGCGAGTTGCCGTTCGACCTGACCCGTCGGCTACCTATCGAGACGAATTGAGTATTTGGCGAACCATCCGATGCAACCGAGACATCTGGATCGTCACTGGAGCGATGCCTGAGTAGGCACTCAGTGACTCTGCGGTGGGAAATCGAGACCGGTCGTCTCCCATCTGCGAGCAGGCCAATCGTTCGCATTCAACGCCACAAACCTTATGCGGCAAACTCGATCCCGCTGGACCGGATTGTTCGCTGACTACAACGCTGATTTAGAATTGGTCTATGTGGAGCCACCGATGCGAACAATTCTCAAGCAGAACCGAGATCGCGAGGCCGGTGTTCCCGAGAGTGTGATCCGTAAACTTGCCGGCAAGGTTGAACCACCGAATTGGTTGGAGGGACATCGGTTAACGATGGTTGGCGAGAATGCTTAGAATGCAATCTTTTCGATCGCCGTAGTTTTGTCGGTGCAGACTCAATCCTCGGCATGTCGACGAAGGCGAGCGTTCACCCAATTGCCTACGAAGCTATCAGTGCGGTTTCGCAATGTCAGAAAAGTACAACGGTCCGATTGTCCTAGATGCACTCGTCGATTTCGACACGCGGACTCAAAATGTCGAATGCCCATTCACATTTCTTGCATTCCCGACGCAGCTTATAGGCGAACATGGAATTCCGACGGGTCCCGATGCGGAAGCGTACATTGCTGCGGTTCAAAGTGGAGGTGTGCCAGTCGGAATTTGGACACAATCACCTGTTGAAGGGAGTGCCTACGCAGCGGTGGATCGGGAACACATTTCAAGACTGCATGAAGCGATCAAACGACTGACCGAACGTGGCCAATTCACTACCGATTTTGCGTCAGTGTTGTGCAACCGCCTCTTTCGGATTGTGTGTGTCGAATGAATGTCACAGGATTGGAGTGCGTCGAAGCGGCAATTGCTGAAAAAGCCTACTTAATGAAGCTGATCGCCAACGAAACGGCTGCTCACTTCTTTCCTTACACGACGGCTCATGAATTCAGCCGAATTGGCAGCGAACGTCCTGTCACAACTTGAATCCACCGAAACAGCTTTCATTCCACCAGATCTCAATGAAAAGGCGAAGCAGAACGCCGGTCGGATGATGCAAGAAATCATCGGCCTTCGACTGCGAGCTGGTGGGTCGCCGCGTCTCGCCGAGCAAATCCTGTTCGTCGCCGATCCGATCGAATTCCATCAGCCTTATCGGCGTCGAACCTCCGACGCCACAATCTGCTAGCCTTCTCTAAGCGGCGAGCCGCTGTACCTTGGGAACATATTAAGACGCATTCAGGAACATTTTTTCAGCAGCAGGGCGGAAGACCGATGGGACAACTTCACGAGGTGGGCGAAGCCGATGGTTGGCGGTGTTGGCTGTGCGACGAACCAGTCGATCCGGACATGTCGCCCAACGATCCCCGCGGAGCGAGTTTGGACACTCGCATCAGCAAGGGCCGAGCCAAGAAGAAGAAACAGGACAAGGGCGACTTGCCGACCGAGCGATTGGCCCACAAGAGTTGCAACACAGGCAAAGGGTCCAACGATCCGGTCGTGCCCTGGCCCAACCATTTGATTGTTGTCGATCCGGCTCCGATTATCGCGGCAGCCGAGCGATTGGAACGAAAAGGTGGCCGCGAAGCGATGGCTCGTTGTCCGACTCGACAAGACGCCGACGCGGTTGCCGAGTGGCTCGTCGATCGACTCTCACGTCTGTCGCCGGGCTTGGAAGTGCGAACCGAAATCGCCAGCACCGGTGGCCAATTCTTGGTCAGCTTGCGGACGGCGTAGGATCGCCTTGATAGATCTCATTGCGAACAGCCCGCACATCCACCAACACCGGAACCATGAACTTTGTCGAACTCTGGCGTCAACTTCATCACTTGCGAGTTACTCGGTAGACGATTCGTGAAGATCGGTCGATCCACCAACATTGCAAGACGTCAAAATCAACTGCAGTCGGGATGTCCATTCCGCCTCAAGATCGAACACGTTGACGCAATGTCAGAGTCAGAAACCATCGCGAAAGAGAAAACGTGGCATGCGATGTTCAAGGACATGCGTAAGCGATGCGAGTGGTTCAATATCATCTCGAGCGATGTTGACACCCAACTCATGTTTCACTGGATCCCATACGTGAACGACATCGAAGCGTTCATCGAACGTCGGAAAGCACGAGGGGTGACAACTGAAATCGTCTAAGAAGAAGATGAGCTTGATCGCCAAGGACGACTCTTAATCTGAGGAGCACGCGTCTCGAAGAACAGCTGTCATTCGCCTTTGCTTGCGATCATTACGCCTAGGACCAACTACCGAACGGCCGACGGATTGCCAGGGCTTTGTCTCGGTGTTCGAGACAGACTTCGGTGTACTCCATACCGGAAAACCATGGCAGAGACTACGATGAGATCGTTGCAATACCGCAATAAACGCCCCTAGTTGCCACAACGATTGCACTACTGCTATGCTCGTGATCTGAGAGTAGAGGGCTTTTTTAGCAACGAAACTCGGAAGTACTTAGGTGAATCAACCCCTCTGGGGGTGCAGAGGTCGCAAGTTCGAATCTTGTCATCCCGATAGCCGTAAAACGCCGTTTCAGCCCGCAAATCGCGGGCTGTTTGCGTATCCTGATGGTAGGTCTCAACACTTGCAAAATCGACACTTATGCACTTCGCCCCCGTAGCCATTTCTTAGGAAATTGTGGGAACGAACGTCACCAGGGCCTGACAGTTTCTTTATTCTTCGACTTCACCCATGCCTGAGCCCATTATTGTTCGCTGTTCCAGTTGTCAGCAACGGATGAAAGTCACTCCGCTGGCGACGGACTCGCAAGTCACATGTGTTGGCTGTGGTACCGTTTTGCGAATTAAAGGCACCGGCGCACCAGCACCGATCTCTCGTCCAGTCGCCCAGCCTGCAACGACCCCAGCTCCCCATGCTCAGGGTGTTCTGCGTCCGCAGCCCACAGCAGCCGCCCGCGCACCGCAGTCTGCACCAAATTTCGCACCGCTCCCACAGTCCCAGGCCGCGCCTGCTCAACGCCTCGCCAAAAAAGGGATTCCGAAATGGGTGTATGCCGTGGTTGCGGTGGTATTGTTAGTGCCGATCATTTGTTGTGGTGGGCCTCTATTGATGTTCTCGATGCGTGTCAACAGCGGCAAGCCTGTACCAATCGCCATCACGCTAAAGGCGGCCGTACCGCCTAATCCGTTTCCACCTTTAGGGACACCGGAAAAAACCTATCCTTCTGGTGTAAAACGGTATTTCGTTCGCGTTTCGGCCAACCCCAACTTGCCTGGGCATCAAATGCAGATGCAAGTCTTCGTGCCCAGTGGCGCAGCCAATGATCATTCGCTGCCATGCGTTTTGATCGCCCCGGCAGGCACACCGATGATCCACGGCGCGAGCTTAACCGCGAACGAAGACTACGACAGTGAGACATTACCTTATGCCGAAGCCGGTTTCGTGGTCATCCACTATTCGCTTGACGGAGGACTGCCCGCTAGCGCCGAAAACGCGGACGAGGAATCTTTGACAGGGATCATTGGTGAAGCCTACCCCGCCTTCAAAGCCTCCGGCGCAGGCGTGGTTAATGGGCGAAATGCACTCGAATATGCGATGAAGCTAAACATGGTCGATCCGCAGCAGATCAGTTGCGTTGGCCACAGTTCGGCGGGCAGTCTGTCGTTGTTGCTTGCCGCGCACGAACCACGCATCCATCGCTGTGTCGCGTTTGCCGCTGCCTACGATCTTGAAAGCCGGATGGGCGAGATGTCTTCTAATTTCGTGATGCGAACGCTGCTGCCTGGCATTCAAGAGTTCATTGTCGAAACATCGCCGAACAATCACATTGATACCATTGAGTGTCCGGTGATGATTTTTCATGCTCGCGACGACAGCAACGTGCCCTTTTCAGATGCGGAAGCATTTGTCACCAAACTTAAATCCGCTGGCAAAAACGTCACATTTGAAACCACAACCGACGGCGACCACTATCAATCCATGATTAACCCCGGCATCCCCGCAGCGATCAAATGGTTGCAGCAGTAAAGTTAATGAACTGAAGAAAAATCCGCTTACATTCGGACGGCTGCAACGTTCTCGTGGCGATGGTGTTGGAATAAGAACATAAGAAATGAGGTTAGATCACGGTGTGTCGGCAGCGTGCCATTGGCCACCCTGCTGCGTTACCAAACTTGCCAGTGCTGCCAACTCCGTGTCTGGTTCATGAATCAATAACCAACTGACCTTCCCATCTAGCCCTTGATCAAAAACGGTTTGCTTGATCGATTGCACAACATCGAACGTCGGGGTATCGGCAAACGAGTCGTCCGTAGGAATCGCCAATACCAAGTTGTGAGAATCACGGACGGAGGAATCCTGGATGAAATCGTCGGCGATCTCGCGAATAAGTTTTTCGTCAATAGTAGCACAATCAATTGCAATCAAACTTCGCTGTGGTTGATCGAGTGTACGAAATAAACGCCGATGCATGTGGGCGAACGCTTCATCGAGCGCTTCGATTGCCGATCCTTGAGCGAACCGCAGCAGAGTTGGGACGGCAAGCTTGTCGTCGGTTGAAGATGCTGTGGAACCCAAAACCGGGGCAAGGGCTGTTGCAGGCATGACAGGTGTACTCATTTTTTAAATTCCATCGAGGACAAACCGGGATATGAATTCACACCCTTCCAGCGGTTTTGCCTACCCCAGCAATTCTAATGCCGAATTGTAAAAATCAACTTTGCAGTTTTTTCAATCACCCACTAAACAATGCTGAAGGCAACATGATCGCCAATAACCAGGCACAACCTCTCGATGATGCACGCTCAGCGATCACTCTTGCAGAACAGCTACTCACCCGCGCGATCGCCTTGCAAACCCCTCAGGAGCGTCGTCAACAGGCCGAATTGAACCGGATGATCGACCATGACGCCGATAAAGCGACGCTCGTCGAGATGACTGATCAAGCGTTTCGCACGAACACCCCGGCCCGCGTCGCCGACCAACTTACGTTCTTGCTTGACGTGCAAGGCATCCCACGATTCTTCAGTCCGATCGAACAGGCAATGTTGCGAGGTTTTCAATCGTTCGGTGAATACATGCCCGGCGTCGCCGTGCCGTTGGTCAAAGAAAAGATGCGGCACGAAACTGCTAATGTCATCTTGCCAGCCGAACCGGAGTTACTCACCGCGCACCTGCGGCAACGTCAAGATACCGGCGTGGCGATGAATGTGAATCTGCTTGGCGAAGCTCTGCTCGGTGAAGACGATGCTCGCGGAAGATTGCAAACCTATATCCGTCTGTTGCAACTACCTGATGTTCATTGCCTGAGCGTCAAGCTGACGACGTTATATAGCCAAGTCTCGGCGATAGCGTATGAGCATACTGTCGCTGTTGTTTCCGATCGACTTGAATCGCTTTACCGAAATGCGAATCATCATTCGCCCGCGAAGTTCGTGTACCTCGACATGGAAGAGTACAAAGACTTGTATCTCACCACGGACGTCCTGAAACGAACGCTCGATCGGAAAGGCTTGCAGCAAACCGCTGCCGGTATCGCTTTGCAAGCCTACGTGCCGGATTCATTTGGAGTCATGCAAGGTCTTCTCGATTGGTCCAAGCAGCGAGTCGAAAATGGCGGACGACCGCTCACGATCCGGCTCGTCAAAGGTGCCAACTGGGAGATGGAACGCGTCCATGCCAGTGTCAGCGGTTGGCCGATGGCCCCTTACGAAATCAAATCGGATACCGACGCGAATTTCAAGAAAATGTTGCGTGAACTGCTTACCGCCGCTGCTCTAGGGCATGCACGAGTCGGGGTTGCTACGCATAATTTATTTGATGTCGCGCTGGCGATGCAGTGGACCGAGGAGCTGGATTGCCAAGGCAACGTGCAATTCGAGATGCTCGAAGGCATGGCCAACCATCAACGCCGTGCGATCACGGCAATGAATATTCCCATGCTGCTGTACGCGCCCGCCTGTCGCCGTCGCGACTTTCTCAATGCGATTGGATATTTGATCCGACGTCTCGATGAAAACACGGGGCCTGAGAATTTCTTGCGACATTCCTACGCGCTCCAGCCTGGGTCGGAAACGTTCCAACGACTCGCTCGTGGGTTCCAAGATTCGCTCGCCAAAATGCCAGACGTTTCCAATCAACCGAGAAATCCGCAGGATCGCAATCAACCGCCGATCCAACCGCCAGTCGCTGAGCACTGGACGCAATTCGTTAATGAGCCCGATACCGATTGGTCGTCACCGAAAAACGCTCGCTGGGCAACCGAGCTATTGACGAGATGGAAACTGCGGTTCGATGAACATGCCATTAACATTCTTCCAGTGCTCGCAATTGATGAACCACTCGATGATTCGCCGATACTGCCGTCACACGACGTCTCGCGGCCAGAACATGTCGTCTGTCGAGTGAAGCAAGCATCGCTGAGACAACTCGAAGCTGGCATTGCCAAAGCGGCTCGTTCTGATCAATGGCAACAGACGTCTATTCAGTCGCGTCACGAAATTCTTCGTCGTGTCGCACAAATACTTCGCGTACAACGCGGCGATCTGATCGGGGCGATGGTCGCTGACGCTGGCAAAACGGTTGCTCAAGCGGATCCGGAGGTCAGCGAAGCGATTGATTTCTGCGAGTTCTACCCGCTTACGATGCGGGCGTGGTCCCAGCATCCAGGCATTGAAATTCAACCGCGTGGCGTTGTCGCCGTGATCACGCCTTGGAATTTTCCATTGGCGATCGCGTGCGGTGGCGTCGCAGCCGCGCTCGCTGCTGGAAACAGTGTCGTGCTGAAACCGTCCAGCGAAACGGTACTGCCTGCGTGGCTGATGTGCCAAGCTTTCTGGGACGCAGGCGTGCCGACGACCGCATTGCAGTTCGCGCCCTGCACGGATGCAGTCGCTGAACAAGCACTCGTCGTCAATCCCGACATTGAAACCGTGATTCTGACAGGCGGTACTGAAACGGCTAAACGCATGCTTCAAGTACGACCGGACTTACACCTGTTAGCCGAAACCGGAGGCAAGAACGCTACAATCGTGACCGCCATGGCCGATCGTGATTTGGCGATCAAGCATATCCTGCAATCGGCATTCGGACATAGCGGGCAGAAGTGCAGCGCCACCTCGTTGTTACTGCTCGAACAAGAAGTGTTTGATGACGAAACATTTCGCAATACGCTCGCAGACGCAGTTCGCAGTCTGCACGCGGGCTCGGCCTGGGATCTGCACACCACGATCACACCGCTCGTGTCACCTCCCAACGATGAACTCACCCGCGGCATGCAAGAACTCGATGATGACGAATCATGGTTGGTCATGCCCGAACACCTCGATGGCAACCCGACGCTCTATCGTCCGGGCGTGAAGTGGAATGTTCGCGCGGGAAGTTTTTCACACACAACTGAATTGTTCGGCCCAGTACTCAGCGTGATGGAATTTGGGAGGCTCGAAGAAGCTATCGAAATCGTCCAATCGACTGGTTACGGACTAACCAGCGGTTTGGAATCATTAGATAAACGCGAGATCGAATTATGGCGTGAGTCGATTCCGGCTGGGAATCTGTATATCAATCGACCGACAACCGGTGCGATCGTTCTGCGACAACCCTTCGGCGGCGTGGGCCTGAGTGCTTACGGACCGGGTTTGAAAGCCGGCGGGCCACACTACGTCCTCGCGTTGACCAAGATCATCAACACCAATCCGTTTGAAACAGCAAGCGAGCCTAAACAAGACACAACAAGTGGAGAACATCCGCCGCTGGATCGCTTACTTGATTGGCTTGAGCGTAGCCCGCACACTACCAAGCTTACTGAGTCGCAAAAGAATGTGGTACGAATCGCCGCAGCCAGCGGTCAAGTCGCAATGCTGCAAGAATTCGGACGTGAGCATGATACATTTCAACTTGTTGGCCAAGACAACTTGCGACGTTACCGGGTCGTCCCCAACCTAACAATCCGCATACCGGTAGGTGATGAAACTTCGACAAGGCAAATTCAAACCGATGTCATCGTTGCCTGTGCTGCCGCTACAGCGGTTTCGGCCCAATTCACTTTGTCTATTGATACCGAAGTCTCTGAAGCTGACTATGACCTACTCGAATCGCTTGCTGATTGGCTACCCGGTTTGATTGAACCGCTATCGGAAACCGAACAAGAACTCGCCGAACGGATTCAACAGGGACGCGTCGACCGTTTACGGCACATCAGCAAACTCGCGATCGGCGACATTCGAACAGCGTGCGCAAAGAGCTTCGTCACCGTCGTTGATGATCCGGTTCTGCGAGACGCGAGAATTGAATCGCTGCGATATCTCAACGAACAATCCATCAGCCACGACTACCATCGCTACGGCAACCTTGGACGACGTAGCCAGCATGAGAAACTGACTCCGTGAGCAGGCACTCTATTTCCGTGTCTTTTAGGCGAGCGGCAGATATAAACTTACCCTCACCCGCGACCGACGGGAGAACGACGCTCCTGCTGAACCGAGCAAACGTTCGGAAGGAGCCTCAAGCTCCCGCTATGAAACATCTTGCCGCTCGCCTTGGCGAAAATTCCTACTATCAATGTCTCAAACGAAGAGCTTTTGAAGTGTTGGCTATGACATAGTAGCGGAAACGTTTCCTTGGCCCTTCCCGAGAATGCTCTTCCATCTGTCGCTTCGGCTGGCAAATCTCATCCACTGCGTGCCTCCTCATAACAATGTTCATTGGAACTGCAATGCGTCCACTTACCTCGGCCTGCAGAAAACTTCAGGCTCAACGCAGCGACGCAAGAAGATTAAACAGCGATTTCTTTGCCAGTGGCAGTCCCGCAAGGCCAAACAGGAACGCGATCGAGCCCAGGATCGCGGTCATAACGGTATTCCAACTAGACGTTGGGTCCAGAAACGCCTGCTTGGGGTCAGTCGCCGAATAATAAACCTCAACAGCCTGACCTTTGGGATAGCGAAAGACGAGTGCATTGGCGGATTCAATCCCCATGCTTCCTGTTGGGCGAGGACTGATCCGATCGCCAACGAACGTTCTCCCTTCCACACTGTATTCGTAACTAACGGAGACATGACTCCGCTCCTGATCTCCACCGCCCGACTTGCGGCCTCTCATTCGCTCAATATCAGACCGGGCTGAGGACGACTGGATCGTTCCGTCAGCAGTTGGCCACGACTTCACGAACGCGCTATGGGCGACGTAAAACCACCCGATCCCGCCGAAAATGAATCCAGCAATCAACACGGACGCGATCATGGTGAGAATGAAAGCATCTCGCTTTTGATCGTCAGACATGGAATTGCCTGGTGGAATGAATGGGAGACCGGGAAAGTCAGGAGCAAGCTCAGCTTTTGGAACTGCAACAGCCATCGAAGCCGAAACGACTAGCAACGCACATGAAAACGGAATAGCAATAACGCGATATAATACGGATGTGCAACACTACAGTGCGCGCATAAAAAAACCCTCCGATCGAAACCGGAGGGTTTTTCTAAAAATTCAAAAATCTGGCAATACCTACTTTCACGCTGGTGTGCACTATCATCGGCTCACAAAGCTTGACTACTGTGTTCGGGATGGGAACAGGTATAACCTTTGCGATATGGTCGCCAGAAAGACCAACCGACGGGTATTTCACCGCCGACTGGCCGAGTTGTTTGGTAGCTGTTACTGAATACTTCTCTTCGAAGCCATCGACTGGCACTATTCTTGAGTGCGGGATATCGGTGGCCAATCATTCGCCCATTAGTATTGGTTTGCTGAACACGTTACCGTGCTTACACGTCCAACCTATCAACCTGGTCGTCTTCCAGGGGGCTCTCGACTAATGTCTACGAATCTTTATCTCGAGGCGGGCTTCACGCTTAGATGCTTTCAGCGTTTATCCTTTCCGAAGTTAGCTATCCAGCCGTGCCGCTAGCGCGACAACTGGTACACCAGAGCTTCGTCCAACTAAATCCTCTCGTACTAAAGTTGAATCCTCTCAAGATTCGAACGCCCACGGCAGATAGGGACCGACCTGTCTCACGACGGTCTGAACCCAGCTCACGTACCACTTTCATTGGCGAACAGCCAAACCCTTGGGAGCTTCTACACCCCCAGGATGTGATGAGCCGACATCGAGGTGCCAAACCG
>JBGSMN010000227.1:0-6262 GCA_041740155.1 Rhodopirellula sp.
CCCAGTGGAATGTCTTTTGAGATCTTGCGACGGCCCAGTTTCAGGTTCGTGCGAAGAATGTCGGCGATGACACCCGGTGAAAGTGAAAAGCCAAGCCGGTCGATCGCAGAAGCGATCACTCGCAGTCCGATGTTCGTCCAGATCTCGCCGTCGCGGACCGGCGATCCAGCCGTTTGCGTCTCAAGTTCAGTTTCGATCGCCTCGACGACTCCAGTCTGGCTTTTGCTAGCAATTGGGCGTCCCCCCCTTTTTTTCGAACTCGACCTTCAGCCTCATCATTGGGCAGGCTTTGTAGGTCACGTTTCCCCTGAGTGATGGTATCTGGATGGCAGCCGAACAACTCCGCGATGTAGCCGATACCGCAATGGCCCAACTTGTTCGCTTCAATCGCTGCGTATCGCCGTCGGTCTATTTCGTTGAACGACTCGTACAAATTCCGCATTTGCGTTTCGATATCGATTCCGTAAACATTCTTTATCGTAAACCTCCGTGTAAATTGACTCACTCAGTATACACAATTACCGAAGTTGTTTCCGAACGGTTCCTTAGTCTTGCGATGTCATTCGTTTTGGCGGTGCGTTGAACTCGTTGCGGTTACTGCTGATCTGCGATGGGAACATTGCAGAAAGTGAGCGCCGTAAGACCGTTTAGCCCTTTGAGAATTCGTTGCTGGCTCCAGGATTGTTCTTTGAGATACGATAGGGTCTTGGCAGTTGACGCTGTTTTGAGTTTCAGTGTTACGGAATTCCCGGAAGCTGAACCGGATTCAACCTGAGCTTTCTCGCCGTCCAGATAGAACTCGCTTATCAGCACATCGTCCCAGATCACCGGCTGATCAAATTGGATCGCAATTTCATCGCAGACACTACTGGTGAAACGAGCCTGCATAAAACTGGGGGAGGTGATCGACTGCTCAAACCGCTTGCCATCAAAATCACGCTCCATCAGCGGTTGTACGAGATCGGCGAATTTGGCCCAGCCGATCAATGGATAGTGACATCCGCCAGGTGGATCCACGCCCAGCGTCGCGATCACGTCCAAGTTGGCATACAGTCGCGGCAACGTGCGTTGGACTTCTCTGAGCATATCGCCATGGCCATTTCCCATGCTGCAAGCATTCGGGAAGATTTGAAAGACGTAATACTTCTGTATGTTGGGGTAGTCTTGTTTCCATGCGGCAGACATCGCAACGAAATAATCTTGATAGGTTTCCCAACCGAATCCGCCGTCGGGGCCATCGGCACCTTGATCGCTTTCGCCCTGGTGCCACAGGACTGCGCGGATGCCATGCGTTAGTTTTGCTTGTTGAACACGCCATAGCAGGCGTCCATAAATGGTGCCCAGATCGGTCGGGTTGTCTTCGTTGCGTTGATGTTGATCGATCCGCGTGCCGCCGACGGCACCGTTGAAAACGCAAAGGGGAATCTGGCGGCTATTCACCATTCGTTTTGCGAGTTCCATCCCCCAGTAGCCAAGTTCTGCCTGCTCACCACGCCGTGCTTTCCAAACTGGATGGCACCAACGGTTATCCTTGTCCGTATCGTTGCTTGGATTGCCGTAACTTCGGATCCATTGATTGGTTTCTGGCGGTGACTCTTCGTGTGTATCGGTGGCCAAGGCGTTGGATTGTCCTTGGATGATGTATGCGTCGCCGCAAAGGATGTTGCTTGCCGTGTGCAGAATCGTTTCGGTACCCGCGATACTGCTACCAAACTCGATACGATACTGAATCAGACCCGGCTTGAGCTTCACTGATAACGCATAGCCGTTGTTGCTGTCAGGTTTTTTTTGCTCTGTGGCCACCAATTTGTCATCGGCATAGAGTCTAAGAAACACAGCGTCAGCCGGTTGCGTCAACGTGCCGTTACAGTGCAGCGTGCCTTTGTTGTTGCCATCACGTGCATAAAACTGGTTATCGACAGGCTGTTCAACGGCAGCAGGCGTTCGCGGCAGCCAAGCGTCTTGGAGCGGCTCGGTGACTTCGATCTGGAAATGCTTGCTGACCACTCCGCCACCGTTGCTGAGCGTCGCCGTAACGGTCAGCGTGCCACTGTTTTGCGAGCGTTTGAGGATCAATTTCTCGGCTTCGGACTGCTCGATTGTTGCTAGCCCTGACGTTGACCACTGAAGCTTCAGTTCGTCGACGCCTTTGTTACGCATCGCTACGCGGTTGGTAACGTTGGCGGTGACTTCGATCGTGTCACGTCCATTCCAAGTGCTTGGTGCCTGGAGCGAGAAGACGGGGTCAGGAAGTTCCTCTTTGATGGTGATCGCACAGTCGCTAGTTCTTACTTCATCGGCGTACAGGGCTTTGAAGATCAGTGTTGCGGTCTGATCGTTTGTTACACGGCCAGCATCAAACGTGAAGTCGAGCTGGTCGGTTGCGGCAACACGCTCGTGCTCACCACTGCGGACCAGCCAATACACTTTTTGTGCTCCCTGAGCTTGCGTCGAGAAGGTCGTACTGCTGCCCTCCAGAATCGTTGCCTGTTTAGGCAGAGCTGTGAATCTATCGCCCGACTGCACAACATGGCCGGTCAGCATTTGCAACGGTTTTTGATTTTCGTATTCCAGCCGGACCCAATTTTTTGAGCGGACAACTTTCGAGATACGAACTTCATCGATATCTCCGACAAAGCGGTAATCGTTATACCAGCCGCCGATCCACATCCGCGCCGGACGTTTGACATTTAGTGGAGCGGAGTCAGAGCGGTGGGCGGCATCCAATACGCCATCAATGTACAGAAGGGATTCGCCTTTCTGATACGTGTGAACCACGTGAACCCAATCGTCCAGCGGGACCGCTGAAGTGCTCTTGATATTCGCACTGGAAAAATAACATTCCATCTGAACGCTAGCGGGACTGCGGTAGTCGAGAATAACCTTTCCTTGCGGTGCTTCGTTACCCCAGCCCAGCACACGCGCGTTTGCGATCTGTGGACGGAACCAAGCATGGGTGCTGTTGGCGTCTGAGCCGATCGGCAGGCTCTCGATCATATCACCACAAAAAACTCCTTGTCCGCCCGCAAGTTGTCTCGCCGAGCCAATGATGCCCGAGGTGGCGGTTGTTCCTTGATCACTTAATTCAAGTGCGCCCGTGGCGTCTTGGACCGGATGGTCCATGTGCAGCACGCTCGCAAACCCATTCGCTTCACTAAAGACAGCAGAACCGCGGGACTCACTCGTCGCTTGCGAGTTACCCCAGTGCAGATGAAGTTCCTGTTGCGAGTTTCCTTGGATTCTGGGGACGAGCACCCAAACGCAGGCGGTTCCTGCATCGGCATCCCAGGATTCAATTTGGTAGGCCAGCGTTTCACCAGTGCTTAGAGAAAACCGCAAGTCGTCCCCATTCGGCTGTGTCTGACTGAAGTCAAAGAACTCTTTATGTAGTCGTACAAGAACTGGGAATTTTTCAACCACCGCCGATTCAGGCAGATCAGCACCGTCAGGCGTCGTGTTCAGAAAAATGGAACCATGATGTGTCCATTCTAAATAGAGCTGGGCAGTTCCAGAAGAAGCATCTTGCGCGAAAGTTTGCGCTGCCATTGCCCACGACGACCAAGCCGCGACGATAAACAAAGCAAGGCGAAAAAACAGAGTCATAGCAATCCAGTTAATTGGCGAGGGTGTGTCTCATGATTTTTCGGTATCGCACGCCTTCAACCTGGCGCTTACGATGGATCTTGCACGCCAAGCAGTTGTTTCGCTTGCGTCTGTAGTTCTTTGAGCTTGTTTTCATACTCGGAGCAGCGGGCATTGGCAGCAGCATCCCCATGAGCTTTGCCGCGACGATAACCAATCGTCCAACCAAGAACCACGCCCACAAACAAGGCGAGCGAAGCGAATAGCAACAGATCAATCGCTGGCATGATAAATTTGCAAGAGTGGATAAAGTTGAGTTTACTAGGAATACTTTATCACACGGCTACCGTTTATCCCACTGCACACGACGCAGTTCGACAGATTCCTTAGGATAACTTGTCCGGCAACGCCACTCTGCCGTCCACGCCAAGCATTTGATTTTAGATGGCCCCTTCTTTCCCGCTACTTTTTTGTCCGTAGTGCGTTATCGAAGAATTCGAGAATGATCTCGCGGACTTCCGACGTTTGAAATTTCTCGCCACCATGCCCAGCGCCAACAACGATGTGAAAAGTAGCAGCGACGTGCGCGGCTTCCAACTTTTCATGCAACCGACGGCTTTGATCGATCGGGACGTCGGAGTCCTCGTCGCCGTGCATGATCAGGAACGGTGGATCATCAGCAGAGACCTGATAGAGTGCGCTGGCCTGCTTAGCGAGTTCTGGAGCATCGCGGACCGTTTTCCCCAGCAACTTGGCACCGTTGGAATTGGCGATATCTTGCAGCGTGCGACCGTTGTTCAAAACATTCGCTGGCATGGTTAGCAAATCCGTTGGGCCGTACCAATCACAGACTGCTTGAACACGGCTGGAGGTGGTCTCGTTTATGGGAGCGTCGAGCGTTCCGAGTAAGGCGGCCAAGTGACCTCCTGCGGAACCTCCCCAAGCCGCGATGTGGTTGGCATCGATTTGATATCCATCGGCGTTGGTGCGCAACCAACGAATCGCGGCCCGACAATCATCGATCTGCGCTGGCCAATGGGCTTCGTCGGTGAGTCGATAGTTGATGCTTGCCACAGCGTACCCATGTTCAACTAACCAAGTTGCCGGGCAGCGATCCTTGCTTCCATTCTTCCACCCACCGCCATGAACCCAAACAACAATGGGAACGGGGAAGATGGCTTTTTTGGGATAGTACAAGTCGAGCAGCAGGCTTGTCTCACCAGCTCGCGCATATTCCAGGTCCTTGTAGACAACTGCGGATGCTGGCGATGGTTGAATCTTCTTTCCGGTGTTCTTGTAGCCTGCCCCGTCCAAGGCTCTTTGGATGGTGAAGTCGACCAGACTTTGACAATGGAAGAAGCCTGGCCAAAAGTTATGGCCTTGACCATGCGGAACGGCTAATTCCAAAACATCCGCGGCCTCTGCCTCTTGATAGATCTTGGCCAAAGTAGCCGAGTTCTCTTTGAGCGGAACGACGTGATCGACGTCGCCGTGAATGATGTAAACAGGAATCTTAGCGATAGCAAGTTTGTCGGCTTGAGCGATTGGATTGTGAGTACCAAGTGATTGTTCCAACGCGTCGGCTGAAACACCATAGGCTGGTGCAGCTTTCTGCAGGCCAGGATAGGTTCGCAGATCGAAGACTGGATAGATGCCTGAGATGCCGGCCACTTTCTCGGTGTTGCGAATGGCCCAACTGCTCGTCCACAACCCACCTCGGCTTCGTCCCAACAGGCAAGGCTTAGTCGCAAAGCCACGCGATTGCGTCAGTGCGTTATACAGAGCTGTGAACGCTTCTTGTGACGTTGGGCTTCCGTAGGCTTCCCCTACATCGATCCCCGCCACGGCGATGCCAGCGTCAAGGAATTGTTGGTGCATCCACTTTTCGTGACTATCAGGATAAGCGGGCAAGGTTGGACCATACATGACCCAGGGCTGAGGGCTTTTTCGTTTCGCTTCTTCTGGCCACAGGATGAACGCCGGTCGATCGTTGATCAGGAACGACTCGCCAGGAAGAATGAGGTCCCTTACTGGCTTCTCGGTGTTTTGGGCGCTGATGGAAGTCGCCAGCCGTCCCATGAAGAGGCAGCAAATGACGAAGATAACTGAGAGGGGAAATTTTTTCATCGGTGAGTTTGCGTAACGGTTGGGGTGACGCGATGTCTGAAAGTCAGAAAAGCCTGGAACTTGTTTTATTCATGCTGCCTTAATCGCCCAGCCATCTCAAAGCGATTTTGGTTCACTCGATAAGGCGAGCGGCGGATATTAATATACCACCAGTTGCGACCGATGGGAGAATGAGAAAGAAAATGGGACAACGATCGCTCGTCGAGTCAGTGGCAACATTTGCGACAGAGTGTACGGTGGTTTTCAGTCCGTCTCGGGATTGCTGACGAGTTTTTCTATTGCTTGGTAGTCCACTTTTGCGGTCGGCGCGATTCTCGCTACTTAAATGCGGCGATAAGTCAGTTTCGTCGTCTTGCCATCCTTGGTATGAAACGTCTTTGGCTTTGAGCTTCCGTCGAGATCGAGCGCGAAGACTAGTGCCGCAAGAACGAATTGAGGTTGCTTGAAAGTGGCATTATGCGGAGACTGCTCTTTTCCCCCATCCTAAACGAGAGTATCGCTATGCCAGGGAAGGCAGCCAAGGTCATTGTTTCCGAGAAACAACAAGCCATTT
>JBGSMN010000267.1:0-14423 GCA_041740155.1 Rhodopirellula sp.
GAGTCCCAGTGTCGCTGGCACTCGCTCATCCATGGGCGATTTGTTTGCCGAAGAGGGCATGGATCGCGAAGTTGGCATGCTCTGTCCGGCGTGCCGCAGAGAGTTACCACCAGGTTCGGTGCTGTGCACGAAGTGCGGTTACAACCTACAAACGGGCGAGCGCCACGATGCACACAAGGTTGCTGGTGTCGATATCAGTTCAGGTGACGTCGCACTCAATAAGGCGGCCAAGGACATTGCCGCAGCCAAAAAAGCGCAAGAGGATTTGATCGGCAAAGCTGGCATGCCACCGTGGATGTTGGCTTTGATCTTGTTCATCCTAGGCTCCGCGGTTGTGATTGCAGTGCTGGCGGTGAATGCGACTCGTCGCGAGACGGCGATCACGTTCAAGCCCATGCAGATGTTTATGAACCTTGGAGGCTCAGCGTTCTTGTTGGTCTCCATCGGTGCCGCGATCAGCTTGATCGCCTTGGCGTTTCGCGCCGACCGCAAACAAGGGTTTCTTTCACTGACGATCTTGTACCTGTTTGTGTTTCCGTTCAAATACGGCAAAGGCAGTTGGAAGATACTGGCGGTCTCGTTGATGTGCGGCGGGATAGCAGGCGCGTTCTTCTTCGGTGCGTCGAGGATGTAAATTCCTAGGGCAGCGTCGCATCCATCGGTCGTAGCGCGGCGGTTGGATTGGCGACCGTTTCCCACGTTCGGATTTGAATATCGTCAATCATCGCTTCGCCACCACCGATGACTTCCATCATCACATGCAGGTTGGTATCCGGTTCAATCTCGCGGAATAAAGTTACGGGAATCCAATCGGGTTGATCGCTGACCAACACGCCGAGTTCTTGCGTCCCCACCGAATCATAGATCAACAAGCCTTGATGCGGATCATTAAATCCGAGTGTGCGAACGACGAGATCAATCCGGACCACGGCGGCTTGTTGCATCCGGACAGCCGGCGAGCGGATCATCAGGCAAGTGCCTTCATAACCGCCGGGCAACGGGTCGCTACCGTGTGGTGTGACTCGCAATCGCAGCGCACCGTGTCCTGAGAACGCACCCCGCTGGATCAACGTGGCTTCGGCTTCGGCCCAACGCGCGTGACGTCGGCCCAGTGACCAACCCTGTCGTGCTAAGACATCATTTTCGCTGAGCGAATCGTGATCGCGGGGAAGTCCACTTTCAAAATCGCCTGCAATCCGGTTCACACTCCATCGCGACCGCGTGCCCATCTGGTTTGTCACCGATGGAGCAAATGTCGCCAAATCGTTGACTGGAGTTTTTAATAAAGGTGACCAAGCTGCTTGAGTTTCAAAATCACCAGCAATCAACGGCGGGCTGCTGATGAACGCAGTCGTTTGAATCTGACTGGTCGATTCGTGGACGCCTTCGAGCAAGGCATCGTGCAGCATCCAGTTGCTCTTGGCACACCAAGCATCGGCGCGGCGCGACATCCGCAACGAAGTTTCCGATTGTCCACTGCGGACGAGTTGCTCCGCGGTGGTCAGCGATGTGTTGGCGACCTGGATCAAATCGATTGGTATGGACCGTGAAACCACGCGAGCTGCGACGGCTGAATTCCAACTCGTCTCGCTGTTGCGGATCGCCTCAGATGCCAATTGCCAACGATCCAGAGCCGCTTGGCGAGCGTATCGCTGAGCACTGGTGGCGAGCTTGCCCGCTTCAGTCAGATCGTTACTGATCGCGATCACCTCGACGACGTCCGGCGACACGATTTGCAGCGATGTGCCCGTGGTACTGGTTTCTGGTGTTAACCGTTCGGCAGAAAAGTGGGTCAACCGCCACATCATTTTACCCTCATCGTGCGGTGGCAACCGAATCTCGATCGCTTTGCCATCGCCCGCCATCGCCGTATCACCGCGTCCCATCGCCGTGGTCATGATCAACAGCGTCGTTGGTCCGGCGGTCAGGCGTTGAGCAAAATAGATCGGCAATCCCGATGCCGCGTCCATGATCATTTCACCCTCGCGCTGCGCCGCTGCCATGCTGACCCACGGTTCAATCGTCGCGATGAAACGATTCACAAATGACAATGCCATACCGCGACTTTGTTGAACCGGAGTGCCTGAGGTCAATGACGCGGACGAGCGGATCAGGATCGCAGCGGGCTGGTCGCCGAGTGCATCAGCAATCTGACGCCACATCCCATGCCATGCGAATGTCTCGCTCGCGGGAGTTCCGATTCGCATCGCCGTTGCCGCACTTTGAAGTGTCGCGACATGGTTGGCCATGCCCGAGATACCGATCACGATCGGTTTGCCAGCGACCCGAGTGATCTGTTGATGACGCTGATGTTTCGTCGCAGCACTAGAAAGATTACGAACTCGCGGAGGAGCATCAAGCACGACATTGTCGAGCATCGCCGCATATTGCCGAAACGATTCAACGGGGCTACCTATCAGCGGTCGTTGCCACCGGGTGGGAAGTCGACGAAGCCGCGCCGCCGTCTCGGCGTGCATGCCTTCGTTGACCGAATCCATGGCAGACGACTCACCCACGATCCAACCCGCGACCGGCTCGAGCAACGGTGCGAGCTGTTCATCAGGTGCGGATGGAGCAGGCGCATAGATCTTCATCCGCGCAGCGATCGCTTCAGAGAGAATCGTTGCTGAGGGTGGTTGTGATAACCACACGGCATCGAAACCGAGCGAGCGTACCCACGCCAGCGGCTCACCATGATGTTGCAGAATGCGGGTGACGCGGTCACTCGGGAACGCAATAGTCGGTGTGAATGATTCAGCTGAGTTTGCAGTCGATTGACGACGAGCATCGTAGCCGCCTCTCAAATCACCTGAACCACTTGCTGAAGAACTTTCGCCTTGCAGTCCCACTTGTTCGGAAACCAGCGGAACCATCGCATTGATAATCAGATCGTCGATTCGCAAGGTGTGATTGCCAGCACCGCCGTAGGCATTGATCACAACCGCATCGACGTAAGGCGACGATACATCTGCAGACGCACCGAACTGATTGCGTAACGCGACACGCTTGAGTTTCAAGTCGCGGTCAATTTCGCTGACACCGAGACGTTGGAATTCACCGATATGTTCGTAGGATGATCCATACACGAGCAAGGCGGCAGGACGCTTGGTTTGCGGATCAATCAGATAGGGAAACCGCACTCGAAATCCGATGCGAATCCCACGACTAACTCCCTTGACGGATACCATCGCGGTCAGCGCATCAATCGGATGCACTGGCTCGATCGGATAGACAAGTATGGCTTTGGTGCCATGGCCCGCGACCATCGTGATTGTTTCACAGCGTCCGCCTTCAGCACCTGCGTCACTGGCGTGACCTTGTTCGGTAACGCGGGCTTCGCAATCGTGTTCATCGAGTGACCAGCGGGGTGGATAGGCATTCAACGGATCAACGAACTGTCCCACTGCCGGGGCGGAAAAAATGAAAACGCTCAGCGCAGCGACATAGCATCGCGCGGAGTGCACGAAACCCAGCCGACGTTTCGCCTGAACAGTTTTCCTACGTGGCACAGCCATCGCAACAAAGTCCACCAAATGTATTGGAAACAGGATTGAACATTGACCGTAGGCCAAGCGAGCGGAACAATCCATGGAAATCCGCAGCGTTGATGTAGTGAGGAGTCCACCTGCGGTTGACTTTTCTCACCAACGCTTACTTTTTGACTAAAATATGTCCTAAGTCGTTCTGGTACCAAGTTTTGGGTCAGCCGTCCAGGTTGATCTGATGTTGCCAGAAGACAACGTTGTGATTATGCAACAAGTTAACAAAATCCCCGCAAACCCTTCATCAGCAAGGCTTTACGGAAAAACGAACCCTGGCCACACCGAAGTGGCACCACGAATGCAATGGAAGGCTCATTATCGAAACCAGCACTTACACTCTCGCCGATTCGTCGGCCAGCACTTTTCAACTGAAAGAACTGACTATGACCAAAATTGCCGCCAGCCATACACAGATCAGCGACGAGACCCCAGTTGAATTGCAAGAAATGGCCGCGGCCATCGAAGCCCTTCCTGCTCATTATCGCGACGCCGTCGCGCCAGCCTTGGCACGTGTCGTAGAGTGCAGCACACGTCGCCGCCGGATTCTAAATCTTGTCCAAGAAGCGCTGTCGCAACTTCGGCTCGACATGAAGTATTTGATTTTCGACCTCGAAGCGACTCGCCGCGAACGAGATCAATACAAAGAGATGCTCGAAAAAGATGGCCGGATGTAATCCTCGCCTGTCCATTTGAATCTTCGAACCGATTTCCATCACACCTTCTGCGAATTAAGTTTTTTGGGAGGTGTTGTCGTTTCGTCTGGCACAATCGCTGCAACCGTTTCGGCGACCTCTTTGCTGTCAATCCTCTTGCGCCGTTTCCGCGCAATCCCGCTCAGGTGCGAGAAATGCGTCCCACAATCCAGTGACTCTTTGTACCGTTGCGCTGCGGACTCATTTTCATTCAGTTCCTCTCATTCACGCTTATGTCTTCCGCTGTCGATGCCACAACGATCGCACCCCTGACTCCCGCTGCAACGAAACGCGAATTTCGTGTCGATTCGCTAGCAGTCGGAATGTTGGTGATGCTCGCGATGACGATCCTCGGACGGGGCATCGGCTTCATTCGTGGGATGGCGTTTTGTCGATTGATGGATGACACCGATGTGGGCCGCTGGTCGATGGCTTTCGGGTTCATCACACTGGTCACTCCCGTGATGTTGTTGGGCATCCCAGGCGTGTTGCCCAAGTTCACGGAACACTTCCGACTAAAAGGTCAATTGAAACCGTTTGTACGACGGATCGCAATTGGAACCATCGCCTGCACCGGAGTTTTTGTCACGGCGATGTGTCTGTTCCCCGACTTTTTCGGGTGGATCATTTTCCTGCAAGCTGGCTCCAATCCGCTGATCCACGCCGTCGCGGGTGCCGTCGTCGGCATGATTGTTTACAACTTTGTTTCGGATCTCAACGCTTCGTTACGTCAAGTCCGTGTGCTGTCCTTGATGCAGTTCCTTCATGGCGTTGGATTCACCTTACTTAGTTTGGCGTGGTTGTGCAGCGGTGGAGATTTCAACGGTCTAGTGTGGTTGTTCGCGGTGGCTTGTTTGTTGGCATCCGCGCCAGGAGCTTGGTCGCTCGCCAAGAATTGGGGCGGTGCTACGAGCGTCCCGGACACGGTTACCGAGAGCTCAATCGAGCTCGGCGTGATGGTGCGTCGACTGGCTCCGTACGCGGCAGCGTTGTGGTTGACGAATTTAATCGGGAACCTGTTTGAGTTATCTGATCGTTATATGATTTTGCACTTTTTACCGATTCCAGCGGAAGTGCTGGCCTCCGGTACAGCCGAGTCGGTTCGCGAAACGATCGGCCAAGCTGCAGTGGGGCAATTCCATTCGGGACGGATCATTCCCATGATGTTGTTGAGCATCTCAACGATGATCGCAGGTGTGTTGATGCCGTATCTGTCAGCGGACTGGGAAGCCAAACGTTTTGGTGCGGTAAGACAGCGAGTCGGCGATTCGCTGATGGCGGTCTCATTAGTTTTCACGCTCGGAGGTGCTTTCGCAGTGCTGATCGGTCCGTGGATGTTCGATGTGCTGTTGCAAGGCCGTTATCGCGATGGGCTGCACATCATGCCACTTGCGTTATGTTTTTGCACTTGGTCGGCGCTCGTGATGGTGGGACAATGTTATCTGTTAATCGCTGAAAAGGGTCGCGTTGTGGCGTTGGCGATGTTCTTGGGATTGAACGCGAACCTCGTGCTCAATGCACTTCTGTTGCCACGATTCGGTTTAACGGGAGCGGTCGTGGCCACTTTGCTCGCGCACTTCATTGTGATGATCTGTATTTGGGCAGCGATGCGGTATTTCGGCTATTTACTGGATATCAAAATGGCCATGTTGTCGTTGGTTCCCATCACGTTATTGGTCTCTCCATGGGTCGCCATAACCGTCGTCATCGGTATTGGCGTGACGCAGTGGCGTGACGAGCCGACGCGGATGCGGATGCTGGATTTGTTGCCGTCACGGGTTGTCTCGCTGTTGCGGTGAGTGTTGTTTTTCTGAAACACTCGTGGACATTTTTTGACTGGCGTGGTTTTCCGACCTAAGTAATAGGTAGTTGCAATCGCTCTCGATGCCTCGGAACCCTATCCATGACAACTTGCCCACGTATCCTCCTCGTCGATGACGACGCTCATCTCGCTCAATCGCTCGGCGAATGGTTAATCGAAGTTGGCTTTGACGTCGCCATTGCAAGCGACCTGCAACAAGCTCGCGGTCAGCTCACCGCGCACGCGTTTGATGTGATCATCGCTGATCTCCGAATCGGCAACGAAGACGGTTTTGATCTTATTCGCTATGTCGCCAAACATCATTCGGCGACTGCGTTATTGGTGATGACGGGATACGCGACTCCCGAGACGGCCGTGGAAGCCGTCCGCGCTGGTGCGTTTGACTTGTTAACGAAACCCGTGATTGACGATGAGTTGCTGCTGGCGATTGATCGGGCCATCAATCATCGCAAAGTCGAACAAGAAAACGAGACTTTGCGCAAGCAACTCGATAAACGCAGTGGCTTGGAAAGCATCCTCAGCCACGATTACCGCATGCAGCGAGTGTTTGATGTGATCGACAGCGTTGCCGACGCGCGGGCATCGATTTTGATCACGGGCGAGAACGGCACAGGCAAAAGCATGATCGCTCGGGCGATCCATCATCGTAGCTCGCGCCGCGGTGGCCCGTTCGTGGAAGTCGCTTGCGGAGCATTGCCAGACCAGTTACTCGAAAGCGAACTATTCGGACATGTTGCGGGTGCATACACGGGTGCGAACTCCGCTCGCATGGGCAAGTTTGAGTTAGCCGATGGGGGCACGTTGTTCCTGGATGAGATTGGAACTGCCACACCCGCGATGCAGGTCAAACTGCTTCGCGTATTGCAGGAGTTTCAATTTGAACCGCTGGGCGGAATGGAAACGCGCAAAGTCGATACTCGCGTGATCTTGGCCACGAACCAGGATTTAGAACGCGGGGTTTCTGATGGCACCTTTCGCCAAGATTTGTATTACCGGATCAATGTGATCAACATCGTGCTGCCGTCCCTGCGAGAGCGTCCTGGCGATATTCCGTTGCTCGCCAATCACTTTGTGCGGGAAGCCGCTGAGGCATGTTCCCGTGATGTGGAAGGCTTTGATCGCGAAGCACTCACGGCCTTGCAGGCATATCGTTGGCCAGGCAACATCCGGCAACTCGAAAACGTCGTGGAACGAGCCGTGTTGTTGGGTAGCGATCGGGTGCTCGGCGTGCAGGATTTGCCGCCTGAAGTGTTAGGTGTGACGCGGGCTCTAGAGATTTCTAGCGGGGTTCACGGAATCGGTGAACGTGCGGCATCGTCCAGCCCGTCGCCACCGGTGGGCCGCAGTTTACGAGAGGCTTTGGAAGCTCCTGAACGCGAGATCATTCTCGACTCACTGCGTCGTCATACGTGGAACCGCGCCGCGACGGCGGATGAACTGGAAATCAACCGCACAACGTTGTACAAAAAAATGAAACGACTCGGACTGGACGACCCGCGATTGCAATACGTCATGTAAGACCAGTACAGTAACCTGCATGACTAGCAACACCACCAACAACATCGTCGTCACAGGCGCCAGTAGCGGCATCGGTCGCGCGATCGCGATTCGATTGGCGAAAGACGCGGCACAGCGATCCGCAACATCCCAAACATCTCCGGCGCAGATGCTGGTTCACTACCGAGGCAACCAAGCAGGGGCTGCCGAAACCGCTGAGCAGGTCAAACGACTCGGTGTTGGTTGTGAAATCATGGCTGCCGACCTCAGCCAAACCGTGGCGGCGGAACAGTTTGCCAAACACGCGATCGACCAGTTCGGAGCGATTCAAATTTGGGTCAACAACGCGGGTGCCGATGTCTTGACGGGTGAGACGGCGTCTTGGTCGTTTGATCGTAAACTGCGATTGCTACTGGACGTGGATCTGTGCAGCACGATCGCCATGTCTCGTCTCGTGGGACCAGCGATGGCCGATCGCGCAGCGGCCGAGCATCCCACACCATCGCTATTATTCATCGGTTGGGATCAAGCACCGTTGGGGATGGAGGGCGATGCGGGAATGATGTTCGGACCGGTGAAAGCGGCAGTGATGGCGTTTGCAAATAGTTTGGCGCAAACGCTCGCACCTCGGGTTCGCGTCAATACGGTAGCACCCGGGTGGATTCAAACGGCCTGGGGCGAGACGACGAGCGGGTATTGGCAGGACCGGGCTACTTCACAATCGTTAATGAACCGCTGGGGACGTCCCGAAGATGTTGCCAATGCGGTGTCCTATTTGGTCAGTGAAGACGCGGATTTCGTGACGGGGCAAACGATCAATATCAATGGCGGTTGGAACCGGAATTTTGAGCGAGCGGATGCTCACTGATCGGGCATGGGTCGTTTCATGTGTGCGTAAGCGGTGGGGGTAGCAAGGCGGCCGCGGCGAGTGCGGACGAGCAGTTCGCTGCGAAGCAAAAACGGTTCGACTTCATCTTCGAGCGTGTCTCCGCTAACGTTCATGGTGTGGGCGATCGCGTCGAGTCCAGCTGGGCCGCCCAAGAATACTCGCATCAGTGTGTCGAGGTAGTTGCGGTCTTGTTTGTCGAGTCCGAGGGCGTCGATGCCGATCATGTCCAAAGCCGCGCGGGTGAGCTCACTGTCAATGCGCCCGTTCGCTTTGCTTTGAGCGTAATCACGCACCCATAACAATCGATTATTCGATAGCCGGGGTGTGCTGCGGGAGCGATCCGCAATCACGTTCGCAGAAGCCTCGTCGACGACGACGCTCAATTTTTTGGCGTTACGATGTACAATTTCAGCGAGTTCGTCTCGGGTGTACCAGCCGAGATGTTCGCGAATTTGAAAACGATCGCGCAGCGGTGCGCTGAGCATTCCAGCACGCGTGGTCGCTCCGATCAGTGTGAACGGTTTGAGTTTGAGATTGAGCGTTCGCGCGTTGACTCCGTCGCCCAAAACCACGTCGATCCGAAAATCTTCCATCGCCGTGTAGAGATACTCCTCGACGGCTTTGGGAACACGGTGGATCTCGTCGATGAACAACACCGAGCCATCGGAGAGGTTGGTGAGGTACGGCAATAAATCCTTGGGTGCTCGCAATCCGGCCCCGTTGGCCATCTGCACGCTCGTTTCCATTTCGGCTGGGATAACGGTGGCGAACGTGGTCTTGCCAAGTCCTGGGGGGCCGTCGAAGAGGATATGGCCCAGCGGTTCGTCTCGCGATTGGGCAGCGTCAATGGCGATTTTCAGCCGCTCGATCACGTCGCGTTGGCCGACCATTTCGTCCATCCGGCGGGGCCGCAGATTCGTATCATTTTCGGGTTTTCCGGGTGGCGCGAGGGACGTGTCAGGCGGCGATCCAGGGGGACGTTTACCTGAGGAACTTGCGGTTTTGGACGAGGAGCGGGCAACGGAGGAATTCCCGCTGTCCAGCGGATTGCCGCGTCGTTCTGGATCGGATTGTTGATAAATTGCTTCGCGTGCCATCGTAAATTCCCCGTCAAACTTTTTCTTAAATCAGTGCGAGTGCTGGTGTTACTGTAGCGGTCAAGAACCGATTGGTGGTAGTTCAGTTCGCGGCGATGGCCATGATCTTGTATAAGAATGGTGCCCGTCTCGCCATTTCCCGAGCACCATCATGATACCTGACGCCACACCCGAACCACCTTTGCCGAACCAATCGGCCCCCGCTTCGATGAACGATCCCGAGTGGATTGGTCAGTACGAACCGTATCTACGGATGCTGGCACGGACCCACATGCGGGCGGCTTACCAAGCCAAAATCGGGGCGTCGGATATCGTTCAGCAGGCAATGCTCCATGCGGTGGGGGCGATTGACCAGTTTCGCGGCTCGAGCGAAGCGGAACTGAGGGCTTGGTTACGTCAGATTCTCGTCCGGCAGATCTGTCATCTCGATCGTGATCTCCACCGCGACAAACGCGATGTACGGCGAGAACGGTCGATCGAACAAAAACTCGCTCAATCTTCACTGCGGCTGGAGGGATTGTTGGCGGCCGATCAAGCCACACCCAGCCAAGTCGCGATCGTGGGCGAAAACGTGATCGCCCTGGCCACTGCGGTGGAGCGATTACCCGATGGTCAACGCCAAGCCATTGAACTGCATTACCTCGAAGGATTGAAGCTGGTCGAAGTCGCTGAAGCCTTGGGCAAGACGACTGGGGCCGTCGCCGGATTGCTGCATCGTGGCATGAAGCAATTACGAGCCGAGTGTGAATTGTCGCAGTTTCGGCCACGCCAAGGAGGTGCCTCGTGAGCGAAACTGACGACGACGAACCACTCTCCGACGAGGATTCCAACGAAGTCGATTTCAACGATGATTTTGAGGATGACGAGGATGCCTTTTCGCTGGAAGAACTAGGTGCCGCGTACAAACATATCGTTGCCAAAGGGGACAGCAACTCTGATGGCACGTCGCCACCAATCGGCGAGGTATTGCAACGCGAATACCTCATTGCGGCGCAGGCTAGCGACCAAGCCGAACCGGATGTAGAAGTTTCTGATCACGATTCAGATGAGCAGCCTGACCAAGACTGGGAGGCCACTGCCCCAGAACAGGAAACGGTGGAGTTCGCAGCCACACCGCAAGCGATCATTGAGTCGGCGTTGTTTGTGGGCAATCCAAACGGGCAAGGCATCACGGCAACGCGTTTGGCTTCGATCATGCGTGACATGACGCCGGAGGAGGTTGTTGAGACGATCAACGCACTGAACAATTCCTATCGTGCTCATCGACAAGGCATTCGGATCGCAGAAGACGAGACGGGTTACCGCCTGGTGGTCGCCCCTGAAGTGGAGTCGATGCGGCATGTTTTCACCGGCAAGGTGCGAGAAACGAGGCTCACCCAGAGCGCGATAGAAGTGCTCTCATTGGTGGCGTATCAGCCTGGCATCACAGCGGCTGAGTGTACCGACCGACGAGGTCGCGAGAGCGCATCGCTGCTCAATCAAATGGTGCGGCGACGACTCGTTGAGATGAAACGCGAACCGGAAACACTAACGAAATCAATGGACTCGTCGCAGGCTGTCGATGACGATGCAGCGACCACGAAGAAGTCGAAGGTCAAGGTGAAATTGGTGTCGAAATTCTATCCGGCTGAACGATTGCTGGTGCTATTGGGGCTGGAGTCACTCGATGATTTGCCGCAGGTGGAAGAAGTGCATTTGGAGTAGCACTTAGCAATCCGCTTCGATCAATTGCCAACTACCCGCATCCGTTTCGACTTTCCAGATATCCGGCATCGCTTCGTCATTGAGTTCGGAGGCCACGAGGCTGGCTAAAGGATCGGGGATCACAAACGCCACAACTTGATTGCGACTCTTGCGGAGCACCCGTTGGATCGCTTTCATGACGCGAGCCGATGCGATTTGCAAAGACTCACCACCGGGAGGACAAACGGCCTCCGGGTTCTCCGCGCCGCTGCGATACAGACGCGGTTGATTGCGGCGAATTTCATCGATCAACTTGCCGTGCCACAAACCATGGTCGATGTTGCGAAACGCGTCGATCATTTTGGGACGCAGGTCGCGGCCTTCGACCAAGACCGCAGCAGTCTCGCTTGCGGATTCGCAAGGCCCATGGTAAATCGCATCGAGGCGAATCGCCGCAAGTTCTTCGGCCAAGTTTTCAGCTTGAATGCGGCCGCGTTGCGACAACGGCATGTCAAGCGAACCCTTCATACGGCCTAGCTCATCAAACGAGGTGGCCCCCGGACGGATCAGCACGACTTTGGTGCGTGCGGCAGCACGTAATGAGATCATTGCACGCCCCCTCTGGCAGATGCCATCGCTTGATTCAAGTCAGCGATGACGGCGCTGTAATCGTCACAGGAAAAAATCGCTGAGCCGACGACAAACATGTCACAACCGGCTTCGCGAGCAGCACCGATCGTGGACACGTTAATGCCGCCGTCGATTTCCAATAAGAGTTCCGAATGACTCGCTCGCAGTTCGCGGATGCGGTCCAGCGCGATCGGGTTGAACGATTGACCGCCGAAACCAGCTTGCACGCTCATCACGAGAACCATGTCCACGCTGTCCAACGCGTCGCTAAGTTTGTCCATCGGAGTGTTGGGATTGATGGCGATGCCGACGCCCACACCGAGATCACGAATTTGGCCAGCGACATCGACCGCATCGTCAACCGCTTCGACATGAAAGGTGAGTATGTCAGCACCCGCGTCGACCATCGGTCGGGCATACGCAAGCGGATCGCTGATCATCAAATGCACATCCAGCGGAAGCGACGTGTGTCGCCGCAGTCCAGCGACGATCGGCATACCGAACGTCAAATTGGGGACGAAATGTCCATCCATTACATCGAGATGCAGTGCCGAGGTACCAGCCTCACACAGTCGCTCGACTTCGGCCTGTAGATTGCCGAAATCGCTCGATAACAGGCTCGGCAAAATTACCGGGCTTGCGTTGCGAATCGAATCGAGCGTCGCTCGGTTCATATAGTCCATTCCAATGAGAATCGAAACCACTAGGGAACTGCCGCACCGCTTCACTCCCCGCGAATGCAGGCGTGTCTCGGTGGAATTCCCACTGTGTGCGAGAGTTCAGGTGTTGCGTTTTCCGCTAGCAGAGGAGGTTCTGCCAGCGGTTTCGCAGCGACGGCTCTCGGTTGCCGTTGGCACGATTACCGACGACGCCAGCAAGATTGGACGGTGAGCGATCAGTTGTCAATCGCTGAAATTTCGCCAGGATTTTGGTAAGCCCACAGTTCGCGGGCGAGAGACTGAAAATCCCGGACAAACGACGATTTGAAAGTAGCGATGTGGTGACAATAACCACCGCTAAAAATCCGCTGGCAGTGACGTCCAACTTTCCGCTGGCAGTCAAATTCGCCGAAATGTCCGGTTCGCAGGGAAGAAATCGGTCGATCGCGTCGGGGCAACAAGGCGGCTGGTTCGTGATCCCGTCAAGGCTGCAGTATGAGATTGTCATAAAGGTGAGCACATTCACCCTTGGGAGATTGCTTCCAACACGTTATACCTTACGGTAAATTAACCCCATACAACGATCGGCGGTGTCTTTTCCACCGAACGATAACCATCGGATTTCCCACCCTCATGCCCGACAATTGGAACATTCTCGCCAGCCTCCTGGGCACACCACGCCCACCTGAGCCTGCTACCGAAAAGGCTGTCGAGAGAAAGAACGCCGCACCTGAAGCGGAAAAACAACCCGCCACCGACGACTCAAACACACCGAAAAAATCGCCACTGGCCAACGATGACGCGGAAAAACGCAGTGATCTGAGCCGTTCGAGCCTCCGTGACTCACACTCCACAACATCCCCACCGAAAGCAGAATCTTGGCAAACGAACGATAGCGACGATGTTCGCAAATCGGCCCATTCTGACAACGACAGCGACACGGACGTGTTGCAAGCTTTGACTGCCGTGCAGCCTCCGCCCCGTCTGCCTGGTTTCGGTGTCCATATCGACGAACCGGTTCGTCCCAGCCAGCCTGCACCACGATCAACGGCTAGCAGCGGATTTGGCTCGGTCGAAAAAGAGATTCATCAGCGAGATTCCAAATTGAGCGCCGGTCGCGGTGCAAGGTCTGCGGATGTTAGCGAGCGATCGGGTCGGAGCAGCCGACCATCGCGTCGTGACGGTGGCTCTGGATTCGCAGACGGCATTGGCGTTGTCACCCCTGATGATGATTTTGTTAACGACGACGAGATTGTAGGCTTTGTTGATGATGATCTCGACGCAGTCGACGACATCAGCGACGAAATGCCTGCGAAACCGGCTAGTCGGAAGCCCGAAGCCAGAGATGCGGGGCGAACCGGCGGCAACGAGGGTCGTCCACGTGGCGACGCTGAGCGTGGACCGAGGGAGCGTGACCGTGCCGGCGAGGAGCAAGACGTCTCGCCATCACGACGCCGTGGCCGACGTGGCCAGCGTCAACGTATGAGCGAAGAGGACGTTGTTACCAACGTCCCCCGCAGCGAAACGCCAAGTATCGACGATGACGACGACTTTGGCAGACCAGCCCGTACCGGACGCGACGCAACCAAGCGTGATGCCGGTAACAAGGGCACCGAAGATCGTGGGTCGCGTGAAGAACGCTCGCGTGGCGATCGTGGGCCACGTGGTGAACGCCCGCGTGAGGTTGCTGAGACGCAACCATCCGGTCGTGCGCGACGCGTCGGACCTCGCGATGCGCATGCTGGCGACAAACAAACAAGTGGCGGGGATCGTGATCGTGGTTGCCGGGCGGTTCGCTCGTCCGAACCCGACAGCTTTGGTGTTGGGGTCGTGTCGCCACGCGATGAGGATGAATCACCGGCTCACTCACGCAGCTCACGTGGAAGTCAAGGCGGCCGCCAGCGTGGGGAAC
>JBGSMN010000282.1:0-14421 GCA_041740155.1 Rhodopirellula sp.
GTGCTTTGACTTTGCCTGGTTCCCAAAATCCGGTGGCTGTCTCGGCGATGCTATGCGTGACGAGTTCGCCGGTGGAGTGTGTTTGCCGCGCGGGAGATCCACTGGACTGCGTCGTTTCATACTCACCGTCTTGAACCATCGCGGTCGTGTCAACGGCGTCGATCCAAACAAACCGATCACGGGTTTGATGGTCTTTCAATTTCGCAACCGTTTCGGATTTCCACGCTGCGAGCTGGTCATCATTGATGGGCGTTTGTTCGATGTCAGCCGCGATCTGTTCGCATTGTTTTTCGAGTTCGCGATCGCGGGCGGAAACGTCTGCACTCGCATGGACGAAATGGATCGGCACGCGTCGATCACCAGGTGTGTAGACTCCGACCTCGATCAAGTCGTCGAAGAACGCGGCGAGCGAGTAATAATCTTTGGCCGTGATCGGATCGAACTTGTGGTCGTGGCATTCCGCACACCCGGTCGTGGCACTTAACCACACCGCGCCCACGCCGCGTGCGTGTTCACCTTTCATGGCATACAAGGCTTCTTCGTCGATCACACCGGCCTCGCAATTGGTTTTGATCAGCCGATTGTAAGCTGAGGCGATTAACTGTTTGTCGGTGGGAGTGTCGAGCAAGTCGCCTGCGAGCTGTTCGATCGTGAACTCGTCAAACGGCTGGTTATTGTGAAACGAATCAACTACATATTTCCGGTACAAACCGGTGGCGATCGGTTCATCAGAAACGAGTCCTGTTGTGTCAGAAAAACGCACGAGATCGAGCCAGTAGGCGGCTTGGTTTTCAGCGTATTCGAGCGAGCCAAGATAGCGATCAACGAACTCAGCGTATCGCTGCGGGGACGGATCGGCGGCGAACGCGGCGACTTCCTCAGGCGTCGGTGGCAGACCACGAAGATCAAGACTGAGACGACGGAGCAAAGTGCGCGGTGTTGCTGGGGCGGCGGGAACGATGGGTGCATCGGCTGACTCGAGCGACCAACGATCTTGCATGAGTGAATCGATCGTGGCCGATTCATTCTGTTCTTTCGCGATCGGTTCATAAACCCAGTGAGCTTGATACTCGGCCCCTTGCTCGATCCAGCGGGCGATCAGTTGACGTTCGCGCAGTGTGGTCGGCTTGTGGATTTCGGGCGGCGGCATCAGTTCATCAGGATCTTCCGACGTCATCCGCAGAAACAACTCAGATGAAGTCGGGTCGCCAACGTCGATTGCGTCGCGGCTGGCCTCCTCCTGGTCCAACCGCAGGTCGGCTTCACGGGTGGCGGCGTCAAAACCGTGGCACTGAAAACATTTCGATGACAGGATCGGTCGAATGTCGCGGTTGTACGAAACGCGGGTAGGCAGCGATTGCGCGTGGTCTGTTGAATCAGCGGCCAGCAAAAATGCTGACTGCGTGAGAACCAATAGTGTTACTAGCGTGAGTCGAATTCGCATGACGCCGAAGGTGGGGGAAGGATTCGCGGCGGAAGGAGGGCAATGCGTATTGTAACCCAGAATGCGGTTTGTGGGGATCAACCGCCACGCACTTCGTGCAGTTCGACTTTGAAATGTAGCGTCGCATTGGGTGGGATCGTGCCAGGACTGCCCATGGGTCCGTAGCCTAATTCGCTGGGAATTTCCAGCTCGATCATGCCGCCTTCACTGACGAGCTGCAGGCCTTCGGTCCAGCCCGGGACCACCTGAGAAAGATTGAACGAGGTCGACTCGCGGCGGTTGTAGGAGCTGTCGAATTCCTGGCCATTATCGAGCCAGCCGGCGTAATCGACGGTAACGAAACTCTGTGGCTGCGGCTTGTCGCCCGTACCACGGCGGAGGATGCGGTATTTCAAACCGGATTCAGTGGTTGTGAACTCCGTCGGCGCGTCCGCGTCCACGGGACCAGGACCACTGCTTCGCGACATGGGTGAACAACCGATCGTCAGGGTGAGCAGAGTTAGAACGAGCACACGGGCCAGCATAGGATTCTCTCGGGATGAAGAGTTGAAACGATTCGTTTGGAATCCCCAGTTTGACCGATCGGTACGTTTTTTCCCAGGGCGGTTGATAGCGGAACTCGTCAAGAGTTTCGTTTGGGGGAGGACGAAAGTCTTGACGACTTCCGCTAAGGTTTCAGAATTCACGAACTGGCGCTGCGGTAACTTCGCAGCGCCCTTTGAAACACCCAGCGGCTGACCACGATGCTCATCAACGTTGCGACCAACGCCCATCTAATCAACCATCCCTGCGACTCGTTGCTCGACGAAACCGGTTGTGCAATTAACCGTGCGGGAACGTTCACCACTACCAACACGGGGATCACGAATGTGAACAGACCATACAAAGGCGTGCCCCAACCGCGATTGTAAATCTCCATCGGGTAGCGACTGAAATTCGTGATGTAAAACCAAAAGTTGTACAACGTTTGATTTCGGCCTAACCAAATACTCGTCGCTGAGAGACAAATCATCAGGCTGTACATGATCGCCACCCCGCAACCACAAAAGAACACGTACAGCACTAACGATAACGCTGACGGGATGTACGGATCGGTCTCCCGCGTGGCGAGCTGCCACAACGAGATCGCTGCGATCACCAACCCTGCGATAAAGTCTGCTAGCGAACTCCAACTCACTCGCCGAAACGAAATCAGAAACTGCGTATCGATCGGTTTGAGTAACGCGAAATCCAAACCGCCGGTGCGAATCAATTCACTAAATTCCTCCGCATTTGGCATGAAGAACGCTTGCACGAGAGAGTTAATGAACCACGTCGTCGCCAGAAACAAAAAGAACTTCTCGCGGTCCCAACCCGTGTCGGCTCCGATCGAGTCCGTCTTTTCAAAAATGATAAGGTAAAAACCTACGTTCATCAACGTCCAGCCCAACGAGCTGACACATTGAATGACGAAGTTGCTACGAAAGGTCATGTCGCGGACCAAGCTATTTTGAGCGAAGGTGAGAAACACGCGTCGATAGCGATTCAGTTCTGCCAGCATTTCGCGTTAGCCTCCATATCCGCTGTAACGAGCCACACCGCGATGGTATGCGATCCGGCAGACGACAATGAAGAACACCAACCAAGCGGCTTGGATCGCCATTTCGGTCGCCAACTCGTCAGGCGGGATTTTGCCCAAGAACACGGCGGCTGGAAAATACGCGAGATATTTTAAAGGCAAGAAACTCACGAACGGTTCAATCCAATTGGGCAATAACGTCAGTGGAAACATATGGCCGGAAAGAAAGAAACTGAACAGCATGTACAAGAACAATAACGAGGAGACTTCGAGAAACCAAAATCCGATCATGCCGATCGCGGCTTCTAAAAAAAATCCGATCGCAAACCCCATGAGCAACGACGCAATGAAACAGCAGAATAGACGAGGCGGTGGGAAACCGTCGACGAAAAAATCACGACAGAGATAAAAGACCAATGCGAACGGTGCGACCGCGACGGCGTAATAAGCACATTTGTGAGCGATGCGGTTAAGTAGCAAAAAACCGAGCAGGTCGATCGGTTGGATGAGATAGCGTTTGATTTCACCTTCGCGAATTTGTTGCGCGATACCGGACGCTAATCCCGGCATGCTGGAGAACGCTCGTGCGATCATGGTGAGCAAGTAGTACGCGACCATTTCGCGGAAACCATAGCCACCAATCTCGGCGGGTTTTCCGACCTCCGCCGTGACGTCGCTCGCGTTCAGCTTTCCAGAACTTTCAATGGAATCAAAGATCGCCCACCACAAGAAAATTTGGGTGATGATCGGCAGAAATCGCATCAGCGTGCCGAGTGCAAAATCGCCGCGATACACCAACCGTTCCGAGAACGCGGTGACGAAGATCATTTTCCAGGTCCGCAACCGACCGAGCCAACTGATCGGGGCATGATGCGTTCGTGGAAGAGTGCTGGAGGACATGAATCGGGGCAATTTTAAGCGATGGTTTTCTTGGACGATCGTAGTGTATCGAAAGGAGAGCTTTTGCCCAGGCTGGGATTGCGAAGCTCTCGATCATTGCTGCGGTTGACAGATGACTATTGATCAAAAACTAATGAAAAATGAAATCCCATGAAATCCAGCAGAGATTTGTCATTAGTCAGTTGTCATCTTTCATTTGTCATTGGCCTAGCAATGCTCACGCGACGTGAACCAACGCATAAGCCCGCTCCCGAACGAGGGCTATCGCCCCGTTCGACCTCCCCCAGCTTCGCTGGCGGAGGTCGATGGCGTTCATCTTGCGTTATCGTTCTTCAGCCACTGCCAAAATCGCCGGGCTAGGCTGCGCTGATCCTGCAAGGCTAACATCCCTACTTCGCCGCAATGCACCAAGTCCGCTTGGCTGGGCGGCAATGGCACGATCGCTTCAAAGCGCGGTGTCAGCCATTGCACGGATGGGCCGTTGTCTTGACCATCGTGTTTTGGCGTGACTGGTATCGGGCCGCCTGCGGTAGCGGCCAGCGCGGGATGCGAAACCTGACGACTGCCGCGCGGTCGGATCGGTTGCAACTCAATATCCACCCACTGACCGCTGCGGAAACAAACTCGCATGGTCTCTCTGTTTTCGATCGCTCGACGGTAAGCGTCCATTTCGTCTTCACCAATCGAGATCAATAACTCCTTGTGAATACGATTGCCAATCTGCACGACCTCATCACCGTGGTTGACATACTCGTTCGCTAATCGAGCGAGTCTCGATGTCAGGATCTCGCCGTCTTGGCCAGCCTTCACTCGCATCGACGCGACTTGATCGTCCAACTCAGCCAGTTTGCGTTTCATACTCTCACGGCGCTGCTGTGAGGCTTCGGCTAAGCCGAGTGCGTTCTGCTGCTCGTGGAGTTGCCACTGAATCTTTTCTACTTCGAGTTGCAAGGCAATCTCATCGCGATTCACTTTGAGCTCTTCGTTCTCGATTTCCAAAATCACTTCACCTGTACGGACTTCCTGGCCACTGTCGAGATACACATGCCGTACAAAACCGCTGGCCGGTGCCCGCAGGATTTGATCACTGGAGAACCTGGCCACTACGGGCACCTCAACGGATAACGGCGAGGGCAGTGTGATCAGAAACTGACCAATCATCAGAATTGTTAAACCAGTCCAGGCGATGCGGCGTTGGTGCGATCCACGCGAGAACATTTCTTCTTCGCTCTGGTACGTCCACACGCGAGTCAACCAACGAACCGCTGGCAGAATGCACCATAACAGAATCGCACAGGCAGCGATCAGCAATCCAATGGGACCGGCCCACATCGAGATAACGATCACCAGCCCGCTCATCCAAACAAACTGGAAAATGAGTGAAGCGGCTGCGTGCAGAGCAGCGAATGATCGTCGCCATCCGCTCAGATGACTGGCCGGTGATTCGATGTGTAAAACTGTTCGCTCGATCGCACTACCGACTATTTTGCGTCCTTGTTCGCGGAGATTCGGGATGTTGGTTAGGTCTGAGAGAACGTAATAGCCGTCCAAACGCAACAACGGGTTGGCGTTGACAAGCAGGGTCGCGGGGCCAGCGATGAAGAAGACTTGCGCGGCCACGTGAGCGATCACGCCACCAGGCAGCAACCACCATATCCAGACCGCGATCGACGCACAGATCAGTTCTAAGTAAACTCCGCCCAACGCGATCTTCACGCGACAGCGCCGATGAGGAAGTTTCCACGCATCCGTGACATCGACGTATGCGAGCGGTGCGAACATGAAAAACGTGATCCCAGCCCGACCGACTCGCACACTATGATGGTGCGCCATGCAAGCGTGACCGAGTTCGTGGATGACTTTGAGAACGGCCCACGCGACGAGCATCACGAGCCATTGATTGGAGTCAAACACTCGCATCACTTCGCCTGTGAGTCGACCGTGGTGCAGTGTCGCGAAAAGCATCGACACCAAAACTCCGGTGCAGGCAATGGTCATTGTGACACCGCCCAGGAGCGGACGAATGATCGGCGTGACTCGCGCCGCCCACGGGTTGCCCTGTACGAGCGGGAATCGCAAACTAATCGCGTAACCACAGGTTTTGGTGATCGTGGTTAATAACGCGGGATTGAAAAAGGGAGCGGCTTCCTTTTTCTCAGGTGCAGATGGGGATGCGGGTAGCGCTTGTGTGGTGGCGATTTTTTGAGAGATCAGCACGCCAAGGAAATCGGCAACGTCGTGCGGCGTCCAGTCTAAACCGTCGGCGGTGATTTGTTGCACGATCTCGCTGGCCGAACGCTTACCATCGAGTAACATCGCGACGTGGTATTCAGCGGCACCAAATTGAAAATGCACCCCGGTTCCGGCATGAACGCAACGGGCCAACGAGACACCGGCGATTTCGATGGGCGTGAACGTCACATCAGGGTCGAGCCGGATGAGCGGCGCGGGCTGCGCTGCGGGGGCTGGCAGATCGGTCGGTGCGGACAGTTCAGGCGGAGCTTCAGGCGTCGGCGGCAACACGGACCAGCCGCTGCGTCGGTTCATGCTGGAGTCAGGCTTATCTACCATCCGATCACCCATCCGAGTTGGCGGAGTGGCAAGCGAACCCACTTCCAGATCCAAGGCCGGGTCGGTCCCATCACAACGGCTTGGCCTTGCATTCCGACCCGCAACGAGGTTGCGCTGTTCGTCGGCAATGGTGTCTTGGCAACGAACACGTTTTGATCGTCGCGAATGGTTGCCGCTGGCCAGATCGTGCTGACGTGGCTGTTGAACGTCTCGCCGCTGACTGCGGGGAACCAAAACTCAACGAGGGTTTGATCTCCGACGAATCCTATTTCGACTTCCGGTATTTCGAGTTCAATCTCAATGCTTCCGCTCGGTGCGATTTCCAGGAGCGTTTGACCAATCTCCAGCGGCGTGCCAAGGGCATGTTGAAGATCGCCGAGAATCACGATGCCATCCATGGGACTGGTGACGATCAACTGATCGAGTCGACTGGTGATCAGTTCACGACGGCGGGCGAGCGTCTTGCGTTTGAGTCCAGCGAGTTGTGCTTGGGCAATCTGGCCGCTCGCCAGCGCGATGTCTTCGTCCTTGGTCGCTTCGGCAATCTCAGACGAGATCGCTTCGAGTTCGATCCGCAACGGAGCACCATCGAGTTCAAACAGTGGTTGTCCTTTGGTGACTGCGTCGCCGGGGCGGACGTGTGCAACCTGTAACGTCGCACCGATCGGTGCGGCCACGCGGCGCGCGTCCATGGCGGTCACGGTCGCGGTGGCTTCGATGCGGTACGAAGCTGGAATGAACGCGATCAACACCAATACCAACACACCGATCCCGATGGTTCCGCGCTTGGACCACCAGCGGGTGAGGAGTTTGTGAATACGATCAAACTGGCCAATCACTGGACGACTGAAGAACACCGTCGCAATCGTCACGAGCACTTCCGTCGCGATGTCGCGTGAGAACCGCTGCAACATTTCGTCAGCGTCTTGCGGTGGCCGAATCCAAACTCGCGCATGATTGTTGGCAAGCTTGGAATCGGTAGGCTCAATCGTTTGTGGGGTTAGTTCAAGAACGAGATTGCCTGCTTCCCAAAAAATGGTTTTGTCTTTGCCATCGGGTGATGGCTTTTCAAAACGATTTTTCAACGTTTCGTAGATTGAGTTGTCCGCACCGAGCCATCCTAAACGTGAATCGAGTAGGCGAGCTAAGCGACGCTCTCGGGCTGCGTCGGGATCGTCGGTAAGCGTTCCCCATGCGAATCGAATGGTGTGATTGGGCAGCATTTCGGCGAGGTTCGCAACGAAACGTTGCCCGGCGTCATCACGCGTCGGTGAGGCAGCCATATTGGTGAGCAATACATGCCACCGCGCAGTGTCTTGACGCGCGCTGATGGCGGCTTGCAACCTTGAATCGCTACGCGCATCCGGACCAACTGGCGGATGAACCGGCAGTGGTGTGTCGTGGTCGGCGATGAGGATTTGCATGTTATTCAAAATGATATTGAAGGCCTATCCCACTAGCGTTTTGTGGAACGTGGCGATGAGGCTTGTGAGTTTGGCGTGATATCTTGGCCAGGAGTCAGTCGCATCGAGAGCCTGTCGCCTGGCATGAGTTGGTTGTTTGGATTCGGGATCGTGACGCGGACCACGACCGTGCCGCTCTCGCCGTTGATTAACGGTGCGATGGATTCAATTTGTCCATCAACAGTCATCCGGGCAGCGCGAAAGTAGACTTGCGTTGCCATGCCGGGTTTCATTGCGAACGACGGCTCGGCGGGTACGTTGAACACTCCGACGAGAACATCGGTGCGAATCAATCGCATGATCATGGCGTTGACAGGCGTGACGGCAGCACCGGTGGACATTTTTTTGAAAGCGACAACACCATCAAAGGGTGCACGTATTTTTCGCTGCTCAACTTGCAGTTCGAGCCGCGCCAGTTCGCTCTGCCGAAGCGTTTTTTGTTCCTTCGCCATTTGCAGTCGAGCGGCAGCGACGTCGAGATCCATTTGCGCACGGCGAAGCTCTTCCGCACCGGCCATGTTGGTTTCGCGAAGCCGCTCGATCTGTTCGAAGCGATACTTTTGCAAAGCACGTGAGGCTTCGGCGGCAAGGATCTCGCCATCCATGATCGCTTGCGAGCGTGAAACATCGACGGCGGCGCGTTGCACGCGGTCATCGAGTTGTGCGATAACGTCGTTCGCCTTAACACGCTGGCCGAGCTGTACCGGTACGTCGGTGAGCCTGCCGACTTCATCGGTACTGATCTCGATATCGTGGATGGGTTCGGCGAATCCCTCGTAACTGGAGATTGCCGATGTGTCAGCGTCAGCCTTCGCGGTGCCGTGGATGCACAATATACAAGCGAGTGTTGCGATGAGTTGAATGTGATAAAATGATTTCATCGTGAGAAATCTCCATCGTTAGCGTCATCGAGTTCGAGTGGATCGGCTTCGATCATGAGTGAGTCGAACGACATCGGTTCATGTGGGTTGGGATAAGGCATCGAGTCAGGCGTGCTCTTCGGGCTAGGCAGGGGTGTTTGCCAGTTTTCATGCGTCAGCGAGTTTTCATGATTGGGTGCCGTTTGGATGATTTCGATTTGACTGGTTCGCTCCGTTTGCAGTGGTTCGATGCCTTCGCGAATCAAGAACGTGCCCATGGCTTGTTGCAACGCGATCATCTCCAACACGTAGCTGACTTGCGCGGAGACGTATGTTTGCTCGGCATCAGTGCGTCGTTTTTGAGTCTCTAGCAGATCTTCGAGAATCAATGCGGTCGGTCCACCGTCGCCAGCGAGCATTGTCCACCGCTGCATCGCGATGTCTTCTTCTTGCGCGGCTGCAGCGAGAGTTCTGGCCTTGCTCTGTCGCAACTCCGCACTGGCCCGAACGCGGATTACGGACGTTTCAATTTCACGTCGGGCTGTCAACAGTGCATCTCGGAGTTCATCACTGCGTTGTTGATAGCGATAGCGTGATTCACGATAGCGACTTTTCGCGGCCCTTTGGCCCCAAGGTAGGTTGTAGGTCAACGCGGCGGTCACGCCCGGACCACCCTCGGTGTATTGGTCTAGAAAGGATTGTCCGATGTTGTTGTTCGCGTTGAGTCCAGACAAATACGCTTCGAAGACGGCGCTGAGGCGTGGCATGAGTTCGTTTCGCGAGACGTTGACTTCTAAACCCGCTGAGGCCAGTTGTTGCGTCGCGGACTGAATATCAGCGCGGTATTCAAGGCCGCGAACGATACAGTCGCGAAGAGCGAGTGGTTCGTCAGGAATATTGACTTGGGCGAGTGGGATCAGTTCGATCGATTCGTCCAGCGATGTTAACAACGGACTGCCGACGAGCGTTCTTAAGCTGACTTGCAAACGTTGGACTTCGGCGCGAAGTTCGATCAGACGATCATTGTCCGACGCGAGTCGTCGGGCGACCTTCACGCGCTGCAAAGGAGCCGAGTCAAAGTCGGCACGCGCGTTGACCATTGCCGCGATGTTCTGGCCACGCTCGATCAACGCGACTTGCTGTACGAGATGGCTGCGTCGTTCGAGCAGTCGCCAGAACGCGGTGAGTGTTTCGACGAGATGACTTTCTAAATTCAAACGCAACTGTTGCCAAGCGATGCGGCTATCGATCGACGCGGCGGTCAGCAATCGTGTGTTGTAAACATGACCACTCGTCGCCATCAATGGTTGCGTGATGCTGAGGTTCAGACGCGAGTTGCCTTGATATCTCGGATCAAAGAACACGCTATTGCTGGTGAGCGTGCCAAATTGTTGGTTCAGGTCGATCACGGTGCCTTGCCGCGTCAGCTTTCGCACACCAGCTTGGTTTGTCCAAGCGTCTTGAATTAAACGAGGCGGACCGCCCGTTGTCAACGTACTGCCGACGGGATCGTTGATGCGATTGATGCCGGATTCGAGCAACATTGCTGGATCGAAAACGGCATCTTGTTGTACGATCTTTTCATAGGCGATCGAGGTACGGCGACTGATCGCGGAGATGCGTGGACTTGATTCGAGTGTGTCGGTTAACAAGGTGGCCAAGTCGAATTGCAGGTAGTTTGGCGAGTCCAAGAGGAATTCGTTGACACGCGCCGTCCACCATGGCTCGTTGCTCGCAAAGGCCGTTGCTGAGCCGAAGGCGCTAGCCTCGGGCACTTGCACGACCTGCGCGTTCTGCGCAACCGGCAAACTTGGCGACAGTTCGAGAACATTATTTTGTGAAACCGCACTGAGAAACTCATTGAAAGAAGGAGTTTGCGGTGGCTCTTCGGCGCATGTCGGCGTTGCCACCCAGGATCCACTGGCAACGAATGCAATCGCCGCCATCGTCGCGAATCGATCCCATTGGATCCGCTGACGTGCTGGCATGCACAAATCCCTGACGATTGCGAGCAATCGCTGGGTTCGTGATAGTCGGCGAGATTGCTCTGGGCGAAGCATTCCTGTCCGGATCATGGGGTAAGGGGCGAGGGTGATAGATCGTCGACATGTCGGTTTGCGTCGGGGCAGGACATCACCGAGGTTCGTGAGACGAATCGACACTTCGCTATCTTCGGACGTACGTGGGGTTCCGATTGCACGGACTATGCCGAAACATCCAATTGAACCCATTCTGACGACACACCGCCCGCACAATCCGAAACGGTTACGTCAGACGCACAGTCGACGTAAATGCTGCCTCTTAACTGTTTCCTCAAGACGACTCGATGGTTGGTCGTTTACGGTATTGAGGTAAAATATATGACTAAGCGAAACTTTCACTTCTTCCGACTCGAAGACCGCGTCCTGCTCTCTGGCGAGGGCCTCGATCCTGCGCTGCAGACATTGCCTGATGCCGACGTGATGGAGAGCCTGCACGCTGACGCGGACGCCATCGAAGCCAGCATCGACGCGATCGAAGCTGCCCTGATAGCGGCCGCCGGCGAAGCCCCACCGCCGACATCGGAGGAAATCGAACCGGCGGAAGGATTTGACAATGATGCATCGAACGATCTGGCCGCCTCCGATCGTGACGTTCGTCACGAACTCGTGTTTGTGCAAGACACGCTGTATGACCTCGATGCATTGATGTCGGATCTCGATGGCAACGACAGTGTGGACCGCGTGTTTCACGTCGTGGTGCTCGATCAATCGCGAAACGGTTTCGCTCAAATCGATGCTGCGCTTTCGCAGTATTCCAACCTCGACGCGATTCACTTCGTCACGCACGGTGCGGATGGGTTCATTCAACTCGGATCGTCATGGTTGATGTATCACAACGTCGATCAGAATCTCGACTCGCTCAAGCGTTGGGGCATGGCACTATCGACCGACGGCGACATTCTGATTTACGGTTGCGACGTGGCAGCGAGTGAGCAGGGTCGCGGACTGATCGATACGATCGCATGGATGACGCAAGCCGATGTCGCGGCGTCGAGTGATGGCACCGGTGACACGTCACGCGGTGGCAACTGGGAGTTCGAGTACACCAGTGGGATAGGCTTCCCGCCTGACGGTTCATTGGATGACAGGCTAGAAGCCTATCCCACGATCGAAACCGCCAACGCCTTCGGAATTCACGTCCAAGAGTCCTACGGCGGACTGCTGGCAACGTATACCGTCACAAATACCAACGACAGCGGCGTGGGCAGTTTTCGTCAGGCAATCATAGATGCGAACAACAACGCCGGTGCCGACTCGATCGTTTTCAGCATCGGGTCAGGCGTTCAGACGATCAACCTATCATCGATACTTCCTAACGTTGTAGGCCAGGTATCGATCAACGCGACCACGCAAAGCGGTTTCTCGGGAACACCTCTGATCGTGATCAATGGTGGTGGAACGGTTTCCGATGGTCTGCGTCTTTGGGGCGGTAGTGCTGGTAGTACGGTTCGTGGTCTCGTCATGAACAATTTCACCAACCTCGCCATTGATATTGCGACGTCTAATAACACGACGATCGTCGGTAACTATATCGGCATCAATCAGGCGGGAACGGCAGCCGCCAGCAATGCCAACGGCATTAACATCTTTAGCAGCACCGGTGTTGTCATCGGAGGTTCGACGTCTGCCGACCGCAACGTGATTTCGGGAAACACGAATATCGGCATCGTTATTTCCGGCACCAGCTCCGGGAACTTTGTTCGTGGAAACTACATCGGTACCAATGCGGCAGGAACGGCCGCGGTCGGAAACAGTTTTCACGGCATCTACGTTGACGCAGCCGGTAACACAATCGGCGGAACGGCAACCGGACAAGGCAATGTCGTCAGCGGTACGACGACAGGCTTCGGAATAACGTTAACCTCAAGTGGCTCGAACACGACCATCCAAGGTAACTACATCGGCACCAACGCCGCCGGGACCGCAGCGATCGCCAACTCGTCGCACGGGATTTACGCTTTAAGCGGCAACAACACGATCGGCGGAACAGCCGCCGGCAGCGGCAATGTGATCAGCGGCAACTCCGGTGACGGCATTTACATGTCGGGCAACTCCAACACCGTCGCGGGGAACATTATAGGACTCAACTCCGCTGGAACCACGACGCTTGCCAATGCGGCCAACGGTATCGAACTCGTCGGCGCGAACAATACGATTGGTGGGACCGCCGCAGGCTCGCGTAACATCATCTCGGGGAATACCAACTCGGGCATCACGATGTATGGTGCTTCGGTCACCGGTAACTCGATCCTCGGCAATTACATCGGCACTGATATCACCGGGCAGCTCGACCGAGGAAACGCAAATCAAGGAATCTACATCGGCGCCGGAGCAAATGCGAATACGATCGGCGGATCGACCGATGCGGCGAAGAATATCATTAGTGGAAACGACACCTTCGGCATCCAGTTGAATGGCTCCGGCACGAATAATAACTTGATCTACGGCAACTATATTGGCGTTGCTGCGGACGGATCGACATCACTCGGGAACTCAGACTACGGAATCTTAATCGAGAACGCCGCGTCCAATAATCGCGTCGGCGGAGTCACCTTCGGTCAGGGGAATCGCATCGCCAACAATCTCCGCGGCGTGGTTGTCGGCGCGAATTCAACCAACGCGCTGAATAATGCGATCCTTGGCAACTCGATCTATTCCAACACGGGGCAAGGAATCGACCTCGGGAATAACAACACTGTCCAAACCAATGACGCCGGAGACGGTGACAGCGGGCCAAACGGATTGCAAAACTTCCCCGTCCTGACCAGTGCCACGTCCGTTCAGACGGGGACGACGGTCGTCGGCTCGTTCAACTCAAACGCCAATACGACATACCGCATTGAATTCTTCGGGACTCGTTTCGGTATTGAAGACGCGTCCGGCTTCGGCGAAGGTGAACGCTTTCTGGGAGCCATCACGGTAGCGACGAACGGATCGGGCAACGCAAACTTCAACACCACACTGCTCAACGCCTGGGTCAACTCGAGCGACCGAGTCACCGCGACCGCAACCGTTGATTTGGGTAGCGGTAACTACGGCAATACCTCCGAGTTTGCACAGAACGTGATCGCGACATCGACCGGTATCATTGTGGTCGATACAACCAGCGACATCGCTGATGGGACGACGACATCGATTGCCGCGCTCGGTGCTGCACGTGGTGTCGATGGTCGCATAAGCCTCCGAGAAGCCATCACCGCCACAAACAACACCGCCAACGGTGGCAGCCCGGATAAGATTGTTTTCGCTATCCCGCAGATGGCGACATTCTACAACCCAGGAACACTTTCCTTAGCCATACCTGACAACACCACGATTACGTCAGCCTTGACAGTGGTTGACACAGGCACCATCTCCGATGTGGATGTTCAAGTCAACCTCACGCACACCTACAATTCAGACCTTCGAATCGTACTGATCGCACCGGACGGAACGCGAATTACACTTGCAAATGCCAACGGAGGTAGTGGCGACAACTTTACATATACAATTTTCGATGACGAAGCCATTACGACGATTGGTTCTGGTTCATCTCCCTTTAGCGGTTCGTTTCGTCCGACGCAAAGCCTCTCTGGACTAGATG
>JBGSMN010000312.1:0-19698 GCA_041740155.1 Rhodopirellula sp.
GTCGTGCGGATGTGGTCGATGCAAATGCTGCAATCACATCATCAGGACGCATTGGCTCAGTTGCCACTAAAACGCATCTTGGCATGGATGCGTTGCGACGATGATGAGATCGCTTCGCTCGCCGCCGAGTCCTTGGATCAACACGGCAGCGTAGCGGTTTTCTCGGCAGATCAATGGATCGAAATTTTGGATCACGCCAATGCCTCGGTGTTGGTAAACGTTTGTGAAACGGCACGGCAAAAAGCAAACGCCTCGGCCTGGACGACTGAGCAGTGTCTCGACGCGGCAATGCGCCGGCCGGATCCGATCGCCGCGCTCGCGATCGGTTTCTTGGCGGACCGCACCGTCGACTCGGCGGCCCAAGCCGAACAATGGTTGTCGTTAGGCGATTCAGAATGCGCGGGACGACGTGGCGAACTCGTTGGCTTGGCGTTGCAAAAGGTTGCCGCGAGCGAGCATTTCGATCCAGCGATGATCACCTTGATTGTTGATAGCACCGATGCAACGGTTCGCACCGCCGGACTCGAATTTTTGACACAAGATCATCGAACCGAAAACAACGTGACACTCTGGCAACGGTTGTTAGAAAGTCCGCACGATGATGTGCAGTTGACGATGACAGGGTTACTGCAAAAACAATCGCTTTCATGGACTGAGTCCAATCATGTGAACGCTGCATCGTTGGATGCAAGCACCTTAACTCGGTTATGGGCCACCGTGCTATTGAACACGCGGCGGGGTGGCAAAATCAAATTGCAGTTGATCGAACAAATTGGTCGTTTGATAACGAAACACCCCGATCGCAGCGACGTGTTGCTTCCGTTGTTGAAAACATCATTGCGCTCAGTGCGGGCGACAGAGTTTCGTTGTGCGTTGACCACGGTCATTGGATTGATGGACCAGTCCGCTGAGATTGCCTCGTACTTCGCTGCTGAAGTTCCTGAACTCCTGATTTCATCCCCTTCCTCTATCCGTTAGGATTTTGCTACTGGATTCTGTTTCTTCACTGTTTGCTATGCTGGTTGTGCGTGAAGCCCAACCGAGACCTATTTGCTGCGGCGTTCCGCCGTGGTGCGAGTTTGCTTAGAGATGCTTCCCCAAGGACGTTGTTCGTTTCGCCGATGACGGTATCTGTCCGGTGAACTGAGGCAACGTGGTTTCACCAGACAGATACCGTCATCGGCTTGGTGAACGCCCTTGGTCGATCCTTCGAAGTCGGTTGCGGTTTCGCAACGACCGGCATAGCAAGCAGTGAAGAATACCTTCGAATCTGTAGCGTGATCTTGATGTTACCACCCGAGCATTCGGATGTTTCTATCGACCGCTTATCGACGGCCCAGCGATGTGCGAAAAACACCTGGCGGGTTGGCCATCGCTCTCTCACCCAACTTGCGTCGCGACCGTGTCTCGTTCGACGGACTCTTGATAGATCCATTGGCGTTTCGGGAAGCCATCAGTGCTTTGCATGATGTAGTGGTCTCCGATTTGCGATACGTGCCTGCGGACAAATCGGCTTACCAGGCCTATCAAAAACAAGTCATCGCTCGTGAATCGACGCTGCGAGCGGGAGTAGCCGCCGAGAAACGTGCGGAGCTGCATGCCGCGTCAAATGATCCGATACCGGAGGGCTTGCTCGACGATTTCCACGAAGCCCGTCGCCAGTATTGGTCGGCCCGCCAGCAATACTCGAATCACTTGATGCGTCACGATCCGCAGTTGTGGCGACGATTGGTTCCTTGCGATCCCGTCATCACGGTTGCCGAAGATGCGTTGCTGTTTGAATGTTTCAGCATGGACGAAAGTTCGTACGGTTGCTTGAGCGTGGCCTCAGATCTGTTCGACGACCAGCGAGACGTGGCCCTCGGCACCACCAATGTGGATTACAGTTGGAGCTTGTACGATCATCTTCAGAAGCTGCGCAGTTACCGAAGCACGCGTTTCAATCTTGATCCGAGTGGTTTTGAAGTCGCGACGTCGGATTCATCGCAGTCCATCGGAGGTGATCAACATCGCGAAGAAAAGATCGACTTGCCCAATTCGTGGTTACGCGGTTTCATGCAGTTGCAATCGGCGATGTCGATGCCGATGCGGCGGGTGCGTTTGGGTCGCAGTGCGATCTATAACTTGCTCGCATTCTTAACTCGACATCGCGCCAAACGCAGCCCGCGAGCGATTCGGTTTGAACTCGAACCGGGCCGTGAACCGAACCTGGTGCTCGAACCTTGGCAGCGATCAATTGCTGGTGACGGTGGTGGTTACGAAGGTCAGGTCGCCCAGTCGATTCGTGTGTGGGGGCGAGATCGGCTGCATGTGCTGCGGCGATTGCTACCGCTGATTGATTATGTCGATGTGCATCTGATTGATTCGGGGCTGCCGAGTTTTTGGGTGGCGCGGATGGGCGGGATGCAGATGGTGTTAGGATTGTCAGGCTGGACGACGAACGATTGGTCGGCTGGGTCGGCGCTGACGCAATTGATGCCGCCGGTGCATTTGCACGAGAACGAGTTATTGCAGATTGCGTCGGCGTTTCGTTCGTCGCCGCTCATGAGGCTAGATCAAATCGCTCAAGCCGTGCCGATGTCGCCGGCCAAGATCGCGGCAGGGCTCAACACGCTCGCGCATTTAGGGCAAGTGATTCATGACCTACCGCAGCAAGCATATCGCTGGCGTCAGGTGATGCCTGAACCGGTGACTCAAGCTCAACTCGGTGACGATGATCCCGAAACCGCTGCGGCTGCGCAGTTGATTCAACAAGGGCACGTGGAAGTCGATGGAGATCGAACGCTCGACAATGGATTGCGATTGATCAACGGAGCCGCCCAGCGGCGAGATTTGGAGTTGTTGATTGATGGGGATGGCCGAATTTTTAAGGCCAAATGCACTTGCTCGCATCACTTCAAGAACGGCTTGCGAAAAGGCCCTTGTCGTCATTTGCAGGCGTTACGAAACGTCGCAACGTCGTCCTCAGCAACCCCCGATTCGCTCGATCACTGGTATCAACAGTACTGGAATTGAAACCGTTATGGACAACAACGCTCGACAAATCGTGACCGCGATCACTCGCCGCCGGGCTACCGCCGGGGAGTCGTTCACGGCGTTTGACATCACGACAGAGGCTCGTGGTCAAGGTGCGTTTGTGCCGCACGGCGAGGCTCGCGATTTAGTGCAAGCGTTGTTCCAAGACGGTGAAATGGGCGCGGCGTATCGGCGGACCGTTGTCAATTTGGGTGGCGGGGCGCGTCCGTTCGTGTATCACCGGTTTGATGTCGATGCATCAACGTATCAATCACCCAGCGGCAGCCGACCGATCGCACCGCCACCGACTCCCGCGTCACCGACTTCGGATACCAGCTCACCATCACCGCAAACGAATCAAGGTGGCATCATCCGCCGCGTGATGAATTTCTTGGGCGGATCTGCCAAATCGGATGTGGTACCGAAAACCCCTGTCGCGACAACGCTCGGTAGCGCAGCCTCTTCATCAAGCCGTCGCAAGACACTCAACCTCGATGCGTCCGCGTTCTTGCCGATCACGCGCGATGAGATGATGCGTGAAAGCCGAACTTCGTTATTCTGGTCGGGTGCCTGGTTTGGAAGGCTCGATCTGATCCCGCCGACGACCGATCGTCGCACGCTGTTGATTGATCGTGGGATGATGTCAGCAGGTTTGTTGTCGGCTGAGCAGTTGGCCGAGATTCATCGCATTGGTGATCTGTATTCCAAATATGCCAAAGACGTACAAACCATCCAGCACGCTGGACGGATCGCCGGACAGGCGGCGGTGGACGCGGAACGCAAAACTCGTGCGGAGGCTCGCGAAAAGAAGAAAGCCGAAGCGATAGAAAAGCGGGAGAAACGCCGCGCCGAGATCGAGCACCGCAAACAAAACGACATCGTGTTTTTGGGGCGGCGTGTCTCGGGCGGTTTGGCCGATCGTGAGAGTGATGTTGAGAAACTGCGTTCCCTGGAACTGCCCGTGCTCAGCACGCCGGCGGAGTTAGCAGCCGCGATGGAGATCACAATCCCCAATCTGCGCTGGCTCGCATTTCATGCCGACGTAGCGACCCGCACGCACTATGTCTCGTTCGATATTCAAAAGAAATCCGGCGGACTGCGACGTTTATCTGCACCCCACAAGCGGCTTAAAGCGGCCCAGACCTGGATACTTGAAAACGTGCTCTGTGCCGCCGTCGTGCATGATGCCGCTCACGGGTTCGTACCCGGACGATCGACGATCACAGGTGCAAAGGAACACGTCGGCCAAGCGATCGTGTTGAATGCTGATCTCGAAAATTTCTTTCCCTCGATCCACTGGACGCGAGTACGGAAAGTGTTTCAAACGCTGGGGTACAGTCCCGCCGTAGCAGCGATCTTGGCACTCGTATGTACGGAGTGTCCACGACGTGAAGTGCAGTTCAACGGCCAGACGATGTATGTCGCCACCGGCCCGCGTGGATTGCCGCAGGGAGCCTGCACGTCACCGATGCTATCCAACATGGTGGCGTTGCGACTGGATCGGCGACTCGTCGGTTTAGCCAACAAGTTTGGATTGAAGTACACGCGTTACGCCGATGACTTGACGTTGTCGGGCGGCCATGACCTGGGTAGGCGGTTGGGATACGTGATGGCGAGACTCCGCCACATTGCAGCCGATGAAGGGTTTGCCATCAACGAATCAAAGACGCGAGTCCAACGTCGGCATCAAGCCCAGAGCGTGACGGGATTGATCGTCAATGATCGTGTGAGTGTGTCGCGGAGTGAACTTCGTCGACTACGCGCGATCTTACATTCGGCGAAATCACAAGGGCTGGAGTCGCAAAACCGTGACAACCATCCCGACTACCGAGGCTACCTGACCGGCCTATTGGCATACGTCGCCGCAACCCGACCGGCTCTGGCGGCGGAGATGAAACGAGAACTGGATTCGATACGAAACTGACTGTTTTTTTAAACCGGAGAAAACCGCTTATGGGTACGAAACTCATCAAAGATACGTTTCCCAACTCCGCCGCCGCTGATGAGTTCGAGTGCTTTGGACCACCAGCGACTGTCGACGGAGATTTTGAAACCGTCAAGATCGCGGACCTCGGTTGTTTCACTCAAGACGGCAAGGACACCAATAAGTATTACCACGGTGCGATCGTCCTTCATAAAAAATCGCAGTCCTGGTACGCGTATTTTGAATGGGGGCGAACGGGGGCGGCCCGTCCGAGTTTTCAGTTTGTGCAGTGTGCCGATGAATCCGATGCCCAGCGGACGTTTGCCTCGCAACTGCATTCCAAGAATGATCGGCGTGGGCAATGGGTGACGGTCGCGGGCATTCGCACGCTGCAAGCTCGAACAGGCAACGACTGTTATTTGGTCCGCCCGATGGCCACACGCAGCACGGGACTGCCCGATGCACGTAGTATTAAAATGAACGACGGTGCCAAGCCGAAACCGGTACCAGCGAAGGTCAAAGGCAAGACGCCGAAGAAGAAGGCCAGCAAGATCGACGAACCGACGCGAAAGCTGTTGCATGATTTATCAGTGGCCACGATCGCCTACACCCGAGGCAGCATGGCTGATGAAAGCTTGCCCACGCAAGCGGCGATCGACGAGGCCCGCACGATTCTCAGCGAAGCACAAAAACGCCTGACGAAGATCGGAGATGATGCCAAAAAACAGGCTCGCGATAAAGAGTTGACTGCGATGACCAATCTTATGTACGGTCGCATCCCCAAACGCAAAGCATTGCGAGCGAAACCGGAAGAATGGATGCTCACCAAAGACAACATTTTGGCATGGCAGAATGACCTGGACGCTTTTGAAAGTGCTCTCGATGCCGTCGAGATGGATGAAGTCGCCGATGTGGATCCGTTGGCCGAGTTGAATTTGGAAATGACGTTCATCGATCCGAAATCAGTGTTGGGTAAGAAACTCCACGCATGGTGGCCGGCGGCAACCGCCAATCGGCACGGTTACATCGGTGATCTACAAATCCGAAATATCTGGCGGGTGAGCCGCAAAGCAGATGCAGGCAAAATCGACAAAGTGCAAGCGAAGCTGGCCAAGGGCAAAACAAAGATCACCGAGCAAGCGTTGCATCAACCAACCTCCCGGTTTGATCTGACACCCGCCCAACGGAAAGTCTACACGTCCTCCAACACGGCATTGTTATTTCATGGAACCCGGAGCGTGAATGTGCGCGGGATCATGAAAGAGTCATTGCGGATGCCGAAAGAGCTTGTCGGCGTCGTGATCACCGGTGCGATGTTTGGCCCGGGGTTGTATTTCGCCGACGATTGGAAAAAATCAGCCGGTTACACGAGCCTGAATAACAGTTACTGGAGTCGCGGCAGCGGCGGTGTGGCCAAGCGAGGAGCGTTCATGTTTGCGATGGACGTCTGCTTAGGCGTGCCTCATGTGGCGGAGCGTGCTCATGGCTTCACTGCGCCGCCCAAAGGCAAGCACTGCGTATTTGGCAAAGCGGGTGAAAGTGGCGTGCAGAACAACGAATACATTATTTTTGACCCGGCCCAACAGGCCATGCGATATTTACTCGAGTTTGAAGTTTGATCGAAGTCATCCAGGGTGACATCACCCGACTGAGCGTTGATGCGATCGTCAACGCGGCAAATGAAAAAATGCTGGGCGGTGGTGGCGTCGATGGAGCGATCCATCGTGCCGCCGGCACCAGATTGCTCGATGCCTGCCGTCAAGTTCCTGAGGTCAGACCAGGCGTGCGTTGCCCCACGGGGGCATGTCGAATCACACCCGCATTCGGATTGCCGAGCCGGTTTGTGATCCATACGGTCGGTCCCATTTGGCATGGTGGCGGTCACGGCGAAGCCGCGTTATTGGCATCGTGTTACCGCAACAGTTTGTACTTGGCCGCTTCGTATGGTTTCGTGTCCATCGCATTCCCGGCAATCAGTTGCGGAGTTTACGATTACCCCAACGATCAGGCCGCTGAGATCGCAGTGAGCACGATTCGCGACGTGTTGTCTACAAAAATATCGTTGCAAAAAGTTTTTTTAGTGGCATTTGAAGCACCGATGGTGGCAGTATTGCAACAAGCCGTTTTATCGCAGCCCGATGCGTGACCGCGTGATTTGCAATTGAGACTCACATTTTCAATAATGAGTCTCTTGGTGCATTGCCGTTCGATTAGACTGATATCCCCGATCAAATTAGAACGGATCGGTGTTTTTACTTTTTTGCAATAGATTACATGAAACTCGCACTTGACTGGGACGACGAACAAATCCGGATGGTGGTCGCGGAGCCGTCTGGCCGTGGCCTGCACGTGCGTGCAGCAGCAGTCGTGGCTATCGGCGAATCCGGCCTGCAGGCGAAGCTTGCAGAATTGACGCAGAAATACTCGTTAGAAAAGAGCGAGGTGTTGGTCGCAGTCGGGCGTGACCGTGCGGAGCTACGGCAGATGGAGTTTCCGCCGGTACCCAGCGAAGAATTGCCAGGCATGGTTCGTTTTCAAGCGATTCGCCAATTCGCCTCCGCTGGCGAGAACGCCGCGATTGATTTCATCACCACACATGTCGACGATCAAGGTATTCGAGCCATCGTCGCAGCGACGGGCCCCGTGCACTTGGCACCCATTCGCAAAACCTGCGAAGCGGCTGGCTGGACGCTCACCCGGGTCGTCCTGCGCCCGATCGCCTCGGCAGCACTCTACCGCTTGAAAGCATCGAATCGCTTGAAGTTGCCTAGCGCTGGCAAAACAGACAGCATGGACGAGTCTCAACCAACGGTGGCACTGATCGACTTGGTCGCCGATGAAGCGGAAATTGTGTTACTGCGAGATGGTGAGATTGTCTTCGTCCGCTCGGTTCGCTTGCCCGCAGGTGAGTCCGGTGGGCAACCCAACGCGGTCGCACGAACAGGTTCGCTTGCCGGTGAAATTCGTCGCAGCATGATCGCGTGCGGTGCGACCGGCCCCGAATGCCATGTCGTGATGTGGGGTACCGTTGATCGCCATGGCGATGAGCTACGGTTGCTTGCCGAGCGACTCGGTAAACAACAAACAACCCCTTGTCAAACACAGTTGATTGATCCTCTCGAACTAGTCGGCGTCGACACCAGCGAGACCAGCATTCAACAGTCGACTGGTTCGATGATCGGACGATTAGCACCACTGATTGGTTTACTCGTGGCCGATGCGGGCGACGGGGGCGAACTGATTGATTTTTTGAACCCGCGTGAAACGATTGAACCGACAACCGATCGGCGCAAAGTTGCCGCCATGATCGGCATCCCCATGGCCCTGGCAGCGACGATCGTCTGGTTACTCTGGGGCAACCTCGCAAGGTTGGACACTCAAATCGAACAACAAACCGCTGCTAACAATGAGTTGCAAACGAAGACAAAGTCGTCTGACGTGATGATCGAACGGACCGAAAAGATTGATCAGTTTCTCGATAGTGATGTGAATTGGCTCGACGAGTTGGAACAACTCGCTAGTTCGATGCCTGCTGCTGATGAATTGATCGTCAAAGAAATCTCTGCTGTCGCCAATTCACGCGACGGTGGTGGCCGCATCGTCGTTTCTGGTCTAGTGACATCTCCGGAAGTGATTGATGCGTTTGAAACGGCGATGCGGGATGGTTCACATCAAGTCATCGGAGACAAAGTCACGCAGCTACCCACCGCCGACGCTTATCGCTGGCAGATGATCGAAACGATCGCTCTGGCTCCCGCTGCGGTCCGCGAGAAAAGGTACGCACGCCTTCAAGCGTGGCAGGATCAAAAAACACCTGTCGCTGAAATCAATACTGACGCGGAGGTGTCGAAATGAATCAACGTGAACGTTTTTTAGCGATTGTTATCGGCGGCTTGTTCGTCGCTCTGGGTTTCCAATGGGTATTCAATCAATACCGAGGTGCGATTCGATTTCGTCAAAATCGTTTGAATTCACTCGCTGGTGAAGCCGAAACGTTGCAGGCTCGTTGGTTGGCCGGTGCGGAGGCGGAACAACTGCTCGGCGAATATAAAGTACGATCTTTATCGAGCGATATCGAGGTCGCCAAGAGCACCTATCAATCGTGGTTACTTGATACCGTGCGCAAAGTGGGCGTGGCCGATGCCATCGTCGATCCGGTCGGTCAAGCACCCGAAGGCGATTTGTATACCAAGTTCGGTTTCCGAGTTTCGGGCAAAACGAATCTACGTGGTGTAGTCGATTTGGTGTATGCGATTCAAAGCCGCGATCAACTGCACCGGATTCGTGAAATCAGTTTTTCACCATTGCGACAGAGTATCCGACGTGGCGAAGAAAAATCCGCGAACGAACCCGAAATGCTCAACGTTGTTTTGACACTCGATGCCATTGCATTGAGCATCGCGGACGTCGACCCGCCTGCACCGAGCGAATCGCCATCGTACCGCATTGTGCGAACGCTCGACGAATCACGCGAGACCATTCTGAACCGAAATTTCTTTCGACCGCCTAACCAACCACCGGTCTATGAAGGTAGCTCGCAACTCGTTGCCTATCGTGGCAAAGAGAACGTGATGCAGTTCAAATTCAGTGATCCTGAACAGGACGCTGTCACGGTAAGCGTGGAAGGTTATCTGCCGGAATGGGCACGCTGGGATTCCGAGACAGCGAAGCTGATCGTGACTCCGCCCGCCGACGAAACTTTCGTTAAACGCGATGAGCCGTCGGTAACCGAGACGTCTGCTGAGCAACCGAGTGAGTCGAATACCGAGAATAATTCGAAGACGGAAACTCCTGAATCAACGGCAGAAACCGAGTCAACGGAAGCCGTTGCCGTACAGGAACCCGTTGCACCAGCGGCACAGAGTCAGTCTGTTGATCAGTTCGAGTTGGAAGTGATCGCGACGGATAACGGCTATCCGAACCGGCAAACAACTCAGACAATCTTGGTCAAAGCACAAACCCCGCCGCCTCCGCCACCGGAGCAAACACCACCGCCTGGTTTTGATGATGCGACACAAACGTTCTTGACCGCGCTCGTTCAGGGACGTGACGACTGGACCGCGTGGATGAACGTGCGGACTCGTGGCAAGACACTCAAACTGAAAATCGGAGATGAGTTTGAGATCGGTTCGATCAGCGGCAAGGTCACCGGTGTTTCCGCTCGCATTGTGACGCTCGAGATCAACGGCCAGAGCTATGAACTGCGACCTGCAGGAAAACTCAGCGATGTGTTGAACGAAGAGCAACCATAAGTAAAACGTAGCGGAAGTCGTCAAGACTTTCGGATCGCGTCGCCATACCGAACGAAACTCGGGACGAGCTCCACAATACAACAAACCCATTTTCCCGATCCGGACAGACCACTAGTCGCAAATTGAGATTGAGGTTATTTTAGCGGATATATGCTTTATGATCACCCGCGAGAGTTTCCCAACGGTGCCTCAATTTCGCTTCTAGTGAGTTTGTGTTGACGATGACGATATGCCGGGGGGTTCGTGGAGCGACCACAGTCGATATCGACGATCGAGACGAAATTTTGAAGGCCACGACCCAGTTGCTGGCATTGATGATTCGTCGCAATGACATCCAGACGACCGACGTCGCTAGTGCCATTTTCACGGTGACGAAGGACTTGCAGAGTGAATTCCCCGCTTTAGCCGCTCGGCAGTTGGGCTGGCTCGAGGTCCCGCTGCTGTGCAGTTATGAGGTCTCGGTTGATCGCTCGCTGCCACGCTGCATCCGCATCCTGTTGCACTGGAATACGGACCGCAGTCAGTCGGAGATTCATCATGTCTACATCCGTGATGCAGTAAAGTTGCGTCCTGATCTCAATCAACTGCCCTCGGTCGACTTTGAAGAACTCGAAGAGTGGATTCAGAAACACTTGCGAGATGACTGTTGAAACTGCATTGGATCGCGTCGACATCGCTGAGTCTCGTTCGCATGGTGCAGTCCAGCGCAGCGACGAGCTATGCAGTTTCTCCTGCGCGGACAACCAAGAATTTTTCGCTCAAGACGCCGGCTGCGACCTCTTCGTTTACCAGGGAAGCGGAACAGATTACCGAGCGGCTGATATCAGCATCCGTTCAAGCGAATTTGTTTTGGGAACAGTTGATTGACGAATTGACATCGTCTGCCAGTGACGCACCATTGACCCCTGCGATATGCGAGGTTGCTCTATTGCGGGCGGGACATTCGCAATTGCAATCCGATCAAACGGCTGCTGCGGTTTATCGTTCGCTCGATAATTGTCGTCGATTGTTGGCGACCGATCTGCCACGATTGGCCGATCAATTGCGATTGCGATACGCACCACTGAAACAAGCCTATGAATGCTATGGCCCGGGGATGTTGCGATCCATTGGTAATCAGATATGGAACGGCTCGCCACCGAAACATTGGTGGCCAGGCCGCGTCACCGTGCATGCGGTTCAGCCGTTGCAAGCGGGTGCGGCTGGACGCAGTTCCCATCAAGCCTCGGTGTGGATCGAGGCAGTCCTGACTGATATTTCACCAGAGCTACCCGAGTGGTTACGGTTGGTTTATCAGATCACACAAATGGCCATCGATACGCACACGCGAACGCATGCGTCTGGCGTCTCATCGAGTTCCGCTGGACCCGTTTCCGCTGCAGCTTCCGCAGCCAGTTCGGCTGCGACGAATATAGAAAAAACGCCCAGCGATGGTCGTTCAGGCGGCGATTTGCCTTGGTCACTCGGCATCATTCCGTTGATCCTCAGTCGAGCAGCAGACGCTGGATTGCTGCCTGCCGATAACTTGCCCGTTGTCACTGCACTGGAGCTTGGTTGGACCGGAGACGAATTCGCCGATCGCACAGATTTGGCAAACGTTTTGACGACTTGGTGGCGCGAGGTTGGTAGCAATGCGAAGGCGTTACCAATTGCACTGAAGCAATTGTCAGCACGGCTTGCCGAAAAAGGAGCACACTGATGCCCGCATTTTTGGCGATTCAAAACGGACAAGACAAAGGGCGACAGTATCCGCTGGACCCTGAGCGACCGATGCACATCGGTCGCGCCACGGGTTGTGACATCATGCTCTCTGATCCCAATAGCAGCCGATTTCATGCGGTGTTGTATTATGAGGACCACGCCTGGCATCTCCGTGATACAAACAGTCGCAACGGCACACTCGTCAATGGTCAACGCGTCGACGACGCTCGCTTGATCAACCAAACGACGATTGTGATCGGCAAAACATCGTTGCAATTGATTACCACCGAAGACGAATCTGCGATCGCTGACGCGCTATCTCAAACGCTCTACGAAGACGTTGATAGTTGGAAGGCGCGTGATTCGGATGTTGTTCGCGAAGCCGGTGAACTCATCGACCAACCACAACACTTACTCGATCTCTATCAACTCAGTCTCTCACTATTGCATGGTGACAAACCTGATGAGGTCATCGACACGGCACTCGAATTATTGCGTGACCGAACGCAGTCCAGCACGATCACGTTAGCGGTCGATAGTGGCGACGGTCGCTGGAAAGCCCGGCGTCAATTTCCCAAAAAAAGCACACCAATCAAATTCGATCGCGTGCAATTGCGGCGAGTTGCCAAAGGTGGCGAGGTCTATTTGAGCGAACATCCCGGCACGGAACAGAGTGGTGGCGTGGCAACGCAGTGTTTGATGGTTCCGATCATGGCCGACAACCATTCGCTCGGAGTGTTGATTTTCCATCGTCAATCGGAAGTTTACGGTGAGGATCTAATAGACCTCGCCGTGGGTGCGGGCGGTTTGTTGGCGATGGGATTGACCCAGTCCACGTTGACAGAAAACCTGCGTGTGGAGCATCAACGGATCGCCAATCGCAATGCCGATCAAGGCGAATTAATTGGCGAGAGCAAGATGATGCTCAAGCTCAAAGAACGCATCTCGCGGATCGGACGAGCGAGCGGCTCGGTATTGATCCGGGGTGAGAGCGGGTCGGGCAAAGAACTGGTCGCCCGCGCCGTTCATCGTGCAAGCAACCGTAACGATCGACCAATGCTCACGGTGAACTGCGCCGCGATCCCGCGCGATCTGCTCGAAAGCCAATTGTTCGGTCACAAACGTGGTTCGTTTACCGGTGCTGACAGCGATCACACGGGGCTGTTTGAACAAGCCGACCAGGGCACGCTGTTCCTCGATGAAATCGGCGAGATGAGTTTGGAAGGCCAAGCCAAACTGCTGCGAATTTTAGAAGGGCATCCGTTCTTGCCTGTCGGTGCCAGCAAACAGGTGCGCGTCGACGTGCGCGTGATCGCGGCAACCAATCGGGATTTGACGGAGTTCGTGCGCGACGGTCGCTTTCGCGAAGACTTGTTCTACCGGTTGAGCGTATTTGAGTTGCCAGTTCCGCCGCTACGCGATCGTGGCGAAGATATCAATGTTTTGATCGATCATTTTCTCGTACACTTTTTGTTGCAACATGGTCGGCCCAAACTGACCTTGGCAAAATCCGCTCGCGAACGGCTGTTGACGTACGCTTGGCCCGGCAACGTCCGGCAACTTCGTAACGTGATCGACAGTGCCGTTGTGATGGCCGATGAACCGGAGATTGTCGAAGATGATCTGGGTCTGCGTGATGCCGGTTTGTCAAACATTGACACGCTACGTATCGATGTGTGGGAGAAACGTTTAATCGAAAAAGCACTCAGCCGCACCGGGGGCGGTGTCCCCGAGGCCGCGAAACTATTAGGCATCAGCCGTGCGACGGCGTATCGCAAGATCACTGAATACGATATCGAGCGATCGTGAACGGCGACTCTGCCAGCGATCATCGGCCTCGTGCGATCCTGTCCGCGCCGGGATCGCGCGGTGATGTCAATCCGGTCGTAGCGATCGGTCGCGCCCTCCATGCTCGCGGGTACGAGTGCTTCGTCAGTGTTGCCGAACCCTATGCCGATGTCGTACGGGCTGCGGGTTTACACGCGAACGTCGTGATTGATAGCGAGTCGTTTCATCGAGTCGCTTCCCAGTCAGAGTTTTGGAAACCATTGACAGGCGGTCGCCGCGTGCTCGCTGAACTGGCTGACAAATTCTTTCATCCGCATCTGCAATTTCTAGATAATCACTACATTCCCGGACGCACCGTGCTGGTGGCGCACCCACTGGATTTCGCATCACGAGTCTTCCGAGAAACGATGCCCGAATGCCGCTTGTCGAGTATTCACTTAGCACCCGCGATGCTGCGTCATGACGTGTCACCACCACGAATGCTGCCAGACCGTATCAGGTATCGGGGTGTCCTGCGACCGGGTTGGCGACGGCTGAATCGGTTGACGTATTGGTTAGGAGACCATTTTTTTCTCGATCGAGTGATCGGGCGATCGGTCAATCAAGCTCGACTTCAGCGTGGAGGTTTACCGACACAGCGACGGCTGCTCAACGAGTGGTGTCGGTCCCCCGATCAACTTCTCGGCTTGTACCCGAGTTGGTTTGCACCGGAGATCGCCGAGCGTTATGCCAGCGGCAATGCGCGGGCGGCGGGATTGCAGTGCATCGGTTTCCCTCTCGATGATGCTGCCGAACTGAATTCGAGTGACGAGTTACCCTCTGACCGACCCTTGTTAGTCACGACCGGGACAGCTCATCCGGGCGATGCAAAATTCGTGCAGCGGGTTGCTGAATTGTGTCAACCTGCGGACATCAATGTGGTGTGGTGTTGCCCATCGAATCCCGGAGGTGCGTGGCACGATAACATCCGGCCCGTGGGTTATGTACCGCTGGGGCAATGGTTGCCGCTTTGTCGCGGTATCATACATCATGGAGGCATTGGTACGACCAGCCGCGCGATCGCTGCCGGCGTGCCTCAAATGATTCGTCCGATGGCGTTCGATCAATTTGACAATGCCGAGCGGATACAGCGACTGGGTTTCGGCCAGTGGCTGCGGCGTGATCGCGATTTGCCCCAGGTGCTCGCTTCGTTGTTACACAGCCAGCATTTTGAACCACCGAACCGCGACTCAGAGTCAACCACTGCGGAACGAGCAGCGAGCTTGATTGATGGGCTGTGGCGAGACAGCATTGGTTGATCGCCTAAGTCCGTTGTTAGAACTAATCAATCTGGAGAATGGTCGCCTGAGGCAATCATGATTCTGGCACAACCCGGCAATGAGCAATCCGGCCATGCCTGCTGATTCCGTCGACTTTTACTCGGCGGATCGATTCAAAGGGGACTTACAACTCAGCGACCAGCGAGCGAAGATCATTTTTGTCTTGGTGCGACATCCCCAGCGTTCAATGACACCCATCGCTGCATCCGACTTCACGAGTGTTTCCATGACCCGCATGATTTTTCAGCGACCGACCTTAGTTTTTATGTTCGGCTTTGTCACCTTATCGACAATGGCCGAAGAGGCTTCCATATTATCGAATTCCGAAGGGACCGAGGTTCCATCCAGCGACATGGCCGAGAGCATTCTGATTGATCATGTCTGGGCGGGGCATCCGGTTTCATTCGGGCTCTTGACCGAACGGGGCCATCAATTTGTCGCTTACTACGATGCGGACCGCAAGATCACCGTGGCCGGACGCCGTTTGGGTCAATCGACCTGGACAAAAGTCCAACCCGAGGGCGTTTGGTCCGAGGGGCGAAAACGAATGTCCAATGTGACTGGATGGGATAGCCACAATTACCTCACCATGGCACTGGATCGCGACGGATGCTTGCATCTGGCAGGTAATGTTCATGTCGATCCGCTCATCTATTATCGTACAGAAAAACCGTTCGACCTAACCACGCTCAAGCGTATCGATACGATGACTGGAGAACAGGAAGACCGTACCACGTATCCGATATTTTCAACGAACACTAATGGCGATTTAATCTTCAAATATCGAGACGGTGGCAGCGGCAACGGCAGCGATCTCTACAACATTTACGACACGGACACGCGGACCTGGAAACGGCTGTTCGACGGCCCACTACTTGACGGAGAGGGAGCCCGTAGTGTTTACGGAACAGGACCGACGCGAGGCCCTGACGGACGATATCATATGCTGTGGATGTGGCGAGATACTCCGAACGCAGAATCCAATCACACCCTTTCCTACGCACGCAGTGAAGACCTGATTCACTGGCAAGACAGCAAGGGCGAGCCGATGGCCAGACCGATCAAAATCGCCAACGGAGAAGTCGTTGACGATGTGAAACCCAATGCTGGGTTGATCAACATGACGTATGCACTGGGCTGGGATCGCGAACATCGACCGGTCGCGGTGTACCACCGTTATGATCAACAGGGACACTCACAAATCTACGTCGCGCGAAGCGATGGCAAAGGGAATTGGCATCGCAACCAGCTAAGCGACTGGGATTTCCGCTGGGAGTTTCCGGGCAACGGATCTCAGGCCAAGCAGGTATCCGTCAAACCGCCCGTTCCCCAAGCCGACGGTAACTTGCTCGTTGAGTTTTCAACGCGGCAAATCGGATCGGGGCGATGGATACTCGATCAAACATCGTTGGCTGTCCTCGAACGGTTGCCAGCCGAGCCCAAGCAAGCCAGTAAAATCTCACGGCGTCCGCAAGGCGACTTCCCCGGTTTGCAGGTGAAGACACAGTCTGCTCATGATCGAGGGTTGCATTGGACATTGCGATGGGAAACGCTCGGCGTCAATCGCGATATGGAGAATCGTGAAGTCCCGCCGCCGAGTGAACTATGGCTATTCGCTGAGAAAGATCAAGTCGCAAAGGTGCGGTGAAAGGTACCCCACCTTTCAGTATGGCGTGCCGATTAGTTCGTCTCCATTAGAGACAATTAGAACTCCCTCCGAAAAGTCCTAGTGGTGCGTCAAACTCTAATTTTAGGGTAGACCGACTTCAGTTTGTAGCGTGCGTCGTCGATTCGCATTTGCCAATCGACGCCGCGTTGCTTGGCATTGATATCGCTGGACCACTCGGCTATTTCGGTCGCCAAAAACTCGATGCTGCCGATCCGTCTTCCACCGACGCACTGGCGCGTAATACAGCTTAATTCATTCTCGGCGATGTTGAGCCAACTGCCGTGCTTGGGTGTGTAACACCAGTCGATACGCTTGACCAACGCTCTGGCTCGCGATGGTTCAAACACTTCATAGAATGCACCGCGAGTGTGGGTGTTGAGATTGTCACAAACAAGAGTCACTTTTTCGCAGTCGGCATAACGACCTTCCAGTAGCTCGGCGACCAACAACGCCCAGTCCGCCTTCGTTTTTGTTTCGCGTGCAAACGCTTCACTCCACCCAGCCAACGGTTCACAGAACATGAAGATGTTCGCCACCCCCGCGCGTTCATACTCATAGTCCACTCGCCGCGCACGGGTCAGCGTTTCTTCAATCGGTGCCTTGACGTCTTTGATCAATTGAACCGGCTGTTCGTCCGTGCAGATGACTGGGTTGGCGGGATTGTACTGCTTTTCGTAGGTTTCCAGAACGTCTTCCATGCTCGCGACAAACTCAGCGTCACATTCCGGTGGGATGACCCAATACTCGATGTTGCGTTTGTTCATCCTGTTTTTTTTAGATTTTTGCGAATGGTTTTATGGGAGACCTTTGGCGCGATCTGCAATTCCACTACCTTGTCAGCAAGCAGTCGAAGCGTCCAATTGGCGTAACCTGCTGGCGGTTTGCCCAAACGCGTGGCGATGCGCCATCACACCGAACTTGGACAGACTCGCCGAGCGCGGTTTGGTTTTCGAGCGAGCTTACTGTCAGCAAGCCGCTTGCAATCCATCACGCTCATCTTTTCTAACCGGACTCCGACCGAACACCATCAAGTTGGACGATTTGCGAAAGAGTTTTCGTGAGACCGCGCCTGGCGGTTCGACATTGGTGACGTTGCCACAGCATTTCAAGAACCACGGGTACTTTTGCCAAAACATCGGAAAGATGTTTCAAAATATGGGCGAGACCCAAGACCGCCGTTCGTGGTCGGGCGGTTTTCCAGGTCGAAACGCGTGAGCGTGTAACTTTTGACATGGCCGTCAACGACATAGTTCATTTGGACGACGTTGCCGAACGCGTCGAACCTCGGAAAGTGGAAGGGGTAGTTAAGCAGTTATTGGCCCTTTCCCGTTCTTCGGATCGAAGCTGACAGATTGAATTCTTTCGAAACCCGACTCCATCTGCGAGGCGGACCAAGACGTTTCTTCGGGCAGCGCGATGTCGACCATACTTAGTGGCCAAATGTCCGACTCGATCAAAGGTGCAAAAACCCGCCGAGGCGTTTGGTTGACCACTTCACGAATTTCTTCACGAATTGGCTCGTCAGCAGTTTTCCGAGGCAGGGTACTGGACGCAATGAACTCTCCTGAAGCAACAGGCTGCATTGAAGTCTCCGAAAGATGATTGATAACGATCAGAGCATCCAGAGCACTGACATGTCCGTCCGCGTTGACGTCCAGCAAGGCGTCCGTTTTTGAAAAATGTTCGCCCTCAGCAAACTGATTGCGATTCAATGCATTGATGACCAGTAATGCATCGAGCGCTGTCGTGACGCCGTCGCCGCTGGTGTCTGTTGGTTGGAAAATGTTGCTGACAAGTCGTTGGCCGAGCGTTTCATAGCCCATGGAAGAACGAATGATGATAAGCCGATCATCGGATTGCGGCTCGAAAATGATCGCATTCAGCGTGCCGGCGATGACGTCCGCCCTGGTCGCGCCGTTGGCGAACTCGCCGATCGATTGAAGGTTACCATCGAGTATACGAATGTTTTCATTCAACGAGACCGTTCCTATAGAAAACACGGTAACGGTGGTGTCTGCCAACGCTAGGAAAATGATCGCTGTGGGGATCCGATCGCCCGGGATGTTGTGATAGGTCGCGACAATCGATGGTGTGAGAATTCGCGTCTGAGTCTGGGGCTGATCATCGTCCTCAATCACCCCTTGAGCAAAAGCATTGGCAATCGTGGCATCGCCGCTCGCGTTGCTGAGGGTGACTTGAAACCCTTCATTTTGTTCAGCGGTCGTGTCGCCCAAAACTTCGATAGAAACTTCTTTTCGGGTCTCACTAGGGGCGAACGTGATTGTTCCCGACGGGAACTCAGCACCTACAAAATCGCTGGCATTGGCGGGATTCGCTCCAACACCTGAAGTGGAAAACTGCACTGTCGTTTGTTCCGAATTCGATCCGCGTCGCTCGACCGTGAATGTGAAGCGGGTCGTTCCGCTATCGCCCTCTGCTCGGCTCGCGTTCAATGCAGTGATCGTGAGGATGGTTGGTGAGACAGTTTGGTCGTCGTTAGTGATCGTACCGGTCGCGGCGGCCGGGGTACCGACGTCGTAGGCGGCAGAGTCGGTGACAGTGAGGATGATCGTCTCATCAGGCTCGATGGTGGAATCGTCAGTGGGGTTGACGCTGATCGTTGCTGACGATTGACCGGCCGGGATCGTGACCGTTCCCGAGAGCGCCGTGAAGTCGCTGCCCGAAGTGGCCGTGCCGCTGACCGTGTAGCTGACCGCCAGCGCGTTCGTGGTCTGGCCGGTTCGGGTGAACGTGTAGACCAGCGCGCCCGTGCCGTCTTCGTTGACGGCCGCCGGTGCTACCGCGATAGAGACGGTGGGTGTGACCATCGCCACGTCATCGTTGGTGATCGTACCGGTCGCGGCGGCCGGAGTTCCGACATCGTACGCGGCAGCGTCGGTGACCGTGAGCATGATCGTTTCATCGGGCTCGACGGTGGAATCGTCGGTCGGGTTGACGCTGATCGTTGCTGACGATTGGCCGGCCGGGATCGTGACCGTTCCCGAGAGCGCTGTAAAATCGCTGCCCGAG
>JBGSMN010000308.1:0-20638 GCA_041740155.1 Rhodopirellula sp.
TGACCGAACATTTGTTCCGCCGACTCAATACGTTCTTCTCCACGAGCACCCATAGTCAGTCCTTGCATTGTTACACGCATCCTTGCTAAGCGATCAAAAACTCATCCTTGAATCGCTCAACATAACATCGCGAGACAACGCGGAAACACCGGCCGGAAACCAATCTAATTGCTAGCAAAAAATGTCATCTGAATGGGATTGCACCCGCTACAACTCATTCGACGAGCCGCTTCGCGGGCCGCCTGCACAGCCGGCAATAGCAAGCCGACTAAAACGCCAATAATGGCGATAACGACGAGTAGTTCCACCAGCGTGAAACCATTACGAAATTTGTTTTTCATTGAGACCTCGAAAAAAGAGTGGAGAAATGGAGTGTTATTTCACATCCGTAACTCAGCTTATCGAGTGACGATCCGCCTTTCCAGCTGCAATAGTGCGTTTTTCTGTACAATGCTGTTTTGTTCAATGCGAGTTAGTCGCTTAACGGTATTGAGCTTTTAAGTTAGCCGCAGGCGTACTTTCCGACGTACGAGTACGTCTGCGGCTACTGTTAAACGACCAAATCGACAGACCGCTAACGCCAAGTAAACCGCATCACTTCACCAGACGTGCTTAGCGGAGGCGGACGGCACAAGGGATTGTGCCTGCTACTCTGGTTGCTGCTTGAGGAATACTTCCGTGGCCGCTTGGTCCACTCGGATTTTATGATCTCGCAAGGGCGGAAATATGTCGCCTTCGATTGAGCGTAAACGAAGTTCTTTGGTAGGACGGACGGGCATGTGGCAGTCGATGCAGTTTTCAGACAAGTCGAACTTGACTTCATCATGCAGCCCACACGCTTCAATCTGATGGCAGGTCAGGCAACGATCCGACAGCAAACGCATCTCACCAGATTCAACTTCGTGTGGGTTGTGGCAATCGCTGCAAGTCATTTCTGATTGCCGATAACACTCGCTCTCAGCTAATCGTGTGAGTTGATTGCTCGTGTGGACCGAGTTCTCTTCCGTGCTGCTCTCCGGAGCGGGATGATAGAAGTCTGCTAGCTTATCGCCCGGACGAAACCGCAGTGCTCTTCCTGACAACTGACTCACACCGGCATGACATTGCCCGCAAACTTCGAGTTGCTGAGTTCGATCAAGCGATTTGGGGTTGATGATGTCGCGCGGAGTGTTCTCTTCAGGATGCTGGCGATGGTACTCGACGTGACTTTGCCCTGGCCCATGACAGCGTTCACAAGTGACCCCGGGGATGAGCGAGTTCGGTGTGTAGTGGTTCGGCGGCTTTCGCATTTCAAAATACGTCGCGTGACAATCAAGGCAACGATCGGGCACGAATCTTGCGTAAGCCGCATCACCGTCGATGTATCCAGGGCTGTTGATCCAGACGTTCTCCTCGGTGAGATGAGTGACGTTGTGTTGATACAAACCGCTACCGTGCCAGTAAAGATAGGTCTGTGCCATCTTGGACGATCCGACGATCCACTGCATCGGAACTTCAAATTGCCAGTCGTAGAAGTGGGCCTGTTGGTAATACCCATCATCGCGGCGGATCATGTCAAAATGAACGTTCGGATCGCTCGTTTGCAAACGATTTCCACTTTCGGAAAAATCGCCGTTGATCGTTTCGTCGTTAACCTCACGCAAAGTCAAGGCGTGTCTCGTGCTGACAAAACTATCATGAATCTCATTATGGCATTCCTGGCAGGCGGTGGCACCGATGAACCCTGGATTGACGTTGATTGGCTCAAGTTCGGGAGGAGGATCAGCACACTGGCCCGGTTCGAACGGAATCTCAACACCGGGCCCGTCCTCAAACTTTCCCACGAACCAGTATTGATCCGTGGGAACGTAGGCGGAGACAAAACCGCGAGGCAGCGGCGTGCCGCATGGCGAAACATCGGATGGGTCGTTGGATTCAGCGGTTCGCTGCAAGGCTGCTTTCCGCCGCGCGTTGTCAATCTCTGCAATCGTTTTCAAATCAGCAGCGTCGCGACCGAAACGATTCCACACGAACTGGTACGTCAACCACCCCAACAGGAGAGCGACGCAGGCTATCAACCATACATTTTTTCGAAACAACAGACATCACTCCCATCGATCAAGTGGTCGGTCAAAATAACTCCTTAGTGTACGCGATTTGAGGTTCGCTGCCCTACCCTAGATCACATCCTGCGTGCTGCGATACGATCTTTTATTTGAGAAATCCATTTGGCACCTAACGCATCTCGGCCTTCCTGATGTCGCATTCACGAAAACGACGCAATCCAGCAACACCCGAGTCGACACACCGTTCCGCCGCACGGGAACGAGTCTCTGAGAAATCGTCAGGCATCAACCACGATTCTGCCCCCCAACGAGAGATGGGGCAAATTGGAATTCCAACCTTTTGGTGGTTCGCTGCGATTGGAGTTTTGGCGCTGGTGCTGCGATTGGTGTCCTTGGCTCAAACCGCAGCGATTCCATCGACAGTCTATTTGCTCGGTGACGCAGCAACCTATTACGCATGGGCCGAGAAGATCGCGGCGGGAGCGTGGTACGGCGAAGAGACGTTTTACCAAGCTCCGCTGTATCCGTATGTGCTGGCAATCTTGATGAAATTCGTCGGCTTGGCTGCTCCAGGCATTCGCATGACCCAGGCATTGCTCGGTTGTCTCGCCTGCGTCTTTGTCGCCGCAGCAACACGGACGCTGTTCGGACTTCGCACGGCCATCGTTGCCGGAGTGATGATGGCGATGTACGCACCCGCGATCTACTATGACGGGATCATTCAAAAGTCATCGCTCGCGTCGTTTTTATTGTGCGGTCTGTTATGGGCGAGCCTGACCGTTCAAAGTCGAGTGGTTCAGGGATTGAAACCCGTGATCGCGCTGAGTGCGCTGGCAGGCGTTCTGCTGGGGCTGTTAGTGTTGACACGTGAAAACGCTTTACTCTGGATTCCACTATTTCCTGTATGGCTCATTTGGGTTGCCTCGTCTCTGTCGTGGCGCAGTCGACTCGTGCTCGCAGGCGTGTTTGTACTCGGGCTGGCGTTTGTTTTGTTTCCTGTGGCGGCCCGAAACGCGTCGCTGGGCGGTGAATGGTCACCGACGACGTTCCAGGCTGGACCGAATTTCTACATTGGTAATCACGCCGACGCCTCAGGCATCTACGAACCGCTGGTTCCCGGCCACGAAACACCGCTCTATGAACGTACCGATGCCCATCGGTTGGCCGAGCGGGATTCAGGCCGAGAGTTAAGTGCGCGTGAGGTTTCGCGTTTTTGGTTTGCGAAATCTTGGGATGATATTCAGAAAGATCCAATGGCCTGGATCGGGTTGTTGTTTCGCAAGTCAGCGATGGTGCTGAATCATTTCGAAGTGCCGGACGTGGAGAGCCTGTTCATTCACCAACAGTACTCTGTCGTGCTAAACGTGTTTTCGTTTTGGCAGTTTGGCACGCTCCTGCCGTTGGCGACCATGGGAATTGTGTTGACTCGCAATCGCTGGAAAGAACTCACGCTCCTGTATGCGTTGATTGCGATCATGGTGATCGCGATCGTCGGTTTCTTCATTCTCGGTCGATATCGTTTTCCGCTTGTGCCTTTGATGATGCCGTTTGCGGCTGCGGGAGTGACGCAGTTGGTTGAACGGATTGGGCAGCGTCGGTGGAACGGTTTAGCGCTACCGGTAGGCGTAGCGACGATCGTGGCGATCGCTGGGTATTTGCCGGTCTATGCGAAAGACGAACTCAATGCGGCAGCGTTAATGAATGTGGGCGTGGCGGCTGGCTCGCAGGGCGACGTCTCCACCGCGATTTACTTACTCGAGATGTCCAACCAAATGGACGTCGACAATGCCGAGACCAACTTCAATTTAGGGTATGCATACATGCAAGCGGGGCAGCTTCAGCGAGCGATCAAGCACCTGGTCAAAGCAGTGGAGTTAAAACCGAACTTAATGGCGGCCAATCTCCAGCTCGCCCGTTGCCTCGAACAATGCGGTCGCCCCGAGGATGCCATCGTGTTTTATACTCACGTACTGGAGATTGATCCGAATGAGACACGGGCGATGGAAGCAATTGAGCGTCTGAGCGGAAAGAAGTAGCTCCCGCCGTAGGGCAAGACGTCAAGACTTTCGATATCTCCCGTAGCGGAAGTCGTCAAGACTTTCGTGTGGAAGCATCGAAACTCTTGACGAGTTCCGTTAAGGGGAGTCGGTACATAAAAAAACGCCTTCGACCGGCTTGGTGCGAATGCGTTGGGTTGTCCGATCATCGAAAATGATGCGAGTTTTCTACTCGTCTAGCATCATTACTGTTGGACTTCGGAAGATGCTGCATCGGCGTCCATCGAAGCGTTGTACGCGTCGAGTTCTGCTTGCAGTTGTTCAGGCGTCTTTTCCGGTTGTTCGACGACACTGCTGCCTCCGCCGCTATCACATCCGACCATCGTGATGCAACCAAAAGAGAGCAATCCCGTTAGTAAAAGCGTTTTCATCATTTGCGAATCCCTAAGTGTGTTGGCTGATTGCTGACGTTAGCGATCAAGCTGAGAACGAAAAAAAGCTGGGTTCCATAAGAGGAACCCAACCCTCAAAGTTAAAGTCTCGTAAAGAAGACGATCGCGTTATTCGAGCGACTCCGTCTCTTTGGAAGCACGAGTACCGAGCGCTCCCCAGAGACCGAATGGGCTCTTGGCTCCCGCTGGCGCGTTGTTCGCACTGTCACGCTCGACCGTCGCATGGGTGCTGTTGCCTGCTTCAATACTGTCGGTGATGAACTTCACCGCACCGTCACCCATTAGAACGTGGCAGCCGCCCTGGTGTCGACTTGCCGGAGTGTAGATACCAGCGGTGTTGTCGCCTCCGTCAGCGCAACTTGGTTTGTTGGGCGGGAAAATGGTGTTCATACCACTGTAATTCGGACGACCGTCACCCCAGCGAGTTGAGCGGGGAATCGTTGTCGCTGTGCCGAGGTAAAATTGCGGACGTGATGGATCGATTTGCTGACCTGCGGTATCAATACATCGTCCAGGCGTACGGACAATGTCATCCGCGCTTCCGGGAGTGTCTTGCTTGATATCCGCAATGATCTCTTTCTGGCCGAGCGAAGCGGCGATTTCACCCATCGCAATGGTATTCGCGAGACCGTCCAAAACATCACGGAAACCCGTTTTGTGACGTGCCCAGAACATTCCGCGGTTGGCGGCGCGTGCCCGCGTTGCAACCCAACCCAAGTCGGCACCATTCCAAGCCATATCAGTATCGTGATACTTGCCACGGTCACTTCGACCCCCTGTGTGAACGAACTGCACGGCATCCCCGAAGCAATAGCCGTAGTTGTTAGAGGCGATTCCCCCAGTCGAAGTCGCTGGATCGCTTGGGCAGCGGAGGCCAGCGATCTCGGTCGCCCAAGGTTTGTACTGGGTTATCCAAGGAACGCAACCCATCGCAGGCCATTGACCAGCGGTCACCAAAGCTGGCATTGTCGTGCCGGGGGTAGTTTCTGTGCTGGGGTTGGAGATGCTCTCCCACATCGCCTGCTGCTCCATGAACGGTAGGATCGCGACGTGTGCACTCAAAAAGAGCCTGCTTGAATTATGCGAGGCGTCACCGGCAAAGGCCTGAAAGGTACCGCTTCTAGTTTGCGGAAGTTGATTGTATGCAGCGTGGTAGTTGTGCATGGCCAACCCCAACTGCTTGAAATTATTGCTGCAACTCATCCGCCGAGCCGCTTCACGTGCCGCTTGCACGGCGGGCAACAACAGCCCGACTAGGACACCAATAATGGCAATCACCACCAGCAATTCCACCAATGTGAATGCCCGGCGTGAAGACAAACGTTGATTCATATCAAAAACCCTCTAAGACTACGAAACGAAACAGAAGAAACGAAACAGAAAAGGAACAAAACGATCTATGCAAGCCGCCTCAAATTATTGCCTGAGCTAGTCAGCAAAAATTTTTGGGAAAGTTTATTTCGAAAACGTCACTGATCGAAATTTGCCAAAATGGCACGTTAGTTAGCCGTTTACTAGCAACATAAAACTTTCACACATAGCCAACTTATTCCCTACACAAGAGAACTCACCGCCCCGCAAAGACGGGCGTATTAAACTGCCTCTGAGGAACATCTAGGGTTGATTATGGACACGTAGGGTGAAATCGTCAAGACTTCAATCTTGCAGAAAAACACTGTTTTATTGTTTATTTTCGAAAAAATCTGATTGATTTGCGTTCATTCCTGAGGTTTCCGGTTGATTCAACGGGGTTAGAAATAGGGGAAGAATCAGCGAAGGTTTAATCAAAAGTGGGGGGACCGAGTTCGGACGGGAGGCCATCAACGTGGTCGAGGCGGCATAGGATTTGCGTCCGCTTTCGAAATGGCTCAAGGTGAAACTCCGATTAGTCACTGAACGCGTTCCCAAGGTCTGTTGCAATTTCCCTCGCCCAACCATCACGCAGGCCGATGGTTTTCATGAAACAGACCTTCTCTGAATTTTCGAAAGATTGATGCACAACCGGTACAGCGGCTCTCGCCAATTATTTCGGCTTTTGCATTGCCGCCGTTGCTCTGCCTGCACCTCGCCATGCTGAGGTTCGGCTTGTGGGGGGCGTACGAAAGCGACAACGCCGAACAGAAAGCACAAGCGGTCTTGAAAGAGCAGGCCACTGAAATCCTGGATTACGAATCCGCTGCCGAAAAAATCCCCTAAGTCAGGAAAACATTCGTCAATCCGGAGGAACTTGGGGGAGAACCTCGTTGAGCTTGGCAGATATCGTCACGGGCACAACCAAGTTCGCCGGTGCGCTGCAAAATTCTCTACTACGACGAGAGTGCCCCAAAATCATCTTACTGTATGCTTTAGCAGGTATTTCTGTTGAGTTTATTGGTTTTGATGCGTTGGGAATTTTTGCTTGAATTCCGCTGATTCTTGCTTGTTCGGCAACCCCACACGCAGTACCAAAGAGCGTGGTGCTCGCAGGTTATTTGTCGATGCGTACGGCAAAGAAGCTGAATGCCGAGGCATTGACGAAGGTGGGCGTGGCGACTGGCTCGCAAGACGATCTTTCAAATGCGATTCATTTGCGTGAGAAGCTCAATCGGCTGGACGTCGACAAAACAGAGACCAGCTTAAATTTAGGGGTTCGCGTACATGCAGGCGGGACAACTTCAACGGGCGATCACATCTTCTAAGAGCGGTGGAACTGCAACTGAATGCAATTCCGAACGAGCAGTGCCAGAGAAGCAATCGAGCGTCTGAGCGCCAATAGCAAAGGTCGACAAGACTTTCGTCGTAAGTAACGAGACTCTTGATAAGTTCCCCAACGTTAAGTAAATGACCGTGACTGTTCACGATCAAACCAAGAACAAAAAAGGGCAGGGTTCCTAGAGAGGAACCCTGCCCTCAAAATAGAAATCATATAACGAAGGTGGTCGTTATTCGAGCGACTCTGTCTCTTTTGCTGCGCGAGTTCCGAGCGCTCCCCAGAGACCAAATGGACTCTGGGATCCCGCAGGTGCACCGGAGGCGCTATCCCGCTCAACTGTCGCATGGCTGCTGTCGCCTGCCTCGATACTGTCGGTAATGAACTTCACCGCACCGTCACCCATCAGCACGTGACAACCGCCTTGGTGTCGACTTGCCGGAGTGAAGATGCCGGCGGTGTTATCGCCTCCGTCAGAACAACTCGGCTTGTTTGGGGGGAAGATCGTGTTCATACCCGTGTAGTTTGCACGGCCATCACCCCAGCGGACTGCGCGCGCGTGCGTCGACGCACCACCAGTGTAAAACTGAGGGCGTGCCGGATCGATTCCCTGACCAGCAACATCAAGACAAACGTCTGGATTACGAACAATGTTATCGGCATTACCTGTTGTGTTTTGACGAATGTCAGCAATGATCTCTTTCTGACCAAGCGAAGCGACGATCTCACCCATCGCGATGGTATTTGCTAGTCCGTCCAAAACGTCACGGAAACGTGTCTTGTGACGTGACCAAAACATTCCTCGGTTGGCAGCTCGCGAACGTGTCTGGACCCAACCTAGGTCGGCACCATTGTGAGCCATGTTCGTATCGTGATACTTGCCAAAATCGCTGCGCCCCCCGTTATTAACGAATTGAACGCCATCACCGAAGCAATAACCATAGTTGTTGTTGCCAGTACCAGTACCGCTCGAAATCGACGGATCACTTGGGCAGCGTAAGCCAGCGATCTCGGTCGCCCACGGCCTGTACTGAGTCACCCAGGGACAGGACCCCATCGCAGACCAGCGACCGCCGGTGACTGCACCTGGCATGGTGGTGCCGGGAGTGGTTTCCGTGCTGGGATTGGAGATGCTCTCCCACATCGCCTGTTGCTCCATGAACGGCAGAAGGCCGACATGGGCACTCAAGAAAAGTCGATTCGAATTGTGCGTGACGTCGCCCACGAAAGCGCGACCGGTACCACCCATCGTTTGCGGTAGTTGATTGTACGCAGCGTGGTAGTTGTGCATAGCCAACCCCAGCTGCTTGAAATTGTTGCTGCAGCTCATCCGACGAGCCGCTTCGCGTGCAGCTTGCACGGCGGGTAAAAGCAGGCCAACGAGCACGCCAATAATGGCGTTTACCACCAGCAGTTCCACCAAAGTGAACGCTCGGCGTGACGACAAACGTTGATTCATAACAATAAGCCTCTAAGAAACGGAACAGAAAAGTGACCAAAGGATCTAAACAAACCACGTCAATTGGTTGCATTCCGTGCTGGCTGGAACCCCATTTCAGGGTAGCATTCAAGCAGGTTTTCTGAACGACGCTGGCGCTACGGTTTGTCAGATAACTGTGTTATCAACGACACCAAGCTTGCGTACGGAACCGACACATTCTCAGAGAAGGCTATCTACGCAGGAAAACAACCCCCAAACTAATGGACGCTGCGGTAGCCGCTAATGAACATCTACGGGGGATTATGGACGCATAGAAACTTGGGGTCAACCCGAAGACGCCACAATCTTCTAAATTATCGTTTTTTTTTGAAGCTATCTGGTTGGTTTGCGATCAGTTTAGAAACATTGCCGAAGGGCTAATCGCAAATAGGGGGACGGGCGAATGGCACGAACGCGAGAGTCTTGTTTCGAGGTTTCGGGCCGGGTATGGGATTTGCTGCAACGTGCGTGCGGGGTCGGTGCGTGCGGGGTCAAGGATCGTGTCGACGATCCAGACATAAAAGTCGACTTTTGCAAGGCCCTCAACCAATAAGACCACGAGTGTCGCGGACATGGAGTTTCGTAAGTAGCGTTTAGTGCTCACGTTGTTGGCACGACGTTCGCCTGAGACTAACTGCCCAACGACTGTGCCGACACCATTCAACAATGCCACCTTCAACCATCCAATCAGCCGATGGATTTTCTAAAACAAACATTTTCCGAGTTTTTCAACGATCGGTGCACGACACTTGCAGCCGCTCTGGCCTATTACACGGCGTTTGCATTGCCGCCTTTGCTGTACCTGCTCGTCTCGGTGCTGACGTTCGCGTTGGCGATCGCGTACGAAGGCGACAGCGCCAAAGAGAAGGCACAAGCGGTCGTGAAAGAGCAAGCCACTGAAATCTTAGGAAATGAATCCGCTGCCGAAGGTATCTCTGCGATCCTGGAAAACAATCGCCAATCTGGAGGAGCGTGGTGGAAGACCCTGTTGAGCTTCGCCGGTATCATCGTGGGGGCAACCGGGGTCGTCGGTGCGCTGCAAGATTCACTCAATCAAGTTTGGCAAGTCAAACCGGACCCAGACACTTCGGGAATTCTGACGATGCTTTACAAACGGGTGCTGTCGTTCGCGATGATTTTAGGACTGGGTTTTCTCCTCCTCGTTTCCATCGTCGTTTCGTCGGTGCTGTCGACCGCCGGAGAACAGATCGGCGAGATGATCGGGATCAACAGTGGAGTGGCTGCGACGATTAACAATGTCGTTCAGGCAGTGGTTGTGTTCACGGTGTTTGCTGCGATCTTCAAGTTCATGCCAGATGCCGAAATCAAACTGCGGGACGTGGTGGTGGGAGCAGTCCTCACAACGGTGCTGTTTCTCGTTGGTCGATATGCGATGCAAGTTTATTTTTCCTACAGCGATCCGGCCGCACATTTAGGTTCCGCTGCTGCGTCACTCGCCGTGATTCTAGTTTGGGTGTATTACTCTGCGATGATCGTGCTGCTGGGCGCGGAAGCGACTCAAGTTTACGCGGTTCGCTACGGTGATGGGATTCGGCCGGAGAATAACGCGGTTCGTGTGGTGGAAGAAATCCGGCGTTCAAACACAACCTGAGCATCGCAGATCGTGGCTTCAAAATTCATATGAGAGCTTTTTTTATCACGTGGCTGAGCCATGTCCGAGAAAGCTATTGGTTTGTGCCGTCGGTGATGGCGATCAGTGCGATGGTTTTGTCGTTCGTGACGGTTTCGCTTGATAGCCATTTCGGTGCAGGCTGGTTGGAGGAGATCAGTTGGCTCTACGCGAACCAGCCCGATGGTGCTCGCGCGGTGTTGTCGACCGTTGCTGGTTCGATGATCACGGTGGCTGGTGTCACATTCTCAATGACGATTCTGTCGATCTCCTACACGACTTCGCAAGTCGGGCCTCGATTGCTCAACAATTTCATGCGTGATACGGGCAACCAAATCACGCTGGGCGTTTTTATCTCGACGTTCTTGTATTGTTTACTGGTATTACGAACCGTGCGGAACGGGGAAACCGACGGTGAGGCCGAAGCTTCGGTGGCGTTCGTGCCTCACATCGCGATCATCGTCGGGATAGGGATGGCCATCGCCAGTGTCGGTGTGCTGATCTATTTCATTCATCATATTCCCGAGACGATTCATATCTCCAACATCGTGGCGAGAATCGGGCGTGATCTGAATCGGCGGATCAAACACCAATTTCCTTCGCGCGTGGGCGAACCGCACGAAAAAAAATCCGACCGAGAGATCGAATCCAAACTGCCGGTGTCGTTCTACCAAACGGGCAAGGCCGTCAAGGCCATCCGATCGGGTTACGTCGAGTTCGTCGACACGGATGGGCTGATGGACATCGCGGTAAATAATGACTTGGTCATTCGGATGGGGTTTCGTGCTGGCGACTTCGTCACACCTGCGAGCGTGCTGATGGTGGCATCACCGATGTCGCGCGTCACCGATGAAGTTGTCGATCAAATGCTGGCGACGTTTGTTTCAGGATCGCAACGCACGAAAAAACAGAACTTGCGATTCAGTTTTAACCAGCTAGTGGAAGTCGCGATTCGAGCGTTATCTCCCGGTGTCAACGATCCGTTCACAGCGACGAACTGCATGGATTGGATGCAATCGGCTCTGGAAAACCTTGCGGAGCGAGATTCGCCGGACGCCTATCGATTTGACAAAGATCAGAATTTGCGAATCGTGGCGGAACCGCAGCAGTTTGAAGATTTCGTATCGCTCGTGTTTGATCAACTCCGACCGTACGTCGCAGCGGATCGCAATGCGTCCATTCATATGATGGAAATGATCGGCAAGGTGGCGTTGTCGGCACGAAGTGAAACACATCGCCGATTGCTGGTCAGACAGGCGGGGGCGCTCAGACGCGAGAGTAAGCGGGCAATCCGCGATCAGCGTGGCATTGAATTGTTGTCGGAACGCTATCGCTCGATCATTCGTCTGCTTCGTGATCCAGAGTACCGTCGCGATGTGTTGGATTCAGGGAATTGGATCGGGGGAAGAGCGTAGTGCGGGTCGAAAGTCTTGACGACTTCCGCTACGGGATCGGCATCGCGTTTGCTGCGAAGTGTTAGAAGACAACCTGCTTCCTAACTTTGCAAGCGAGATCACGAATGTCCACGACCACCAACGACCTATCATTGAGACGCCTCCAGCGAGGTGAACTGAAAGAACTCGCCCAGACCATTGGTAATCCTTGTGTTTCAATTCTCATGCCGACTCACCGATCGGGACCAGAGACTCAGCAAGGAGCGATTCGTTTTAACAATTTGCTCGGTAACGCAAAACAGAAATTAGACGATACCGGCCACGACTGCGCCATTCTCAATCCGATTGAATCGTTATCAACCAGTTCGAGTTTTTGGCAGCAACAAAGCGAAGGGCTAGCAATTTTCTTGACTGCTGACGATTGTCGGCTCATCGAACTTTCTAGCGGAGTTGAGGAACACATTTGCATTGGCGACGCGTTTTTCTTACTACCGCTCGTTCGGCAGAGTCGGACCGAAAGTCACACTTTCGTATTGTCGCTGACATGGGACGAAGCCAAGCTGTTTCGCTGTAGTGGTGAACGACTCGAACTGGTCGAGACAGAGAGGTTGCCAGCGAAGTACCACGATCTCGTTTTACCCCGCGACCCCGAAGAGAGTTTGCAAAACACCAGCCACCGCAGCGTCGCCAACACCAGAAGTACGTCGACGGCGATGTTCCACGGCCAGGGCGAAGGTGAGGGGAAAATCAAAGCGGATCGCGATCAATACTTGTCACTTGTCGGTGATCAGGTTGCTGGAGCGATCTACAACAGCGATGCACCACTGGTGATCGTCGCAACAACCGAAGTCGCCGGGCATTTTGAAGCGACGACTGAGTTATCTGCCGACGCGCGAATTGAAGGAAGCCCATCGCATTGGAGCGACGACGAGTTGCGTAAACGAGTCAACGAAGCGCTCTCGGAGCAACTCGTCGCCGAAAGTTGTGACGACGCCGAACGATTCGGTACGGCGCTGGCCCAATCCAAAGCCTCAACGGACATTGCAGAGATCCTGGATGCCGCTAAGTCGGGACGCGTCGCTTCGGTGATGGTCTATGAAAATGAAGTGGACTCAAACGAGATCAACGCGATTGTCATTGAGACGCTTCGACAGAGCGGGGATGCGTTGTTGTGCGGAGCGGATCACATGCCAGGAAACGCGTCCGTTGCAGCGATCTTCCGCTATTGATTTTAACTACGAAGTTGAATGACGAAACTCTTGGAGTTCCGCTACGAAAGAGCTCATACGAAAAAGCAACGCCATGAAAAATCAACGAGCCGCCCTCTGTTTCTTTGCCTACGTCGCGCTCGCGATGGCCGCCATGTTAACGCTTCGAGCCGACGAGCGTTCACTCACAAAAAACGCTGTGCCTGACGGCGAGGCAGGTCTGATTAGCGACTGGGCGTTGGCAGGCGTGATTTGGAGCGACGCCAGTCTCACGAGAAAGCTGGCATCTGAAGCCTTAAAACGTGCCGAGTCGGCGGAACAAATACAGCAGTTACAAGCGATTGCGAACAGGTCCAGTGAAATCGTGGGCGAACTGGAGTCGTTTGGTTGGAAGCAAGTCAGACGGCTTGACGCCGCGACGCGCGCAAATGTTGCTGAGCGCGCAGGCGTTGATGATCTGGGACGCGACGACGAACGCGCCAGCAGAGACTTGAATCTGAATCTTGATCAGTATCGCGTGATCGACGACATCGATCAAACACCAGCGGACGTTCCCAGCCGCGAGGAAGCCGTCAGAGATGCTGTGCAAGGAGCGATCACGGCGGCCGCTGGTCGGCGTGGAATGGAACGACCAGGCATCGGGCACATCAGTGTACGAGAGGGACAAACGTTGTCCGCTACGCTGCCCTTCTCTCAAGATTCCATTTACGATAGCGATGACTACGACCCAGATGTTGACTACCACGTCGAAAACCCGCAAGGAACCAGCTCATCGAATCCGATGAGTGTCGAGCGAAGCGACCGCGATGATGTCCTTGATCGAGGTGATCCCGCGGGAGTGATCGAAGACGAGGACGACTTGATCTCAGCGTTGGGAAGTGAGGAGAGGGTCGATGCGAGACGATCATTGGGTTCTGTCGAGATGGATCGCTACACCAGCGAACGATCAAGCCATTTACAAGATGCAAATTGGGTGCAGTTTCATCTGAACGCGAATCAAGCGACGTGGAGGGAATTCACGACTCGCGAGAATGTTATGGAGCGGACCGGCGACGCCATGATGAAACTCAAAACCGATGCTTCCGTTGCGATCAATGCGACCGCGAACTCACAACTCAAGGCAATCTTGCAGTCAATAGGGGAGATGCCGACGAGTCTTTGACTCAGCGTTCCTTACCGCCGCTCAACTAGTTTTCCAGCTCCACCACATGCGCGTCACCACGATTGGCGAGCGATCCTAAAACCTTGGTGTCGGTATCAGTACTGAATAACCGAACGCTTCCATCAACAAGCGCGAAGTGAACACCAGCGGGATGCCAACTTCCAAACGAAAACATGTCGGCCAAGACGTCGCTGGGACAGTTTGCCAAGCGAAGTCCAGGGTTAGCTAAGCGGCACGACGCGGGTAAGTGGTCGCCATCGTAGGCTGGCGAATCTTCAGGGAATTGTGCAAGCCGTTCGAGTGGCACAAATTATTCGCCGAACAAAAATGTGCTAGACGTTCCATCGCTGACTGACGCCATGCGAATCCGATTTGACGGTGCGATCGCCTGGCCTGACTTGCGGCTTGGTCGAACACTGATGATCACTCCGGTTCCATTGCCACCATAATAGAAGTCCGTCGGCGCACCAGTCGCACCGGGTGTCAGGTCGCCATGGTTGCCCGCATAGTCGCTGAGTGCTCCTTCGATGTCGAGTGACACACTCATCGAGCGCGGCGGAATCGGACACCCGCACGGCAGACGACCACCGCCACCAGTGACCGTGGTTCGCAAACTGCGATTGCCAATAGGACGGGTGCCGCTGCGCCGGGACGGACAAAGGAAAATGTCGGGAACTACCGTACGAACGGCCTCGGGATGTTCGTGCCAAGGCTTTGAAAAATCCCACTGATCTCCAAGCGAAGCCTGCTCGATAAAAGGCAAGATCCGGGCCAGCCAAGTCGGCGTTTCAAGCCCGCATTGATCTGCCGGATCAGCGTCGTGCCGCTTCCCGCGCCGCCTGCACCCCAGGCAGCAACAAGGCAAGCAAAATCCCAATGTTCCGATGACGACCAACAGCTCGATGAGGGTAAAGCCCCGCTGCAGTCCGCTTCTAGTATTCACTGAATGGATCATCCATCTGAAAGGGTGAAGGCATATCGATACCATCGTTCACTAGCTTAATTCACGTCGACGAGAAATACGGCTCGGCCGGGACAATTTCAGCCGTGTGACTAATTGATACAACTTCGAATTGTGTCGATCGAATCGACGCATCAATTTTGAAATGATCGCACCCAACGCGAATTTGTCGCAAAAATGTCTCGCACCACCGCCTGGACCTCTTCACGCTCGTACGGTTCATGTTCCAGTTCGCGCTCGAGCAGTTCCAGTTTCTTGCGGATTAGATAAGCCTGCATGCTCTGATAGCGTCGGAGTTCTCCACGTCGTAGAAACGTTCCGACTTCTAAACGACGGCTCCATTCTTCCCACACCGGCAACCAAAATAACGCGTGGTCCTTATCACCGCTCAGTGCCGCCGACAAACATTCTCCTCGAGCCAACGAGATCTCTTTCAAACATTCTTGCGGCGACGGATAGTAGGCGAAACACGCGACAACGCTCAGCGTGACCAAACCGGCCAACATGGTCGCTCCGACCACGCCGCGTGGAACGATGACGTCGAACCTTCGCGGCGTCATCACTTCGGGCGTCGGCGATACCGCCAACGCCACACTTGACTCGTCGATGTCCAAGGCTCGAAGCGTCAAACCAATAACGACGAAAACCGCCAATACGGCCAGCGCAATCAGTCCAGCAATGTCAGCCTGTTTTAACACCGCCTCTTGCGCGGTGGCCCACATACTCTGATGCAACGAAGAAAGTGGGTTGGCGTAAATGTCGAACGCGTGCGTGTGCCCCGCCGGATGGACGCCTGGCGGAACGAGTTGTTTGTTGATGACATACGAGATCGCGATCACAATCACCGATAACCCGACTAACCAAGTCGCTGCCGCTTTCCAGCCGTAATGTTTCCCGAACCACAACGGTGTGGCGAAATTCATCCCGGTCCCCAAAATCAACAAGGTGAACGCGGCACCAGGCGAGTTAGCGTGTTGGAACATCATCCCCAATTGACTCATCGCCAACATCGGCGTCGCGTATACCGGAACAGCGACAGTCAACATTGTTAGCGGTGCCATCGGATCATCACGCTCGACACTGTGTTGCATCAGGCCGAAAGGTAACGCGGCCGCCAGGACTGCCAGCCCCAACAGTGCAATCAATGTCAACAGCAACGGAACACCAGTGGCATCGCGGGCTATCTGAATCATCGTCGCCGCCAATCGACGCATCTGAATCAGAATCGGTAGCACACCAATGGAACAAACCGGCAATAGCATTCCGATCAACCATGATTGCGGCAACGCACGTATCGAATCGCCGCCGAATAACCGTCGCGTCCCATCGCGACCCAAATAATAACGCAGAATCGCGGCAATCAACAAACCGACCAATAGCGTTGGTGTGGCGGCGATCAATCCTTGAGCGATACGGATCAATCCGCCGACGAGCATGATCTGGGGCGAGTTCATGGAGATGTGCTTTTCCATTGCGGAAGTTGTTCGGGAATCTTTGTCAGTGACTGCTGAATCAATTCACACAACGCGGTGACCTGTTGGCGATTTGAATCCGTCAACTCATTGCTCGCGGCACGCAAACTCGCTGACAAAGACTCGGCGGCGTATCTCGACGGTCGCGAACTCCCGTATTCATTCTGGGCGGACTTGGTTTGTTCGCGTTGATGTCCGTCGGCATCGTCGGAACGCTGTGGCTAGCCGGCGTCCCTCTGAATCCGTCTGCTGACCGCAAACCAGTCGACGATCCGTTCATGGTTCACATTCCGATCAATTCGCAATCCATTCCCGCCTACAGTCGTGTCGATCGCCAACAGTTGATGTAACCGACCGATGGCGGACTGATGTATCAGAAACTTCCGCCGCAGGCCGCTGTTGGCATGTCTATCGTCGGCGTCGATCAAACTGGAACGCACGTGGAAAGTCGCGTGGAGTCGATCAAGAACGTTGACTATGAAGTCGTCTTCGTCGTCACCGGCGGAGCTGAGGTAAGACAAGGGCAAACAATAACGCTCGGTGGTGCGATCATGAACGTGAGTGCGATCCTCGGTCGCGTCATCAAAGCCGACAAGCGAGCCGGAATGGGTTTTCAAGAAAGCACGATCTTCCCGAAGGGCACACCCGAAAGGCTCGCAGGGGCAACGCTGTCAGGCATGCGGGCGATCACATTGGACGCGACTCGTGGAATTACCGATTACCTACGTCACCCAATCCATGAAACCGAAACAGGATGGCGACATAGATCTGGTGTCGGACAAGGCCGATGAAGTTCGCGTGCCAGTATCCGTTCGCCCGATATTGGCCTATCAAGTCGTTTCGCGGGATGCGTTTGTCAGCCCCGCGACGAGGAAGCTGAAAACCGAAACGATTTCGCGGCAGGAGGCTGTGCGTATGAAAGTGATCACCTCGGTAGGTGACGCGCTCGGGGCAATCACTCGTCAAGATATTCCCGCAGGTCGATACCTGCGTCACAGCGATTTACTCAAAGGCCCGCCGCAAAGGGAGACCGAGGCTCCCGCAGAGCTTGTATCACCTGATCGCTTGGATGTGTCAGCTCCTCAGGAGCGTCGCTCTCCCGTAGAGCATCGCACGCTTGTTTACACACAACAGCCCGACTCGGCAGCCGTCGCTCCATCAGCGACCGCCGTTGGCGATCGGCCTGCGATCACGACGTTCATTCCCGCTCACCGAACTGCATTTGCCATTCCGCTGAACCGAATTTTCGGTGCCGAAGATTTGCAAATCGGAGATGCAATTGACTTGCTGGCGAGATATGCGTTGAAACGACTTCGCAATGAAGACGAAATGGAAAAGTGTCCCGATGGCTGCTGGGCGGTGTGAAATTGCTCAGCGTGCTGTAGCGGATCGGTTATCCGGCGGAGAGGCAATCAGTGATTTTGAATCGTCAGCAACGGGTCGCAGGAAGTCTGTCGATCGAGCGAAAACAACCACGTGTAAATCATCTGTCCACAGGTTCGCATGCTCTGTTTAGGAATCCACTGCGTAGCAGGCTCCGCTTGTCTTTCAGGGGCACGCCTGCATGCGGAGGGAGGCGGGAGCCTTGGAACGAGATGCAAACTTCATGTGTGGCGACTTACTTTTTGTGATCATGATCATGGAAAGCGACTTCGGACAATAGATCCGCCAGCGCGATGCCAATCAAAAAGCTCGGGAGATCGCGAGTCCCCAGCCCAGCACGGCGGAATTTTCAGTAAAAAACGCAGCCAATTCTGTTTTCCCGTAATGGACGTTATCACTGTGACAATCATGGCGAGGTTGGCATTTTGAGCTAAATCTGGTCTCAGAAAAGCACAGGGATTCGCTGGAGTTGCTTGCCATCAGAAACTCAGACGAATCACAAGATCGCAATCGTGGCGCGGCGCTGCTGCGGCAAGCTCTTGCAATCAAGTTGCATTTGTATATGCTGACCGTTCGAATGTTCGCGAAATAGTGGAATCGAAATGACTAAAAACGACGAATCTCTTGATCTGGTCAAGCAAGCGATTCGCGAGGCGGGGCTGCGAGCCACGCCGGCGCGAATTGCAACTTTGCAACTGCTTCGCGCGTCAACCGCTCCGCTCACTCATGCGGTCGTCGCTGATCATCTCGCCGCCAGCGGTGTCGACAAGGCAACTGCGTTTCGCAATCTTAATGACATGGTTGAAGCTGGGTTGCTTCGACGAACCGAAGTCGGTGATCACGTGTGGCGATTCGAGGCGATTTCGGCTGAACATGAAGATGCTCATCCACACTTTTTATGTGTCGACTGTGGCTCAGTGACGTGTTTAGACGATGTCAAGTTGACCGCCGGCAGCCAACGTGCCAGCGAAAAAATCGGTGAAGTCACTGAAATTCTGCTGCGCGGACATTGCAATGATTGCCGCTAATTGGCGGTGATCTCTACCTCCACGATGGCTTCATCGTTTCAGACTACGACCAAAATCTGACAAGCCATTTCCTGGCGGGGTGAGGGAGCATGGCGACGGCAACGAGCCACAGGGTGGCTGGGATTCGCAATCGCCTTCCGCTCCAGCGACGGCTGAACGTCAACAGAAAGATTGCAATCGCAATCAAGACTGCGATGATTCACTATCGCCAGGGCGACCGCGAGGATGCTTTGCGGCATTTCGAACAAGATCCACCCAACATTGCCACCGGAACAAGCTCGGTTGTGCAGGACAAGTGAACGTTTCGATCAACAAAACTGCCATAGCCTTACCTCCGAGCGTTTCTCATGCTCGGAGTTGGCGTCTTTTATTGCAGCCGACGCGTAGTGGCAAGCTCACAGTTCAACCGATCAAGCGGCGGCGAAGTTTTTGCCGACTTGATCCCAATTGACCACTTGCCAAAACGCGGCGACATAATCTGCGCGTCGGTTTTGGTAGTTGAGATAGTAAGCGTGTTCCCAAACGTCGATGCCGAGGATCGGAGTCTTGCCCATCGAAAGCGGGCTATCTTGGTTCGCTGTCGCCACGATTTCGAGCCCACCGTCGCCAGTCACCAGCCACGCCCAGCCGCTTCCGAATTGGCCACCGGCGGCGGTGTTGAACGCTTCACGCATGTTATCGAACGAGCTGAACTTGGACTTGATCGCGTCAGCCAAAGCCGCCGGTATCGTGCTGGACGTGCTGACCGGTTGCATCACTTTCCAAAACAGCGAGTGGTTCGCATGACCGCCACCGTGATTGCGGACGGCGGTGCGGATTGACTCGGGAATTTGATCCAATTTCTTCAGCAGCGATTCGACGGGCATCGCCGCAAGATCCGCGTGGTCGGCGACTGCGGCGTTGAGTTTGTCGATGTAAGCTTGATGGTGCTTGGTGTGGTGAATGGTCATCGTTTGCGAGTCGATGACCGGTGCCAATGCGTCGTATTTGTAGGGCAGGGCGGGAAGCGTGAACGGTGCACTGGCGGCTTGCGCCCACGCCTGCGTCGTACCAACCGCCAATGTCGCGGCGGTCGCGGTGGCACCGATCAGAAATTCACGTCGTTGCGGTGCTGTTGGATTGTAGTTCTGGCGTCGGTTATTCATGGATTCGACCTCTTGGAGAGTGGGAAACTCGGAAAACAGGGTGCATTGGGCATTTGACATCTTACCAACAAGTCTACATCAAAGTAACCATGACCTGCGTTCGCAGGTCCACTGGAATCGCCAGGGAACTGAGTTCACCGCGAAAAAAAGCGAAAGTCGTCGCCACAACGGCGACATCGAACGTCATTTCGACACCGCCTTAGTTTGGGCCATAGAGACACAACGAGCAGCAATGCAGAAAAAGTAAGTTCTGTGTGAACTTTCTGTCTCTGTGGCGAAATCATTCACCCGGCCAACGCTTCGTCTTCACGTTCGAATTCGATCGGTGGCAGCATGTCTTCAAAGTCTGCCCATGCATCCGGTCCTTGGACGAATTCCAAGTCGGTCAATAAGCGCCGGTCAAGAATGCTGATGATTTGTTCTTGATCCATCGCGTTGCCGATGAACACCAATTCTTGATGGCGGTCGCCGTGCTCGCCGACGAACTCTGACTCTATCTCCGCGATCGATTCCGCTTCGTCGGGCCACAGGTCGCCCGGTGCCGCTGCCCACCGAAAACCGGCCGTCCATGCGGATCGAACAACCGGCTTGG
>JBGSMN010000333.1:0-4678 GCA_041740155.1 Rhodopirellula sp.
GCCGGTCAGGCAGCCGGCCGTGAGTTCCGTGGCCATTTTCCGAGCTTCGTCCGGATTGAAATCCCCGGAAACCACCGCGAAACAGCGGTCCGGCGTGTAGCGGGCGCGATGATAGCCGATCAGGTCCTCGTAGCGGATCACGTCGAACAAGTGCCGGTGACCGATGACCGGATGGCGACGAGGATCGAGGGTGTACATCGTCGAAAACAACAGGCGCGAGGCGACGTTGTCCGGATCATCCAGCCCCATGTCGATTTCCCGGCGGATGACGTCCTTTTCCTTCTCGAACTCCGATTCCGGCAGTGTCGGATAGAAAACCAGCCCTGTAAGGGTTTTGAGGAAAACCGGCAGCGAGGTGGAAGGTCCGTCGATGTAATACACCGTTCGGTCGAAGCTGGTGTAGGCGTTCCAGTGCCCACCCGCCGCCTGGACCGCGTCGGCGAGGGTGTCCGCGTCGTAGTCGCGGGTGCCCTTGAAGACCATGTGTTCGAGGAAATGCGAGATTCCCGCGCCGAGGTGTTGGTCCTCGTGCATGCTGCCGGTGGCCACCCAGATCTGCGCGCTGACGACCGGGGCGGTGGTGTCGGGGTCGAGGATCAGGGTGAGTCCGTTAGGAAGCGTTTCGACGGTGGCGGTGGTAGCGGGATATTCCATGAAGTTCTGGCTTGGATGGGCGGGTGAATGACGTATAAGCGGTTGTGATGCAACGATGGATCGTATTCGGCGTGGTGGCGATGTTGTTGGTTCTCGGCGGAGGTGGCTTTGCTTACCGGACCTACAAGCAAAACCGCCCGCAGCCGATCTGGGTACCGCTGCCGATCAATCCGGAATTGCCGGCGGAAAAGCGCAAGGAGGTCGCCGCCGAACTCAAGAAAAGTCTGATGAAGCCGGAAGTCCTGCTCCAGGTGAGCAAGGATCTGGGCCTTCCCAAAATCCTCGGCTTGCCCACCGACGAGGCCGCCGCCAATGAGGTCGCGCAGCGGATGTTCGTGGATGTCGGTGAGGCCGCCGCGCCGACGGGCGGCATGGTGCCTTCGATCAATATCGGCATCAAGGGCAAGCGCAAGGACACTGAGGTTTCAGGAAAAATCGCGATGCGGCTGATGCAGGACGTGTGGAAAATCCTCGGCATCAAACCACCGGCGGGGAGATGAACAGGGTGCGATTGGGTCTTGGGTTTTTCAATGAAGATGCGGTCATCGGTTATTCGCGTCCTAGGTGTTGATCCAGAGGCCGTCGGTGAGGAGATTTCCGTCGGGGATTGACACTGGCTGGCGGCAGCCAGCGGTGGCCGGTCACGCTGTTCTGGCCGGCGGGTGAGGTGATGTTGAGGGCGGCCCGTGCCCCGGAGGTGTTCGCTGAGGTAGCTTCGGCGCGGAGGAAGTCTCCCTGGGTGGTGACGGCGGCGAGGGTTCCGTTGACGGAAACTCCTACGCTGTCCGGTGACTTTACGAGAACGTCAAAACTACCGGGAGTGGTGATTTCCGTGTATTGGTTCAAGGCGTTGGGAGTGTAGTTCACGGTGCGCTGGCCTTGGTCGAGGGTGGAGGTTCCGCCGGATTTTGCCCATTCGCGATTCCCGATGGCGTCGAACTGGTAGCCGAATTGCAGGCCTGCTGCAAGATCGCCGTTGGGGAGTTTTTTCACACCGGAGGTGACTTCGCTGCTGTGGTTGTAGCCGTAGTTCCAAATAGTGGCATTCTCGCGAGTAGATTGGGAATCGGAGAGCACCGGTACCCTACTTATTGGCATGTCTAGTGCAACGTCCTTGAAGTAGCTGTGCATTTGGAACGGTGTGTGCTATGATTCAGTCATGGCTCGGATCGCTCACCCGCTTTTGCTACAACCAGATCAAGTTCTTCACCTCGAATCATTGCTTCGTCGTGGAACCCTTGAGCTCCGCATCGCTAAGAGGTGCCAGGCTTTACTGTTAGCTGCGGATGGCTTGAGCAATGTTAAAATTGGGACGAAGCTCGATATGCATCGTAACGCGATTAGTAACATCCGCACCCGCTTTCAACAATTCGGTCTGGATTGTCTTGAAGATGCGCCTCGCTCAGGCAAACCACCGGTTCATTGCCCACAAACCAAACAGAAGATAGTGACCACTGTCTGTGGCAAGCCACCCAAAGGAATGAGCAGGTGGAGCACTCAGAGTCTTGCGAAGAAGCTGAAACTTTCAAAGAGTTATGTGCATGGTGTTCTCAAAGAACATGACCTCCATCCTCATCGTTTGAGAACGTTCAACTTCAGTCCGGATCCCCAGTTTGAAGAGAAGTTGCTTGAAGTGGTGGGACTTTACATGAATCCACCTGAAAACGCGCTGGTTCTTTGCATGGATGAGAAAACCGGCATTCAGGCACTTGATCGAACCCAGCCGGTTCTTCCCTTGCGGGGCGGAAAGCCGAAGAGTTGGAGCAATGAATATGTCCGTCATGGAACCCAGACGATGCTCGCCGCAATCGAGATCGAATCGGGCAAGGCAACGACGTGGGTCAACAAGACCCGCAAAGCCGAGGACTTCGTCACCTTCATGGACCGCGTCGTGCGCGAATATCCCGGACAGCGCCTGTGTGTCGTGATGGATAATCTCAACACGCACAAAGGCAAACTGGCCCAGGAGTGGCTTGAGGGAAATCCGCTGGTGAGCTTTCACTATACACCTACTCATGCGAGTTGGGTAAATCTGGCAGAATGTTTCTTTTCGATTTTGACGCGTCAAGGACTCCAGCAATCCGTGCATCGATCCAACAAGGAGCTTGTACGATTCCTTAAAGACTTCGTGAGTGAATATAATAAGACCTGTGGCCCGTTTGTATGGACGAAAGGGCCTGAGAAACTGCGTCGCATTATTCAATTAACTCAATCTCATCAATCTCAAACGCACACTAATTAAGGAAACGTTGCACTAGTTTGTAGCCGACTCCATTTACCGACCTCATTCACTTACACCTCAACAACCATATGGGGATCACCTTACGCTATTTTCCAAAAAACGAATCAAGGTCAGATTTGCTCGGTTGTGAAGCTTTTGGAATAGTCAATTCGAGAATTTTTTTAAAATCTACGTTTTCACTATCTGTACGGACTGCGACAGCGGTCCAGTGGTTGCGTTCAGGATTCTGAATTTTTTCATACATGAAGATTCTACCAGAAGAAAAATCTTGATCCTGAATCTCCTCGGCTGGGTCTTTGGCAGATTTAAAAACTTTTACAATTGAATCTAGCACTTGGTTTGCTTCGACTGCAGTCAGTCGTGATTTAATTATGCTTTCCTTTGGGACGTTTCCTGGCCAGTATGAAATTTCATACCACAATTCATCAGCTGTTTCTACTTTTGAAATTGCCGACGCTTGAAACACCCGCTCTGGATGTATCCAGAGAAAAACATATTGGTTGAGATCACCGAGGGCAGCAATCAGCTGTCTTCGAAGCACTTCATCTGGCGCCTCGGCGATCAACGTCATTCGATCACTGATCTTAATATCGCCGCCGTTCAAAGGAATAGGTTTATAAAGTAATAAAAACCAAGAAATTTTTACTAGTAGTTTCATATTGTTGAAGGTCCTTAAAGAGCTATTTGGTCCATTCGGTTGGCCAATTGCCGCTTCTCTGATAGATAGTTACATAGACGGGAAGACCCTTTGGATTTTTCTTTGATTTTTGGCTAAATCCCTTATCGCCCCAGCCGCCTCTTCCATATTCCCCACTTAGTCCAGTCTGGTCGGTATAGTATCCTGGAGTTCCTTGTGCAGCTTTTTGCCCGCGCCCTTGTAAGGCTGGAACCGCTTCAACCCATGTTGGCGGGTGAGTGTGCCAAAACGCGACGTCTTCATCCCCTTTATCGCAGTCCTCAGATTCTTCAACGCGAACCGTTGCTCTGATCTCGGCCGCTCCACCAGTTCTTGGATATGGACCAATAGTTTTAGTTGTATAATAACTGGTTTTTCCATTTTTACAATACTTGCAGACACGGCCTCCGTATTCCGGAGGACCTTCGATTGGGCTTGCTTTTCCGTTGTTTAACGGATTATTCCGCCAAGGCCTATAAAATTTTTCGAACTCGCTGATGCCGTCTTTCAAGCCTTGTTCTCCCGCAGCTTTTGCGGCATCGTACACCGATTCCGCCTTTCCAGGACCATTTTTCAGCCCAAGGTAATCCCAATAAGCAATTGGGCCGTTTCCTACGAAGCCATACAAGTTCACACCGCCGCTTTCTTCAATCGGATCCTTAGAGAGCCAGCTACCAGTCACCGGATTGTAAAACCGATATCCATAGTAAAGCAACCCGGTTTCCTGGTCCTGATACTTCGTTGAGAATCCCCACGCCGGAGCCACGAATCCTGGAACTCCCTCCCGCGCCACCACGTTTCCAAACGGATCGTAGTCGATGCGTTGTTGAGTATCTCCGTTGGTGCCAGTCCAAGCGATGATGTTGCCGTTTCCGTCGAAGGAGGGATAGAGGTGCGTGGCGGCACTTTGATTGTAACGGGTCACTGACAGTAGACCGCTCACGCCGCCCGCACCTTGGAGGGTTCCGCTGACGTCGAGGCCCCAGAGGTTGGTTTCTCGGATGGTTAAAGTGCCGCCCGCTGCATCGAAGACCGCGATTTGATTCCAGCGTTCGTAGATGAAACGTTCGTCGCTGTGTGGCGTCCATGTGGTTCCGTTGGTGGAA
>JBGSMN010000336.1:0-13441 GCA_041740155.1 Rhodopirellula sp.
TTCAAAGTGACCACTGGAAAGAATTTCAGAGCAAACGAATCAAAGAACAAACTGCGAGCATTCACACAAACCGGGCAATGGTCAGCGACTACACCGCACTGACGCTATCATGTTGACCGGCGGAACGCCGGTCACACCCAAGTCAAACGGCGACTGATCGTCGGCGATAATGAACAGAATGTTGGGACGGTTTGCCGCCGATGCCGTGAGCGCCAATACAAAGCAAATGAGGAACGGAGCGAGATACTTCATGTTGTTACCTGTTGGTTGATGGTCACGACGGTAGTTGGGTAGAAGACGTGGACTAATCAATCCGCTCTTTTTATTCCAACGTACGATTCCTGCAAGGCGGTGTCGTCTTCGCAGACTCTTTTGGGAAGCTGCGAAACCGCCATGACGATCCGGCGAATTCTCCCGTGCGATTCGCAGACCTGACGATTAGAAATGCCGCTGTATCGCTTTCGGTCACACACACCGTCAGCGGGCGACAATTCGTATTGGGGCATTTGCAACTTTTGAGAGACAGGGAGCCAACGACACAATGATCTCTAGCGACGCTACACAAGCACGCCAGCATTCCGACAGCGACGAATTTGGTCAGATAAGATTGTTTCATTGGGGATACCGGTTTCATTCTTTATTGAATTCTGTCAGCACTGGACTTGGTTATCACAGGGTTGCCGTCGGCAGAGGTTTGTCTGTTGGAAGGCTCAGCGTCCGGTCGACTGGTCGATCGCAGTTGGTTACGACGTTCTGGGGCATTCAAAAATACCTTCTTTACCTCTCGCGGAAGCTACTTCGCCACATTTCCCTTCCACAGCTTGATCTGATCGACCGGAATGTCATTCTGCTGCTTAACGCCCGTCGTGCTGCGGCCATTGCCGACATCTTCTTTGAGCTGGGCCATGAGTGCTTCAACGACCTCCGGTTTCTTCCGGTAGAGATTGTTCTGCTCACCGGGGTCCTCTTCTAGATTGTAGAGCTGAGCTTCAGCCGCATCGGCAACCTTTGACATGTCCTTCTCGGTCGGTGCGCTCCAACCACCGGATCCTTTGGCCAGCAGGAGTTTCCACTTGCCCTGTCGGTACGAAAAATGTCCACTGACACTATGATGGATAAGACCCTTGCGTGAAAACTTTGCTGGCTTTCCGGTGAAGAGCGGCAAGATGCTCTCGCTATCTTCGCCCGCATTCGCAGGTAGTTGCTTACCAAGCAAATCGGCACAAGTCGCCAATAAATCGGTTTGGCAAATCAACTCGTCGCAAATGCTTCCTGGCTGAATGACTTGCGGCCATTTGACAAGAAATGGTACGCGGTGGCCGCCATCCCAAAGGTCTGCTTTGGAGCCACGGTACTGCGCGCTTGCGAAGTGACCATGACTTTCTAATTGTTTGAAATTCGCGGCTTTGGAGCAACCATTATCGCTGGTTACGATCAGCAACGTGTTTTCCGATACACCTTTCGCTTTCAGCGTCTTGACGACCTGCCCCTCGCGGGATTCAGACATTGCACGTCACCATAACCCATGTCATCGGCGAGGATGTAGACAATATTGGGACCGCTTGCCTCGGCGAAGGAAGAAAGAACAACGGGACAAATCGCTAGAACGGATGGAATGTATTTTTTCATTTCGATTGTTCCGAAAAAGTGAGTGACCCTTTTTCGAGTTGAAGTTGGGAATCGTTGCTGGTGGTATTACTCATCGTTGCCTCATGATAAACGACGTATCCTTCAGACATGCCGGACAACTCCACTTGGCTACGCCGAAAAGCTAAGTCAACATGTAGCTTAGCTAAACAATGCCACTTTGAAACCTGTTTCCCGTGATTCGGCAAGTCATCGTAATTACCGTCAGCAGACGGTGAATCTGCCCCGATTTCCACGATCTTGCGAGCGTAGCGACGCGAAAGTGGCGCTGTCCAGTTAGGATGACGCTGGGCACACCAGAGCAAGGTTGATTTTTTTGGAGAAATGATGATGGTACGCAAGATAATCACGACCGGCTTGGCCGTATTCACGCTCGCTTGGACGGGAACGGTTTTCGCTGCGGAGCATGCGTCTGGTTTGATTGCAGACGGGCCTGGTAAGGCACTACGGCTCTGGTACGACGAGCCTGCCCCGGACAGCGATGAAGGCTGGGTCGATCGTTCGATCCCGATGGGCAATGGCTACATGGGTGTCAACGTGTTCGGTGGCACAACGAGCGAACGAATTCAGATCACCGAAAATAGCCTGTACGACTCGACGGAAGGTCGAGGCCTTCGCCATGGAGGACTGAACAACTTTGCCGAGGTCTTTATCGACTTCGGCCACAACAACACCAGCAACTACGAGCGGGACCTGAACCTCAACGAAGGCGTCTCGCATGTGAGGTATGAGCAAGATGGCGTGGAGTACACGAGAGAATATTTCACGAGCTATCCCGACAAGGTGATGGCGATCCGCTTAAGTGCGTCAAAGGCGGGCATGTTGTCATTCACGCTGCGTCCGACGATCCCCTTTCTGGGAACTGGCAAAACGCGATCCGGCAAGTCCGGTTCGGTTGTGGCGGAGGATGACTCGATCACTCTGTCCGGTGAGATGAGTTTCTTCGGTGTGCAGTACGAGGGACAGTTCAAGGTCATTCCTTCCGGTGGGACGATGACGGTCGCCAATGCCCAGTCACAGAGTCAGTCACAGGGAACCATCCACGTCTCGGATGCCGATAACGCTGTGATACTGATCGCGGTCGGAACCAACTATCAATTCGATTCTAAAGTGTTTTTGACTACGGAGAATGCTGACAAGCTATCAAGTTTTCCGCACCCTCACGCCAAAGTCACTCGGTACCTGAGCGACGCGGCGGCGAAGTCCTACGAACAACTGTTAGCAAGCCATCACGCCGATTACAAAGAGATATATGATCGAGTGAGCCTTGACCTTGGTGCCGCAGAACCAACGGTCTGCACCGATGAACTGATCGATGCGTACCCCGAGGGCGAATCGAGTCGCTACCTGGAAGAACTCGCGTTTCAGTTCGGGCGTTACATGCTGATCTGTTCCTCCCGGGCAGGCACGCTTCCGCCTCACCTCCAGGGAATCTGGAACGTCTATAGCGATCCGCCGTGGGCGTCACAGTATCTGCACGACACCAACGTGCAGATGGCCTACGCGCCAGCCTTTGTCGCCAACATGCCGGAGTTGTTCGAGAGCTATGTGGGCTTCTTCAATACCTTCGTGCCTCGGCAGCGCCAGTACGCGACGCAGTACATCGAGCAGTACAACCCCGCCCAGCTTGACCCCAATGGAGACAACGGTTGGTCCGGACCGTTTTGGACCAACCCGTACACCGTGACAGGCAAGTCACCTGTGGCAGGCTTCGGCACGGGTTCTTGGATCGCACAAATGTTCTGGGACTATTACGACTACACGCGAGATCCGGCACTGCTGGCGGACAAAGTGTATCCCGTGATGTACGACCAGGCTAATTTTGTATCCCGGTTCGTAAAAGATGTTGACGGCGTCCTGCTCGCCGAACCTTCTTCGTCTCCGGAACAAAAACTGCGTAACACAGTGGGGACCACGTTCGATCAGCAGATGTTCTACGAAAACCACCACAACACTGTGACGGCAGCGGAGATTTTGGGACGTAGCGATAGCCGATTGTCGATACTCAAGACTCAGTTACCACTGCTTGACCCAATCCAGATCGGCAAGTCGGGACACATCAAGGAATTTCGTCAGGAGCAATACTACGGCGAGATCGGTGATCCCGCCCACCGGCACGCCTCCATGCTGCTTGGCTTGTACCCGGGCCAATTGATCAATGACGCGACGCCCGCATGGCTCGATTCCGCTAGAGTCAGCCTGGCCAATCGCACCAACAAAACGAACATTGGTTGGGCGCGTGCCGAACGGATTGCGATGTGGGCCAGAGTCCACGACGGCGATGAGGCTTACTCATTCTACGAAGCGTTGTTGGGCGATAACTATCTTCACAACCTGTTCAACGACCACCGAGGCGGACCGTTATTCCAGGCGGACGCGAACTACGGCGCCACTGCCGGCGTGGCCGAGATGCTCCTACAGAGCCAGGATCACGTCGTGGCCCCGTTGACCGCGATACCCGCAGCGTGGCCCGAAGGCAGCTATCGAGGACTCTTAGCACGCGGCAACTTCGAAGTCTCCGCGCAGTGGTCCGGCGGTCACGCCAGCCAACTGGAAGTGCTGTCCAAATCGGGAGGAAACTTGGACCTACGCTACCCCAACATTACGCAGTCCGTGATCAAGACTGCATCAGGTCAGCCAGTCGCATTCGTCCGCAAAGGCAGTGACCAAGTTCGCATCGAGGCAGTGAAAGGCCAGACCTATGTGGTCACCGACATCCCTCCGCACATTCCAGTGTTCGCGCCCACGAACCTAAAGATCAACGAGGAAGCGGGAACAAATCAGATCCAACTTTCCTGGACCGGCAGCAAGAATGCAACGTCGTATAAACTCTACCGCGCGGTGGGCAATGCACCGGACTATGAGTTGATCGCTGCAGATATCACAGCCACCGATTTCACGTACCAATCTCCTGACCTAAAACAAGTCGACCAGATGACAATCAAAGTCACCGCGGTGCGCGCAGATGGCCGCGAGAGCGACGGGGGTGCAAGGGTGATTCGGCTTTTGCAGTAGAGGCACTTGTTTACCAATGCCTTTCTCATGAATCTCGTTGGGTTCTCCGACGGGTAGTTAAGAAATGATCTGCTCGACAATGCGGAGTTACTTGATCGCTTCGGCCAAGAGTTCCTCGGTTTTCGTCCTCAACTTTGACAAGACATCCGCGTATTCTGGGTTGGAAACGAGGTTGTTCAGCTCGTGCGGGTCCTTCGCCAGATCGTAGAGTTCTTCGATGACGGGGTCATGCTCGTGGTACCTAAAATACTTGTACCGATCTGTACGAATTCCTTGCGAACGATAGGATCGATTTCCAGCGATGAGTTCATCATTGAGCTCGGGAATGTCAGGACGCTTCTTGACGCCAGCAGCGTGGATTTCCTGGATAAAGAAGTTTTCCAGTAGTACCGCATCACGCCACTGGGACAGGTCCTGCGTGCCTTTCAACAAGCCACGCAAGTCACGCCCCTTCACGATCTCTGGAGTCTTCAAACCAGCCAGTGAGAGAATCGTCGGAGCTATATCGACGGAAGAAACCATCGCGTCCACACGACGCCCTCGTTGTGATTGTGGAGCCCTACCATCGAAAATAATGAGAGGCTCTTTCATGGCTTCCTCATATAGAATCGCTTTGTCAAAGAGTCCCTGAGAACCGTGGAAGCGGCCATTGTCACTGGTGTAGATGACGACAGTATTTTCCAGCACCCCCATCTCTTCTAGCTTTGCCATCAGGCGTTCAACTTGCAGATCGACGGTATAGCCTTGGACGGCAAATCGGCGTGCGACGTTTTGATACTGCTCTGGGGTCGCGGTTCGAGCGACGTGCAGATAGGTGCCTCGGCAATGATCAAGCACGTCGGGTAGCCGATCGTTCTTCCCTGCGACCCAGTTTTCGGGCACCCACATCTGTCTGTCCTTGAATCGCTCCACATGCGGCGCGTACATGTCCGAGTCTTTGTCATTCTTGACTGCGTCAAAGCTGATCGACAAACAGAACGGTTGCTCAATGGGTTGAGTCTCCAGAAACCGAATCATGGCGTCGCCTTTCTTCAAAGTCCGCTCTTGCCTTGGACGGTCGTGCCGGTAGATCTGTTCTAACCCTGGATCACCTTTTGGAAAATAGACGTTGTCTCCAACAACAAAATAGTCAAAAGACTCAGCAACGGATTTCTCCATCTCTTCTAAACGGGTCCCAAACTTGCCAACGAAGCCGGTGCGATATCCCGCCTGTTTCAACTGGGCCGGATAGCTATCAGCAAACTCTTCCTTGGGGATCGCGCGATCATAAGGATACGTGAATCCCGATCTGTGATCTGAAAAGTAGCGTCCGGTGAACATCGTCGCGCGACTGGGCATGCAGATCGCTACCGCGTAATAGGCGTTATCGAAGACCACACCTTGTGCGGCGAGCTTGTCGATATTGGGAGTCTCGACATCGTTTCGCCCGTAACAGCCGAACATGTCCCATCGTTGGTCATCCGTCATCAGGAAGACAATGTTGGGTCTGGCGGTTTGCGGGAGACCGCTGACTTCTTCTGAATTTGGCTTGCTGTTTTCATTCGAGCCTCGCTGTGATTCAGACTGCACGTCGGCAGACGCTTCCGCTTCGACGGCGAATTCCTGAAAGGCGGTATTCTCGCCGCCCCCAGTTTCCGTCACCGGTGAGACCGCCCAGACAATCCACCGGAATTTACCGAGCGGCTTGCCTTCCGGACTGCGAAGCGAGGCTGCCGTGTATTCCGCGGTTGCCTCGCCAGTGTAAATGTTTCCAATCGCCGTGAATTTCGTCAGGTCCCAACCAGGATCGGACGACGCGTTGCTGCCATAAACTGTCAGTATCTGTGCGCCGCGTTTACCGCCCTTGTTGAACGACCAACTGGTGACCGCAGCAACAGAACTTGACGATCCCAAGTCCATTTTGTAGGCGCCGACTCGGATTCCGTTGCCAAAAATCGGGCCGTATCCCTGATTCAACTTACCATCGATCAACGTGCTGATCGGGTCATCACTAGTTTTTTGATTGGTAGTTACTATTGCCGACGTTGACGAAGGCAGTGGAAGTTTCTTGAAGCCATTCGCACTGGATGACGATTCGATTTCAACAACGGATGGCCGTTCAACAGTCAGTTCTCTCGCTTGCTGGTCGCGAATCACCTTCAGCTTGACCGAAGCGGACTCGGTCTTGGATAGTTCGCCAAAGAGTTTCTCAACCGTCGCGACCGGCTTTCCATTGACGGCTTGAATCAAATCGTTCTCGCGGAGACCGGCTTTTGCCGCAGCGGAGGTTTTAGACACTTTTGTCAGAGCGACGCCACCATCTTCTTTGTTGGTGCCAAAGGCCGAGAACTCCTCACCTTCGATGCTGTGCAATGTGGCCCCAAGCCAGACGGGATTCGACTTCGCCAGTCGCACGGTTTTCACCGGAGCATTGGGACTGCGTCCTGCGGTTAGATCCGGGATCGCAGGCGTTTCGGCAATTGCCTTGAGCGACGCCTTCTTCACCCCGAACTGATCCATCGGGAAGTTCTTGAAACCAAGCTGTAAAGCGGGAGAGCCTTCTTTGACTCGAAAGTCGCCGCTGGCAGGATCGACAAACATTGGGTCGCCCAATACAGAATGTTTATCCCAGCCCAGTTTCTCGGAGGCTTTTAAAATGCTCGGGTCTTGGGTTGTGAACAGGTTCCGATCGACCATCGTTTCATTCACGTAGGGACTGGACATCCGCGCCGGACGATGAGCGAACGCAAAGATGTTGGCGTACACTTGATCTTTGCTGCCGTCGTACCAAACATGCGGGTGAAAACTGCCATACGGGATGACGTTGTTCCAGGCGTGACGTCGGAATCCTTCGCGAAGCTTCAATCCGCTATTGAGCAGCAAGTTGTTGTAGATGTCGTAGTTGCTCGATCCATCATCCAAATCGATGTCCCAACCATGATCACAGCGCCAGCGACTGTTGCGGATTGTCGTAGTCTTGACCGCGTCCAAGAACGGTAGATCAGGATCTGCATCCACCGTCTTTTGTGAGGTTCCCTGATCGCTGCGCCAATAGCGATCGCGTCCCCAAGAGTTGAACGAACCGTGGTCATGCGTTTCCAGCACCGTATCGAACACGTCGCAGCGTTCGATCAGATGGCCACCCCAGGCACCGTCGCCAATGTTGATCCCAGCGCGAGCGCAGTCGTAAATGGAGCAGTCACGCACGGTGATCTCTTGCGACATTTCCATCTGCACGCCGGCGGGTTGCCGCTCAACACGACCGATGCCATGAATCAGACAATCCTCGACGGTCCCGAGCGATGGAAAATTCTGCGTCTTGGGTCCCGGCGTGCGATCGATCTTCTCTAGGTCGTTCTTCTGTCCATACTCAAACAAAGGATCGCGAACCGCATCGGGGTCACCGACAAAACACACTCCACTCGCACCAGTATCATGAATGTGCGTTCCCTTCACCACGGTGCCGCGGTTGTAGTTGTTGACAAAAATCGCGTTGCCACCGACTTGATCAAATTCGCAATCGACAATGTGGATGTCTTCGGTTCCCGTCAACACGAAAGCGCCACCACGATAGATGGCCCAATCACTGCGCAGCATCTGTTCTTTGGTCTCCATGAAAGTCCTCGCAGCATGACGCACGGCGAAACCTTTCATCGTGATATTTCGGACGGGCGACTCTAGCGACCCTTGAAACTCGACCAAGTGTTTGAGGCGAACGACTTCGACGACTGCATTTGCAAGATCGACGCCGGAGACCGGCATGTAATACAGCGTTGATGTCGTCACGTCATGAAACCATTCCGCCGGAGCATCAAGCTCTTCAAAAATGTTTTCCACCATTCGGAATTCATTGTGCATTCCCGACTTGCGGTTGTTTTGCCAGCCGCCTTCGTAGGTCACTTCACCGTTCGAGTCTTTACCGGTGATTTGGTAGTGGTATCCGCCCCAACGCGAACGGTGCATCGCATGGATATAACCGCCTGTCGGATCGGCCCAAGCCGCTGCTCGCTCTTTTGAAAATGCGTCAGCGGCAAAACCTTGATACGCCTCCGTCGGTTTGCTCGCATCATAGTTCGGATAGCGTGCCATTCGTTGGCTCTGGCCATCGACGAAGAGTTGATCGATGACGAGTCCAGCAGGTGTCATGGCTGCGAAGATTCCGTTACGGTACGGCTGCCACGCAAGACTCAGCTTGGTTCCGCCGCTCAGCACGGCTCCGCCTTCATGCTCGGCGGCGTAAACGACCGGGTGCTCATCCGAACCTGAATCCGCTGGCTCAAACACGATCGTTTCAGGCAAATAGTAAACGCCATCGGCAACATGAACGGTCACCGACTCGATTCCGGAAAACGTCCGTGCGAGCGATTGGGCTTTCGCAAGACTTGCGACCGGTGACGATTGCGTGCCTTGATTGGCATCATTTCCTGACGGGCTGACATAGATGTCGCTTGCCAGCGTTGACTTGGCAAAACCAAAAACCAAAAACAATGAAACCGCAGTCAGTTTGGTGAACTTCATATTCAGTCGATGGTGAGTGTTCAGTCGGTAGTGAGTAAGCTGCTACTGAAAGTTCTACAGTAGGTCTTCAATTCTTTGTAAAGTAACACGCCGAAGGTTCATTGGCTGCCAATGCCCAGCATCCGGTTTGATCTGAACACTGCACGGACCGGGTTGGCCGATATCGATCGTCCCCAAAGTCTTTTCTACGTATGCGCCATAACTCCCGGTGGAAGTTGCCTCAGCCTGTTGCAATTGTCCTGGGAGTCCAAAGCCAAACTGTGTCTTCTCATTCTCGACCGACATGATGGCGTCAACCCGATATCGTCCTGGTCGGTCGATACTGATATTCCACTCAACCCACGCTTGTGAGTCGATCCAGTGTCCTATGTGTGGGACATTGTCGTGAACGCGAACATCAGCTTGCGGGCTGCCTTCGTTGTTGTGGATATAGGCTGAGTCAGCGGAAAGCACGAGCAACCCCTGTGATCCCGGTGTGGGTAATTGAATCCCGACGTCGAGTGTGCCGTTGACTTTCAATGCGATCACACTTGCGAATTCGTCGGGTGCCTCGGCTGGCAATGACAACTCAATCCCAGCGTCAGTCGTTTGCGCGGTCAAGACAGTGCCGTCTGACAACAAGTTGACACTCTGCACTTCGTTCTTAACGCCTGGCACCAGCAACTTTCCGTCCTTTGGCCAATTGAGGACATGTAAGTACAACAGCGTGTCGCCTTCGACCGATTTCGCTGTACAGCGTCCCCAATCCAACTTGGGAAGTGGACTGGCTGATGTTCCATGGATGGACTCGCCATTGATCTTCATCCACTGACCGATCAACTTCAGCCGCTCGACAGACTCTGGCATAAGAGTTCCTTCGCCGGTAGGGCTGACGTTCAGCAAGTAGTTCCCACCCTTGCTGGCGATATCAATCAAATTGCGAATCAATTGTGCGGGCGACTTGAAATCGTTGTCGCCTTTTTTGTAGCCCCAACTGCCACTGATCGGCATACAAACTTCCCAGTCTTCGCCAGCGGGTGCTTGCTGAGGAATGTTGCGTTCAAATGTTTTGTAGTCGCCACGATAGCCTTCACCCAAACGATCATTCGTAATCACGTTGGGTTGCAACTTGGTCAACGAATGCAATGCATCGAACGATTCCTGGCTCATCTTGCGAGGCGTGTCCCACCAAAAGATCCCAATCGGCCCGTATTCAGTCAGCAGTTGGCGGACTTCGGGGACAGCTTTCTCGTTGACATACTCGTCGGTGCTGACCCGTTTGATCGACTTGTCCCAACTGTTGCCGAAACCACCGGGGTGATGCCAATCCTGGGCCTGTGAATAATAGAAGCCGAACTTGATGCCCTGTTTCTGACAAGCATCAGCAAGTTCCTTCATGATGTCACGCTTGAAGGGCGTCGCCTCGACGACGTTGTAATGGGTCGCCTGGGAATGGAACATCGCGAAACCGTCATGGTGCTTGGCGGTGATTACGATGTACTTCATGCCCGCTTGTTTTGCGAGCCCGACAAACTCGTCGGCGTTGAACTTCGTCGGGTTGAACTGTTTTGCATACTTCTCGTATTCAGCGATCGGTATCTGGCCCCGAGCCATCATCCATTCGGCACTGTTGGGCAACTTTTGACCGTTGTATTCGCCCCCGGTCACCGAGTAGACACCCCAGTGAACGAACATCCCAAACTTGGCTTCATGCCACCAATCCAGTCGAGAGTCACCACTTGGTCCAGCTTCAAGCTTTGCTTGGTCCGCGGTCAACCTCGTCACGACAACGTAATACGCGCCCAATTCACCTTCGGGGATTTGGAATACTGGGGCGAGTTGATGCGATCCCTTTTTGAGTTCAGTGACAAAGCTTACGTCTTCGGCGTCTTCCCCGACGGGCTTCCGATCGAGATCCTTGCCATCGATTCGAAGGACTCCATGCGTAGCACCGATGGCATTTCCAACCACGACGCGAAACGCTCTATCAGCACCGGGAACATTTTCTCCTGCCGGAAGCGCCGCGTTGATCGCGGCTCCCGATTCGACCGGCCAGCGGCGGAGCGAAATCCGATACATTCCATCTTCGATTACCTTCACCGCCCAATAACCTAAGTGCTTGAGTTTCTCGGAATCAGCATGTTTGCGGTCGGCTTCGCGAATCGATCCTTGGTGCCAAGGAGGATAGATTTCCTGGATCCAATCGTGAGCGGTGAGGTTGACGACGGGATGCTCGGGGTGACCGAGGTAGATCTCGGTGGTCTGTGAGAACGTCGGTTTGAGTTACGCCCACCATTGTTCATAGAATTCTCGCATCTTTGCTACAACTTCTGGATTGTCGTTGGCAATGTTGTTCTTCTGTCCGGGATCGACGGCAATTTCGTAAAGTTCTTTGCCGTTGATGAGTCGATACTTCTGGGACATGACCGACGAACTGTGCCACTTGATCGGATCGCGAACGCGCTGAGAGTCACTGATCACGAAGCGTTCTGGCCAGTCAACTTTTTTGGTCGGATCAAGCAAGCTGGCAATTGAGACGCCATCAAACTTCACGCCTTCCGGTTTCTTCACACCGGTCATCTCGAGAAGCGTCGGGACAATATCAACAGCGTGCGTTAACACAGGAACGTCATGCCTTTGAGTGATACCGCCGGCTGGCCAACGAAGAAAAAACGGGACTCGGTGACCACCTTCATACGGGCTACCTTTGCCGTCTCTCATCCCCGCGTTATAGACCTTCGCACCGCTGGCCGTTCCATTGTCCGTGGTAAAAACGAAGATCGTATCGTCGGCGACTCCGAGTTCTTCGATCAACCGGCGGGTCTTGCCAACGTTATCGTCGACATTCGTGATCATGCCATAGAACGCGGCAATGCTATCGGACTGATCTTTGTACATCTCGAAGTATTCGGGCGGGCAGTGCAGCGGCTTGTGGGGCGCGTTCGTTGAGATGTAGGCAAAGAATGGCTTCTGCTGTTTGGCACATTTGCTAATGAATGCGTTGGCTTGCTCAAAGAAGACATCGGTACAAAACCCCTTCGCTGGGACGACTTCGCCGTTGTGGAAATAGGATCCGTCGAAGTACGCGTTGTCCCAAAGGTCGGGAGTTTGCCCGATACCGCCACCACCATGCCGAAAGACTTCTGTAAAACCACGATCTTCGGGACGATAGGGATAGTTGTCACCGAGGTGCCATTTCCCAAACATGCCGGTCTCGTAACCAGCGTCGGCGAACATTTGACCAACAGTGACTTCGTTCTCACGCAACATCGAACGGCCCATGATGGTGTGCCAAACTCCAGTCCGATTCGTCCAGTGACCCGTTAGTAGCGAGCACCGCGTGGGAGAGCAGGTGGGAGCAACGTGATAGTCGCTCAATCCAGAGCTTTCGGACGCCAGTTTGTCGATGTTGGGCGTCTTGATAATCGAATTTCCGGTGCATCCAAGGTCGCCATAGCCTTGGTCGTCCGAGATGATAAACACGACATTTGTGGCAGCCGCAGTAAGGGCACCCGAGAGGAAAAGCCCAACAGTGAGCAGGTAGATGCGAAGTTTCTGAGTCATGAGTTATCGCGACATAATTGGGTTTGCGGTCAGAGCGTGTGTTCAGTTGAGCGTCGGGCTTGTGAGCCATCAACGCACGAAAACAGAAGAGCGTCTCCGTCATTTCAGACACAGCAGACGAGCCGTAGGACACTTTAACTGGACAGTGGCACGTTTGTGAGCGCGAAGACGCTTGAAGCCGGGATGTTGGGAAAACGAAGGCTAAACAACGTGGTAAAAAAGATGACGATTCGCACTCTTCGATGTCGTTCTCACCCCAGTTTCCAACAGCCTCTCTAAGCAGACCTATATGATCTGCACTGCACGAACAAGTAGCAATGACGTTTTGCGACACGCAACTAAGGAATTGCGACCTCTGTTTCCACATTGCTGCGAAAGCACTGGCTGATTGCTGTCCACAACACGCGGTGAAACCTGCGTTTTGGGAAGAAAAGTAGAAACGATCAACGCTGCAGGACCGATGCCCGGACCTCGTCAGTAGCTGTAGTCAGCACCATCGCGACTGAGTTGGCAGCTTGCTTCCAGGGCCTCAAGTGATTGCGTCATCTTTGCAAGCACGTCGGGCATCTCTGCGGCGAGATCATGCTCTTCGAAGGGGTCGCGACTCAGATCGTAGAGACGAACTTGCCCGTTCGGTTTTGCTTCCCGCAAGAGTTTGAAGTCGCCACTGATGATTGACTTGCCATCGATTCCATCATGCAATCGGCGGAAACCAAAAAACAAATCCCTGTCGCGCCGC
>JBGSMN010000345.1:0-4929 GCA_041740155.1 Rhodopirellula sp.
CGATCCGCAAAACACGTCCTTGATAATCAAAGTAAGTGGTGATCTCGGGAAGATTGCCAAGTTGGCGTACCTGCTTGAATGCCACCGCACGTCCGAGAACGTTGAATCCCGAGACAAACTGTCGAACGTCGGTTATAATCAAATCACTAGGCGAAATCGCAGACGTCAAACGTCCAAAGCCATCATAAACGTTCTCAATTTCAACAAGGTTCGGATCAGTTACCTTTGTTGGTAACCCCAGCAAAGCAGAAAACTCATAGCTGGTCCTGTGACCTAGTGCATTACTCTCAGCTACGATGAACCGGCCCTCGGGGTCGTACTCCATTGACTTTTGCCTTGGGGGCAAGTCGATCGTCGTTGCAACTTCGCGGACAATGTTACCAAATCGGTCATACTGATAGGACTTTTCGACGGCGAGTGGGTTGTCGGAGTTCGCTACCTCTTTTGTCAACACACCAGTGCTGGCGACGTCAAAGTTCCCCGCTGCGTCTCTTCTGATGTCATAGGCGAACGCTGCGGTGTTGCTTACGACTTCGTTTGGAGGAACATCGGAGGCACCCTGAAGGAGTTCGCTGCAGGAAACGGGAACGGTCGTCCGATAATGCGATACAACGGCCCTCTCGAGTCGCCCTAGGAAAAGCACGGCCGGTGAAGTGATGTCCGGAGAGTTATCATACGTGTTCTTTGTCAGAGTACGAGAACCATCACTATACTCGACGCATGTCGCGCTGGCGTTGTTGAAAGAGTCGTAATTAAACACTTGCCTCGTTGAGCCAGTTTCTTCACCATTTAGGTCCCGGGTGATAGCGTTCGTGGAAGACAGCACCAACCGTTTTGGCCAAGTGGGTGCCGACTGTTCTATCAGGGCATAGGTGTTCCAAGTATCTGAAACAGCGACCTCATCGACAATTGCTACTTCCCTCTTGCTGCGGCCCACGCGAAAATAGTCCTGAAATAAGTCGACGCGCTCAACAACCCCGCTATCATCTCCGTTGACAACGCCCCAAGCTGTACGTTGCTCGAAACCAAGAACTGCGGCAGCCGGTACGTCAAAACGAAAGCCTTTGTACTTGTAGCGTGTCGCGATTGTGCTGCCGTCCGAATCCACGAACGACATCTCTTGCACTGCATACATTGTCGGGACATGACTGATTACAGGAAACCGCGAGATTGGACTCGGTGTGTAAAAGTCTTCTTCGCTCGTGGTTGGCCTTGCCATCGGGCTTATCAGCGACCTGTACCTGAGCGTAGTTGTCAGACCCATGCCGTTGGAGACCGTCTTGAGCATATCGGCACGGCTCTCAATGGCCTGAAGCGGTTTCGCGGGGTCACCAGAGTTCAGGTAAGCAGACTGCGTCAGATTGCCGTTCTTGTCCCGGTAGCTCCGCAAGGCATCAGGCATCCCATTTCCGTCAACATCGATGAATCGAACGCCTTGATCCTCGCCTTTCTCGTTTATGAAAGCCTCAGGCGGAGCAAAGTCTGCACTTGCCCTGATCCATCCTGTGCCAGTATTGAGGAATGTTCCTTTGGTCGAGCCGGGGCGATTATAGGAAACGTCTACGAGGCCATCACCATTTATGTCCATAACTCTGTGACTAGTTAGTTTTTTGTCGACGGAAAGCGCGTCACTTGGGACAGAGTACGCACTTTCTGCGTACCATGACTTTCCGGTGTTTAAATACGCTGGGTACGCGTTGCTGGTGCCCACCAGGCGCGTCGGCAGAATGTCAGGAAGCCCATCGCCATTCACGTCACTTATGTCGATCGAAGCGTTCTCTTCCTCGATGGAAAGGTCGAGCTTGACTGGCGGTAGGTAGGAATCCGACGCCTGAATCCATCCGGTACCGGAAGCCAAGTAGACACCGGCACATTGAGTGCCGGAAGGAATGGGGTGTGGGATGATGGTATTCGGCGCACCCGGGGTTTGCCCCGGAACGACCTTGTCTCTATTCAGACACCAGTCCTTGCCCGGGCTGTAGGAGAAACCTATGGCCGTTGACTGCGCTTTGTGGCCATAACGGAACATAATGTCCGAAAGCCCATCTCCATTCATGTCTATCGCCGAGACCCCCAAAGCTCGGTAATATTCACCCTGACTGACCTTCGTTTCGTAATGGACTTCTGCACGATTTCTTGAAACAAACGGAACTGGCGAAAAAAATCGAGCCGGCGCACTTGTCCAGCCGCTTCCAGTATTGAGAAATGCCCGCCGAAAGAAGAAGCCATTTAGTTCCCGACGTGCAACCAGAATATCCACGCGACCGTCAGCATTTAGGTCGATGAACCGAACGCCCATGTCGCCATGTTCGGGATCGGATAGCCGAGCTTCTGCAGGTAGAATGTAATCTGCTGCGGGAACCCATCCTAGCGCGTTTCCTGAATCGTCAAACTCGACGCTCCAAGCTCCCCATTCATTAACATCTCCATACGCGTAGACAAAATCGGCTATCCCATCTGAGTTAAAATCAACGAAGGCCCCGGTCGATCCACCCTTCTCGTGAGTGATAGGCCGAGGTAGCTTAAGGGCGTCTATGCCGACCCAACCATTCTTTGTGTTGATTTGTGCGGTGTTGATGACTTGCTTCTCATCTTTGTCGAGGTGGTAGCCCACAACATCCGTGAGTCCATCGGCATTAAGATCGACGAACTGAGGACTTGCACCGACTTTCTCGTGATGCGCAAATTCGATGGGAGGAACAAAATCCAGGACAAGCGAAAAACCACTACCAGTATTGCGAAGCGCCTTGGTGGTCACGCCGGCCTCGACCGGCAGCAAGAGGAAATCCTCGCGCTTGTCGTCGTCAATGTCTTCAACGACAACAAGGTACGACCTGTCCACGACCTCACCAGGGTTAGCTGGAACATAGTCGTACCCGCCGTCTAGATTCCAGTTCCCGGACGTCTGATCAAAACGAAATACCGACATGTTCGGCGTTCCCGAATCTGTCGCAAAGAGAACAGCGATTTCTTCCTGCCCCTGGCTGTCTGCTTCAAACGGGAAGATGTCGACAGAACGATCCACCTGATCGGCAGTCAACGGAAGCTTGTGCTCTTCGACTTGCGCGGTTGAAGCAATGCCGATTACTATTATTTCTCCAGCGCTTTCAATCGAAAGCAGGACATCGTCACAAGCACCGCGTGTCAACCGCTTCGCGATCGAAATCTCGCCACCTGGTTGATAGGTATCGATTGGTCGGAGCTCGAGACCTCCCCCTGCTAACACGGCTTTCTGAAAGAAATGGATCGTTCGTCTGTCTTGTGACAGAGTGGCAAGATCATTAGTGCCATCGCAATTGAAGTCACCGTCAAGCACTTCGGAAGGCATTTCTGTCGCAAGCCATCCCGAAACGGGCTCACTTTGCCATTTGTCCTGCTGAATGGACCAAGCATCAAGGGTGCCTTGCATATCCCACGCCAGAAGCCTTGGCTCCATCATCCACGTTGTCGGGAACGCTTTCAGAAGTCGCTGGCCGTCCTGAACTATTGTGAACGGCGGTTCGTGTCCTGGACTCTCCTTCCAGGTATCGCCCTCCTGATGGTGAGCGGAAGCTTGCAATGCTCCATTTACAATGCGGCTAGAGTATAGTTCCGGTCGGCTGTCCGCATCGGAATCAAAGAAAAAGACTGGATCAATCTCATCGCTATCGTTCGAAAAATCAATTGGTGGCGCAAGGGTCCCGTTCGGCAACCACTGGCTTGAGTCCTGTTTGAAAGCTCGACGTATGCTGTGACCGCCAACGAAAGCTGAATAGAGAAGGTCCCGATCGCCATCGCCGTCGAGATCAACGAGACGATATCCCGACTCAAGAGATCGATATGTTCCGAAATCCGATGGCAGAACATAGTTTGGTGATCGGCTCCAATGCGGATCGAATTCGGTGTAGTTAAACTCGGTCTTTGGATACTCAACCCTTGAACCTCCGAGGTCTGCGCCGATTTCTCTTATCGAAGTCAGGGCGTGACCTCCAAATCGACCAGTCTCCTCATACTCAAACTCATAGCGACGGAACTCGGCACTTCCGACAAAAGCAGTCAATTTTTTTGCGAGCAGGCTCCGAGCGGTACGTTCGCCACCGGCGAATCCAAACGAGTAGATTGGACTCCCTTGGGCGTATTCGACCTGCAAATGAGCGAAAGCCGCTGCTCTTAGAGAACCTTCGTTGTAAAGGTTGGCGGGGGCTATCCCTCCTTTTGGCAGTGTCCAAAAGACCTTGTCGATACCGAAATCGCCATCGTGTTGCACGTACAGAAAAACGATCTGATTCCCGAAGGTATCTTCGATTCGGCTAAGCGCCCATGTAAGTATTCTCCCGCTGGAAGTGCGAACGCGCGAGTTCGGGCTCTCCCCAAAATAGAGGGTTAAACCCGCTTTTGTCTTGGCAATATATGTTTGGCCATCTTGCCGTATTCGCGTCTGATCGTCGACAGACTTCGAAAGATAAGGTCCACCTTCTGGAGCAGTTACCAACCGCGCGCCGTCCAGAGCTAGAGCGTCCGAATTATCGTCGAAGGTCACAGGAGATGGAAGCCCATCGATGAATGCGGTTCGATTGATCCGGTTGATCGCCGATGCACCGGAGAGTGACCAACCAAGCCCGAACTGGCCAGGCCCGGAATTGCTATCGTACGTCAGGAACAGCTTGGGAGCCATTCCAGCTGATCCGGGTGGAAGCGCTATGGGAATATTGTAAGATGAGGATCCAGTTAGATTGACGTTTAGTTGCCCATCAAGCGTCCCCGGGACTGTTTCCGCGTAAGTGACGCTTGACAAAGCAATCGAGAAGAATGCGGCAAGAAAGCTAGTGAAGAGTTGCATTGATCGCCCCTCGTCTCAGCGACAACTTCGTCCAGTCCGCACGGATCAATGAACCAGCTGGCTGGTTTTCTGGACAAGGCCACCCGAACACGCCGCCCCCCTGCGGTTGA
>JBGSMN010000375.1:0-2034 GCA_041740155.1 Rhodopirellula sp.
GCGATCCGTTCACTGCCCCACAGCATCACTTCACTTCGTCGTAGAACGTCGAAGAATTGCAGCGGTCCGAGCGATCCGGTGCCTTCACCCGCAAACTCCTCGGGCAACTTCGTCAACTGTCCTACTGGTCGCAGCGTCCGCTCTCCTAAGCCCGTACCAAAGGGCAGACCACCAATCTGTTTGCCATCTGCCGAGGTCGTCTGCGCTTGACCCTCGAGCAAATACACACCGTCGTCGCGGCGATGCGTTTTGAAAACATCAAACCCCGCATCTTGCACCGAGTCAAAACGCACGTATTTGCCCATCGACTCTGCTGCTAAATCTTGTAGCCAAGCATTATTTTGCACCGAGGCAAAACGGACGTATTTTCCCATCGACTCCCAATCGCCGTCTCGTCCTGCATCGCCCGCGTACAGCGTTCGCCCCGCTGCCGAGGCGACGCCTGCCTGATCGAGGATTTGACCATCTTCGTCAAACAAATCCTCCGCCAGCGGCCCGATCGTTTGAAACGCTTCGCGATCAGTTTGAAAACCTTTCTGCAACACCATCATGACCAGCACAGTGCTGAACATGACCAACAGCGAACCTTTGAGGAACTGCACCCATGTCGTCGACACCATCCCCGCCGTGACCACGATCGTGATCACCACACAACCGACCATCAGCACGCCGACCCAATGCGGAAAATCAAACAGCGGCTGGATCAACACGCCCGCTCCGACCATTTGCGGGATCAAATAAAACACACTGACAATCAACGTGCTAATCCCGGCTGCCGCCTTGATCCCACGCGAGTCAAATTTCGCGTCGAGGGCGTCGGCGAACGTGAACTTGCCGAGCCGTTTCATCGGTTCGGCGATCACAAACAAAGCCACAACCCAGCCCGCGAGATATCCAATAGAATATAGGAAGCCATCGTAACCGTAGGCTGCGATCATTCCGCAAATGCCTAGAAATGAGGCCGCCGACAAGTAATCGCCCGCGAAGGCGACCCCGTTGATGAACCACGGAATCTGACCGTGGGCGGCGAAATAGCCCGCCGAGGATTTCGCTTTGCTGCCCAGGTAGAAACTCAACCCGACGGTGAAGCCGACGAAGATAAAGAACACCACCACAGCCAAGATGGAACGCTCGTAAATCATGCCGAGTCTCCGTTGCTCTGCGGGTTGCTGCTGCGACGCGAGTTACCGTTCTCACGCAAGGCAAACCCGTACACGAACGCCATCACGATTGCCGCCAGGATCAACCCAAACCCGAATACGATCGCGAGGTTCAAGCCCGCAAACACGACCCGGTCCATCGTGTCAGCCGCGAACGCGTTAAGCAGCACAAAGGCCAAATACAGCAATGAGTAAATAAAAAACAGAGACATCCCCAACCGCGAAGCGGCTGGCGGAGCGGAGGAGTCGGCGGGTTCAGTCACAAAAGCTCAAGGGGAAGGAGATGGTGCGGACAATTCACGGGCCGCTCAGCATATCCGAACCGCACAGGGATGTGTGCGACCGGGGCGCGACAACAGATATTGCAGTGTTTCATGCTTTCTTGCAGCGATTTCGTCGTAGCGGAACTCGTCAAGAGTTTCGTTCGGGAATTCGCGGTTCGAAAGTCTTGACGACTTCCGCTACATTTTGCGAACGACTTCCGAGCGTAGGCGGGGAGTGATTATTTTTCAAAACCGCTAAAAAAAGCCAAAACGCTCCCGGCACAGCCTCCGTAGCGAGAAAGGCAAAAACTTCGCAGTGTCTTGCCTACCCACCTAGCCGTTCGGTGCGTAAAGTATGCACCCACCTTCAGCGAGACCTACAAAATCGCTTCCCTTCGCTTTGTGAATAGCCTCCGTTCATGAATAGTTTTTCGTTGGACTATATCGACGATCTGTATGTGCAGTATGTACGCGATCCTTCGAGTGTTTCAGAAACATGGCGTCACTATTTCGAGCAGTTTCTGATCGGTGCGGGTGCCCCGATCACGGATTCCCCTGCTCCGCCACCGGCCGCCGGCACCTCACGGACGCGGTCCGCGGGCACGCTCGGC
>JBGSMN010000380.1:0-2117 GCA_041740155.1 Rhodopirellula sp.
CATGACGTTCTGCAGCTTGAGCATTTCAAACATCTTGTAGGGAAATTTCTGTGGGCGACTTTCTGGCGTGATCGGAGAGTTGTCGGACGGCGCGCAAATAACCGTTTTGCGTCCGCAGAACCTACTTTTCCTGCATGCAAATGCCCGACTGATGACAGGATGCGCCGGACGAATGGCGAACTGCCCTCACAAACACTGTGACACTCGTCGAGAATGTCTCGGTTTGTTAGAACCGATTCATCAAATTCTTTTCTTCGGCCGTCAATTCAACGTCGTCCGACTCGCTGTTGGACTCCTGGTACGCTTGGAAGGCGAATACCGCACCAACCGCAAGCACGCAGACGACCAGGATCAGTATCAACCCGATGGCCCACATTTCACCAGCCATCACTCCATCGTAAATATTGCCGAGCGCGCGTCCGATACGTAGTCGAGCAACGAACAGAAACGATGATGCGGTCATGTGATCAACCTTGATTGATTTGTAAAGAGAGATGCTAGAACGCACCGAATTCAACAGTACAGAAAGCGGCGTTCCATTGCTGGCGGCCACCCTAGCTTGGATTTGATGAAATCTTCACGAACTTCACTATGAAATCGATCGTCCGTCAGTGGCGATCTTGTCGCGCGGGAACTGGTCATGCTCTTGGCACCGAAACAGGCGGGCGTCGACTCGCACCAAAAAATTTGGCACGACGGTTGCAATATTTAAGTTTAGTTGTTGCTGGTGCTGCCAAGTTGACAGAGTGCCTTGGCTCACCGGTCGTCCGTTTCTTGGTTCTCTCAAATGTGAGGAATTTAGCAATGAAAAGTATGACTCGCTCGTTCTCGGATCAGGCTCTCGGTGCAGTCGGTCGTGATCTGGAGAGTTTCTTTGATCAGTTGTTTACCCCCGTGAATGTTTCCAATGGCAATGCGAAATCCGAGTGGATGCCGGGCGTCTCGATCTGGGAAGAAGCTGACACCTTTGGTATCGAGATGGAGTTGCCTGGCATGACGATGGAAGACATTGAGTTGACGTTCGACGAAGGGCGGTTGACGGTCCGCGCCCGGCGCGAGCGGCACGAAGCGGAAGGTCGCTCCTATCGCTTTGACGATCGCGGTTGGGGCGAGGTCACGCGTTCGGTTAAGGTTCCCGAGACAGTGGACCCTGATACAATCGTAGCGACCTACACTAACGGCGTGTTGAAGATTCATCTCAGTAAACGACCTGAAGTATTGCCTCGGAAAATTGAAATCAAGGCGAGTTGATCGCTGCGATGAGAAGCTGATTGGACGCACTGGGCGACAGTCAGTGTTGGGATTGCAAGTAGCGGAAGTCGTCGAGACGCGTGTTTCCCGAAGAGACCGAAACTCTTGACGAGTTCCGCTACGATAGTTTCGGGTTTGATGGTTTTTCAGGCGGCAAGCCATCTGCGAGAACGCGTTTCATTGCGTCGAGTGTCTCTTTGCTGACGTGATGCTCCATTCCTTCGCTGTCGATTTCCGCAGCGCGGTCTCCGACACCAATGCGTTTTAGAAACGCGGTGACGATTTTATGCCGTTTCTTCGCCTGGCTCGCCAGTCGATTTCCCTTTGCCGTCAGCGCGATGGGTTGATAGGGGGCCGTGTCTACGAAACCGTCGCGGTGCAAGCGGCTGATCGTGTTGCTGACGGTCGCGTGAGTGACCGCGAAGTGTGCGACAAGGTCCACCGCCCGACAAACGCCGTTGGCCACAATCACGTCAGCGATGGCTTCGACATAGTCCTCAGCAATCTCACTAGCATGATCTGAGCGAGTTCTTTGGTAAATTTTGGCAGGCACAGAATGTCTCCTTGCAACCTCAACAGTGGACGAGATTTGACCCGTCATGATGCACTCTCGAAAAACAGTAGCTTACCATCGGCGAATTTTTTGTGAAGCTGCTTGCCTCGCGGTTTAGTCTCGGCTAAGATCCAGCATAAGTTAGCATCGACTAACTTTCCTGTTCCTTCGTGTCTATTTTTGAAAGTGTGAAATGAGACAGAATCAGTTGGCGGTGATGGTCGAAAAATCGCCTGTTAATAAGTTTCGTCGAGTTCCGACGCGGGCCGGATTCACCTTGGTGGAACTGCTGGTCGTGATCGCGATCATCGGG
>JBGSMN010000321.1:0-2048 GCA_041740155.1 Rhodopirellula sp.
TAGAATTGATTCAGGAATTGGCGATGGTCGTACGCATTAATGCCAACTGCCGCAGCATCCGCATCATCAAAAGTCCAACCGATATCGTCATGGCACCTGAGGTAATTAATCCAAGTCGTTCCATCGGGCAATTTGTGGCGATGTGCCAACGATCGAACCAGCAGTTTCGTATCGCGCGTCGCGAGGCTTTCCCAGCAAAGCGCCATCAGTGTCGGATTATATGACAGTTGGCATTCACCCCGGCTAACGTACTGAACCACTTCATCTGGATGTACGATTGCTTCGCTCTTGAACAACAGGCCAGGTGCTGCCATTCTCGCAGCAGCGTTAAAGGCCTGTATCAACAGGTGCGCTTCAGGCAGATTCTCACAGTTTGTGCCCATCCGCTTCCATATAAAAGCGACTGCGTCAAATCGTAAAATGTCGACACCTGTGTTCGCGATGAACAGCATCTCGGCTAGCATCGCCTGAAACACCGCTGGATTGGCGTAGTTCAGATCCCACTGGAAATTATTGAAGGTGGTCCAGATCCAGCGTTGAAGTGTATCGTGCCAAGTAAAGTTGCCGCGTCGGACGGTTGGGAAAATCTCCCGCAAGGTCCGTTCGTAGGCATCGGGCATCGTTCGATCGGGGAACAGATAATAAAAGTCTTGGTACTCTGAATCACCTGCAAGGGCTTGGCGAGCCCAGTAGTGATCATCAGCCGTGTGGTTAAAAACAAAATCTAGAACCAAGACAATTCCTGCGGCCCGCAGGTCTGCGGCAAGATCACGTAGGTCTTCGATCGTCCCCAATCGTGGGTCAATGCTGCGATAGTTGCTGATCGCGTACCCGCCGTCGCTGTCTCCGGGGCGAACAGCAAATAACGGCATCAGGTGGAGGTAGGTTAGCCCCAGGTCTTTGAAGTACGAAATATGCTCACGCAACTTGCCGAGATTTTCGCTGAACAGGTCGACATAAAGCGCACCGCCAACCATATTTTGCGACTGGAACCAATTCGGATCATAAGTCCGTTGGTGATCGGTTTGGCGAAGATCATCGCCACGCATTAACCACCCACGAGCTGCGGTCAGCAGGATGTGTTCGAGGTGATAAAAAAAATCATACCGCTGGCCATACAAATGCCGCAGCAATCGGAACAATCGCGGCCACTCCTGAACCAACCGTTCTTCGAACGACTCGATCACTTCCGCATCGGGCTGTTCGGTCTCCCACAGTTGGTGCAGGCGAGGCAACAATCTTTTTAGACTGACTTGGGCATCATACTGCGGCGAACCGGGGGATGCCGTGATTTGAAAATCCGGACCTCGAAGCACTGAGACACTCACTCCACGTTGTCGTTTGGGATTCGGATGTGACCGAGGAAATTATAGTATTCAACACCTTCAAGGATACCTCGCGCATGATGCCCTTTCGCAAAATAGATGCGAGGTAATTTGCGAAGTTTTTCTAGCTCCTTGCCATAATTCCCCACAACCACTCCAAGCGTGCGTCCTTTCAACATCCCTTCGTCGTTACCCGAGTCGCCAGCGACCAGCAATTGCTCTGGCGCGAACCCCCACCGATAGGCGAGATGCCGCAGCGACAGGTCGCTGCCGCCGCGAATAGGTAAGACATCAAGAAACATTCCTAGTGAAAAAATCACCTTTACCCGCAGCCCCGCTTCTCGCAGAATTCGTCGAATCCGCTGAATCGGTGGTGCGACAGAACAATCGACTTGGTAACTGACCTTGAACTCCGTTTGTTCATGATCCGACTGCCGGGCCAGCCCTTCGAATCCATCAAGCACTCGCCGAACCTCATCCGGCTTCCAGAACGCCGATATTTGACGTTTCCATCCCGCGTCGGGCATTAAGTCCTTGCCGTAGTAAAGCTCCGTACCCACCGCCGCAGCCAACACATCAGGCCGCGGAAGATTGCGTTCTTCAATCCAAGATAACACGTCATCCAAACGGCGACCGGTCGCGATTGCGAAACCTACATGACGTCCCGCGTCATGCAACATGTCAACGAAATCGTGAAACGCATCGTCGTCACCATCAAGTGTG
>JBGSMN010000457.1:0-5099 GCA_041740155.1 Rhodopirellula sp.
CGCCCCGACGGGAAAACCGTGCGACCATCACTTGTCGTGTTGGACGACCCGCAAACCGACGAGTCCGCGCGATCACTATCGCAGTGTGCCAACCGCGAAGCGATCCTTGCCGGCGCGGTGCTCGGGCTCGCCGGCCCCGGCAAAAAGATATCCGGCATCATGCCATGCACCGTTATTCGCCCTGGCGACATGGCCGACAATATTCTCAACCGCGACCTGCATCCCGAATGGAATGGCGAACGCACGCGAATGGTCAACGCGTTCCCGACCAACGAAACGTTGTGGCATCGCTACGCCGAAATCCGCAGCGAGGGATTGCGGGTCGGCGATGGCGGCGCCGCCGGCACCGAGTTCTATCGCCAGAACCGAGCCGCGATGGATACCGGCGCGGATGTCTCGTGGAAAGAACGATTCAACCACGACGAGTTGTCCGCCATTCAACACGCGATGAACTTGAAGCTTCAAGACGAAGCTGCGTTCTTTGCCGAATACCAAAACGAACCGCTGCCGGAAGAAACCGTCGGTGCTGATCAACTGACCGTTGAACAGGTCGCCGCCAAGATCAACCACATGCCGCGAAGCCGAGTCCCGATCGCCGGCAATCACCTTACCGCGTTCATCGACGTTCAAGGCAAACTTCTTTTTTACGTCATCGCCGCTTGGGAGGACGATTTCACGGGCTACGTCGTCGACTACGGATCATACCCCGATCAACAACGAGCCTACTTCACCCTTCGCGATGCGCGACACACACTGGCCACCGCAAGCGAAGGAACCGGACTCGAAGGCAGCATCTACGCCGGCCTCGAATCCTTGACCGATCAACTGCTCGGCCGCGAGTGGCAGCGTGACGACGGAGCGGCGATGAAGATCGGCCGGTGCCTAATCGATGCCAACTGGGGCCACTCCACCGACGTCGTTTACCAGTTCTGCCGGCAAAGCCCCCAAGCCTCGATCTTACTTCCCTCGCACGGCCGCTTCGTTGGAGCGTCCTCAAACCCGTTCAGCGAATACAAACGCCGGCCCGGCGATCGCGTCGGCCTCAACTGGCGAGTCCCCTCAGTCCACGGCAAGCGAGCGATCCGGCACGTCATCTACGACACGAACTGGTGGAAGTCTTTCACGCACGCACGGCTTGCTGTCGCGATGGGCGACCGAGGCTGCCTCTCGATCTTCGGCGATCGTCCCGACCAACACCGCATGTTCGCCGAGCAAATCACCGCCGAGTACTTCATCAAAACCGAAGGCCGCGGCCGAACCGTTGACGAATGGAAAGCCCGTCCCGAACAACCCGACAACCACTGGCTCGACTGCCTCGTCGGCACCGCCGTCGCAGCTTCGATGCAGGGGGCGCTGCTATTCGGAACCGACCGACCATCCGCACCGAAGCGAGAGCGTGTTAGCTTCAAAGATCTTCAACGCAGAAAGAGAAGCTAGTCAATCTGAACGCAAACCCTCCGGGGCAACGGAAATTTCGAACAAACCGTCTTTAATCTGTGGCTTCGAGGACCGGCGCTCCCTGCTACCGACGGAAAGTTTGCTCCGTCCATATTCCCAAGGCTTCCTACGCTGAGACCCGTGTACACTTGCTCGCCCTCACCCGTCTCGCCCGAAATTCATAAAATTTGGCCAAACCTTCTCATTTTCAAGGGGCTCTAGTTCGGAATCTCAAACCCGACTACAGCATAGGAGAGATCAATGCAGGTAATAGTGCTTCCACCTTGGCTCGAGTACGTTCTCATCGGAGTCGTTATCGGGATCCCCTTTCTTATCATCGTAGGATTTTTCATGGCGTGGGCATGGCAAAAGTTCTTTCATTACCTAGGACGCAACGAGAGACGAAACCCCGACGATGACCATGATGCACTGACGTGATTGGCGAATCGATTTCCTCAAGACCTTCGCTGAAGCTCAACCGGTCCGGCAGAAACGCACTAAACTTGTTGCCAACTGGGGCCACTCCACCGACGTTGTTTATCAATTCTGTCGGCAAAGCCCGCACGCCTCGATTTTGCTTCCTTCGCACGGTCGCTTTGTCGGCGCGTTATCGAATCCATTCAGCGAATACAAACGCCGGCTAGGCGATCGAATCGGACTCAACTAGCGAGTCCCCACCATCCACGGCAAACGCGCAATCCGCCACGTCATCTACGACACGAACTGGTGGAAGTCGTTCACGCACGCACGGCTCGCCGTCGGGATGGGCGATCGAGGCTGTCTATCCATCTTCGGCGATCGCCCCGATCAACACCGCATGTTCGCCGAGCAAGTCACTGCCGAGTACTTCGTCCGCACCGAAGGCCGCGGCCGAACCGTCGACGAATGGAAAGCCCGCCCCGAACAACCCGACAACCACTGGCTCGACTGCCTCGTCGGATGTGCCGTCGCCGCCTCAATGCAAGGGGCTTTGCTATTTGGGACCGACCGCCCATCTGCGCCGAAGCGAGAGCGAGTAAGTTTCAAAGAACTTCAACGCAAGAGAAAAACTAGCTAATCTGAGCGAAAACATTTTGGGCCATCAAGATTTCTGCACTAGCTCTGTAACGACCAAATCCAATATCGGTCGGCAATCCAGCCCACCCGGCCCCGAGTCTAGCGGCTTAGCGTCTAGGTGTTCACACCGCCGTTGGCTGGCGTTTCGGCGGAGGTCATGGAAATCAAGGGAAAAGCGAGCTGAATTGGCGCAATCGTCTTGCTAGCGGATAATGTACTGGGAAAGGACAGTCCCAAGATGCACGAAACCTCGCTTAGTCTCCTCGAACGCCTCCGACATTCGCCTGAAAATGAGGGTTGGAATCGACTGGCGGATCTCTATGCGCCTTTGGTTCGTGTGTGGCTGCGAAGGTACGACGTTCAAGACAGCGACGCGAACGACCTTGTCCAAGAGGTTTTGCTGACCGTATCGAGGGAACTCGGCACTTTCGAGCATCGTGGGCAGCCAGGCGCTTTTCGAGGATGGCTGAAGGTGATTCTGATTAATCGGTTGCGGAAATTCTGGCGAGCACGGGACCGTCGCCCACAGGCTCGCGGTGACTCAGACATCGATGCCAGGATCGCGCAGTTGGACGACCCGGCCAGCGAAATGAGCCGGATCTGGGATCGGGAACACGATCAGTATGTCCTCCGGCAACTGCTGACGCTTGCGGAGCCGCACTTCGAGCCGAATACCTGGAAGGCATTCTGTCGCGTGGCTTTGGAAGGGGCGAAACCGGACGTGGTCGCTCAGGAAATGGGAATTTCCCTGAACTCGGTCTGCCTCGCTAAGTCTCGTGTCACTCGGAGGTTACGCCAAGAGGCGGCAGGATTGATCGAGTCGTCGTCAAGTTTTTTCACAAAGAGCTGACAAGATTTGTCGCGAGCGGGTCTTGATAACTGGAAGCGATCGTTCGATCCGACCGAAATCGGTATCCCTGAATTGCTACCGACATCACTGCCTCCACAACAGAACTGTCACCTGAAAGATATCCATGCCGAAACTTACCGACCACCCGAGCCGAGAGGAATTGAGTGCCTACAGTCTTGGGCAATTGCCCGAGGAAAGAGCGGTCGCCATCGATAGTCATATCAGCGAATGTGAGCCTTGCTGCGAGACCATCGTTGCACTGTCATCCGCGGACACATTCGCAGGCCTCTTGCAGGAAGCCGGCCGGTTGCCGACGGATCAGACGGCTGATCACGAAGGTGCAACGGCAAACTCGGCTTCCTTCGACGACATTCCTCAACCTCTGAGCGAACATCCGCGTTATGAGATTCTCGGTCTGATCGGCAAAGGCGGCATGGGCGACGTCTATCAAGCTCGCCACCGGAAGATGGAACGCACGGTGGCGCTGAAGGTCATCAATCGAGGGCTGGTTCAAAAAGCTGACGCTATCGATCGATTCCATCGCGAAGTGAAAGCTGCCGCACAACTTTCTCATCCCAACATCGTGACTTCGCATGACGCCGATCACGCCGGTGACTTCCATTTCATGGTGATGGAATTCGTTGACGGAGTTGATTTGTCTCAAACGATCAAGAAACGAGGCGCGTTGCCAGTCGCCGAAGCGTGCGATTACATCCGGCAGGCAGCGATCGGACTGCAGCACGCACACGAACGCGGCATGGTGCACCGCGACATTAAACCTCACAACTTGATGGTCACGAAAGATGGTACGGTCAAGATTCTCGACTTCGGTCTGGCTTCTCTCGCGCCCGAAGCGATCGCAGACTCCGACGCGGTTGAAGCTCACAGCGAGTTAACCGCAGTTGGGGCTATCATGGGGACTCCCGATTTTATTTCGCCAGAACAGGCCAAGGACGCACGCAACGCCGATATTCGCAGCGACATCTACAGCCTCGGGGCAACACTTTACTACTTGCTCTCTGGTCGCGTGCCGTTTGACGATGGCAGCGTGATGCAAAAACTCAAAAGTCATGCACAGGTCGAACCTGCCCCACTGAGTTCGGTGCGCGACGACGTGCCCGAAAAGCTTGTGGCCATCGCGTCCAAGATGATGGCCAAGGATCCCGACGAGCGGTATCTCACGCCGAAGGAGGTTGCAGAAGCGCTCGAGTCGTTCCTGAGTACGTGGCAACCGGGTGAGGAAAATACGCCTCGACAAGGTGCCTCAAATGGTGGAAACAATTCCGATTCAGGCAGACAGAGACATACGGCTGACGATTCGAATCCCAGCCGGCTGCCCACGGTGGCAAAGTTCCTGCTCTACACGTCGCTACTTCCTATCGGGCTCATCGTTGTGAACGAATTCGTTCCCCTGGGATTATTCAGCGGCGAAACTGATTGGTTCTGGTATTGCTTGCTCACTTCGATTGCTCTGTCAACTATCGGCGGCATCGTGCTAGGTGTCCACCAAGGGATGTCAAACATTCGTGACGGGCAGCGCATTAACGGGATGACGACGGGCCAAACCGCCCTGATCATCATCTGCTTAGCCGTTTCTGCTTTTATTCTTTTAAACCACATGAGCGACGGTAAGGGGCACATCGAGGTAACGCCGCAGTCTGATCGCATGACTCTGGGGACACACCCCCTGACGATCGTTGATACCTCCGGAGAGAAGCCGCTGGGCGGGACAACCAGTACCCATCAGAACGATGCC
>JBGSMN010000023.1:0-6205 GCA_041740155.1 Rhodopirellula sp.
TTAAAGCGACTCCGAATCACGCTATTGGTCAACCTCAACCAGCTATCACTCGGCATCGTCCGCCGGCAGCGGAAGTGCGAGCACGAGCGAAAGCACCAGCGACTCCGAATCAATCAGCGACGATTCCGACTCGACCTCCGATGACTCCGAATCCGACTCCGACGCATCGCAATCCGACGTCTCCGATTCAGCTAACCCACCCAGCACGTTCGACGGTTCCTCCTCCTTCGGCAGCGATAGCCAAAGCGAACCATCACACGACTCGCGATCCGACGACAGTGACACGCCATCGATCAACGACTCAGACTTCGACGCCAGCAGCGACTCCCGCGACGAAAGCGATTCCAACGAACCAAGCGGTAGCCGCGATGACAGCAATGATCCGTCAGTTGACGATCCATCGATCGACAGTCGCTCCGACGACGATTCCGGCGACCCGCCTTCCGAAGACGACTCGACCGACGAGCCGTCACACACCAGCAGCGAAGGTTCGAGCGAACCGTGCAACAGCACCTGGGTTTGGTCTTGCGGTTGGGAGCTAGTCGACAGCGATTGCGAAGACCCCGGTGAACCGCCCTCCAGTTCCGGAGCCTACGACGGCGAAGTCGCAGCGATGACCGCATGATCCACTGCCCGCACCTGACACCCAACAACATCTGCGAAGTCGCATCGGGCATGGCAGGCTGCCCAGCCAAAGTCACGGCCGCCGCTTGCAACGCTTGCCAGAACGAAACCAACCCGCGAGCGATCAACGTCGTCACGATCGGGATGGCCCTGGTCAACAAGAAACGTCGCAAGCAAGACACGCGTGAACTGCACGCAATGCTCCGCAGCTACCTGTCCGATCGCCAGCCCGAACCGACGACACTCAAGATCGCCGACTACCGTCCCGGTCCCGGCAACGAACTCAAGAAGATGCTCGCTTGGTTTGCCCGGCCGAGCGAATCCTGCAACTGCGATAACCACGCCGACACGATGAACGACTGGGGTGTCGAAGGCTGTTTGCAAAACCTCGAAACGATCACGGATTGGTTACTTGAAGAAGCCGAAGCACGAGGCCTACCCCATGGAAGATTCACCCGAACCATCGCCAAGTCACTCGTCACCACTGCCATTCGACGGTTCCAGAAAAAGTTCCCTGATGGCGCACCCGAGCCAGACGACGATGATCACGCGTGACCGCAGCATCGTCGAACGATGCTTCCTGATGAACCTCGATCGCCGAGATGATCGACTCAAAGAATGGTTGCAACAACTCCCCGATCCTTGGCCGTTCCCACAACCCGAACGCTTCGCCGCGATCGACGGCCGTCGCTGCGCGACACCGCCCCAATGGAAAGCCGGCAACGGTGCCTGGGGTTGTTACCGATCACACTGCCTGATCCTCGAAAAATGTCTGATCGAAGGAATCGACTCTTACGTGGTCTTTGAAGACGACGCCGGTTTCGTCGAAGACTTCGCGGACCGCCTTCAAGAATACGCCGATGAACTGCCGGCCGATTGGGGACTCGCCTACCTTGGTGGTCAACATCTGTTCGCCGGCAAACATCCGCCGCAACGAATCAGCGACCATGTCTACCGGCCCTACAACGTCAATCGCACCCACGCCTTCATGGTCCGCGGTCGCGAGAACATGAAAGTGCTCTACCGTCATCTTCATTGGAGCGAGTGGCAACAACGGCATCACATCGATCACCACCTCGGCCGATTGACCCAGCGTCGTTACCAAGCCCTCGTGCAAGGTAAGAACATCGACAAAGAATCGATCGCCGTCTATACGCCCGATCGTTGGCTCGTTGGGCAGCTGCCCACCAAGTCCAACATCTGCGGCCGCAAGTGGGAACAAACCCGCTTCTTCAACGACGCCAAGAACGCGGACCACAGCGATTCGCCCTTCTTCGCCGTCCTCGGCCCGCACCGATCCGGCACTTCGTGCGTCGCGATGGTCATGCATCATCTCGGCGTCCACTTGGGCAATCAACTTTCCGGCTACGAAGCAACCGGCGGAGGCGAAGCGGTCGGCTTGGCCCAGCTCTGCGAGAGCGCCATGCGATTCCCGGCGATCGATCCGGTTTGGCCCGATCACCAACTCGTTCAAAAACTGAAATCCTGGATCGTCCAACGCAAAGCTGAAGCGAGCCGCGACAAAACCGTCGCCGCCGGCAAGTATCCGCACCTCTGTCGCTTCGTTAGCCATCTTAACGAAGCCCTCGGCGATTCGCTACGAATCATCTCCGTCAACCGAGACATCGAAGCTTCGATCCGGTCGCTCAAATCGCGATCCGAAAAGCATCGCGGCCAATGGTTCGCGGCTACCGACGAAGACTGCGAACGATTGCAACGTAGTCTCCTCGAACACCGCGACGCCTTCATCGCCTCGCATCCCGAAGTCCCCGTCTTCCACATCGACTTCAGCGAGCTGACCACTTACCCCAAGGAAGTGATCAACAACCTGATCGAGTTCCTCGGCATCGATCCCACTGCCGAAGAGATCTCTGCAGCGATCGACCACGTGAATCCAAGCCTCCGCAAGCACGGATGATTCAGCTCTTACAAACCCAGAGTTCTGCAAAACCCAGAGAACCCACCGCGTGACCATCTGCTCGCTATTCCTGCATCATCGCAATGATCCAGTCACCGTTGATCATTACGAGCGATTGAAACGATTCTCTTCCGGCCGCACCGTCGCGTTTTCATCCGATGCAACGATCGAGTCCGGCGAATCGATTGCCACGCTACAGCACTCGCTTTGGCGTGAACAAGTTTCACGTCATCCGAAGCTGAAAGCCAAATCAACTGATCTGCTGCTCATCGATTGGTTCCGCAATCGCAGCGTCTCCGCCGATCGCTACTTCATCGTCGAATGGGACACCCTCGTTAACCAATCGATCACCGCGTGGCTGGCCAACGTGATCGATTACCCCTTCGCCGCGCCGTCCATTCGCTTGCCCACACGTGAACCGGAATGGTTCCGTCGCTTTCGCAAGTTCCTGCCGGTTGATGTTCGTCCGCTCGCCACCGGCATCGTCCCATTCTCTTGCGTGATGGTTTCGCACGAAGCCCTGCAACGCATCGAACCGCTTTACACCAATGATCTTCAAGGACTCGAACGACTAACGGGTGAATGCCGCTTCGCCACGCTCGCCGCCCATTGCGGCATCGGCCCGGTCAGTATCCCCAACTCGCGAACGATCACCTGGAAACCCTCCATGCCGATCGGATTGGCACCCACGATCTATCATCCGATCAAGCGACTCTTCACCGCTCCCGAGCCGTGGATGCAGCCCGAAGAGATCGCGTCTCTCGAATTGCTGCTCGATCCGATGATGCACGTTCTCGAGTTTGGCAGCGGCCGTTCGACATTCTGGCTCGCTCATCGCGTTGCCAAAGTTACCACGATCGAACACGACTCCCGCTGGTTGGAACGAGCTAAACCATTTCCGCCCAACGTCGAAGTCCGATTCGAACCGCCAGCGTGGCCGAACCGAAATTTCGAACCCGCCCAACCCGGACAGTTCAACGCGTATATCCAGTCCGCCGACGATTTGACACCGGATCTCGTGCTCGTCGACGGCCGCGCCCGAGTTCCCATCAGCCAGCGCTGGGCAACCAGAACGTTGACCGTGCTACACGACGCAAACCGTCCTCGTTATAGCGAACTGCGAAAAAAAATCCTCGCCGGTTCGCTCGCCAGAATCCTTCCCCTGGAGTCGGCCAATGAAACTGAGTGACATCACATTCTGCATCAAGACCATCCATCGCCCTTGGTCCTGCCACCGCTTGGTCGAGTCGTTGTGCAAGCACATCGCCGAGCCCAATATCATCGTCGTCGATGATGGACAGCCCGAACGGCGATTCCTACCCGCGTATCCCGAGACCGCCGCGAAGTGCCAAGTCATTCATCCGGGCCAAGTCGATGTCGGCGTCGGGGTCGGACGCAATGTTGCCGTCGATGCGGTCAGCACCGAGTTCATGTTCTTGCTTGACGATGATCACGTCGTCACGCCGAACCTCAACCTAGACAAGCTCATTGATCGGTTCAGCAAACTCGACATCGACATCCTCGGTGTCCGCCAAGGGGCCGGCGGCCGGCCGACGATGCTCTCGCCGCTGATGAACGGCAAGCGAATCTGGATGCACCGCGGCGAGATCAAACGTAACGGCTACGTCGCCTGGTGCCACATGTCGTCCAACGCGTTCCTCGCCCGAGCCGCAACGATCCGCAACCTCCGTTGGGACGAAGAAATCAAAACCTTTGAGCACTGGGAGTTCTTCTATCGAGCCAAACTCGCGGAATTGAAAGTGGCCGTCGCAGGGGACTGTTTCATTCGCCACGCCCACGTCGCGTCCAAAGATTATCGCGACCTCCGCAAGCGATCCCAATACCGATCGATGGGACTACGCAAACACGGTTTTCATTCAATGCGTTATCCCGGCGGAGGTGTGGTTCGTGCGTGATCAAGTGACTTTCTGTATCAAGACCATCCATCGGCCTCAGTGTTGTGCTGCACTCGTTCGCAGCATCCACGAACACTATGGCCGTGATCGCCCGTTGATCCATGTCCTCGATGATGGCCAACCCGAGCTACGCTTCTCAGCAAACTGCCACGCCGAAGCCGCGATGGTCGACCAAATTATCGAAACCGAATTCGACATCGGACTCTCCGCCGGCCGCAACCGCTTGCTCGATACCGGCGACGCACCGATCGTCGTCTTCGCCGACGACGATCACATGGTTACCGAGCAAACGCGATTGCCGGACCTCGTCCAGAAGCTCAACTCGCGTCACGACCTCGATCTGCTTGCCGCACTATCAAATCATCAAGAGCGGCCCAAGCTCATGAAGGTCGACGGCAAGCGACTGCGGATTCCGCACGGGCACTATCGCCGCCAAGGCTCGATTCGCTGGTGCCACTACGTCGGCAACTGCTTCGTTGCCTATCGCGACATCCTACAAGCGATCCGCTGGGATGAATCGCTCAAAGTCGAAGAGCACTGGGACTTCTTCTGGCGGTGCAAGATCGCCGGCGTCAACGTCGCCTGCGATGTCTCGCATTCTTTCAAGCACGAACACATCGACCCACCTGGCTACCGACGCCGGCGTCCCGAGTTCCAAAAAGCCGCCCTCCGCAAACACGGAATCGAACGAGTTATCTGGCGTTAGAGCCACCCAACCAACTCATCCAACCAACCATCGATCAATTCAGTCACGAAGCCCTCGCGTTTAAAATTTTCTCGTTGACACGAAATGGAGTTCTCACATGCACACGTTCACGCGATGGATTGCAGCGTCGATGTTCTTGTTCTTTGTTTGCACCGAATGCTCCGGCCAAACCTATCCCGATGGCACGTTGGTGATGTCCCGTCTGAAAGGACGCTTCGGCAACTTCCTCTCGCGTGTGACCGGAACGCATTACACGCACACCGCGATCGTGATTGACGGCAAGGTCTGTGAATCGACATTCCCAACGGCCAAGTGCACACCGATCAACCGCTACGCAGTCGGCAAGCCTTGGATCGTCCGCTACGTTCCACCAAGCGAACCACTCACGCCCGCCCAAGTCCAAAGCATCCGCGGCTATGCGAACCGAAACGTGGGGCGACGTTATGGATTGAAGCAATTCTTCAATCCCAACTCACTTCCCGACGGACGCATCTACTGCAGCCAATTCGTCCACGGAGCCCTATCATCAGCGGGAATCCGACTTCCCGCAAGATCCTGGCACACCCCCGACCGTCTTCTTCACGGATCGCCGATTCACCGATGAGCTCGCCAATCAATCCTAGCTTTACGGATGATCAAGCGATGATCGCACTGCCCGCGTTGGAATACCACCTCGCTCACGGTTGCAACCTCTCATGTCAACAATGCAGCCACTATTCGAATCATCATCTTGGCGGCGCGATCCCGACCATCGAACAAGCCGACACAGACTATTCGCTCTGGTCCCATCGCTTGCATCCGAAGCGGTTCGCACTTCTAGGCGGCGAACCATTGCTGAACCCGGACCTAATCCAGCACCTTCTGCTCGCGCGACAGCACTGGCCCGACAGTGACCTGATGCTCGTCACCAATGGATTCTTTCTGCATCGCTTCCCCAACTTGCCCGACGTCCTCATCGAGACGAACTGTCGACTCGAAGTCAGTCAGCACGGAACGCACGACGAATACGTCAAGCGATTCCGCGAAGTGAAGCATCTCGTG
>JBGSMN010000098.1:0-2848 GCA_041740155.1 Rhodopirellula sp.
CCGCTGTGGGCGCGTTGGGAACTGGTCTTTTGGCTGTTCCTGGCCTATTTCCTGCACCAGGCCGACAGCAGAATTTACAGCATTTTATTGAAGCCGATACAGGCGGATTTAGGCCTCAGTGGATTTCAAGCGGGCCTCGTCAGTACGGCTTTTACACTGGTCGTCGCGTGCATGTCGCCACTCGCCGGTGCGCTGGGTGATCATTGGCCACAACATCGAATCATCTGGAGCATGGTCTTGGTCTGGAGCGCGGCGACGGCGATGAGCGGTGCGGCGTCGGGACTAGTCTTTTTGCTCGTGACGCGATCCCTGATGACCGCTGGTGCCGAATCGTTTTATCCTCCGGTCTCACATGCCTATCTGGCAAGCTGGCACACTACCACTCGCGCGCTGGCAATCTCGATCCATCAAGTCGCCCAGTATGCAGGACCGATTGTTAGTGGGTTCCTTGCTGGCTGGATCGCCGAGCGGTTTGGTTGGCGATCGAGCTTCTATCTCTTTGGTGCTGTTGGCTGCGTGCTGGGGATGTTGATGGCCTGGCGGTTGCGTCCGGTTGCCAGTGCGCAGCCATCAAATGTGCAGTCATCGAATTCCCCGTCTGCCAATCGCGAACCGCTTTTTGCTGGTTTCGTATACTGCTTCAGAAATCGAGCTGTCCGACAGATCGGTTTGGCATTTGCGGCAGTGTTGTTTGTTTCTGTCGGCTATGGCACTTGGGCTCCGACGATCTTCGCAAACGACTTTGGATTGAGCCTCACCCAAGCTGGATTTCAAACTTCGCTCTGGATGAGTCTGTGTGCCATGATCGGAGCGGTGCTGGGTGGCTGGCTGTCCGATCGATTGTTCAACACCGGCTATTCCCGATTCATCCTTCAATCGATCGCGTTGCTCTGTGCAGCGCCCTTGCTGTGGATGCTTGGCTCCGCCAGTTCCCTCAATGCGGCTCTGTTCCTTTTGGCTGCGATAGGACTGTTCAAGGGAATCTACGAAGGTACCCTCGCCGTTTCGCTCTATGATCACGTTCCGGCAAAGCATCGTTCATCGGCGGCGGCTGTTGTGTTGTTGCTTGCCAATTTACTTGCTGCACCTTCTTCGGCCATTTTGGGTTGGGCATCAGATCACTCTAATATCAATCAGATGGTAAGCTATCTTTCGCTATTCTTTGTGTTGGCTTCGATCCTGTTATGGCAGGCTCGACGGTGGGTGCCTCACGCTGACAACAATGCGAGAGATTAAAGAATGTCCGTCGACGATTTACAGATTTTGCAATCAACTGTCGCATCGAGTTGCTCTGCCACGTCCCAACCGCAACGTATCATCGTATTTTCACGATATCCCGAATCAGGTGTGACAAAAACGCGATTGATTCCGGCGATTGGCCCAGAGAACGCCGCCAAACTCCAGTCTTCCCTCACGCATCATACGCTCAGCATCGCCGGTAACTATTGCGCGGCGAATGCCTGCGATCTGGAAGTGCGATTCGCTGGCGGAAATGCTTCGCTAATGGAGTTTGCGTTTGGAAAGAACAAATATTATCGCTCGCAGAATGGTAGCGATTTAGGCGAGCGATTGACGGACGCCATCGCGACGGCAATTCATGAAGGAGCTACACGCGTTTTGGTCATCGGTTGCGATTGTCCGGGGATCGATCATCGAACGCTGAAAGAAGCGTTCAACTCGCTCGCGAATGCCGACGTTGTGTTAGGGCCTGCAGTCGACGGAGGATACTATTTGATCGGACTGAAAACTTGCTCCCCAGAAGTTTTTCATGAGATCGATTGGGGGACGGAAAATGTCTTGCAACAATCGTTGCAGGCTTGTCGCAAACTGAACTTGTCTGTTCGACAACTCGCTCCACTTTCTGATGTTGACTACCCCGAAGACTTGATTGTCTGCCGGCGCGAACCGACTGCATTTACAAACGTCCTGCCGGTAACACGCCCTGGGTTACTTTCGATTATCGTTCCGACGCTGAATGAAGCGAAAACGATCGCGAGCACGCTTCGATCAACGAAAAGTGAAGGCAATGTGGAGTTGATCATCGCCGACGCAGGAAGCACTGACGATACGATCAACATCGCCATGCATTATGGAGCGATGGTAGTACCTTCAAGACCCGGACGCGGGCGGCAGATGAACGCAGGCGCGGCAATGGCCAGCGGCGACGTTCTGCTGTTTCTCCACGCCGATTCTACGCTGCCAATCGGCTATATTGATTACATACGTTCAACGCTCAATGAAAAGGTGGTCGCCGGTGCATTTCGGCTAAGTATCAACGACACACACTGGGGATTGCGTTGGATTGAATGGGGCGCGAACCTGCGCTCCCGCTACCGCCAATTTCCCTATGGCGACCAAGGTATTTTTGTTTCTGCGCCCACGTTCTATGATCTTGGTGGATTTTCAAATTGGCCGCTCATGGAAGACTACGACCTCTGCCGACGCCTGCGAAAGCAGGGACAGATTCGCCTTGCGAATGCTTCGATTGAAACGTCGGCCCGTCGATGGTTAACGGTCGGCTTGTGGAGGACGACGTTGGTTAACCAGCTTTGCATTGCCGGTTTTTGCCTCGGCATTGCCCCGGAAAAACTAGCTCGCTGGCGTTCATCGCGTTAGTGCACTGCGCCACAACGATCGGCTAGATTGAATGTTTGCCAATCACCCATCCACTCGACACAAGGTGATCCTGGGCGAATGTCGAAGGCTCCGATTCAAGAGATGTGGCGAGCGTGTCGTTCCAACGATTCAGAAATCCGAAAAGTGCAATGATGGCGGCTAGTTCGACAATTTGTTCATCATTGAAATAAAGTCGCAAATCGGTGAAATGTTGACTCGTGACGGCATTGGG
>JBGSMN010000109.1:0-8200 GCA_041740155.1 Rhodopirellula sp.
AAACAGGTTTCGTTTTTCTTACTCATCAAAATCCCATCCTAGTAAATTCGAACTTGCAGGTCGTGCAGTTCATGCGACGGTTCGGGCTGATAGATGAACGACTTGCGATCCTGCTGACCCACGGCATCAAAGTGCCAAGACTCGAACGATCTACAAGACGTTTGGAAACAATCGATTCCAATCCAATAAAATAATTGGAATCGTGAGCGTTTGTCGTCGCACGGTAGATACTAGACTTGGGTTTCGGGTTTGGTGAAAAGCTGAATCCCAAAAACCGAGTCTGATCCCACGCGAAGCGTTTAGCGCCCGAAATAGTTCGAGCCATCAATCACTCGCTAGGAAACCTGCCTGTCTGCCGCTTGCGTTAAACTTGATCGCCAACGCCATGGAATTGTGAGGCATCTAGCGAGTGCCGATGCGGCGATGATCCCGTAGAATTCAGTTATGATGAATCATCCCCTCCCTCCCAACCAGCAACTTGTTCGTGGTGATCGCTGGCCAATTGTTGGCGAACGACATCCAGGCGACAGTGATTCGCCTTGGTCGATCGAGATCTGCGGCTGCGTGAAACGCCCATTCGCGGTTTCGCTCGACGAACTTTCAAAAATGTCGCAGGTAACTCGCTTGATCGACGTGCATTGCGTGACACGCTGGTCGAAGCCAGCAATGTCATTCACCGGTGTTCCACTTGATGATCTGTTAAACCGGACGGGGACGCCCAATTGGACCGACGAAGCGAAATTCGTTTCTTTGGTTGCGAGAAGTGAACGCGATCATTCGACATCACTGCCGCTGAAAGAGATTCTGGATCTTGAGCCAATTGTTGCGTTGCAGGCTGATGGCGAACCATTAACGACAGAGCATGGCGGGCCAATGAGAATGGTCGTTCCAGGCAAGTACTTTTACAAGAGTGTGAAGTGGATCCAGCGAATTGAGTTTTTGAAAGAGGAACGGCTCGGATACTGGGAAGCCGAAGCAGGATATCACAATGGTGCCGATCCCTGGCGTGAGGAACGGTACATGGCATCGACACTGACGAAACAAGATGCGCTTCGCGTGATCGAAGCCCGAGACTTTAGCGGTCGAGATCTTCGCAGCATCAACGCTGCAAACCGAGATCTGTCAACGCTGAATGCCAAAAATGCTTTGCTACGGAATGCGGATTTTCGTTTTGCCAATTTGCAAAACGCGAACTTTCACAACGCCAATCTATCAAACGCAAATTTTCAATCGGCAGATCTCAGCAACGCATGCTTGGCAAACGCGGACCTCGAGGGAGCAGACCTATCTGGAGCAGATTTGCGAGGTTGCGATCTTCGTGGTGCTTCGTTGTTTGGCGCCAGCTTTTGCCAGTTCGACCGTGACGCTGCGCTTTGCAAGCTCTCCATCATAGACGCGACGACTCAAATTGACATTGCGTCTCTGGATGCTTTGGTCGACGAGCAACGAAGGTTCGTTCTCGATGCGATCAAGTCGTTGGCCTAGGCATGGAGGACGCTGCACGCGGAGTCAAACTTGGGTTTCGGGGTTGAAGGATCGCTTTGTTGCGATTCCCGAGTCAATGTCGTGCAATTTGTAAATCAACGCCCGCCGACTGATACCGAGCTTCTTAGCCGCCTGGGTCCGATTCCCTCCGCATTCTTCCAACGTTGATTGAATCGTTGCTCTTTCGATTTGTGACAAACGTCCCGTGTCAAATACGTCGGCCGTGGCATCGGTTGCCATGTTTGTAGGAAGGTGCTCCGGCAAAATCACGTCGCCTTGGCAGAGCAAGCAGGCACGCTGAATGGCGTTTCGTAGCTCGCGAACGTTCCCGGTCCATGAATGTGTGAGAATTGCCTGCGACGCCTGTGGCGACATTCGTACTTGTCGATTCGCAAATTGATTCGCGAAATGCTTTGCCAGCGGAATGATGTCCTCGCGGCGATCCGCTAGCGGCGGCACAATCAATTCAATGACGTTCAGCCGATAGAAAAGATCTTCGCGAAAGCGGCCCTCTCTGATTTCATCGATGAGATTGCGATTGGTGGCGGCGATAAGTCGAGTGTCGACATCAATCGATCGGTCCGCACCAACCGGTGTGACTTGGTTCGTTTCTAACGCACGCAACAACTTAGGCTGCATCTCCAGCGGCATCTCGCCAATCTCATCCAGGAACAAGCTGCCGCCACTGGCTGTCCGGAACAGACCTTTCCTATCTTCCGACGCGCCAGTAAAGGCACCCTTGACGTGTCCGAACAGTTCACTCTCGATGAGGGTTGCTGAAAGTCCAGCGCAGTTGGTACTCACGATCGGATGTGATGCTCGAAGACTCCAACGATGAATCAATTGTGCAATCAATTCTTTTCCTGTTCCACTGGGGCCTTGAATCAGGATCGAGGCATCCGACGGTGCGACGACGGCGACCGTCTCCAGCAATTGACGCATCGCGCGGCTCTTAAAGATGAATCCCGCAGGCAGATCAGGCATGACGGTCTTAGTTTCCGCCTCGTCTGCGGTCGGGATGGCCAAGGCATCATAAACGGCGATCTTCAACTCTTCGAGGTCAATCGGCTTGGAGAGGTAGTCGTCCGCACCGCTTTTCACGGCGGCGACGGCTTGCCGCACGTCTGCGTACGCGGTGATGAGCACTACTGGAATGTATGGCAATCGTTCTCGAATTCTCGGCAGTGCATCAATGCCACTCATCTGTGGTAGTCGCACATCGAGCAAGATCATGTCAATTGCCTGCTGACCGAGCAGCTCGAGCATCGCTTCAGCAGATTCCGCTTCAATAATTGTAAAACCAAAGGCAGCGAAGAAACCACCAATCAATTTTCGCTGTGATGGCTCGTCATCGACGATCATCAACCTTCGCTGGACGGCTGTGGCTTTCACAATGTGAGCTTGGACAAATGAGGGAGACAATCAAGGCCGAAGGCGCATTTAGCTTGCATCGATTTGGATTCCGTCCACCCAAAAGACGCTACCGGCCGGGCTACCAGGTTGGTAACCGACTTTCCAGCCGTGAGCGCCAGCGATGCGCCGAACAATCGACAGCCCCAAACCTGTTCCGCCGATTCGCCGTGTGACGTAGGGTTCAAACAGCGAATCAACAATCTCGTCCGGCACACCAGGACCTTGGTCGGCAATCTCCAGACGCAGGTTCCCATGATTCCCGCCGCGCAGCGAGATTGTAACCGAGCTAGCCGGCGGCGCCAGCGCGATGGCGTTTTGAAGCAGATTGAATAAGAGTTGCCTCAATTGGTCTCGATCGGCACGAATGACAACCGATTGATCGAGACCAACGGTTTCCAAGTTCAAGCCCGCCGCATCCACATCGGACTGGATGAGCGTACGCAATTCTCCGACAACGTCCTTGACATCCACTGTTTCGATATTCGCCTCCGCCTGCCGCGCGAATGCCAAAAATTGATTGATTCGTGCGGTCACGCGGTCACATTCTTCCAGAACCGCTTCGGCTTGTTCCTGTTGATCGTCACTCGGCAAACCGGCTTTGACGAGCCGCTGTGTCCAGCCACGTATCAGCCCTAAAGGATTGCGGGTCTCGTGAGCCAGCCCGGCTGCTGCTTGCCCCAATTCCCGAAGGTGTCTTGTTTCGGTCTCTAAGACACGGGTCGCTCCCTCAGCTTGAGCAAGTCTTACAGTGAACTGCCAAACTGCTCCCATCGCGATGAGAAGTAAAGTTCCCAACACAAAGATTAAAACTCGGTTCCGCGCCTCGCGAAAGACTTGATCCATCATGCCCGTGCGATCCAAGACGACGATACAATGGAGGTTAACAGGCCGAGGCGTGTTTGAGAATTCAGAAAACTCTCTATGCATCGGAGCGCTCGTTTGCGTGGCGAAGCTGCTTACGACTTGAAGCGTGTCGTCGCGTGCATGTTCACCAACCGGTAGCGTGAAGTCGATTCGTCCTTTGTCACCTGCAATGAAGGTTTCATCGGAGCCATCCTTCACAACAACCGCGATCGCCAGCACATTCTTGGATCTAGCGAGAACCTCAAGGGTTGATGGTAATTGTTGTTGGACGAAGGGACCAAACCAACGATGCGATTGAACGCCGCTAACAACGGCACTCGACAACGATTCGGCTTGGGAGGAGAGCGTTTCATGAATCAACCTGCATTGGTGCACATGCTCCGTCCGTTGCCATGCGGCAAACACGAGCCAGAGCAGGAAGAGAACGACGACTCCGCCGATTTGTTGTTTCGGCATGCGGTAAAGTCTGGGTTCCTGCATTGTTTCTCGTGTTTGCTTTTGATTCGTTAGACCGTTCTACCTTCCTCGCCCCTGGTTGCCACGACCTCGTCGGCCACCTTGCCCGTTTTGGTTTGATCCGCCGTAACCTTGGCCATTTGAACTCTGCGTTTGAAATCCAAACTGTTTTCCATTGCCTCGGAACTGCGAGCCTTGGCCCGATGAATTCGCGATTTCATCGAACTGTGCCTGAGTTAGAAACTCGGCATTGTAACTCGCACCTTGCATTGCGATCTGCGAAGCGAATGCTCGCAAGTGGTTATGCGAACCACGCATCAAGTTCTCCAGCACCATCTGTACCTGTGGGCTGGTTGTTTGAGCCAAAAGTCTCTGCAAATCAGCTATGTCCATCTCCTCGATTTTAGCACCTACCATTAAAGCATCCAGCGGGCTACGCGTTCCACTTGCAACAAGCGATTGATAAAGTTGCTGGTAGTCGGGATCGCGAAACGTTCCTGGAGTATCGTTGAGTGCACTTCCAGTTGCCCCTCCGATCAAACGTTCGACAGCTTGCATGTGCTGATTTTCAGCACGGGATATGTTGTGAAAGATTGGCACGTTGGAGGTTTCCGCCAACTTCGTGTAGACATCACGAGCTAATCTTTCTTCTTCTCGCATGCGCAGCAAATCGAGGCTAACGGTCATCGCTGGCAGCAAGCCTATTGATTGCTGACCCTTGTTGCCTAGCTGTAACGGACACTGGTTCCTTCCGAGCCCCGGATTGCCTGGTGGCGTTTTGACTCCTACTTGCGTCTGAACTTGTGCTCTGGATTGGACTGCGGTACCACTCGAACCACGTCCTTGTCCAGCACCGCGGTTACCTCGTTGCTGCTGAGCCAAGACGTCTGGGCTGACCAAGGCGAACGCGAGTAAAGCGGCAAAGCCGATAAGTGTGCGTTTCATTAAATTCACCGTTTTAGTTTTAGAGAGAGAGTTGTTGCCATACGTATTGCAAGGCAAGCAAATGAGATGCCGGTGTGTCGTCGACTGGCCAGCACTCCACTCCGCTAGAGCAAGGAGCCTATCCAAACTTTACGAATCGGCGCGAGTAACGAGGCAAATGGAGACCGAAATCTTGACGTGTGCAGCCACCTTGGTGCATTGACCCTGCAATTCGTGCACAGGTCGCCCGTCGATGCGCTGCAAAAATTGCACACTTTGCCCGCAGGAATGTTTGACACCAAGGACTCGAATAAAAGCACCCAGCTCATTAGGCTGATATAAACCTCGCAAATTAGGGGATAACCGTGTATCAAACCCATCGTCGAAGATACCCAAACAAAATTTTGTTGGGTTTATATGTATTGGTACGGCTGTTGCGAAATGGTCAACCAACATCAATTCACATAGGCTCCGTGATCGGGCCGCTACATGAAAGAAATACCTATGAAGAAACTCATTTCACTCGCTTTTATATTTACTGCCGTCGCCGCTTTAGGAATCACATTGAGGAGCGCTGCCAACGATGAATCGTCGTCGCCGAACAACGCGGCCGACACCGGCATGCCCGGTGAGAGTGTCGTCGCGACAGGAGCTGGCAGTGAACTTCAATGCCCGGTCGGCAACGCTGGACCATGTCGCGGTATGTGCATATCTGACACCACGGCAGCGACAAATCCACCGCTCAATGGCGCAGGCAAGCCATGCGGAATGTGCCAGCAAGAATGTCGTCGTTGCGCTGAAGTTCGCGAAGAATCGGCCACCGACCAAACCGACATGACGACCGAAAACCGCCCAGGAATGGGGCGAGGAATGGGACGTGGTCGCATGGGCGATCCACAACACGCCAAGGACCACCAGGACTTTTTCTACCTGATCGAGCATCGCGACGACACTCGCCGCACAGTAAAGAATATCTCAAACGGTGTGGAAACGCTAACGGTGTCAGACGTGAAAGATGTCGCGACAATGATTAAAACGCATGTCGAGGCAATGTACGATCGGATGGAACATGCTAATCCAATCCGCATGCGAGACCCCATTTTTCGTGAAGTCTTTGCCAATGCCAAAAAGATCAAGTTGAAGATCGAACACACGGATCATGGTGTGCGTGTGAAAGAAACCTCCGATGACGCTTATGCGGTGAAGCTAGTCCAAGAGCATGCGAAAGTTGTCTCGCTGTGGATCAAGAATGGCTATGCCGAATTGCCAAAAAATCACGCCGCACCTAAACCCTGATATGATTCGTTTGCCAGCGAACAAGTAGCCCTACCATCGTGGAGATACCACTGAGTGAAGCTATCCATGCGTGTGAGAGGTTGTCGACGATGCCCCGGTTGTGATGGCAACCGGGGTGAGAATGCCATCTTCCATTTCGTAGGTTGTATCAAATACATCTAATGACCGTTAATCGTGCGTGACTACAATCACGCCGGCGCCCTGTTCGTGAGCAACTTTCGCAAATAGTTCCATCACTTGTCGTCCACGATGTCCATCGAGCGCCGCAGGGGGTTCATCGGCTAGAATCACGCGAGGTTGGTTGGCGAGTGATCTTGCCACAGCGATTCGTTGTTGTTGACCACCTGAAAGCATGGACGGAAAATTGGACGCTCGATAAGACGCTCGATTAGATTGCCAGTTATGTTGCATCGCGAATTGAACGTTCTCGACAGCCGACAAAAATGGAATCAAGTTGGATTTTTGGAATATGAATCCGATGTGTTGGCGGCGGAATGATCTTAGGTTGGCATGGGCTCGCGAGCCATCGAGTACGAGCTTGCCGCCAATCGTGATTCGACCTGACGTGGGCGGGTTAATCAAACCGACAGCGGTTAAAAATGTCGATTTACCACTACCGCTCGGCCCCAGCAACGCCACGACTTCGCCTTGTGAGACATGCATCGACGCACCACGCATTGCGACGACCTCGGTGTGGCCGCTGCCACAGATTTTCGTTAAATCATCCGCTTCGATGGCGGGGGTTTTGAGAGTGGTTGTCATGCCAACGCCTCATTCGGCGAGACTTTCATTGCTTTCCAAATTCCTAGCAGGCTGGAGACGACCGAGATTCCGATCACAATGCCTGCCAATTGAATCAAGTCAGCATCAGCCAGAATGACGCGTCGTGGAAAGAGTGGGAAGAGTTGTTGCCCGACGAGATATGCGATACCAAAGCCGACAATCCCCACGAACAATGCCCGTTGCAGGATCAAGCCGAGGATTACTGTGTTGGGAGCACCGATCAATTTTAATAATGCGATCGAGTGAATTTTGTCGAGCGTCAGTGTGTACAGAATGAGCGCCATGATGATCGCGGCAATGAACGTGAGTAGAACCTTGAATAAACCAATTTGTCGTCGCACTCGTTCGACACTGCTTTTGAGCAGCAGTTCACGCTCACCTACTTTTGTAAAGACAGAAACATCGCCCCAAGCAGAGTTCGTTTCTACGGCTTGGTCTTGATCGGCACCCGGTGATAGTGTGACCATCACGGCGCTGATTTGAGGTCGAGCAATCGCGGGCAATTGAGACGACGGTCGGGCAGCGTTTTCCAGCACTGAAGGTTGTTGAATCGCTAATTCAAAGTCCTCTCCGCGAGCCGCTCGTGCTGCTCGTTCCAAACGCACCGCTTCGCCGGGTGTGTTGAACTGAATCGCTTGCGCGTCGCTGATCGTTAACATCGCGATGCCGTCACCACTGGAACTGATCATATTGCTGGTCGTTCCCACAACCTTGTACGTTTCCTTTCCAAGTTTGATTTGCTCACCGACACTTAGCCCCAGCGTTTTGTCGGCCATCATTTCATAATGAGCTTGGCGGAGAGCACGACCCTCAGTGAGTTCGACCCAGTCCCCCTTGTCCAGTGGTTCTTCGGGGATTTTAGTGGCTGATCGCGTGAGACGCGTAAATTTTGTATTTTGCGTGGATGAACGATCTCAACCAGCACTACCGACTACTTCTTGGGCTCAGCGACGACTGGAAAGTTGTCGATGTTGACCTC
>JBGSMN010000116.1:0-8206 GCA_041740155.1 Rhodopirellula sp.
AAACAGGTTGCGAGAGTCTAGCCCCAGCTTGTCCAGAACGATCTGTCGATGGATGCAGTCGTCTTGCGTTTGGTCTTTTTCGTTGAGGTTGCAGGCATAGGCGAGTTGATTGGTGAGTTGCACCCGCGTCACGGTTGCCCCGCGGTGCCTCCGCCTCTGTTCAGCGATGGAGTACGATTCGCGTCCCAAAACACCTTGGGAAATAAAATTAACGGATGCTGTTGGATAGTTTTTCATGATTTTCATCCAGGCAATCTCCATACGCGGTAGAGGGCTATCGGACGGTTCCCCCTTGAGGCGGACGTCTTTTCCAACAACCATCGTGAGATGGAGATGTGGCCACGGCCATTGGTGCGAGTCGAGCGTTTTTAGGTGCAGACCTAGTGCATACGCATGGATTTTCTGTGTGTCACTCGAGTGCCAGCGGTTCCAGTTTACAATCGTTGTTACGAGGCTTTTTATACCTGAATGTGTGAGTCGCGTGAGTTCGCAGCATTCCAAAAAAGTATCTTGGACTGGGGGGCGAAAAACTCCAAGATAACATCTGTATCCAGACTCGAGGCTAATTCTTTGCGCCAACGATTCAAAACGCTGGTGATGACGAATATAGCAGCATACGTCGCACTTCATTGATTGTTGGCAATACCATATTCGCTCATGTTCGTACTCTTCGGACTTGGCACCCACAATCCTCCCGCAAACCATTGCCTTGGCGGTCCGCGCTAGTTTCGTTGTGTCGATGTTGGTCGCCTGATGCGAGGCAGCGTATTTCTGTTTGAGGATTTCCGTTTGTTCTGTTAGGTACTCCTGGTGTTGAGGGAAGTAGACGCGTTTTTCGCCGCAGACAAGATGTTTCGCAGTAAGAACACGGTCAGTTTGTTTTGTGGAATTTGATGGGACCAAAAGGCTTCTCCTTTGTGTCGGACGCCGTCGCGTAAACCCTAGCGGGATAGTGCAAGTGGATTGCACTGAACTTCCCGTATCTTGCACATGGGATCCGTTCGCCCTAGACGAGTTTTTGGATTCACGACGGTTGCCATTCATTTCCCAAGCAAAATCGAGATGATGATGAGGAGGTCGTCGCCAGTGGCATACGCGTGACCAACTACATCGCCACCAAAAACCTGTGTAAGCTATTCCGATTTAGACGTGAGAGTGCAGAGCCGGTTCGTATTGTCAGGGGGGCAGATCGACACACGATGAGCAATCACCGTGCTCCGGCGGATTTCGCCAGTTCAAGGTATCCGTACACCAGAACCGTTGTAGGTGCGTGGTTTAGGTTAGTGGGTATGACCTCAGAGCTATGCACGTTCTGAACCATCTAGTTGTCGCTAAGGGTACTGTCTAGCGACAGTTAGAATTCCCCTGTTTGGGAAGATATTCGCATACTCGCAAGCTCCTATTTTCCAAGGAGATTGCGATGTTCGCGGACGGACAAGTTTCTGAACACAGGCGATGGCTGGCTGCAGGCAAGTCGCTCGCCGCTGCTGCCAGGATGGCTTCGATGGACAAGAAAACCGCACATTCCTATCGCGAGGACCAGCCGCTGCCTTCGCAGCGGAAATCGCTACGACGACGTGAATACCGAACTCGCGTTGATCCGTTCGCTGACGTTTGAAATGACGTCGAGAACTTGCTCCAAAACGAACCCAGGCTAGGCGCCATCACTCTTTTTGGTGACCTCCAGCAGCAGTAGGTCGGCCAGTTCGAGGATTCGACCCGCCGTACCTTCGAGCGGCGTGTCGCTAACTGGCGAGCGATCCACGGACCTGACACGCTCGTGTTCTTTCCCCAGGATCATCACCCCAGACGTTTCGCCGCGAGCGATTTCTCCGTTTGCAACGAACTCGGTGTGACGATCGCCGGAGCGACTTTTAAAACACACCCTCTTTCACTGCGTGCTGACGTGCAGCATCGTCGAATCCGTTTCTCTATGCTTCTCTGAATCCTTCGAAGCACTCTACGAGGGAATTGAAAACGTTTTCAGGCAGTTCGGAGGCATACACGCTCATCACCGAAGCGATTCGCTCAGCGCGGCCGTTCGAAATCACTCCGACCGAACGACACTGACGACGCGTTACGCGGCCCTGATGGATCACTATGGCTGCGTCGCCCAGCGGACTAATGCCAGGTGCGTTTGCGAGGACGGCGATGATAAATCACAGAATGGACACATCAAGGACCGCATCGACCAAACGCTGCTGCTGCGTGGAAGTCGCGACTTCGTCAGTCGTGACGAGTACATGTCTTTTGTGCAAGAGATCTCCACCACTCCAACGCGACTCGCCAGCAGCGGTTTGCAGAAGAACGGTCGAAGCTTGGTCGACTTCCCGATGTTCGCCTTGATGCCGATGACCAACGCAAAGGCATCCGTGTGAACAAAAGCTTGACTCGCTGGTTCGCAAACCCGGCGAGTTTGCTAAATACCGGTACCACAAAGAGATGTTTCCGATCAGCTAGTTTTGGTACGCCTACGACCTGCTCGTGTTTGACGCAGCAGTTCAAGGAACTTCGGATGCCGACGTTTCGGATCAGTTCGCGATCGTGGCGACTCGTGCGCAAACGAAGGAGCTGAGTCACATGGCGTATCTTTCAGAGTTGACGACGCTGGATGCAAAGCTCGCAAGGAGGGTCTGATCAAACGACTGATGACGCGATCATCGATCCCGTTGGGCAAGACCTGAAACTCGTTCGATCTGACGCAATTGCCGATGAACGTTCGTCGGCAGTTGGAAACACTTCGCGACGGAACGTTTTTGGATCGTCGAGAGAACATTCTGATGCGGGGCAAACCGGGTTCGGGCAAGGGCCATGCGTTATGTGCGTTGACAGAGCAGTTGGTGTTATCGGGGCGGAATATTCTGTTCACAACATGCGGCCTGTTGGTGCAATAGCTCCTGATCGCCAAACGAGATCTACGCCTACCGAAGTTGATCAAGCAGATGTCGTTTTTCGAGGGATTGATCAGCGCATTGCCTCAACCAATTGTCACTGAAATGCAGTATTGCCGCTTTACAAAACTTGCGACCTTACCAATTTAGGCTGTGTCCGCATTTCGACGTCTCTGTACCGCGTTCCTGAATGCGTTGAGCAGGCAGCCAAAAGGGGGCTGCCTCCCCGTTTGCAAACAGTGCCTTGGCGGTAAATTGAGTCAACGACTGAGGTCATTTTGACGTCGTTTGCTCTATGAAGCGAGTCAGCGCCTGTTGGCTCGTCAGCGTTTTTCCACCGAGTCGGATCGTTTCTAGTTTGACGCCTCGAATTCCTCGGTTGGCCCATCGCCAAACCGTTGCGATATGAACTCGCGTCGGCAGTGTGGGTGGAACCTCCTTCATTCCGATCAGATCCTCAGTGAGCAGACGCATCTGATTTCGGGGAGTTGGTTTTGCATTATCGTTGTTGTTCGTGTTCGCCATTTTGTTCCTTGCTGAAATGAGGTAAGACAGGCATCAAGAAACAAAGAACTGCCGAAATCTCCAAATGGTGTTTCGTGAATTTAGTTAACCTCAGGAGCAAACGCTTCGCGATGCTTCGACTCCCTCGCTCGAGCGGGCATCGCGTAATGGTAACGGCGACTCCTCTATAGTGAACGACTGAGCGATCAAAATCGCTTGCCGTGCCAGCCATCAGACGATGCGAGTGGCTGACGTTCTCAAATGGCAAGTGAAGAGATCCTCGCGAGCAGTCTATTGCCCGAGGCTCATGGTGAACTTCGAGATCTTGCTGGGCCGCTTGCAACGTCCAATCCGCTCAGATGCCGGCATCCTCAAGTTCCTTTTCTGCTCGCGCGATACGCGAACGACGACTAACTGATAATTGATGTTTCATACCGTCGTCGCCGTTCTTGGCAGCAGATACCGCTTCAAAAAATTCACGTATCCATTCTTCGGATGTGCGGCGGTATCCGCCAGCGTACATTGTTCGCAGCTTCACCCCGGCCAACCCGCGGGTTGCCCAACGATGGAGAGTGGTTACATGTGGTGTCTCGCCCGTAATTGCTTCGACGTTCATCACGGCTGCTGATAAGCGGACTAGCTGTTGGGAATTTGGTATGTTCATTGGATTCTCGGAGAACGGAGATATAAAATATCTCCGCAACTATCCGCCATGTGAAACGAACTACCAAAGGATGTTCTTTAGAACGATAGAGATGCGCGGAGAAATTCAAGTGATTCCGCGTCAATACAAAATCCAATGGCGTTCTCGACCCTCCCTCGGTTGTAGCCCAATCCGCAAACCAGCTTTGCGATGATGGACTTCGAGGCGAACAGAAACGTTCCCGGAATTGCCATGACGAGCCCGGAGGCGAAGCGTTCACCATGAATGGGCAAATCATGCCCTGTGGGCGCCAGGTGATTATCGATCGTATGAGAAGTCGACAACAAAGATTTTCAAGATCGAATATTTTTTGGGGCGAGGGTTCACGAAGCTCGCACAAACGGCGTGCTACTATAAACGGGGAACGTTCCCCGTTTTGAGAGCATGTGCCCCCAGTGCACCAGCTCGTTTCTCTTCGTTTGTAAGAAGACCGTATGCTCCGTCGGTGAGAAACCGGCGGAATTGCGTTCTAAATTGCTGCTAAAGCACGACCGATGGACCGAACACGTCTAGCCAACTTGCCGAGCAACGTCGATAGCTTTATCGCGATCGCGCTCGGCGTAAACTTGCGTGATGTCGCAAGCAGCGTGTCCAAGGATCACTTGGGCAGCTTCGATGCCAAACTTCTTTCGGATCTCGGTCCCACGAGTGTGACGTAACTGGTTGGGGTTCCAGTGGTGTTGACGCTGCCAGTCGTTTAGTTCCTCAAGTTGTCTGCTGTCCAACCGCCGCCGTCTATCGTGGTCAGATACCCCATTTCTCTGTCCAAGCGACCCCGGTGCGGGGAAGGCAAGGTCGCATGCAGCGTGAATCGCACGGCGAAAACTTGACGCATCAAACTGAACTCGCGGATTGCGTCGTTTGCCAGTCTTCGCGATTCGATCGGCGTGCGATCGTTTTCCTGGTCGATTCCCGCATGAAAGCGGCGTCGTGCGAGCAGCGTGACGAGCAACCCTTCGTTGCTGCAACGATTCGGCCATGGAAAAACAAACCGTCGATACATCTCGTAGCAAATACGGTCGTAGAATGGCCTGGGCCTCGGGCCCGATATAGACGGTCCGGCTCCGGCCGTGGTGTACCGTCTTATGGTCAGGGTCGTTGTATTCCCAGACGTCGCCGCTTCGATCGATATCTTGCGGACGCATGCGGCAGACTTCGCCAGGCCTAGCTCCGGTCAGCAGTTGGAAGCGAATCATGTCAGCAGTCACCGGTGGCAAGTAATGTAGAGTCGCTTCGACGGTTTCTAAATCGACTGGCATTATCGGTGCTGGCTCTGGCGAACCACAGCGTCCTTTTTTGAGTCCTGGGACGGCGGTTAATCCGTAGATGACCTCGCCGGGCACCAGTTCTTCGGCCGCAGCCCAACGGAAAATCCTCGTCAACCTCCGCATGTTCTTGTTGACCGTCGGTCTTGCCTGATTCCGATCAATCCAAACCTGGCGGACTGCCTTCAGCGCCAACGGCCCGAACGATGCCGCCGGCAAATCTCCGTAGAGTAACTTGCAGTCGCGAATGACAAGTCGCATGGCGTCGAGCTCGTTGGTAGGCTTGCCGTTCTTGACGTAATAGCCTTTGGCGAATTTCCAGTAAGCCGCCATTACTTCGACTACCAGAATGCTATCGATCTGTTCGCCATTGATTCCACGCCGATCACTAGCGAGATATTCGGCGATGAGACGGTCGTATTCACGTCTGCTTGCCGCCGTTCCAAATGGGCCAAGATAGTGATCACGACCGGCCAGAGTGACGATCGCTTGGCCGCTTGCCTTGTGTTTGCGATACTTCGGAACAGAATTGGTTAATTTGGGCACGTGGACGCCTCCAATTGCCAAAACGGTATGTACCGTTTTGAGAGCTTAGGAAAACGCCGCACGGGCACGATGCCCGGTATCAAATTGAGTCCGTAAAACCCAATGATTCGGCTAGAATTGTATCAATACAGCGGAAGCAACACTCTTCGTGACTACTATCAAAGTTAAGCCGATCGTGGACGCGCTTGCACAACCGCTTCAAGCGTGAATCAGCGAACACTACTGGCTCTAGCTAAAAGGAGTGCCCGATTGCCCGAATTGACGGAAGCGTCCCTCGGCGAGACAAGGATTTGATTTTTGTATTACACCGATTGCTGAGGGGGGCCGGTGGTAAAGTGATTATCAGTGGTGATTGAAGGCTACTGCCAGCAGCAGTACCAAGCAGGTAAGTTCGGCTCGCTCATCAGCGTCTCGAGCGTCATTCGAACCAAGTAACCTCGCCGCGGAGATGCCAGAAGTTCTCTCGAAATGGACGCAGTCACTAGAAGTGATGGAAGCAGTTTGCAAATCAGCCGTAATGGTGCTGTTTAAAGTCGCAAAGCAGGATCAAGCGTCGAGCGAGCGGCTTTCGAAACGGTATTCACCTGGAGTGTGACCCGTCTCCCGTTTGAAAACGGCGCTGAGGCTCTCTTTGTGGCTGTAACCAGCCTTGGGTGCAATTTGTTCGAGTGTCATGTCGGTTTCACGGAGCAACTGTTTGACGCGTTCGATTTGTGTTGCGGTGATCTGTTCGTGTGGCGTTCGGCCGAGGACTTCGTGAAACCGACGTTCCAATTGACGTCGTGACAAGGATGAATACGCGGCTACATCACCGACGTTGATTCCGTCGCAAGCGTGTTGGCGAATGTAGCGGCACACCTTTGCCAATTCTACATCCTCGACAGCAACCACTTTGGTGGATAGTCGCTCAGAAACTGATTTGGGGGAAACGTATTCGACGTTCGCTTCAGGTTGGTAGCCAGAGAGCATCTGATGTAAAAGCTCTGCCGCGCGATATCCAACACGCTCGGCATCAGGACGAACACTCGATAGCGGTGGGTCGCACAACAGGCAAATTGCATCGTCATCATCAACGCCAATCACCCCAATATCATCGGGCACGGCGATGTTCGCCGTTCGACATGCATTGAGCACTTGTTGACCACGAATGTCGTTGCAAACGAAGAGGCCCGTTGGCCGCTGCAGTTTGGAAAGCCATTTCGACATGGGTTCGATGTCCATCATTCCAGCGTATTCCAAGCTCGTCAGTGTGCTGCCCGGCCTGCCTTGGGATTGATAGAAGGTGAACGGACACGATGCTTGCTCGACCATTTCGCGAAAGTATCGTAAACGAGCGTCGGAGTATGACGCAGAGCGAAAACCACAAAATGCAAAACGCCGAAATCCACGATCCCAAAGATGCTCGAAAGCGAGTTCGGCAACCAGTCGATTATCAGTTTCGACTTGCGGAACACCTGCAAACTCACGATTGCATCGCACGTCGACGATCGGCACCTTCAGCTTGCGAAGTGGTTCGATGGTGTGCGAATCGACGCGGGCGATCACGCCATCGATCCGCGAACTTGTCATCCAATCAGGGATCTCTGAGTCCAACATCATCTCTTGATGCAAGAGAGACCAATTGACTTGCGTTCGCGCGAAATAGGCGACGCCGCGAAGCAATTCGCGACCGTAGGCTCGTGATGCTTCGACGAGCAACGCGATTTGGGGACGAGATTTCTGGTTCACTAGTAACGCCTGGAATGACTGATCGTGACGCAAAATGCTATCGTCACGTCGCAAATCACTATCGAAGCTGTGTTCGCATCGGATATTATCGAAGCCACAGCAGCTTTGCTAGGTCGCATTCTATTCCTTTGTGCGACTCGCGTGTAGTCTTGCACCGCCGAGTGATGCCTTCGCTGGCGAATTTTGTTGACGCACGTTTGATCAAACGAGTACGCCTACGATCAAACAAGCACGCATACAAACGAACCTAAACCAAGAAATGGATTCAATGAGTGACTCTGTAGACAACGCCTCGTCTCCAACGCCATCACCTTCAACCCCGGTGGTGCCACAAAAGTTTCTCTATCCGTTCATACTTGTGACGACGCTCTTTGCGTTGTGGGGATTCGCTAACGATGTGACCAACCCCTTGGTCGCTGTGTTCAAAGATGTCTTTGTCATCGACAACGCGCAGAGCACTTGGGTGCAGATGGCGTTTTACGGAGGCTACGCCACGATGGCGATTCCGGCAGCGATCTTCATCCGGAAGTTTTCCTACAAGTCGGGAATCATTGTGGGTTTGTTGCTGT
>JBGSMN010000275.1:0-3539 GCA_041740155.1 Rhodopirellula sp.
TTCGAAGAGGTAGCGTGAGCAAAGAATTTGGTTAACGGATTCGATCCGGGACCGTCAGCGGCAAAGACGCTAGCCGCCGATCGTTCGACACACGATATCGGCGGTTAGACCCTTGCCGCTCGCTCGATTAACGGTCGGCACAGCGACGGATCATCAGGTGGGAACAACGGCGAAACGGGGCAGAAATAGACCGCTCCGCAACGTCCGATAATGCCTCTTATGTTGTATTGCAACTGCGTTTTCCCCTGGGTTTTACGCACATTCGCTTTTCAGCGTCTCTGACGTTCCGCACGCTCGTGACCGGTCCTACACCGCTGCCCCCAGCGTGTTGGATGTGACTTGATCTTCACATCGAAGCGGTGGTGTTTTGGCAACGCCAACCGCTATCGCTGAAACGTTCCTGTTGGCTGCTGAGCTTGCCGGTTGCCGCTGTTCCAATCGTTGTTGGGCGAGTTTGTATCATTCATTACGGGTTGGTTTTGCCACGCTGATTCGGGCGACCAAGCGGTGCCTGGAGCGACCATTTCAGCGGCCAGTTGAGTGGCGTTTGGGGCCAGCGATCCGGCACCGGTTGGCTGGTGGAATTGCTCGTCGAATCGCCGCAGGTACGGATCGACAATTTGGTGAATTTCGGGCGGGATGACCGATTCGCTGCGATCTAGCAAGTCCGCGATATAGTGACCACCTTTGCTGCGGACGACAGTTTCACGAGCCCAGTTGCCGCCCAGTGTGACCGCGAAGAGCGTCAGCAGGATGCAGTACAGTCCACCTTTGATCAAACCGAAAACCGCACCGATGTGGTGATCGAACTCGCTTAGTTTCATTCGATCGATTGAGTGGCTGATCATCCGAAACGCAACCCAGATCAACAGCGACGTGACGACAAACAAAATCAGCATCGCCAGAAACCGATTCCAAGGCGGATCGAGAGCAATCGAACGACTGAATGGTTCGCTGAACTTCACGGCCACGAAGTAACTGACAACGATCGAGGCGATCGAGGCGAGTTGCCACGCGAAACCTTTGATCGCGCCGAAAACCATTGCGGCGATCAAAATCACAATCATCAGGATGTCGTAAATTTCCATGGCTGTTCAAACGAGGGTGAGGATCGCAACATTTCCAAACCGTCTTCTAGCAACTCAGGCGATCCAATCGAAGGTCGATTCGCAGTAGCGAGCCGGCGTGTTTTCTTCGTATGGATAACGGAGAGAAGGGCGTTGTGAATAAAAACACAGCTCGGATCACTTGCTAGCAATACGACGCCGAACTGAACTCACACCCAATTTGGAAGACTCCCCTGCCCTGACCCGATTTTTCCTGACTCGATTTTTCTAGAACGTTCGTGGCGGATTTCAAATCGCACATCACTGGAAGCACCCTCGTTGGCGTAGCCTACGGCTATTGGGGTGTTGTCGAACAATCCATGTCGCTCGAAAGCGGCTTGTTGGCGGGTGGCTTGTGCGCGGTCAGTGGAATGTTGCCTGACTTGGATAGCGAGAATGGTGTGCCGCTGCGTGAGACCAGCATGTTCGTGGCGGCGATCGCACCGATGCTAATGATTGATCGCTTTCGCGATCTGGGTTTTTCACACGAAGCGATGGCTGTGGCCGCGATGCTGGTGTACCTGTCGATCCGTTTTGTCGCGGTGGAATTCTTCAATCGCTTTACCGTTCACCGAGGCATGTGGCACAGCATTCCTGCCGCGGCATCAGCGGGCCTGATCGCATACTTGTTAATGCCCTCCCCCGCCGAATCGATTCGCGTTTACAAAGCCAGTGCTGTCGTTTTGGGGTTCATGGTGCATTTGACCATGGACGAAATTTGGAGCATCGATGTCGCTCGCGGATTTCGTTTGAAAAAGTCGTTTGGCACGGCGCTGAAATTCTTTGGGCCCAGCATGACTGCCAACGCCACCGTTTACGCGATGCTCGGTGTGTTGATGTACTTCGCAATGGGCGACCACGCGGTCGTTCACCGGATTCGTTCACGGACGCTCCTCGAACGTGATTACATCGCGCGACCTGAGACTCCTCAGCTTCCGTTTAAATTGCCGTGGCGATAGCCAACAATCCTTAACAATCCTCAACGATCAATGATCATCGTTACCGGGCCATCATTGACAAGAGAAACCTTCATGTCAGCGGCGAAGATTCCAGTCTGCACTTGGACGCCCATCGCTTCAATTTGCTGGGCGTAGTACAGGTACAGTTGGTTTGCGAGTCCTGGCTCGGCGGCGGCCGTGAACGCGGGCCGGCGACCTTTTCGGCAATCGCCCAAGAGCGTGAACTGGCTGACTACTAAGACGCTTCCGCCTACGTCGATCAGGCTGCGGTTCATCTTGCCGTCTTGATCGGCGAAGATTCGCAACTGCATCGTTTTCTCGGCCAACCATTTCGCGTCTTCGTGAGTATCGTCATGGCCCACGCCAATCAAAGCCAAGATTCCGTGGCCGATCTGTCCGACGGTTTGGCCATCGACATCGACGGAGGCTCTTAGAACTCGTTGCAAGACAACTCGCATGGATATCCTTTGGCGGTTGGTGGTGATCGTTGGGTTCGTCTATCATCATGACTTGAGCGTCATTGCCAAGCCACTTCCCTTCCCTTTTCGCTCGCATGGATAAGACATGCCTTTTTCGTTTTCCTGTCCTCATTGCCGCAGTCAAACGCAAGTCGATGACCAATACAGCGGGCATTCGGGAAAGTGTGTGCAATGCGGTCACGTCATCACCATGCCGCGTTTCGCAAACGTTCAAGCCGAAGATAATTTAATAGTAGAGCTACCATCTCGCAAAACTGACACACATGTGCTGCGTCTGATTGCGACGACATTGGTGTGCTTGCTGCTGCTGGGAACGTTGTTCTTCACCGTCATTCAATTCGGTGGTCGCACCATGGCAACCTTATCCAACACTCGCGACCAACGGGCTTCGATCCAGAACCTTGAACGGATCGCAAAAGCACTCAATGCCTACGCGGCTGATCACGGAACGTACCCACCAAGCATGACCGTTGATGCGAACAATACGCCGATCCATTCGTGGCGAGTTTTAATCCTGCCCTATCTAGACGAGCAATCGCTTTACGATCAGATCAATCTAAACCTGCCGTGGGACCATCCTGAGAATCGTCGCGTGACGGATTATCGCACACCGCAGGTTTACATTCATCCAAGCGCCGGACCTTACGCGTTCGGTTCAGGACCAGACTATTTTCTTATTACGGGTCCAGGAACATTGTTTCCGCGTTCAGGCCCGCTAGCACCTTCAAACGTTACCGACGATCCAACTCAAACATTGTTGGTGGTGGAAGCTGCACCAGCGGTGCCGCCAATGACGTGGACGGAACCGTTGGATCTGGATTTCACGGTGATGCGAGGATCACTTGCCGCTAACCCAGGAATTGAACCCGGTGGCTTGATTGATGGTGGTGTCGCGGTAGCAACCATGGATGGCCGCGGCCACTTTATCAACGACGACGTTGATCCGGCTCTCTTCATGGCGCTCGTCACGCCCGATGGCGGTGAACGATTACCCG
>JBGSMN010000279.1:0-6897 GCA_041740155.1 Rhodopirellula sp.
CTGCTCGATGATTTACCATTTTGAAACACGTTCTAACAAGAAACCATCGCTTTGACAGATTCTTTGACAAGTTCTGCCTCCAACAGCATCAACAAACGAGCTTGCCGGTTTCTTGGCTGAGCATCCAGCGTTGGTCAGCGAAGTCGAAGTTGCCCTCGTTGCGGAACAGCATAACGTTCACACCTGCAGGCACGTTCTTGAGCATTTCGGGTTGATCGTCAACATACAGCGTGACGCCATGCTCGGCGATCACTTCCGCCTTCGCCTCAAAGCGATCGACGAGCACCACTTCGTCGTAGCGAATTTTGCGTTCATCGAGATCCGCAAGCGCCTTCGCACGATCGCGACGATACGTGATCACAATCACCTTCCCCGGCCAGGAGTGTGTCCAAGCGGAGAAGAACTCGGGAGCGTCAGTGATGCAGCCGTCCAGGTCGAGACCCAGGGTAAGGGGATTCGTATTTGCCATTACTAATCCTCCTCAGACGCATTGCAACCATGTTCACGAGTGTCGTCTTTTACGACTCTTCGGCAGTACCTATGCAGCCTGCGATTGTGAATAGCACGCATCATGGCCCCCACGGCTCGTCCTCCAGTCTCCCGTGTATATCCCAGCGCCTCGGCGACTTCTCCGAAAGTGTGATCGCCTGGATTCGCGTCCAGAAATGCAATGACATCTCTGTAATTCCTCTTGCCCGCATTGTTCATATTTGCTCCCTCGATTCTGGTATGATCGATTCGTGGCAAATGCCCGATGTTTGCAAAACAATCCAAGGCGGATCCGTTTCAATTTGAAATACTTCGCAGACGCAGATGCCGTCGTGCTCGCCAACCAACTCAAGTTCGGCGGATACTCGAACTTTCTCATTTCCGAATTGTGGCCGGCTTTTCTTGGTCTTCCCTTGGATGCGCAAGTGTTCATTTATTCTTAACGGCAGCTTCCGAAAAGCCTCCCACGCAGTTTTTCGGAAAGCCAAGAACAGTCTCCGTCCAGATGAAGCGTTTTGTGCCAGCGTGCACAAGTCTTCGAAAACTTTTTGGTTGGAATCGCATTTTTGTCCTCCATAGGCTTCAAGTAACCAGCCGTCACCTTGCATATCTGCAATTTCGTTTCCGTCGTCGTCTTTCGATTGTTGTGTCGGTGCGGACATCAGCGGCTCAAGTCCTAGTCGCCGCATGATATGGGTCGACGCAATCAACACTTCCATTTGCCCTAGGTTGTGGAAAACTTCACCTGGTCTTTCAATGTCAGTGGTAATCAAGTCGCATTGCGACCTTAGCGCTGCTACTTGGATCGGTTCTTCACTTGCTAATACCGATCGCGTTAACCTTTGGTAATCATAACTTGCACTCTCGTCACTCCCACCTGCCCGGTGCGTTAAATACGCACGAGCGAGGACGGTATAGGCTTCCGGTAGGCGGTTGATGTCCGCTGGTCCAACCAGCGTGCGAACTAAATGGGGCATTTGTGTGCGTTCTTGTGGAAATAGAACATCTGATTGGAAATTTGGCGAATCGTTTGCACTGAATCTGAAGATATAACTCTCAACGATCTGTTTGATCGTTGTTCTGGCGACGCGCCAGGTTCGCATGCGGCTTCGGCTGGGCATGCCGAGCCATATCATAAGCGATCCGAGGCCGGCTTGGGGGACCAACCCCGGCCGTCAAAAAGAACAGCCGCAGATTGAGGCCTGATTCCGTGCCGAGATCGCCGAATGCGTTGGGATCGAGGTAGCATTACAACGTCATTCCGAGAATGGCGAGCAGCATTTGGCATCCGTAGAACAGCGAGATGAGCTTGGCGATGTTTCGCAAACGTGATTCTCCAGTGGAAGAAATGTTAGAGGGTCAACCGCCTTGCGGGTCCAGGCAGGCCCAACGCCTGCCAAACGATTCACAGTCCCATCTGCGTCTTCGCCATTACCTTGCCATGCGAGAACGTGATCGAGATGATTTTGTCTTCGTGCTGCCAGACCATGTTCTTCTTGTCGATCGAGATGCCCCCAAAACTGGCGTCGCTGCTGGCCTGCTCGGTTCCAGGGCCGAGGATCGACTCAACCTCATCGAGCGTCATGCCCGTTTTGACTTCGATGTAATTGTACTTGGTGATCGGATTACCGCCGCAGCCAACAAAAAGAAGAAGGCAAGACAGCAGCAGCAGGCTTTTGATTTGTAACATGTGGCAAATCCATTGAGTGTAAAAGGGTGAGGTTCGAATGCGTGATGAGTTACCGGGTGATGTCGTACAACTCGCCGTTTCGGAATTGAACGCCGAAGTTCTTGTTGCAGTGACGGCAGGTTTCTCGCTGAGTGCCGTTTCGGATTCGGTCGCAAACGGTGTTGGGACGACCACAATGCGGGCAGAGGACGCTGATAACCACAGGGATTGACTCCGGTTGATGTGAAGTTTGGAAACAGGAATTGAAACGATATCGGGACTAATAGAGGACTTCCAGATTTGAGATGTTCTTTGACAGGTTTTAAGCTGAGTGAGAGGCGGGGCGGCCACCAAGCGGCAACCGCCCCGTACATATCAATCTCCCACCACGGAGAACGCATCACTAACTAATTAAAGCCTGCAGCATGGCCCTCTCTTCCATCCAAAGGCGGCCAAGCATATTGCTGCCTTCCCAGGCATAACCAAGCGGGCAATCTTCATATTTCACTCGCACGGCACCCCAAAACAAATTATTCACCCGGCGGCCCCGGGCACTGCAATCTTCCACCAGCAACCGATTGCCACTGGCAATCAATTTCCGCCGCACTTCACTATGGGCATCCAACTTCAGAGCAAGGCATAGCCGCATATTCTTAGTATCTGCCTCACTCAGCGGTGCAACCACTTGCCGCGCCCGAAATCTCTTAGCAATCATCTTGGCCTTCATTGGCGAGCGCGGCTCACGCACCGCCTCGCGAGCCTCATCATCATCGGGGGCAAATCGCAAGGCCTGAAACAGCGCCTCGGCATGCCACCATTTCTGGCCCTCATAAACAATCGGGTGCGGGCTCATATTGCTGAGCCACCCTCCAGGCTCCGCAACTTTGCGGATCAGAATTTGGTCTTCAGCAGCGGGGAAAATAGGGGCGTAAACTCGCGACGCGGCAACACTTGGCATAGGCAACTCCTTGAACGGAACCTCGGGGTCAAATATGCATATGTTGCGGCGGCGGAGCGTTCGTTAACTCTGCGTTTAGCTGCTCAGAAACTCCTTGATTTGCGGTCTTAACTTATGGCGAGTGTAAATTTGGTATGGAGCAAAATTACACAAATCATTCGCATTTCGAGATAGCAGGCACAAACTTGTCAGAAAAGCTGTCAGGTGAGTCCATCTGAGGGCTCATTTCGATCCAAGTATTGAGGGCCCTCGTTGCGCCCTAACGCATCCACGACCGCAAGGAGAATGAATGAAAGTCTTCATCGCAGGTTCTCACAGCATCGACCGCATGTCGGCCAAACGCTGGGACGACGAGACATGATCGAGCTCATGAAAGCGGCGGGTGTCCGTGTTCACGTAGTCTGAGCCGCCGACTACACCCCCCTCTGTTGCGGATTTTATTCCTCTCAAGGGCACTTGTGAGGTTAACGAAACTCGCGCCCGCGCCACATACGCATATCTCGATGCGCTACCGCTCTGCGCTCGTTTTCCATTCCTTTACTCAGCCACTGGAGGCCACGCTTGAAAGCAGACTCAATACGTAACGCTCTATCGAGAAGACACAAAAACAGGAATGCCAATGACACGATACAACTTTGCAACCGACAAAAAGTACTCCGGACAGCTACTCAGTATCCATCAAAGACCAATTGAGAATGACCCGACGATCGGTCTGCATCTACTGCGACTGGAATTCGAAATCTATTGTCAGTTGAACCACGACAAGCCGACGCTTCGCTCTGAAGGCGAGGTTGCCTGTCGCGACATCATGATCGGTAAATTGATTCGTTCTGAAAAAGACACTGGCCAACAAGCGTACGCAGCAGCTCTAGGTATTCGCGGTGACCTTTCGCTCTTCGATTCTTGGCTGCAAGCTGCGGATCGAGATGTGTGGGTCGAAATTGCATTCGGTCCGCTGGAACAAGTGGGGCAGCGGAATCCGTTTCGGGCGATCACGCGTTTTGATCCCAGCATTTGGCAGATCGAACCGTATCGTTTCGACCGCAGCAAGGAATGGGTGACCGTCACCGTTGCGGCCGACGCGGTGGCGACTTCCGAAGCGACCGTACGGCGGCGTGTTGACGAATGGGAGATCGAGTTTGGCGCAAGACTTGTTCGTCGAACGTCCGGACGACAACGACGAATCTACTTGCCGCTCTTCGCTAATCTTTGGTCCGACACAGATTGACGTCCTCCAACGGTATCGGAAAGTCGCCTTCACACCGGAGTTGGCCCGTCGCGTCGACAATCGCAATGGGATGTTTCAACTTACGGGCGTAGCGGACGGTCGCCCACGTTCCGCTTCGCTGACGCTCATCACCTTGCACGGCAGCAACGAGCACGTCTGTGGACATGACGATGTTTTTGTTGCGAACAAGATACTCGAGCGGCGTGCAGTTTCGCGAGGCACCTTTCGAGTAGGCGCGATAGCGAGCATCGGCGGGCGGGTGGATGATATTGTTGAGCGAAAGTCGGAAGGAAAGCTGATGAAGCTCGGCATCCGCACCAACGCAATCTCCGTGGTGTACCTCGGTAACGGACAATTGGTTTAGAAATCGCTCCAACGTTTCCGCTTGAGCGACAGTAATTCCCTTACGACTACCTGTAAATCCAATTCTCATCTGAGTTCTCCTTGACACGCGATAAGCCAGCCAAGTTCAACGACCTGAAGAGACTTGCTGACTACCTTAATCAAGGCAGGGACAATGACTTCGTTAACTCAGGTTTTGTTTCTACGTTCAGGCGGCAATCTCAGACTCATGTGAAGCCTGCGTGTAAAAACGCTCCGTCGACTTCTGCTAAACTACCGGAGCATGTTTACACAGTTGTTTCGAACACGGGAAAAGAACTTTGACCAAGGCCACCGACAGCGAGCTTGTACAAGAATTCACAAAGGGAACGCCGCTTTCGATTGCGCGTCCACTCAACCAATACGCTTCGACGACGATGGTTGGAGGCTTGCCCCGACATTTGGACTTGCACTGGAGAGGGCTCTGGCATCCAACGGCTGGTCATGTTTATGGGCAGCTCTCGCCATGTGACGACTTGTTGGATAACGTTCCGGCCCATAGTCGCCGCAAAGAGTTTGAACCTTGGGACGGATTGGTTCTTTGCCACTGCAAACCCCTCGATGACTCACGCGAACCTGTTGGCAGTGAATCACGCTATCCCGATATTCCAGATCGCCTCGATATCTACTTGCTCCTCCGGCATCAGTATGATGCGATTGCATTTGCCGGAAGAACGATCGCAGCTGAGATACGCCGCACGCAAGAGACGTACTTGACCATCTTGAAGCTGCGTGATTGGGAGAACGATCGCAGTGGAGGGCGATATCGTCGCAGTCGCGGTCAAAGCCAACTCGAGCGATCACACGGACGAAAGCCAACGCGAACAGAAATCGAACGACAGTATGCTAACAGTGCCCTACGAGCCATCGGTTTGGAATGGCCTAGAAAGCCGACCGAGCGACATGAGCAATGGGTAAAACGCTTAAGCAACCTAGGACTAGCTATTAAAACAACTAGCGAGTTGGCCCCGATCAAACACAGAGCTACATCCACCAGAATGCAAGAACGACTTTCCGCGAAGTAACCGTACACCAGCGCCAGTAACGTCGGTGGGTTGACTATTTCTGCAGTCTTCAGCGGGTGCGGGTGGTTCGTTTGCGGTCGGCGGCTTGGCGACGTTCTTCTGCTCGGTAGACGCGAATCGATTCAGAGTGCTCCGTCTTCCAAACGTGCGGAGCCATTGACTCCCAGTCCGTCTCGCCAGCAAGTGCGCGACGCAGTGCGTCTTCCAGGTACGCATGACCGTCCAGGTCGTTGGGCAGTGCCAACCCGATGATCGTCATCAGGTTCGCCGCGCGTTCACCCGCTGCAAGTGAGCCCTTGAATAGCCAGTTCTTACGTCCTGTCGCTACACGCTTCATCAACTGCTCATTGCAACCGTACACCAACGCGATCGACCCAGGCTTGACGGAGAGGCGTACGAGAACGGTTGGACATGACCATGAGGCTCCATTGCTAAGGGGACAAATCCCCAACCCTGGCTCACTGATGCCCATCACCAATCTCTTAATTGGACTGGGTTTCACGCTACATATAGGTGACCGTGGCGGCGTAGCCACTGGCGTTTACCTATTCCTCTTTTCGGAGGTGCGACTATGTCGCATGTGGTGCAGATTTCGACTCAGGTCCGGGACGCTACGGCGGTTCGGGCGGGGTGCGTTCGGCTGGGGCTCGATGAGCCGGTCGAGGGTGAGGTGAAGTTGTTCAGCGAGACGGTTTCGGGTCTCGCGGTTCGGCTTCGTGATTGGCGGTATCCGGTGGTGTTCAATCTCCATACCGGTGAGACCCAGTTTGATAACTATCAGGGACACTGGGGCAAGCAAGAACGGCTCGATGAGTTCCTGCAAGCTTACGCGGTGGAGGTGACGAAGATTGAGGCTCGCCGTAAGGGCTTCGCGGTCACGGAGCAACCGCTTCCCGATGGATCGATCAAGCTCACGCTGAACACGGGGGCTTAGCTGATGAAAACTATCGAAGTCATCGTCTCACCTGACGGTTCGTCGCGAGTCGAGACCAACGGCTACAGCGGCAGTGATTGCCGGCAAGCCAGTGAGTTTCTCGAACAGGCTCTCGGTTCACGACAGAGTGAGCGGACCAAGTCTGAATTCTTTGTTCAGGCGGATGCCACTGAACAACAACAAGCCCGGCAGCGGTTTTAACAAAAACGCTGA
>JBGSMN010000322.1:0-3048 GCA_041740155.1 Rhodopirellula sp.
CGTGGCGGGCAAGTGCCTCAAAAGGGACGCGCACTTGAGTTATCCGGAACGCCTCGCGAGGACGTTGTGACGCTGAGTGAAGATCGGCGGACCGTCAAACTGGATCTCGCCGCATTCGGACTATTTAGCGATCAGGTTCGCGTCATCGTGGATCAGTCACTTACGAAATAGGATGTGATATGAAATTAGTGATCAATCAGGTGTTGCCGATGCAAAACAATAACATTCATTTTTATTTCTGTTTGCTGTGTGTGTCGCCAAGTGTTGCACCAGCACAGGAAGCGATCTCGCAATCACAACTCGCATTTTTCGAAACGAAAATCCGTCCCGTTCTCGTCGACAAGTGCTACGCGTGTCATTCCGAAGAAGCTGGCGAAATTCAAGGCGGACTGTGGTTAGATTCGCGCGAAGGCATCCGACGCGATAGAGACTCCGGCGCGGCTGTTGTGCCAGGTAATCTAAACGACAGTCTTTTGATCTCAGCCATTCGAAACAGGAACGATGACTTAACGATGCCGCCCAAAGACGAAGGCGGAAAGCTGCCGGACGAGATCATTCGTGACTTTGAAACCTGGGTGCGCATGGGAGCTCCCGATCCTCGCGATGGACCGGCGCGGGTCGTCAGTCAATACGATACGTCGAAGGCCAAAGAATTGTGGTGGTCGTTCCAGCCGATTCAAGCGGTCGCCAAGCCGTCGACACCGATCGCAGCTCAACATGCGGACTGGCCGCTTACCGACATCGACCATTTTGTCGGCGCGCGGTGGGAGACACACGGACTTTCGCCGGTTGCGGACGCCGATCGGTTGGTCTTGCTGCGGCGGCTTCGGTACGATCTCACCGGCCTTCCGCCAAACCAGCAAGAGTCCACAGAATTTGTCAGCCTCTGGAAATCATCATCGGAGTCGCGCGAGGATCTGCTAAAGGCGACGGTTGATCGGTAGCTTAGCTCGCACGAATACGCCGAACGTTGGGGACGACATTGGCTCGACGTTGCGCGGTATGCGGAGTCATCGGGCAAAGACGTGAATCTGGTCTATCCTCATGCGTGGCGTTATCGCGACTATGTCATCGAATCGTTTCTCAAGGACAAACCGTTCGACCAGTTTTTGTGTGAGTAGATCGCTGGCGATTTGCTTCCCTCCAAAAACACGGCACAGCAAGCCGAGCAATTTACGGCGGCGGCGTTTCTGGCGATCGGAGAGAATCCGATCAACGAAAGAAACCCAAAGCAGTTTGCTGTCGATCTCGCGGACGATCAAATCGCGGCCCTGAGTCAGGCGTTCCTTGGAATCACGGCGGCGTGCGCGCGATGTCACGATCACCGTTTCGATCCTGTCTCACAGAAAGACTATACCGCCCTGGCTGGGATCTTCCTTTCGACGGAAACAAAGTTTGGAACGGCGAGTGCGGTTGGCGGACGCAATCGCGCCGCTTTGATTGAACTCCCTGCCGATGCCAAGCTGCCCGTCGTGTCGACTGGCATGACGGCGACCGAAGTCAGACGCAAACAAGAGAAGATGCAGCAACTGCAACAGCAACAAAGCGCCGCTCGGGCTCAGCGCGCCAACGGCGGACGCGCAACCGATGGGCTGACCGATTTTGATCTCGTCCGCATCAACACACAGATCTCGCAGTTGGAGTTCGAGCTGAGTGTGATCAATGACGAGGGTTCTGCTAGGCCGCTGACTATGGGCGTTGGCGATCGTCCGACAACAGCAGTGCAAACTCGCCGACCTGGCGGCGGCCAGCAACCTGGCGCGGGTCAACGACCGGGACCAGGTCAGCGCATGAGACCCGGTCAACAAAATGGGCAGATGCCGAGAGGGCAAGGACTGGGGGGACAGGGCCCGGGAGGACAAGGGCAGCAAATGCGGCCGGGAGGACCGATGGAAGGCGGACAACCCATGAAAGGCGGTCAGCGAAACGGCCGTAGTCAGTCGAGCGGATTTGAGTTGATCGCAGATAGCCCGTTGTTCCTTCGAGGCAGCATCGACAATGTCGGTGAACCGGTTCCGCGAGGCGTCCCGGGGCTGCTTGGCTCTGGCAACGAAATCCTGATTCGAAAGGGCAGCGGCAGACTCGAACTGGCCGATGCACTGATCTCAAACAAGAACACATTAACGTCGCGTGTGATTGTGAATCGTGTTTGGCATTGGTTGTTCGGACGAGGGCTCGTCGAAAGCGTGGACACTGTCGCCGAAGACACCGCCGCTGAAGCAACGTGCGAAGCGCGTGATTTTTCTGTGCATGAGCGGTGCGCCTTCTCAGGTCGATTTGCTGGACTACAAACCCAAACTGAATCGTGATTCGGGAAAGCCCGGTCCGCGTCCAGGATCACAACTACTCGGTTCGAAGTGGAAGTTTTCGCAGCACGGACAGAGCGGGCTGTGGATGTCGGAGCTTCTACCTAACCTCGCCAGACAAGCCGACAAACTATGCGTCATTCCATCGATGCAAACGGACTTGCCGGCGCACCCACAAGCCTTCGTCAAGATGCACACCGGGACCGCTCAGTTTGTCCGACCTTCACTCGGCGCATGGACGTTGTATGGGCTGGGAACGGAGAATCAAAACCTTCCCGGCTTTGTCAGCTTGACGCCTCCAAGCGGCTTCGGTGGTGCAACTAATTATGGTAGTTCGTTTCTGCCGGCAATCTACCAGGGGACTCGCATCGGTCACAATGATCGCCCCATCGGTAGCGCGACGGTTTCCAATTTAAAAGGACGAACGTCGCAGGCCGTCCAGCGCGCGGAGCTTGACTTCATTCAGACGCTCAACCGCGAGAAACTGCAGCGTGATTCAGAGAGCCAGGAAGTGGAAGGCGTGATTCAATCGTATGAACTGGCGTTTCGGATGCAACAGGAGATGCCCGAGGTTCTCGATCTGTCACGCGAAACAGAGGCAACTCGTCAGATGTACGGCATTGGTTCCGAGCGTTGCGACGACATGGGACGCAAGTGTCTGCTCGCGCGGCGAATGGTTGAAGCCGGAGTGCGGTTCGTCGAGATCACGCATGGCAATTGGGATCATCACTTCAATCTCAAC
>JBGSMN010000346.1:0-22532 GCA_041740155.1 Rhodopirellula sp.
GCGATCAAAATCCAGCAGCTAGTTCTGAGAAAAACGAAGAAAAGTTAGTCAAAGACAACTGGACTCAAGTGGTCCCCTTTCTGACTGCCAAAATAAACTTTTCGGCTGCCACCCTGGTCCCCTTTCTGACTGCCATCTCCAGCAGGCGGCGATTCCGACCGCTTCTATAGTTTGATTGGTGGCGACTACCTTAAATAAACAGTCGCATGCTACGATACTTGGATGACACAGAAACAAGCATGGGAGATGTGGCACTTTTTTCGCATCGCGATCAACGACGGTGATGCACAGGCGGAGGCTCGGGCGCAAAGGCAGGGCTAACGGACGAACCAAGCCGTGAACCGGAGCCGGCGGTCGGGGCGGTTTTGAATTCAATGCGTGTCTCGCCGGCCCGCTGATGCGTGACATTCTGTCACGAAAAATGAATCCGTTCGATTTGCTACGCCCCGATACCATACAAGCGCAGTGCGAATGCGACTCGTTGGAACTCGTTCGATCTGACGCGTTTGCTGATGAACGTTCGTCGTCAGTTGGAAACGCTTCGCGAGATTGCCTTCGTCGCTGGACACCGACGCGCAGTAGGTTGATGACTGCCTCATCTTTCGGATCCAAACGCCCCTGATCCCTCCTGCCCGGCGAACGCACCCGATGTCCGAGCGGTTGCAAGGAGATTTTCCATCGGGAAGCGGCCGATCGCCCGTTTCGGTCCATCGGATGGTTCTGCGTCGATTGGCAGTGCCATGTGCGTGTTAATCAAGAAAATTTTTGTCATCGTCATGTTCCTCAGGGGTTCCAAGTCAAAAAATTAGTTGTCTGGACAGTGGAGCGAATTCACTGAATCTGATTGGACTCTCATTTTCGATCATGGCGATGGCATCATCTAGCCCTCAAACAAGCGAACGCTTGTTTGCCATTTTCTTGATGGAGTAAGAGAGTGAGCGAATCCCGGTTTAGTGACGATGAAATGGAATTTCACCAGGCGAACCAAGCTGCACGGGCTCTCGGGATAGAAACTTGGGAACATCATTGGCGTCGATGGCGGGCCAAACCAGCAGACTCAGGCCGGTGGTTTCACGTTGTTTCTCAAGTCAATGGTGAGCGACTTCCGTAAGTCTTGCAGGCGGCGGAAAGCACTATCGACTTGGCTGCGATTGCGACAGGGCCGAGTGATGAACTCGGACTAGGATCGGAATACAAAAATCACTCCTGTCTGGACTATCTACTACAAGAACTTCTGCGATTTCCGGGATGTGGAGCTGTATTCATCGAAGCTGGTCTGAAGAGTCCCGTTGTGCGCAATCGAAACATGGCCATCGCGGCGCTTGCAGAGTGGCAGAGCGACGATCGAGTCGGCTCACAATGTTTATTCCGAATGATTTCACCTGATGTGCATAGTAGAGACGTTTCACTAACAAACCTTGCTTGCGCTCGTGAAGGCCATTGCGTTGTCGATCAGCGTCAGCGCAACCTGTGGCTAGGGCGTTCGCGATACGATATCTCTGAGCGGCATGGAGCGACCATCGTGGAGTCTTCGTGAAGCAAACAACCTGCGGAGGGCTGTTTGTTCTTCACTTCCAAGTTAAACGAGATAACTCACGGCCCAGTCAATGTTACGAATTCAAGAAGCTTTGAAATACGGCTGTTTAGTTAATCATTCCTTTTCTAACCTGTCAGCTTTGAGAACGGCCACATGTGACTTAGCAAGCTTTCCTTTCAACTTGGCCATCGTTCCCATTTCCAAAGAAACCTGTCGCAACTTGGCAAGCCAAAGCTGCCATGTTCGAATTGTGAGCCACCAGTACTCTCAGAAAATAACTCAGTTTTATCACAACCGATCTTTCCATTGGCGTCTAAAATCGATTGGGCTAGTTCCGGTCGCTTTCTTAAATGCTCGCGAGAACGCGCTGTGGTCAAAGTAGCCGCAGATTTGTGCGATATCGGAAATGGACTTCTCCGTTTGTAATAAAAGACTTGATGCCTTACCAAGTCGGCTCTTGGCAATGTACTGAGTCGGCGTGAGGCCAAAGATCAGCTTCATCGTTCTTGCAAATCGATGATTGGGCATCTTGGCCAACTTCGCCAGCCATCCAGGTGAGGCTCCCGAAGAAAGGTCTCGCTCGAATTGTTCGAGGGCGAGAGCAAACGTCGTCGGAACAGCCGAACTTGCGACCGCTGTCCGAATGTCTCTCGAAAAGCCGACGATCCCAATCGCTCGCCCAGCTCCATCTTTCAGCGGTACTTTCGTGGTGAGACACCAGACCGGTCGCCCCGGCATCTCCCACTGCATTTCTAAGTGATCGATGATCGGCATGCCGGATTGAAGAACCAATTTGTCTTGCTCCGAAGGGAGTTTCCCAAAGTCTCCGCTGCATATGTCCGAAGGCTTTTTCCCGATGGCGTCCTGCTTGCTTGACAGTCCGTGTCTCGCAAGCAATGAATGGTTCACGGAGACGTATCTTCCTTGAAGATCCTTGATGAAAAACGCGATATCGGGGACTTGGTCGAATAGCTGTTCAAGCGCGGCGATCGGAACAGTGCTTAGCATGCGTGCGGTATCCATTGTGCGCATTTTGACAAAATGTGGTCTCAGTTGTCCAAGCTAAAAGCGATGCGTTAGGATAACATAAACGAGGATCATTCGTCGATCAGCTACCTGTTCATCGCCAAATTACTGAGAAAGACGTGATAATGGTCGTGGAGAGATCGCTGAACAGACTCACCGCTCCTATCACCAACCATCGGTGGTTGTGTGCGCATCTTCAGTTCGCAATAGGAATTCTAGCTTGAAAATCACTCGCATCTTCGCTCATCGTGTTGAGTTGCCTCTGTACGAAGGCTCGTACAAATGGTCGGGAGGAAAATCTGTTTCGGTCTTTGACAGTACGATTGTGGGCGTGGAGACCGACTGTGGCTTCGTTGGCTACGGCGAGGTTTGTCCGTTGGGTCCATTTTATTTGCCGGCCTATGCCGAAGGGGTTCGAGCCGGCTTGCGTGAACTAGCACCTCATTTAATCGGCTTCGATCCGCGAGAGTTGTGGAAGCTGAACCATCGGATGGATGCAGCCCTCAAAGGCCATCCGTACGTTAAGTCGGGTGTCGATATCGCTTGCTGGGATATCCTGGGCAAAGCTACGGGGATTCCTGTGTGCGAATTGTTAGGTGGTCGATTTGGGGAACAAGTTCGTTTGTATCGAGCCATCTCGCAAACTCCACCTGATGAAATGGCTGCGAACGTGGGCGGATATCAGGCGCAAGGTTACACTCGCTTTCAACTCAAGGTAGGTGGAGACCCTGATCAGGACATTGAACGCATTCATCAAGCTAGAGCAATTCTGCCCGCTAGCCATCGATTGGTTGCCGATGCGAATACCGGCTGGACACAGCACGAGGCCATGCGCGTTGTTCGAGCCGTCAAAGGTCTGGACGTTTACATCGAGCAGCCTTGCTTGACCTATGAAGAATGTCTCGCGGTACGACGGAACACAGATCATCCTTTCATACTCGACGAGAACATCGATAGCCTCGACATGTTGTTGCGTGCCAAGTCAGACTTGGCCATGGATGTTGTCAATCTAAAGATCAGCAAGCTCGGTGGCTTCACGAAGACCAAACAAGTTCGTGATCTCTGCGTGAGCATGGGAATTGCCATGACGCTTGAGGATAGCTGGGGCGGCGATATCACCACGGCTGCAATCGCTCATTTGGCGCACAGCACTCCTGAAGAGTTTCGTTTCACTAGCACCGATTTCAATAGCTATGTGACCGTCAGCAATGCGTCGGGTGCACCGCAACGAGATCAGGGTTTCATGCAGGCCTCGACGCTACCCGGTTTAGGTATCGAGCCGCGATTCGACGTACTCGGTCCAAGAGTCGTCGAGATCAGCGCCTTCTCTGTTGTTTAACAGTCAGCCAAAGGCATACTCTTACGTCGGAAAGTACGCCTGCGGCTAACTGTTAAACACAATACCGTTCAATGAATGTAGTGGAAGTCGCCAGGCTTCGCATAACACAGGGATCTCTGGCGATATCCACTACATTAGTTTAAAAAACACCGTGAAGAGAACACTATGCCTCGTACATTCCTACTTCAGGTTCATCGGCCCGTTAGAGCCTGGTTGTTACTGCCCGTTTTCACGCTGCTAGCAGTTCAGACATCGAACGCGCAGACAGCCAGGGACTCAGCTTGGCAAAGCCATGCGGAGCCTCGTCTAAAGTCGATCTACCAACGAGGGGAGTTTCGCGCTAAGAACGTTCAACCGAATTGGTTGATCGATAGCTCGGGGTTTTTGCTCGACGAGGTTGATCCAAGCAAAAAAAATCCAACCAGTTGGTTCTATAACACGAAGACCGGTGAGCGTAGACCAGCATCCGACGATGAAAAAGCAAAAAGATCGAACACTAGCCATCGAGCAGCAGTTGGCGAATTCCAATTGGATGCGAGAGGAGGCAAACTTCTAGCCGTCAATCGAGAGAACAAAACTGAGACGACGCTCGTGTCATCTCCCCCTGGTCGCGAAGCTGAAATTCGCAATCCAGTCTGGAGTCCCGATGGATCCAAAGCGTTGTTTGTCGAAGCAGATTATAGCGGCGTGCGACAAAGATCGGTCTTGGTTCCAAGCGATCCTTCCTACCCTGAAGTGAAACAGAATCGATTCGCGCGCGTCGGCGAGGAGATCGAAATGCTCCGAATTGGTGTCGTGAATGCAGACGGTTCCAATGCCACGTGGTTGCCAGTTGATTGTCCCAAGGAAGGCATGTACTTGGGACAAGTCGAATGGGCCGGAAACTCTGACGAAGTGTTGATCGAGAAGTTCAGCCGATTCCGAGATCAACGGGATGTCTTGCTCGTCAGTGTCAACGGCAAGGATAACAGCGGCGAAGTCCAGACGATCTTTTCTGAGTCGAATGACGCTTGGGTTGAATCGAGTCAAGGCAAGAATTCAGGACTCGTATGGATACGAGGCGGCAAAGAGTTCATCGTCATGAGCGAGAAAGATGGCTGGCGACATGCCTTTCGTTACTCACGCGAAGGAAAGGAGTTATCGCTGCTGACCGCGGGTGATTACGACGTTATCGACCGCGCAATAGTCGACGAGGATCGAGGCTGGTATTACTTCTACGCATCACCACTGGATGGAACACAGAAATATCTTTACCGAGTTGCACTGGACGGTTCTGGCAAGGCAGAGCGAGTCTCGCCCGAAAGTCAAATCGGAACACATGGATATCTCTTCTCGCCGGATGCCACATGGGCGATCCATACTTTTTCGACATTGAACACACCGCCAATTCATGAACTGATTGAAGTAGAAACGCATCGAGTTGTTAAACTGATCGAGGACAACTCTGAGATTCGCGACAGAATGAATACGTTAATCTGTCAGCCTGCCGAGTTCCTTAAGCTCGATATCGGTAACGGTATCGAGTTCGACGCCTGGATGCTGAAGCCCAAAGACTTTGACCTAAACAAAAAGTATCCGCTTTTTATTTATGTTTATGGTGAGCCTCACGCACAGACTGTATTGAATGAATGGGGGGCGGCCCAGATCGAATTCCATCGGGTCGCTGCCGAGTTGGGATACGTCGTGGTGTCGATCGACAATCGCGGCACTCCATGCCCGAAGGGAGCCGCATGGAGACGAGCTATCTTCGGAAGCTTGGGACCATTGTCGACTGAGGAACAAGAAGCAGGCTTAAAAGCGCTCGCGAAGCAATGTGAGTTTATCGATACGGACCGAGTTGGAATCTGGGGCTGGAGCGGCGGGGGCTCCAACACACTGAACGCTCTCTTCCGCAAACCCGAATCGTATCACGTTGGGATCGCAGTCGTGCCAAAGCCTCAACCTCATCTTTATAACGCTTGGTTTCAAGAAATCTTCATGCGATCTCGTGAAGTCAATTCAGACGGATACGAAAGGTCTGCCCCGATCAACTTTGCTGAAGGTCTTCAAGGCAAACTGCTGATCATGACCGGTTCTGGTGAGACCAACACACATATCCAGATTATCGAAGGGTTAGTCGATCGCTTGATTGCATTAGGCAAACCCTTTGACTACATGGTCTACCCAAATCGCGATCACGGACTACAGGAAGGCGAGGGCACGCTAGTTCATGTGAGAATGCACATTTTGCGATACTTGATTGACAACCTACCTCGAGGACCTCGATAAGCATGATCGTATTTAGTTTCTTCTCTTGGGCGTGTCATCCGGTATCCACAAAGGCGATTTCCTTCAAGGTACTCAGTGCGTTTGTATTTTCCCTCGTAAGCTCATCCACTTCGCTTTGGGCATCGGATCCGCCGAACATTGTTTACATTCTGGCAGACGATCTCGGCTATGGCGACCTTGGTTGTTACAACCCAGAGTCCAAGATCCCCACGCCTCGACTTGATCAGTTGGCAGCGCAAGGGATGCGATTCACTGATGCGCATTCGCCTTCGTCGGTCTGCACACCCACTCGATATGCGTTGCTTACAGGGCGATATGCGTGGAGAACGCGGTTGCAGCGCAATGTACTGGGGCCATGGGACAAGCCGCTCATCGCGCCTGATCGCCTAACCGTAGGCAAATTGCTTCAGCAACACGGCTATGAAACGGCTTGCATCGGCAAGTGGCACCTCGGTCAAAACTATGTGACGACCGACGGGAAACCGGTGATCGGCGGGGTCAAGGATGCGCTGAGCAACGTAGACTTCAACCAGCCGATTGGCGATGGGCCCATTGCAAGAGGATTTGATCACTACTTCGGCACCATCGTGCCCAATTATCCTCCCTACTGCTTTATCGAGAACGATCGCACGGTAGGAACTCCTTCGGTTCCAATGACTGGCGCAAACTTCAACATTCCCGGGCCTACAGTCGCTGATTGGAAATTGGAGAATATTTTGCCGGAGCTTACCAAACATGCCGTAGGATGGATCGACGAAGCGTCGCACGCGAAGAAACCTTTCTTTCTCTATTTCTCACTGACCTCTCCGCACTACCCCGTCGTCCCTGCGCCCGAGTTTGTGGGAACGACCAAGGTTGGCGCTTATGGCGACTTTGTTCACCAAACGGATTGGAGCATCGGTCAAGTGCTCAATGCGTTGGATCGAGCTGGAGTTGCCGACAACACGCTTGTTATCTTCACCAGTGACAATGGATCCGAGATCACCGGTGAAGTGAAGCCGGGAGCCTACGATCGAGTCAAACAGTATGGGCATCGCAGTTCAGGGGAACTTCGTGGCGCTAAACGCGACGCTTGGGAAGGAGGTCATCGCGTCCCATTCATGGCCCGCTGGCCCGGCAAGATCAAGGCCAACGCTGTCAGCGACGAAGTCGTCTGTCACGTGGATTTTATGGCGACGGTTGCGGCCATCCTGGGTCAGAAACTTCCCGACAATGCCGCTGAAGATAGTTTTAGCATTTTACCCGCACTACTGAGTGAGCAACTCAGTGCGCCGATTCGCGAAGCGACCGTGCATCATAGTGCCAGGGGCAAGTTTGCGATCCGACAAGGCGAGTGGGTACTGATCGACGCTCCCAGCGGTGACGACAATGGAGCCAATGGCGAACCGTCCTGGCTCAAGGACGAACGTGGGTACACTGCGCACTCGCAATCCGGTGAACTTTTCAATGTGCGAGTGGATCTCGCACAGCGTCACAATCTGTACGCAGAGAAGTTAGAGATCGTAAACAAACTGAAGTCGCTCCTTTCCCAATACATCAAGGAAGGTCGCAGCACGCCCGGAAACTCGCAACCGAATGATGTCGCGATTCAGCCTTTCTCTGCTCAAAGCACAACAGCAAAGCCAAAGATTTCACCCTGAGGTCTCACACAGAAATACGCAATGAAAACGATTCTCTCTCTTGTTTTGTTAGCGGCGCTCACCGTCACGCCACTTGCCGCGCAAAGCGATATTCGCCCTGATCAGATACTGTTTCGTCGGCAAGCGGTAACACGAATGGTTTTCGATGCCAGTCAGAACATACCATTGTCATCGCTAAGGCCCGCGATGATTCATGATTTTGATTTGATGCATCCTGAAAAGCTGCCGAGCGCGGGAGTTCAATGGAAAATTCTCAACGGTCAGCTTACAGCTTCCGCGTCTGGCACTGACGCGTCATCTCAGCGCTGGATCGGAGGCTTCAATCCGTTCGCTACTTACGACTTAATGATCGAGAAATTTGAAGGCAGTGGCTCTGTTGGATTGGCATTTGTCAATGGAACCAGCCAGGATTCACTCGTCGCGGCGTTGCGATTCAATAATGGCAAGCCCGAAGCAGTCACATGGAATTTACAAATCGGCGGCGGCGCCGTCTCCGCAGAGGAGTGGCCGATACCAGCGGGTACAGGCGATCACGGCTTGACCTTGCGCGCTCAAATGTCAGCGGTAGGCGTGAATATCTTTCTCGAGTCGAATGGTCGAACCCATCTGGTAGGTCATTCGGACTTCGCGCAGCATTTGGATTTGAGAGAACGATCGCGAATTCAGCAAATGGACTTTGCTCTGCATGGAGACTTGAAAGTCAATGCTCAAGCCACCTTGGCCGGTGCATCAGCTTGTTTATCGCCGGGCACTGGTCAAGCGGACATTCGCGCGATCACTGACGAAGAAGGCGTGCCGCTATTAGACGAGGGAAGATTATGGTTCACCATGACTTTGCGCGGCCGCGCTTTGCCACATCCACTGCAAGGCGTTTTCTCTTTAAATCCGTCAGTGTTTGATCTGCGGTTCGAAGGCGTCATTGTGTTCGATATGAAAGATGGTCTTTTGCGCAACGAACTGGCCTCACATTTGTTTCGCGACACCGAGTCAGGTACATGGCGAGGTTGGACGACGGGTTTCAGCGCGTTGGATGGGGCGGGCAGAGCCGAAGTGAAGACGATTCTGGCCGTTAGTTCAACGCGTGATCCACGGCGAGGTTTTTCGGTCATGCAAGCCCGACCAATTGGTATCACTGGGGCTCACGAAGATCCTCACGGAATTTACGATAAGGAAGCGGGCAAGTGGCGGATGTTGTTGTGCGAAAACGACAAGAAGTATCGCGCTAGCATCTGGGAAAGCGACCATTGGGATCGTGGTTATTCACGTTTGGCGGGGCCAGTTGAGATGGACAGCACAGGCACCATGATTCAGAAGTTCGGCAATAAACGATATGCACTTTTCGGTAGCGCGGACCGCAAGATTTACATTCGAAATTATCCCGATCTTACACCCGCAGGAGAATTGAACGTGGAGATGCCACCATGGAATGACAAGAACGGCACTCGAATCTGGCCTAACGTCGTTCCCCTGCCTGACGGTTACCCCGCACCTTACATTGCTTTGATGATGGACCGCGTGAATTTTCCTGGAATGCCCAAGCAGAATTGGACCTATGGTGCGCTCTATCTCTATCACGGTTATCCCTTGAAACAGGAAGAATGAAAGTGAAAAATTGGTTCGCTGAGGATCGACAAACCTTGATTGGCAAAGCCTTGGGCACGTTCATTTGCTTTATGGCATTAGCCAGTTCGAGTCTCTGTCACGCGCTCGATACATCCTCTGAAAAGTTGCACGACATTGTGATCTATGGCGACTCGTCAGGGGCGGTGGTCGCGGCGATCTCGGCGAAACGCGAAGGTCGATCTGTCATCTGGATTAATCCCACGGGATTTCCTGGTGGCATGAGTTCCAGCGGACTCGGAGCCACCGACTTCCTTGGCTATCGAAACACATTCGGTGGTATCGCCTCTGAGTTTTATGACCTCGTGGCCAAGGCGTACGGCTCAGAGTATGTGCGCAGTTTTGAGCCGCATGTAGGGAAACAAGTGTTCGAGCAAATGATTGCCGATGCGGGCGTGAAAGTGATCTATAACGAAAAGCTCAATCGGGAACCAGGCAAAGGAGTCGCGTTCGATGGTAAACGCATCACTGCGATTACGATGCTCAGCGGCAAGACCTATCGCGGCAAAATGTTCATTGATGCGACGTACGTTGGAGACTTGATGGCTGCTGCTGGCGTGACCTACACGGTCAGTCGTGAGCCTGAGAATCAGTACGGCGAAGACATGGCGGGAGTGCGGCGAGGTGATACCAACCCTCGTGTTCATTATGGGCAAAAAGACAAAGATCACTTCGTCGCGGATGTTGATCCTTATGTGATCCCCGGAAATCCGAGTAGCGGATTGTTGCCCCATATTGAAAAGATCGAAGGCCTCACCAATGGCCAGGGCGATAAGAAGATTCAAGCATACAACTACCGAGTTTGCCTGACAACGAATCCAGCCAACCGGATTCCACTTGAGAAACCATCGGGCTATCGTGAGATCGATCACGAATTGTTGTTACGTAACTTTGAAGCTGGTGACATGCGATTGCCAGCACTCGTTGAACCGCTTTTAGGCGAGGGAAAGAAAGTTGATTGGAACAACATGCACGCCGTCGGCTCGGACTACGTCGGTGCGAATTGGGACTATCCAGAAGCCAGTTATGAACGCCGTCGCGAGATTGAAAAGGAACACGAAACCTATATCCGTGGTTTTCTCTGGACGATGGCTAACAATCCTCGTGTACCTGAGAGCATTCGCAAAAGGACTGCGGCTTACGGACTACCTAAAGACGAATTCACCGACAACAGTGGCTGGCCCTGGATGATCTACATCCGGGAAGCTCGCCGTATGGTCAGTGACTACGTCATGACGCAGCTTGACTGCTCTGGGACTCGCAAAACGGATGATCCAATAGCGCTCGGATCATTTGGTATGGATTCACATTGTGTGCAACATATTGTGACCGATGAAGGAAACGTCCAAAACGAAGGAGTCATATGGCGAACGCCACCGCGACCCTACGGCATCTCTTACCGCTCCATTGTTCCAAAGCAAGGTGAGTGCGAAAACTTGTTTTCTCCGATTTGCCTGTCGGCAACTCACGTCGCCCATGGTTCGATCCGTATGGAGCCGGTCTTCATGGCCATGAGCCAAAGTGCGGCAATCGCCGCTGGCCTTGCCATAGACAAAGGCGTCAGAGTTCAGGATGTGCCTTATCAAGATCTACGAGCGAAACTCGAAGCGGCAAAACAGATTGTGCGCCCCGAGACTTGGAAAAGGTCTACTGCGCCAAGGAAATCGCCGGAGAAACCGACACCGAAACCAGCACCGAAGAAAGGGGCTCCGGAGGAGAACGCTGAGGCCCGTTCCGTCGACGCTGTTTCCAAACCCAACATCGTTCTTATCCTCGCTGACGATCTGGGCATCGAATGCCTTTCAGCGTACGGGGGAAAGTCGCACAAGACTCCCCATATCGATCAGCTTGCGAAAGAGGGAATGCGTTTTACGCATTGCTTCTCCAATCCATTTTGCTCCCCCTCGCGCGCTCAACTTCTCACCGGTCGTTATCCTTTTCAGAACGGGCTGAAGGTAGTGCTACACAGCCGGAGCCAGGAAAACATCTACCTGCGACCATCGCAACCCAGCTTCGTGCGACAGCTCAATCAGCATGGTTACAGCACGCAGATCGTCGGTAAGTGGCATGTCTCTCTGGAGCACAAGCATGACACGATCAAGGAGTTCGGCTTCGACCACTCGCAGACTTGGCAGATCTTTGACGAGCAAGGCGGGAAGACCACGCGATACTGGAAGCCATATCTCAAACGTGATGGAGCAGTGGTCGCGGAAGAAATCAAAGACCGTTATGGTCCCGACGTTGATCTCGAAGTCTACCTTGATTTCATCGAGTCCAACGTGAAAGCCAAGACTCCCTTTCTGGCCTTCTACTCAACGTGCCTGCCGCACTATCCTTGGGAGCCGACGCCAGATAGCCTGGATCAAACATACCGCGTTCCAAACGCTGGCCACAAAGGTGACCCCAAGTATTTTCCCGATATGGTGACTTATCTCGACAAACAGATCGGTTTCATGCTCGAAAAACTTGATGACCTTGGCATCGCCGATGATACCATCGTTATCTTCCTCGCCGATAACGGCACGGACCGTGACCTGGTCAACATGTGGGGAGATGGTCAACGGATTCCTGGCGGTAAAGGAACGATGACAGACCGAGGCACCCATGTCCCGCTCATCGTTCGCTGGCCAGGAAACATCATAGCCGGAAGCACATGCAACGACCTTGTTGATCTGTCAGATGTATTTCCGACGCTCTGCGATGTCACTGGATCGCCTTTACCTCAACAAACAATCCACGGTCGCTCATTCGCTCAACAGCTACTCGGGAACTCTGTTAAGTCCGGCGAGCCGACTCAGCCTCGAGATTGGATTCACATTCAAAATGCAGGCGACCGGCAGGTCAGAAACCGCGACTACATGCTCGACAATCAAGGCAGACTTCGCCGTGTCGTCCCTCTTGGCGAAGGTCACAGCGAGCCTTCTTCAAAGGATATAATTCCCAAAGACGCCGCCGCCCGCTCTGCGTTGAACGCAGCCTTTGAAGCATTAGGGTCATGAAACAAAATCCTCTCAAGGCATACTTAACGTAGTGGGATTCGCCAGCATTCCAACATGCAGCAGGAATTCTGGCGAATCCCTCTGCGACAGGTAAAAATTCATCTGCCGCTCGCCTTTAATTCGTGTGCAGTACATTGGCGGTCGTCGCGTGATCGAGGTCACCGGAACAGACTCGATGGGTGCAATTCATAGTCCAGGCTTGAGCTGCATGCTGAGATTTCAAGCCGCAACATCTTACTTTTAAATGAAACCGAAGAAGCAAATTCATGTTTCGAAAAATTGTCACTCTCGCAATTTTACTCTCGTTTGTCAGTCACAGCTTTGCCGAAGACCGCCCCAATGTCTTGCTCATCATGGCAGATGACTTCCGAGACTATGGGGGAGCGTTCACGAAGGCTGTCGTCAAGACGCCGAACCTCGATCGCTTGCGGGGCCATGGCACCACGTTTGAGCGAGCCTATGTTCAATACCCCGTGTGCAATCCCAGTCGCAGCAGCATGATGACGGGTCTGCGTGCGGAACAAACCGGTATCGTTGGTAACAACAAACGACTTCGCGAGACCATGCCTGACATCGTCACCATGCCGCAGCTTTGTAAAGACGCTGGTTGGCAATCGCACGCTTTTGGGAAACTCTATCATCTCGGTGGCGGCAGAAATCTCGAAGCGAAACAAGCTTGGATGGATACAGGAAAATCGTGGCATACCGCGAAGTCTTTTGAAGCCACAGCCACTGGCAAGAGGATTCTCGAAGGTCGCAATGTGACTGACGGAGCACTTAGTTGGTGCCACTGGGGTGCCGCAGATGGAACCGACGATGACCAGCCCGACGGCCAAATCGCTGCTGCAACCATCGATAAAATTCACGAACTCGGCGATTCGCCCTGGTTCATCGGTTGCGGATTCATGAAGCCACACGATCCGTTCATTGCTCCGCAAAAATATTTTGATTTGTATCCTCCTGATTCGCTGAAGATTTGGCGCGATCCGGTAGATATCGATGCGGCTCGGACCGAGGCAGTCGGTTTCGGCGACTATGGAAAAGCATTCGCTAGGTTCACCGATCAGGAATGGCGCGAACTATTCCGAGCGTACTGTGCTGGCACCAGTTTCATGGACGCGCAGCTCGGTCGCGTTCTCGATGCGCTCGACCAAAACAAACTCTGGGACGAAACGTTAGTCATCTTCGTCGGTGATCACGGCTATCACACCGGCGAGCGCAACTGGTGGAATAAGAACACGCTTTTCGAGCGTTCATGCCGTGCTCCGCTAATCATCGCCGCGCCAGGAATGAAGGGTGGTCAGACGAGCCACTCACTTGTCGAGTTCATTGATCTTTATCCCACAGTTGCAGATATTTGCGGCCTAACCATTCCGCATCAAGCTCCAGGAGCGAGCTTACTTCCCATCTTGACGTCCCCCGAACATCAAATCAAAGACGCTACGTTCACGCTTGTCACACGAGGCCCAAAGCTCTTCGGCCAGAGCATCCGTACCGCTCGATGGCGACTGACGCGATGGAGCGACGATCAGACCGAACTCTACGATCATGATCGAGACCCCGAAGAGATTCATAATGTCGCTGGCGAGCATCCCGAAATTGCCAATGAACTATCATTGAAATTACAGTCGATCGGAAAGCCTAAGTCATGAGACTCAGCTTCGTTCTATTGATCGTTCTCGTCCCGTTTAACACAGAGACGTATGAAGTTCATCCGCCGTTGAGTAGGTCTTCGGCACTCTCACCGCCGATCTGACCGCCACCTTGCGGCATACCTCCGTCAATCCCGCCACCTTGGTCGATGATGGCTGGACCTCCGCCAGAGCCACCCTCGCCCAACATCGAAGCTGCTTCGCCCGATGTGTCCTCCTGGATCGTACCTGACGAGCCCTCTTGTGGGACTAGTGTGGTTCGCGTTTCAATTTGACCATTGACTACCACGGACTGGGTCATGGCCACCGTTCTGCCGGGTGCAGCAAAGTTGACAAAGAAGTTTCGGACACCGGTAGTTGGACGGAACACTTGCAACGCAACCTGCTGCCCGGCTCCCGCCATCGTCTTCAATTGAGTCACATCTGCAGGAGAGTAGATCGGCACTCGGACCACTTGGCCGCTGTGGGCATCACTCCGCTGGAATCGGGAGCCCCTGGTGGTATATTGGGCGGAGTTCTGCGATGACGATGCTCCAGTCTCCATTTTGAAAAGCAGTGGGGCAAGCTGTGCAGGAATGGCTTTGGCGATTACACTCCCTGGAATGAATTGTCCACCGAACCCAAGGAGCAAGAAGATGCGATTGTCACTGACTTTGATTTTACTGTGTGTTGTTGCTTTAGGTTGCGATCAATCCGCCCCGAATTCCGGTGCTGGAAATGGCAACGGTATCAACATCGATTGGGGCAGCGGCAGCGTCAAGATTGAGCCAGGAAAGGGCGTGAAAGTGGAAACACCGAACGTCAAAGTGGACGTGGAACCAGGCAAGCGAGTCGACGTGAAAGCTCCTGGGGTCAATGTGACGCAAGAGTCCGGCAAAGGAGTTGACGTGCAAGCACCTGGAGTCAACGTCAACTATGAGAAAGGCAAAGGCGTCGACGTTTCAACTCCCGGCGTCAATGTCGATGTGAAATCCCGCCAGGAACCAAGTTCAAACCCGCTCGAGTGATCCACACTGGGTTGTCAAAAATACCAGCCTAAACAATCTTCGTCGCGACCTCGTTCGAACATTGAACCACAGCTATGTCATCGCGAGCATCTGGCTCGCCGCAAAGTTGCTCTACCAGCTCCCCGCCTCCCACAGAGTTCAAGAAACGAATGACCCGCAGCGCGTCCCCAGCCGAGCTGTCTCTGTCTGGAGATGGCAGTCAGAAAGGGGACCACTTTGGATTAGCCGAACGGCGCTAGCCGCGGTTTTCGCGTGAGCAACCGTGGCCAACGGGCGGTTGATTTAGATGCGTCCCACTTCTCTTTTGTTTAACTGTCAGCCTGAGGCGTATTCTTACGTCGGAAAGTACGCCTGCGGCCAACTGTTAAACGCAATACCGTTCAATGAATGTAGTGGAAGTCGCCAGACTTCGCATCATACAGGGATCTCTGGCAAGATCCACTACATTTTCTTTCTCAATCGGCTCCAGTTTCTTTGCCTTCGTACTCGACTTCGCTATTCGTGTTGGCAGTGTTGCTGAGCGAACCCGTGCCGATTCGCATGCGTTGAATACAACCAGTGCTGGCAAGGAATCTAGCGTCGCCAGTTCGCGTCCTGACAGCACCTGATTGCCAGCGCACAGGACTCCGCTTTGCGAACGATTCTTACCATCGAAATATGCGTGCCCGGCGTTAGTGCACCAAGTCGTATTTGCCGGAGGCGAATTCATGAGCAAGGCGATCCTTGGTCGCATCAGCACCGAAAATCCGATTTAAATTCATCGCTTCCTGATTCTCCACCATTTTCACGATTCGGGGCGGATCAAATGGGACGGAGGTAGTTACGCGATATTTCCTCCGTCCCACTTTCTTTTCCGTATCAATCGTTGAGATGTGGTCCTGATTGTCGTCGGTGTCATGTCCAAATCCGGAACGAACAACCAGGCAGGTATCCAACTTTGAGAATCCGATCTTGGCGGCTTCGACTAGAGCATGGTCTTTAGGAAGGTCGAGACGTGTCGCGTGCGAGAGCACCGCTTCTTCGACGGGATCAGTAGTGCGTCTCGTTGAGGATCGAGTCGATACCAAACCTGACGACTCGCTGACGCCTCCCGCGCTTTCATTCGGATAGTCCCATCGTCCGTTAAAGTCACTCGTTGAGTCGTCTGCGATTGCAGCTGCGACGATGCTTAGCGATATCAAGAGGGCCATCTCGCGATACATCATTGGTCTTTTTTCTTTCAAGATATTGTCATTCGTTGTAAACACATAACGCCAGAAATCACACGGAAGGCGAAGTGTCTGGATTGCTAACCATCAAGCCATCCGAGTCCGGATAGGTCAGCCCGGTAATCAGTAACGCTCGTGTATCGGGTTCCTGCAAAACGCTTCCGAAAAGTTTGCATGAGGTATTCAGATGTGTTCGGTTTAGTTCGCCGCGAGAAACAGACGCATGCTCTGGGGGGGATGCGGGCTTACCAGGGATATTGCGGTCGGGGGTCGCCGAATGGTGTCTCTGGCTGACGGCAAGTTTTGCTTGCCGTCAGCGTTTTTTGACAGCAAGAGAATACATTCGAACACCACCGCAATGCCTCTGTAAATCCAACATCAACTGCTTTCCCACGATAATCCCGGATGGTCCAATTCTCAGCCACCGTTCTCTTCACGATCTGTCCATGAGCGTGCACTCTCGATGGTTGCCCTCAATATTCGCTCGTGACTTGAACCATGCGTTTTGCTAAAAGCGTGGCGAACCTAAATCCAGCTTTCTCTCATCCATTGCATGCAATCGATGGGACCTATCGTGACCATACAGGACCGTCTGCGATGTTTTTAGATAATTCGGACTTCGATTCCGGCACCCTACGGGAAGATGACGGATGCGAAAATTTCGAAAAGCGATCGGTCAAACGGGGATTTCTAAGCGTCATTCGCAGCCGAGCCGACATCGGTTTCCATACGTTTCTTGATCATAAGATCGTCATTGGGCGACATGCGTCCTCCTCTTTTCCGCTCCGCGACCTCAAGGTTTCGGGTCAGCACGCTTCGATAACCCCCACCCAGGACGGCGACTTTATCATCGAAGATTTGCAGTCGACCAATGGAACGCGAATCGACGGAAAGCTGCTCATCGGTCACCAGAAACTGAGAGACGGCGAAAAGATCATCGTTGGTGAGACGGTCATTCGTTTTTCGTTGGCCGACAAGTTCGATATCGACTTTCATAGCGAGGTGGCAACGCTCGTGGGTACCGATCCGCTTACCGACTTGCCATCGAAGCGGCGTTTTGATGAATCACTCGATTTTGCCATTCAAACTTCATCACGACAGGGCATTCCACTCGCCGTTTTGATGATGGATATGGACGGGGTTAAGCAGATCAATGATACCTATGGTCACGTCTATGGCGCCCATGTCATTGGAGAAACAGGCCGACTAATCGCAAGTGTGATCGGCTCGAAAGGTCAAGCTTGTCGTTTCGGAGGAGACGAATTTAGTGCATTCCTGCCCGGCCTGGATTTGGTCGCAGCAACTTTGGTTGGTGAGAAAATTCGCAGCGTCGTTGAAAGGGCGGGCTTCAAAAAGAACGGGATATCGCTTTGCCCCACGATCAGCATCGGCGTATCGAGTTACCCCGCCTTCCCAGCCCATTCACTCTCGCTCATTTCGGCGGCTGACGAGGCATTGTATCGAGCGAAGGCGCAAGGAAAGAATCGCGTCGCTGCTTAAAAATCGGCTCCTCCGTCGTGAGCTCGTCCGTTTCGCGATGGATCTTGCTTAACGTCGCGCCCAGCCTACCGTGTTTGAGTTCGCCGAGCGGAGATAATGGGACGGAGGCAATTACGAGATATTTCCCCCGTCTTATTTTCTTTCCCATGGTTGGGAGAAGGACGGACTCGGTATTGCCGCAGTTACGAGTCCATTGGTTGGCTTTGGAGCTGGCGATCCGAACGGGCAAGTTAATGCAGAGCCGACTCGTGCTCGTCGTCCTAAGCCGCCGTATCGAGTTTGGTTTCAGCCGACATTATTCCAGCGTGATATTGATTTGTATGAGCATATGACGGTAGATGCGAGCGGTTGGATTGATCCACGACTTTCGGAAGCTACCGGCAAGACAACACTCGATTGGGTTTATGATTTGCAGCATCCTTGGGCGGAGTCTGCCGAATACTGGCAAAAAGCTTGCTCGATAGCGGAAAGGCGAAAGAGAAAACAATTTATTTCGGCCGGGATCGCCGTCGACGAGTGGGTTCCGCCGAAACTCGAGCGCAATCCACAATGGCTCGCCGACGGTCTGCGTGCTGGCCGTCGCACCAATCCCGATGTTTTCATAGCTGTTTGGATCACGGACCCAACCCCGCGTTTGTTTGACCTTGTCCACGACGGAACGATCGATTTGGTCATTGTCGAAGGGTACACGCACGTGGCACCCGATGCCCCAGCGTCGCTAACCACCAGTTGGGAAGGCGGACTGCGGCGTTGCGACGCGATGGCGGATGCAGGATTGGTCGATAACACCATCTTCTGCTTCGGACACATTACTCCCGGAGCACAACGCAACGGACAGCCTTTGGAAACAAGTTGGTTACGCGAACGAGCCGAAGAGTTAAAGGACTGTTATCCTGAGATGCCGGGCGTCGCTTTCTTCCAAGAAGGCAACAAAGACACATCCACGTTCCGCGAGTTGATCCACTTTTGTGATCAACTCAGCGGTGAGTTATGGTCAGATAACAAGTCTGCATTAAGTGGGGATGAATAGACACGACTACATCCTCTTGCACATCATCTTATTGATTGTTTGTTAGTCAATCCACAAGCAGTGGCTTCTATATATCGTCGTCGTTTCAACTGGCGCAGACGGGAAGTACTCGACATGACTGTCACCATCGCGGCCGAAATAGATGACGCGACGTCCTGTGATTTGAACGAAGTAACCAAGGCAGCCCGCTGAAGTCGTTTTGCGTATGAAGTCCAGATAGCTATGTTCATTTCGCTGGCTCTGACGCGCGGCAAGTTCTAGGCTCGTCCCTGAGAAATGGCTGGCAATTGGTTGTAACGGATGCGGTGTACCAACAACTAACGACTCATTTTCGGCTATAAAGTAGGTGATTTCTTGCCGTGGGTAGTCAACGTGATAACGCTCTACATCAATGGACGCGAGTTTTCCGACAATTTCCGGAAACGTCAGCGATCCGTTCAGAGCGCCGAGGGCGGATTCCTGGATGACCTGAGTTTGTTCTAAGTGCATTTCCAAACCATTTGGGCGAATGTTGGTTTCAATCGACCAGGATTTCTGGATCATGAAACAACTCTGCTCAAGCAGCACGGCTATCGCACCGCCAGCGGTGCTTGCGCAAACCTCAATTTAACGCAACAAGTAAATTCAGCAAGTAACATTATGAAAAACAGCCTCTCACCGATTTGTTCCATCCAATGAAGACGCTTCGTCAATCAGTCGTGTTTTGCGCCGCCATCATTGCATGGTCTTTTTTTCCGCTGGCTCAACTGCAAGCGATCGAGTTACGTTTGACATCACCGCTCGAATATCAAGTCGTGCAGCGTTTAAGCCCAGGGGCGGGAGTATTGCGGGTCACGGGTGAACTTTCGGATGAAATGTCCGACGAACTGTCGGGTGAACTTTCGAAGACAGATTCTATTATCGAAGCACGATTTTCCAGTGAGTTCGACGAGACGTCTTGGCTGCGCGTGAGCGGTTCGGTATCGGGGCGAATCGTCAATGGAGCCGTCCAGGCACCCGCCGGTGGCTGGTGGCGACTCGAAGTGCGGGTGTCACTCGCCGGAAAAACAATCGCCAGCGGCTCGGTCGATCGAGTCGGCGTCGGGGAGGTGTTTGTCATTGCTGGTCAATCGAATTCAGCCAATCACGGCGAAGAAAAACAACGAACACGGAGCGGCCGTGTCGCCACCTTCGACGGCACGACTTGGCGGATTGCTGACGATCCGCAACCAGGTGCGAGCGGGGCGGGCGGCAGTTTCATTCCTCCATTCGCCGATGCGGTCGTCGCGAAACAAGACGTTCCCGTAGGTATCATTGCGTGCGGCATCGGCGCGACGAGCGTGCGCGAGTGGCTGCCTGAAGGAGCGACCTTTCCGAATCCACCTACCATCGAAAGCCGCGTTGAGCAACTGGCCGAAGGATCATGGGCCAGCCGTGGTGATGCTTTTAACGCATTCGTTTCGCGGATGAAACCGTTGGGGCCGCACGGCTTTCGCGCGGTGCTGTGGCACCAAGGCGAAAGCGACGCCAATCAGAAAGACCCATCACGCACGTTGTCGGGCGAGCTTTATCGCAAGTACCTGGAACTCGTTATCCGCGAATCACGACGCGCGATCGGCTGGGACGCACCCTGGTTTGTGGCGCAAGTCAGTTACCACGTCCCCGGCGACGAAGGGAGCGATGAGATCCGCGCCGCTCAGGCATCGCTGTGGCGTGACGGCGTCGCGCACCAAGGACCGGATTCCGATGCACTCACGGGGACGCTGCGCGAACGCAACGGACAAGGCGTCCATTTCAGCGGCCCCGGCCTACGCGAGCATGGCGTGAAATGGGCGGAGAAGATTATTCCGTGGCTCGATGAACAATGGTCTGCACCGGAGAAAATGGACGGTGGCGTTCAGTGGAGCCGTTACGCATCACTTCTAGAATGTCATAGCATCGGTTGGGTAAACCGGAACGTCCGTTCGACAAACTCCAACGCTTGGGATGGCGTTCTGGACGAATCCCGCTGGGGCACGCCGTCGACGCAACAAGCCGTCGGTCGCAATTGGGACTGGAAGATCAGCGATGCTCAGTGGGCCGCCGCAGTGAAACAGCAGGGCGAGGGTCAACGTGAGGAAGTGAAGTTGGATCTCTGGTTGCCCGATGGCGTCGAGTTCGTCCAAGGCATCGTCGTCATCTCCGGTCACGGCAGCGGTGAAGCGCTGTTCCGCCTGGCCGAAATGCGTTCGATCGCGAAGGAGCTGCATCTCGGTCTCGTCAAGTTTGTTGGCAATCCGATGCAGCGAGGCTTTTGGCCACAAACGCTGTTGTTCGACCAACTCAAAACGTTCGGCAAATTGACAGGCCATGCTGAATTGGAGCACGCGCCGCTGTTTCTATACGGCCACTCCAATGGCACGGGTTTCTCAGCAGTATTTCCTGCCTATCGGCCTGACCGGGTGTGGGCTTGGGTATCGATGCGCCCTGGTATTACCTTCCAGGTCTACCAGCCTAATGCGGCGCACATCCCCGGTCTGGTCATCTTCGGTGAAGACGATCATTTCCTCGCCCGGCCATCCGTGGCGGAGAACCTCGCAGTCGTTGCCGCCATGCGGAAAAACCATAATGCGGTTTGGAGTTTCGCGATTGAGCCTAGGACCGGCCACGGCCCCGGTGAAAAGACTTGGCCGTTGCTCTACTCGTTTTTGCGTCACAGCTTCGCGGCACGGGTGCCGACCGATGCCGACCCACGAACCGGCCCCGTGAAGCTCATTCCGCTTGTTCTCGAACGAGGCTATCTCGGCCAAAACTGGGACAGCGAAATCGGCGGCCACCAAGATTTGCTCATTGCGCCCCATGCCGACTTTTCTGCTGATAAAACGACCGCGTCCTGGCTGCTCAACGCCGCCTACGCCAACGATTGGCAAGCATTCCAGCGAGACGGGACGATCGCGCCGACCGAATGAATTGCTGCGCGTTTGAGCATCTGACGTTTCTCCGAAATGGGTTAGCCAGACGAACAGAATGCTATATCGCGAAGACCTTGAGCACCATGCACGATTTCGGTTTGGGGCAGGAACTTGTAAACTTCTTTCCATGATTTCCCACCATTGGTGCTGCGCATGATATTGAATCGCTGACGGTCGATGCTAATCAGTGTTCCCTCGGGAGAAGCGATAACCTTGCCGATGGGAACGCCGCGTGGGAGGCTGCTGTAGTCATCACCCTTTTCATTAAGCAGCGATGGCTCCAACCACTTCCAGGTCTTGCCGAGATCGTCAGACGCCCATAGATTTCCAAAGACCGGGCTCTCGTTCGAACGATCATTGCCAATCGCCAAGACACGACTACTCGCATCGCCACAATAGACAGGCGCAACGTGGTGTCCATGTACTTGGCATCACTGTCGGGTCATTCGCAGCCTCTTTAAATCCCTTCAGCTTAGCCTAGTGTCCGTCCGGAAATCGAATGACCGCATAAATCGCGACTTTTCTTGCCAAAAAGTTCCTCGAAGATCGAACCCGCAAGCGGGTTCGCGCGTTGGAATTGTTGACTAAAAGCAATTTCAAACACAAATCTTCGAGGAGTGAACGTAGTCCGAAAGCACTATCAATCTCAGCATCGCTTCGACTGTAGTCCCATCGCACAAGTGGAGCTTAACTTGGAATGCCGCGACGAAATCGTTCCGATCCTGGCCGGTCTTCAGTTCCTTTATACCAACAACCCACTTCGACACAAAGCTGTC
>JBGSMN010000357.1:0-7905 GCA_041740155.1 Rhodopirellula sp.
CGGTTCCAACGCCAGATAAGACAGTGTGAGCCTTCTAAGCTTCGGAGATCTACCAAGGCGGCGAGACGGTAGCATTTCATGCTGACTGAGAAGTGCCCGAAGCAACAACGTACCATTGGACTTTTGGAGTCAAGAAAACTCCCAATGGGTAATGCCGCTAGACGTACGCGCGTACGCTAACAAGCTGGTCATAATTCAGTTCGCCCATGACCGTGCTTTTCTTCATTCATCCTTCATCACCTTTTCTTCATCATTGAACAACGCGTCCCGAAAAAATACCATATAAATGGTGCCGCTATCGGTTCGCGATACCTCAGTTTTCCAGCTTGCCCGTGACAGTGCTTTTAGTCAACCAGCGACACTATACCTGTAAGCAAACACACAAAACGTACAGGTGTGATTAAAATCACTATTAAGCAGCGAGTCACGTCGCGATTTAACAAATTTGAGCGTTATATTGTAGTCACCAACGAGTGAGGCAACGAATGTACGCCGAGATTCGAAAGAGACCGATGATTCGTCGTCCCCAGATTGAGACATTAGAATGCCGATGCTTGCTTGCTGCGGATCCTTTTGGTCGCAACCTGATGCAGCCCTTCGATGTTAATCGTGATGGTCTCGTCAGCGCGTTGGACGCCTTGCGGGTCATCAATGGTATTAATTTCTATGCAAATTCAAACGGATATGCCAACCCATCGCAAGAAGAATTAATTGGCAGTTTTCTCGACGTTTCGGGCGACGAAAAAGTTAGTGCCATCGACGCCCTGATGATCATCAATAGACTCAATAGTACAGACCTAACTTTGGCGGCGACCGTTCCACACGATGGGCAAGATGTAATGCACCCTGAATGGGCGTTCGATCTTCGGGTGCTGCGGTACGACCTTGTCTTACATGTTGCTCACGGCGAACTCTCTGAGGAACCCGTAGCGATTCGGATAGGGAATGGCCCATTTCGGAATGTCGAACAGCTGTTTGTTGACAGAAAATTAGTGCTTTCCGAATCGGTGGTCGACGAAATACATGGTGACATTCTCGCGGATGGTGACCACGAAATAGAAGTTCGGTATGGAGCCGATCAGGAAGTGCTGCGTTTCGTCCTGACGCTCGATCGTCAACGGCCTTCGCAGGTCATTGCACCTGCGGTCGCGATGAACGGGGGCGATTCCGAAACCATCGAAATTATTGCAGAGGATGCTGGCGGTCCGACAACGCTTCGTTTCACAAGTCAGCCTGCAGACTGGATTGAGATTCGGTCTGAAATCGACGGGCGAATGACAGTCGACTTGCGGCCTACCTTGGAAGACGACGGTTTTTATGCTTTCGAGGTCGAGGCAATCGATGCCGTTGGCTTGAGTACCAAGTCGGTGTTTGAAGTGAATGTGGGTGCCGCGAGTCGACCGCCAACTCTGTCGAACGAACCACTAATTTTCACGGCAATCGAGGATCGTCCACTTGAAGTGCAACCAACTTTTGGCTTGCTTCCGTCCGAACATGATGACGACCTGCAGCCGATCATTGCGATTCTGCGAGACGCGCCGGCCCATGGATCTGTTGAAATCAACTCCGATGGAAGCTTTGCCTACCGTGCCGTGGAGAATTATTCCGGGCTTGACGAATTCACTTACGTCGTCAGCGATGGGCAAGCAGAATCGAATAAACGACTCGTTCAAATCAGTATCGAACCTGAAAACGACAAGCCTATTTTCAGGGGATTGACCCGCGCTGAGGAGACTCTGCAAGTCTCAGTGCATGGCGGAACCATCCAATTCGGGATTCTAGCTGAGGATCATGAAAACGATCCCATTGAATTTTCAGGGAGCTTCATGCCTTGGCAACTTGGTAGTCCGGGTGAGTGGGAAAATAGTGAACGATCCAACTATTTAGTGCACGGTGTCGGCGAACGTTTTGCGAAAGATGAGGACGGAAGTTGGCGGCACGTAAGAGTTGCCATCGGTATCAATGGCGGTCTCTTTGAGTTTGTCGTCGAGCAGGGATTGCGAGAGATTTATCATACATCTTCGGTGATAGTCATTCGAGGTTCGCACAATGTATACCGACTCACCGAGGATCAATGGTACCTACGAGACCGCGAGGCAGTTGGTCCAGGAGTTTTGTTCACCAATGAGCAAGTTCGACTTTCGATGACACCTGATGTCGCCCCAGGAGTCATCATCGGCGACGTTTTTCTCATCGATCCCGGTGGGGTGACGTCAACCGAAGTGATTGTCGAAACGGTCGGAATCTCCAACGATGGCAGCTTGCTTCGCAACGGTGAGTCCACTGGCAATTTTGCTGTCGAACAGATTGCAGCGAACTCCGAAGGGGTCTTTGTTGTTACGGAGGAAGGATCGTTGCAGTTTCTTCACCCCGATGGTGAATTTGTCAATCAATTAGCGGGTGTATCGCAGGTTGCTGTTAGCAAGAACTCGCTCTACGTGCTTCGAGAAAACGGCGAGTTATTGCTGCATACGCCGACGTCAACAGACGTCAGCTCGCGAGGCATCCGTACGATTATCCGCGGCGGAGGTGGTTTTCTGACAACGGATGCGAGTGGTCGGATATACTCATACGTCGGATCCGGCGTTGGTTTTCCGAATCGGCTAATTTGGGAGCCTTCACCAGATGAAGAACGATTCTCGTTGGATTGGGACGAGTCGTCCCAACAATTTGCATTATCTTTGCGTGATCGTGGCCCAGGGTATGACGGCCACATTACGTACGGGTTTGACGAACTTTCAGGTACATGGAAAGCGGTCGGCGGGTCCCGGCAAATCACCATACAACTACCACAGCCGGGCGAGCCGGATGGCGGTTGGCTCGAACTCGGCAATGGACTTCGCAAAGCGACGCTTCGCAGTGGAATTCAATTAGCCCATGATCGCAACATCCGAACTTTGACGGTGACGGGAACGAACGCCGCTGACCGAATCAAGCTCAACACCGATTTGGTTGGCTCGCGGCGGACTGTTCGGCTGATGGATGAGAGTGGCGAAGAGTTCAGCTTCAGCGGTCGCGACGTCGTCACAGTTGAGGTCTCGTTACGTGGCGGCGATGACATCTTCACCGCGACGCGAGCATCAACGCAAGCGACTTCGCCAAACCTAGACGTTTCAGGCGGGACGGGCCACGACACCATCATCGGGTCCAACGGGGACGACATCCTTCGGGGTGATTCCGGAATGGATACGTTGTCCGGCGGAGCTGGCGATGACCAGTTGGATGGCGGTGCCGACGATGACATCTTGTCACCGGGGATCGGTGCCGATTTGATCAACGGCGGGTCGGAAAGGGACGTTTTTCGACTCAATTCGTCCGATCCGAGTAAGCAGTTGTTCCTGCAATTTGATGGGGCGAGCATCAGCCGGGCTGAGTTGGATCGTTGGTCGACGACGTCCGATTGGAATCCCGGGGTGCCCATTCCGAGTTCGCAATCATTCATTCGAGTTCAACCGTTTGATGACTCCATTGATTCGCCCGAAAGCATTATTTTTACGGCCATGCAGGAGGTCCACGACAACTTCGCGGGATTTGGGTTCGATATCATCCGTTTAGAGCCAGGAATGTCGGCGATCGAAGGGATCGGAGCCACGACCGTTTTTGTTGGACCTTTTGCACCGAATGCTGGGATTATCTTGGACGTTCCCGGTGAGCTTGGTAGGGCATCAACAGTGGAAGAAAACTTCAATCCAAAATCGACCGATATCGCATTTGTCTTTGGCTTCGCTGGCGTGGGCATCAATGAAAAGGCGAGATTTCTTGGGAACATCATTTCTCACGAAGCCGCCCACACGTTTGGGGTTCGTCATGTTCAGACAACAGCGGCGGGGGACTTGATGAGACCCGGGGCTGGAAACCGTTTACTAGACTTGGACTTCGTGGATACCGCTATCATGAGAGTTGAGCGGGATTCTGTTGGCAACGAAGAATTTCTGCTAGATCGGCAAGAAAACACGTTTAGCCAAAACAGTCATATGATTTTGCGAGGCGATGTAGAGAGTGTTGACTTTTTTTTCAATCTAAACACCAAATCTTCGGTGCCACAGTTCAGGTCGAATACTCTGTCAGTTCCTGGGACGATCATTGGATTTCAAATTCTTAGCGATGACCCGAAGCACGACGGCGGAAGTCATAGTGTCGACCTGACCGATCAGAATGTGGTGATCGTCTCGGCTACGTTGACAGGTCGCCAAACCATTTTCGGCACACGAGAGACGGCTTTCTACAAAGGAACGGTGCGAGTCTTTTTCCACCGTCCCTAGCAGACGCGTGGTTTGGAAACATAACGGTTTAGTCCCTGGAGAGCCTGAATTCGAGAAATCGTACTTGGTGGAATTTGTCCGGTGCGGAAAAATTGCGGAAATCACAAACGGAATTTGCATGGCAGACACTTTCTACCTCCGCAAAGACATCCCCTGCCCAACGTGTAGAACCTCGGGAAGATGGCTTTTTCTGGGCCGCCGATCACGAAAATCTGTACGGTACGAATGGCACGAGCAGAAGCCTAAGCCGCTGTGGCATGACGGTTTCGATTCGGATTACGTGGGCATGTCATGAGCTTGTAGTACTTCTGACGACGCTCGAGCTCTCTTTTTTCTTGTCTACCTGAACGATTCCCAACGATCGATTCTGAAATGATTTCGAAAAGACTTTCTTAGTGATCATCTTTCCGTTGTGAACCGCGCCGAAGTCCAAGGAAGCAAATGCTCAAAAAGAGCTTCAGGTAATCGACATCTTGCTTTGCAACAAGAGGTCGTTTTGCTGCTAACCTTGGCTAGACCTCGGATGACACGCTATACGTTGAAGTGAGTTACCGCTTGCTGGCAACTGTGATCGGCAGATAGCACTTGAGGGATAAACATCCACACGACGATCATAGGGTTGTAGACACAATCTTGGTATTGTTGCTCTAGCTGGTCGCCGAGCGTTCGTCCGCTATGAAAAACTGCATCCGCGCAGTCGAGATCGCCTAAACACCGGCCGCGAGTGGACCGTTGCCCGAGGCGGCTCGTTTGGCTGCGACCAAATCACGGAACTGCAATCGCAGGTTCTTGAGCCAGAACAATAAGTACACGTTGGCGACGATCGACAGGAGCAAGAGCGCATTGAAGATCGGTTGCGCCGCAACTTGCTCGGGAGCACGCAGCGACTCTCGCGATCCGCCAGCGAGCGCAGAATCTGTTTCGTCAAAACGATCGCCACGTGCTGTGGCATCCGATGATGAACGTGGCGTGTTGTTGGTGGCCCAATTGTCCATGGAAGGCGAACCTGCATTCGTTCCGGCAAGCGGCTGGTTTCCTTGCCCGGCCAAGCTGGAGTAGCGAGGATCGTTGTACTGGGGATACCCCGGCATTCCTGGGTTGAGCACGGGACTTAGGTTCTGCTGTCCACCGGCATTCGGGTAGGTGCCGGTGACGGGATATTGTGTTGCTGGATATTGTGATTGTGGGTTTTGCGTTTGCGGGTAGGGCGAGGTTGAGTATGAATTGTTTGGATACGGATTGGCTGCATAATTGCCGGACTGTGGAACAACAGGTGGTTGGACAAGTTGCGGCGATGATGACGTGTTAGCGGGATAGTTACCTGTGTTTCGAGTATCAATGGTACGCCCATAGGCATCAATATTCCCACGATCGTTGTTAGGGAATGTTTCGTTACCCATGGCGTCGACCGCCGTTAACAATCGTCCTTGCCGATCGATCCGGCGACCATAACGATCCAAGCGATACCCCTCGCGATCGACTGGGTAGTTTTCCGCATCAAAGCTATACCCGTTTTTCGGTAACTGTGCTGCTTGCGCGGCAGTCAGATTCGGATCGTATTGAAGATCGGCGTTGCTGTTGCCAGCGCCACGTTGTGATTGCTCACCAACGGCGGTCGTTGCATAGCTGCTTCGCGGAGTGGTGTCGGCGGCGCGAGTAGTGGAGCTGTTCGTTTCTGGCAGCAGACCGGCTGGTAGGCGTCCAAAGTTACTACCCGCAAAACTGCTGCCCGGCGTCTCTTGGGTAGCCACATCGACGGGGTCAGTGGATGGTCGGCGTCGTGCTCCGTTTCGCAGGTCATACCAATCTTCGGTAGCCGTGGCGTTGGGCTGTGACGTAGCGGCAGTGCGAGTGTTATCGGTGCGAGGTGTCGTCGACGGTGTGCCTGCACGTGCTCGAGAGGTCGCCAAGTCTGGGGGCGTGGCGGCGACACCATTGGTCCCACCATAGCCGTAGCCCGACGCTGGGTCGGTACTGCGACCATACGGATCAGTGGACGGACCGGTCGCGGCGTTGTTCATGGCAGAGTTGCTGCCGGTCGCCGCGTTCTGTTCGGCCAAACGTGCTCGTGGATCATCTGCGATGGTTGCGGGTGATCCGCCGAACAATCCACTCGCGGCGTCTCGCATGTTGTTAGCGGTCGATTGCAACTGCGTGTTCGCAGCTTCACCGAAACGTTCGGTGGTCGCATTGAAGTTCTGTTGGACTTGTTGACGAGTATTATCAACGGCACCACGGAGTTGATTGGCAACATTGCCAGCGGTATCACGGGCAGCTTGTCCGAAGTTCATGCTGGGACCAGCACTCCCGGTGTTAGCAGCAGGTGTCATCCCGAGGCCACCGGGCAAGTTCATGCCTCCGCCTTGTGGTGCAGGCTTCATCATCGCGGTCGATGCGGCTGAGTTGCCGCCGATCGGACGTAAATCCGCAGGATTGCTGAACGCGGGAATGGGCACGGGGGCTTGGTCCGAAGCAGCCAATGCAGCGTTGCGTTCAGCGGTGTCAAAACGGCCTGAACTCAGGCTCCGCGATGTTGAGCTGTTCTGGGAGAGCTGATTCGGCGTGATTTTTGGCAAACGATCATTGCCAATTCGAATCACCACCTCGCTGACGTGGCCGCGAATTTCCGCCGGGATTTGGCTGGCGATTTCACCGCACCGGGTGACTTGCTCAACCTGCTCCGGTGGAATTTGAATGATGTACTTCACGCCATCACGTCCATCTGGGGTCCATCCAAAGGAGATCCCAACGGTCGCGGCTATCAAAAGCATCACAGCGCCACTCATGGCACAATCCTTTGCTGTGTGGTTGTATGGTATTGCAAAGACAGTCTTCGCAGTCCCGACCGACACAGCCCTCCTCGTCATGAGGAGACTCGCGTGCCGATCACCCGCTCAAAGCGCGGGTTTCACGACACAGGTTATCGCCGAAGGTGAATCCAGGTAAAGCCCGATCGACCGGGAAAATCTGAAATCCAACAGACAAGCGAAAAATTGGCTTCCCTACGCATCAATGGCTGTAGTGAATGTGGTAATTTGGGCGAGCACGGTAGACTGGCCCATAGTGACGTGGTGAATGATAAACCGGTACTGGGTAGACACGTGGGGACACGTAAACCGGGGTTTCGACAATGGTTGTCGTGGGAGCGGCCACGTAAGACCCGCCACCGATTTGATTGCCCAGCGGAGCCTGTTGCATCGCAGCGATCACGTTCTCGCTGACGCCTTGTTGATGCAGCGAGATGATGTCGGACACGACTGGTTGTCGCTGCACACCACGGGTGGCAATCTGATTCAAGATCACGCCCTCTCCCACGCCACTGCGACTCATCGCGATCACATCACTGTAGCTCACTGCACCAGTCGCGACGGGTTGCGCGTAGACGGGCGCAGGCATCTGTTGCGTTTGGTACTGCTGGGTGCGGTAGTATTGGTTGTTCTGATACGCGAGATCTTTGTCTTTGGCGTTCCCCAACATCCCGCCAGCAACAATCCCCAGAGCACCGCCAATCGCGGCGCCTGCACCGGCTTCGTTGTTATTCTCACCGATGATCGCACCCGCGATCGCACCGGTGATGCCGCCGAGGGTGGCACCCCGCTGAGTATTGTTCTGAGCGTTGGCTGTGGAAGCGAAACTCCAGGCC
>JBGSMN010000353.1:0-60841 GCA_041740155.1 Rhodopirellula sp.
CTGACTGTGCGAGCCATCAGCCGAGATAAGAACGTCTCCGCGAACGTCCAAGGCTGTGCCCCCTGAGGCGACCATCGCGATCGTATCATTGTCCGAAATGGCCGTCGCGACAGCGCCCGCCGCAGCCGTCTTTTCGGACGACGCGCCCGATTTCGCATCGGTTACCATGAAATGAATGCCGACCGCTTCGAGACTGAGGTTGTTCGCAGTCGTTATCGTTGTGTTACCTTCGATCTTGGCGGTGGCATCGTGGTCGCCCACGTTCACGCCGACCGACAGACCGACGCCCAAGCTAGCACCTGATGCGTTTTCGGAAGGCATTGCCAATACCCGGTTGTTCGTAGTCGCCTTGGCCGCCAACGCGACGTCCCCCACGGTAGTGCCTGCGTCGCTCCCGTCACGCAGCGTCACGCTGGCCCCGCTCTTCAAGATTGCCTGCGTCGAACCGTCGGTGACATTGATTGCGAGGGCCCCGGCGACACCGATATTGCCACCACTCGCACCGGAGGTCGCACTGGCGTCGGCGCTGTGTGTCGCTTCGGTGATCGTATGTTCTTCACCCGAACCGATGCTGGTGATTTCCACCGCATTGCTTTCCAATGCATCGTCGTAGGAAGACGCGAGTTCGAGTTTGCCGCTGCCATCGACAATGGCGTAAAACGTTTCGCCATCAGTCAGCCCGCCAATCACCTCTCCATCGCCCTTGCTGTATACGATCGCATCGCCCGTTTCCAAACCGGTTCCGCCACCGAGCTCGATCGCGAAATTCGCTTCAGCGGGATTGAACTCGATCGCATCCTTCTCGGCACGATCGAATTTGTGTTTATCCCCGGTGCCGACGGATGTCAGATCAATCGCATCGCCGTCTGCAGCGGTCGCCAATTGAATCCTGCCGTCTTCCAGTGAGACAACAAAATAGGTCGTGTTGTTGCTCAAGCCTCCGATCGTCGCGCCACCGCCGTTTCTGTAGATGACTTCATCGCCGACCGCCAAGTCATCGAGTTCACCGACCAGAATCGAGTCTGACTCGATATCCGCCGTCGCCGTGGATGTGGGTGTAATGCTGATCTCACGGTCCGTCATCAGGGCCTCGATGACCAGTCCATCGGACGTGATGGCCGCATTCCCGACGGTAGCATCATTGACGGTTTGGCCGACGTTGAGCGCCACTGCGGCTCCGACACTCGTGCCGCCTTCGCCACTGGCGGCGCTTCCGTCGGCAAGTGCGGAGGCATCGGAGTTCGCGCCGGTGCTTACCGTGACGATGCCATCGATGACCAGGGTCAAACCGTCCGGTATCGTTGCCGTCGAAGTGGCATCATGAATATTGACCGCAATGGCGGCGGCGACACTGAGCGAGTCGCTCTTGCCATCGCCGTATTCGTCGGCAGTCTCGGCTTTGGGCGTTTGCGTCTGTTTGGATTTTTCCCCGGTCGCCATTTCAGAACGCTTGTTGGCGAACGCGAGTTGTTTATCGTTCTCTTTATCGACTTGGTCATCGTCGGCGGGCGTCGTCTCGTCCTCTTCCTCGGCTCCCATGGCACCCGCCTTCGCGGTCGTCCGAGTCGCTGCGGCACCTCGCCCAATCAGTGCCAGACCTCCGCCTAGCGTCGTCAAATTTCGCATCAGCGTGGCGCTGACTGTATCTTCAGCAACGGTTAAACCGAGCGAGGCACCGATCGCCGTATCACCCGTGGCCGAAGCCTCGGCGTTTGCCGTCGATTCGTTTTCTTGCGTGGCTTCGATCGTGACGTCACCATCGACCGTCGTTGCGACACCAGTGCCTAGACGAGCAACCGTATCGTTCAGCGCCACTGAGATCGCAACTACCGGAGTCACCGCAGTGCCACCTTCGGCACCGGCAGTCGATTCGGTGCTCATCGCGTGAGCGCCGGACGCCGAGAGCGATAAGCTGCTGGCACCGGTGAAGTTGGCGTTATCCTCGACCAATGCGTTCGTGTCGTTGTTGCCGATACCAAGCGCGATCGAGGCACCAATCCCAGTCTTGCCCGCCGCTTCCTGTTGTGCATCGGCGTTTGTTTGAGTGTTGGTGGTCGACGTTGAGGTTAGGGTCAAACCGCCGCTTAGCGTCAGCGTTGCTCCCGTCTTCACCAAGGCATTGACGTTGGTATTAACCACATTGATTGCCAGTGAACCGGCAACGCCAACCTTTTCGCTCGCGCCAGCCCCCGATGTTGCCGAACCGCTGAAGCCCTCCTCGCCACCCAGCGTAGCGCTGACGTCGATCATTTCGGCGGCCTTCAAGCTTCCGGTTCCCGCTAGATAAGCGTTGCTGTCGACGTGGACAATGTTCAACGCGACCGCGACGCCCACGCCCGTTGCCCCGCCGCCGGTATTTTCTCCGCTGGCGATGGCGGAGGCATTGTCGGTCGCGGCCGACGTCACGGTAATTTTTCCCTCGGACCCGATGCTGCCGCTGGTGTCGATATAGGCAAGCGTGTCGTTGTTGACGACCGTGACAGCAACTGCGCCAGCAAACTTAATGTCACCGTCGCCCGTCGAAGCTTTGTCTTCGGTGTTTCCATCTCCATCAGGATCCGAAAGCACTTTTTGAGTTTTCGATTGCCCAGGAGTTGTGTTTTCTTCGGCACCACCGGCGGTCGACGTTGCAGAACTCGACGCAGTGCTGTTCGTGGTTGCGGTGATGGTTACCGAGTCAGCGCCGTCGGCAATGGAACTGCTGCCGGAGATATACGACCGAGTATCCGCACCGACCACAGCGACCGCCAAAGTTGCTCCGACGGTACCGGTCGCACCGCCGTCGACGCTACTCTTAATATCGATGGTGTTGACCGACTCGATATTCACGTTGCCCGAGACCGTCAATGTGCTCGCACCCGTGACATAAGCCAGTGCGTCGCTGTCGACGACCGCCACCGAGATACCCGCGTCGCCCGTGGCAACGGTACCGTCGGCTTTATCTTCTTGGGCACTCGATACACTGGACGTCGCAATCGCACTCAGACTGTCGGCGGTAACGGTCGTATTGACGATCTTGATTTCGGCCTTCGACTTTACGTAAACGCCGGTGCCTTCGAACGCATTGAATTGAGCGGGTGCTGCATTGATTGGCGCCGACGCATTCGCACTCAATTTGATCGCAGTACCAACCAACGTTGCTCCGGTCAGATCAATCAGCGCCGCAGGGTTCGCGTAATAGAAACCGGTCAGGTCGACCGGCAACGGTACTTCGATCAGACCAAGATTGACCCTGGGTTCAATCTTTCCGTCGTCTTCGGCCTTCGCAGTCAACGTGATCTTACCAGTGGTACTGATCGTCACTCCCGGGTTGACGATGATCCCTTCCGCTTCAAGCAATAGGTCGCCGTTGAAGGGCGAGTTAAATGAAGCAATGGTGATTTTATCGTTACCCCCAAGGCCTTTGATGGTCAGCGAGTTGGTGGGCATTTCGAACGTAACTGAATTAAATGTCCCGTTCGTCGATTCGATGGTAAGCATGCCGGGCGTCGCGGCATCCCTCACTACGATCTGATCGTCATTACTCGTTCCCTCGAACAGCATGTCGGCAACCAGCATCGCGCGTTGCTCCAGTGATTCGAAGAACATCCGGCGAGTTCTTCGCGTCAACGCCGCGCGAGTGCGTCGGCGGGCGTTTCGCGTTGATCGTTTCTTCATGCTAGCATTCTCGATGGATGATTTCTTCGGCAGCACATGGGTTGGTCTGCATTGGTTTATGTGTTGTTGTTTCGCTTCAAACTGGCAATCATTCATTCCCAGCTATGCAGTTTGGGGCCGGATACTTCTAATCGTCCCGCGGTATCGAGTTGATCTGGCAGTTGGGAAGTTGCGTCCCAAGTCGCTCAAGTGCATCGGCGGATAATCGGTTGCCAACCGAAAGCGTGGTCAATTGCGTGAATTTGGCGAGCTCATCAACTGCGGCGTCCGTGATGCGAGTGCCGGCCAAACTCAACGTTCTCAAGCTGGCAATCGAACGGAGCGTAGCCACTCCGTCGTCGGTCACTTGAGTTCTCGTGAGGTCCAGATTATCCAACTTCGTCAGACCGGCCATCGGTAGCAGCCCTTCGTCACTAATCCGTGTGAAAGCGAGATTGAGCCAGACCAGTTCGCTTAGCTGTGCAATATCCGCCAGTCCAGCGTCGTCGACCGGTGTGTAGGGCAAGTGCAACGAGTCGAGATGCGGCAGGTTCTTGAGATGAACCAGACCACTGCCATTGACTTTCGTGAAGAGCAAGGCGAGGAAATTCAATTGTCGCATCTGCGCGAAATGAACCAAGCTCGCATCGGTCGCCTGCTTGCCGGAATACGTTAGTCGACGAACTTGTTTCAGCCCCCAGAGCAGCTCGGCTTCCGTATCGCCCACGAGTTGACCGCCGATATCAAGGTCATAAATTCCAGGAAGACGACTTAGCTCGTCAAGCCGCTCAGGTTGCGTTTGATCGTAGCGAAGCTTTAGGTTGGTTACGCGTTTTATTTGCGAGACTTCCGATACCAGACGAGCAATATCATTCGGATCTTGGAACTCCAGATGATGCAGCGCCGGAAATTGGCGCAGTCGTTGCCAGACGTCGTCAGTTAAATCAAGTTGCCGCGTGAAGTTAATCGAGCCGACTTGAAATTCAACGGCAGGCAGTTCATCAAGAGTCGAGACGAAGCCTCCTTGGTTATCAAAGGAAATGTCCAGGATTGCCCCTTGATGAATAGCCCATTCCGCCCGTGCTCGCTCGGTTGTCTCGATAGGTTTCGGTATTGTTGGTTCGACGACAGTTGGCAGCTGAATGAATGCTCGCACCACCGTTTCGGAATTCCGTGATATTGTGAACTCCTCGGTTTCCAGTCGCAGCCCGGTATCCTCGTTCTCCACTTTGATCGTGTACTCGCCTGACGCTAATGGCTGCAAACTTGTGTCACCCTCGATCGACAGATAGTAAGTGTTCTCTTTCGCGATGTCTTGAATGACCAATCGCTCCCCTTCGATCTTTGCACTGATCTGATCGCCTTGGATTTCGACCACAATCGCGCCTTTGCCAGAGCTGAAGTGCAGCACGAACGCAGCTGATGCTATCAGTCCAACGAGCATCAAACCCAAGCCAACCCACACCCGTTTACCGGGTCCTGCCGGAATGGTTGGCTTCGCGGGTGGCGGCGACGCCATGGTGATGGTCGCGAGCGCGTGTCGACCGATGTCACTGGTATCTCCAGGCAGGGATTGCGAAGCGGTCACCGATGTCACGAGCGAAGCCAAGTCCGAATCCCGCGCAAAGGGCAGCAAGGCGGTTGCCAAGTCTTCCGCCGTGGCAAAACGATCTGCGGGCGACTTCGCCATCGCTCGGTCAACAATTGCAGACAGTTCAGCCGGCACGTCGGTGCGGCGTGAGAACAACGGCACCGGCTGTTCATGCTCGTGAGCCATGATCTTGCTGATCGATGTTTCGTACTTCGCGCCCGCAAACGGTGGCATTCCACATAGAAGCGCATACAACGTACAGCCAAGGCTATAAACATCGACGCGCGAGTCGACTTGCAGGGCCTTCAACGCTTGCTCGGGCGCCATGTAATCGGCCGTACCCATGATTTGGAAATCGGAAGTCAGGCCTTCCGTGTCGCTCGAGTGCAGTCGAGCGAGCCCCAAATCCAAGATCTTGATTCGACCTTCCTTGGTAACCATCAAATTCGATGGCTTCAGATCGCGATGAATCAATCCATTCTCGTGGGCATGCTGAATTCCAACGGCTGCCTGCCGCACCGCTTCACAGGCATCACCCATTCGCAGCCTTCCGCCCGCTCGCAAAATCTGGCTCAGGTCATGTCCATCCACAAACTCCATCGCCAGATAGTGTTTGCCATCGTGTTCACCGGCATCGGTGGCACGGACGATATTGGGATGGCTGAGGCGACCGACCGCCTTCATCTCTCGATCGAATCGATTGATCGCGTTGGCGTTCCCGGTCAGATGATCGGCCAGCACTTTCACCGCTACCGTCATCTCCAGTCGCGAATGCTCGGCAAGATAGACCTGCCCCATTCCTCCTTTGCCGAGAACGCTGAGAATTCGATAGGGCCCGATTCGCTCGACCGAATCATTGGAAAGCACACCGACGGAATACTCGCCGACCAAAGTCTGGTCGCACGAAATCAGCTCGTTCAGCCTCTCGATCGCTTCGAGCAATTCCGGTTCGCGGTCGAATTCGCCTTCACGGACGCCATGCCTCAATTGCGAAACAAGGGTGTCGGCCAGCGGATTGCTTGACACGAGAATCGTCTGACAAGCCGCGCAGTTCGCCAAATGATTGTCCAAGCACTCGCAGGACGCATCGTCTAAGCGGCCAAGCGAATACTCGGAAAGTTCTTCTGCGTTAGGGCAGTGCTCGTGAAGCATGCCATGGTCCTGATACACGAATCGGAGACAACGTCGTTGGCCACCAACACAGGACGCAACGACTAACTAGCGGATATAACGATCACGCCTGACACGAAATTTTAGATTTTCAATAATTGGCGAGCACGGCGCAAAACTCTCGACTTGGCTTGCCAAACGCTGTGGACCGAGATCCCAAGCTCCTCGGCGACCACGGCGGGAGCGACGTCATCAATCGTCGTGCGCCAAAACGCGATCCAAGTGGTCTCCTGCACTTCATTGCGAATGATATTCATTGCCCGATACGCCAATCCGTCGGGCAATGAATTCGACGAAGATGACAGGTCACCGAAATCCTGCTCGGCGACTTGGTTGAGGAACTCGTGCGCATCGGCACCGCCCTGTCCTTGAGCTTTGCCCAATCGGGTTTTCACCCGATCACGTATTTTGTTTCGCGTGATCGTCCACAGCCAACCGCGAAACGATCCGTTCTCGACGTTCAGGTCGAAAGATGAAATATGAACCACGACCGATCGAAAAACATCCTGCATGAGGTCAGCAGAATCCTCTGGACTGAGGCGTGATCGACGGCACCAAGAATAGATTAGCGGACCATAGAGTTCCGTTATACGACACCAAGCATCCTGCTCATGAGCCTTCACACGCTCAATCAAAGAGGTGGATGTGGACCCCATTTCGATAAACTGGTTCGAGTCCATATCTCAGGCTCTGACTTCGCGATTGAGTGAATACAACTAGCCGCCCGGGTGAGTGTAATCGAGCATAGAGGGCTAGTAAATCTTTTTAACAGGATCGTCGGTCGTTGCCTCTCCTCGCAACTCGAAGCGGGCATGTTATGAACAAACGACCACTCGTCGAAAGTCGTCCGAGCAACTCGACACGTGACGGCTTGGAAGGGATGATGTGAGGAAGCTTCCTGAAGTTTTTTTCAAGAATGGTTTCATTTTTGCAGGCCCTAGTTGCTCCGACTGAAAGACGTTCTGTGGCGACTTTCCTTTTCCACCCACTTCTTGGAGAACTCCAGATGCGTACCTTTTCCGTTTCCCGTGTGATTGCTCTTTGTTTGATCGCCTTTCCATTGAGTTCGCTCACGGCAGCTCGTGTTTCGGCTGAGGAGCACGAACACATCGCGGCTGATGTACCGACGTTCGGTGTCGCTTTGTTGCTGCCCACGAAAGACAGCAAGGTCCGAGGGATGCTGCGGTTGATGCAGAAAGAAGACGGCCTGCATATTGTCGGGCGGGTCAATAACCTGATACCCGGCGAGCATGGATTTCACATTCACGAGTTTGGCGATTTGCGAAGCAGTGATGGCACCTCAGCGGGCGGCCATTTCAACCCCGAAGGGCATGAACACGGCGCGCCAGGGGCGAAATCGCACGCGGGGGATTTGGGAAATATCACCGCAGGTGAAGACGGCGTGGCGAAAGTCGACATTGTGGCGACCGACGCGAAACTCCACGTCATCCTCGGTCGAGCTTTTGTTGTTCACGCTGGCAAAGACGATTTATCCAGCCAACCGTCCGGCGATGCGGGCGGACGAGTCGCCCTGGGCGTGATCGCGGTTGGTAATCCAGACTTGAAGAAGTCCAAGTAGTTTGCGGCTATTTGTTTACTTCAAACGGTGCCAGAAGAGTCTTTGATTTTCCTGAGTCGACAAAAGTTGGCAGGCCCATCACCAAGACGTGATAAAACCGCAGGTCGTCCCAGAACATTCTTGATCGCGACTTTCCGCCCTGCAGCGGTAAGTCGCATTCGAATTGGCTATGTGATTGCGATTGAGAATCGACCAGCCTGGCTTGCAAACGTCCCCGAATCAGAGTTCCTGCTCTGAGCGGTTACCTCAGTGATCGCAAAGCTACCGATCACAACCGCCACAGCGAGTAAAACATGGTTTGGTAACTTGATCTTGGCTCGTAGCATCAACATGGCCGGGGTCGCTTACAACTGTTCGGGCATCGGCGTGTTCTTTAATCACGTGAACCTTCATCAAGCAATCATTCACGGCAGCCACATCAGTTATTGCAAGGGTGGCGGGATCACGATCGTTCAAGACGCTGGGACATCTGCAATGATCGCAGCCATCGAAATCCAACAGCCGACAGGTGTAACTTTGATCCGAGACAACTTGGTTGCGAAAGGAACAAAGGGTGATGTCGTTGCCAATGATCCGAACGTTCACATCCGAGGCAATGAGTCGGCAAACGAAACCGGTGCGCATGCAACGTCCCGTTGACCGACCGACAACATGACGCGTCTCATTAGAAGAACTCGCCACATTCCACTAACCTAAATCATTCAAGGTCTGCCGACACATCATAAACCGCTGCGTATCGTGTTCGGAGGCTCTTCACTAGTGGTTCGGCGGAGAGTCTTCGTCCGGTTGTGTTTTGTACCAACTCGTTGGCGGTGTAATTTCGGCCATGTGTATGAACGTGAATACGCAGCCAGTTCAACAGTGGCGTGAAATCGCCTTGGGCAATCATTCCGTCCAGGTCACCGAGCGTTTCATGAGCGGTTTCATAGAGTTGGGCGGCGATCAGGTTGCCGAGCGTGTACGTCGGGAAGTACCCGAACAAGCCCGCACTCCAGTGGACGTCTTGCAAGACACCATCGGCGGCTGAGGGCGATCGCACGCCGATCACGTTGGCATAACGTTCGTTCCACGCGTCCGGCAAATCGTCTGTCGACAAGTCGCCGGAAATCAATGCTTGTTCGAGTTCAAAACGCACGATGATATGCAAGTTGTACGTGGCCTCGTCGGCTTCCACTCGGATCAGCGAAGGCTGCACGCGGTTGAAGCTCGCGTGCCACTGCTCCGCCGTCGCGGGCTGGCCGAGTCGATTGTTCATCAATGGCGTAAAGTGTTTCCAGAACGCCAGCGAGCGACCGATGAGATTTTCCCAGAGGCGTGATTGCGATTCGTGCATGCCCAAGGAAACGTAGCTGCCTGGTGGCAGACCATACCACTCAGCACGCAGACCTTGTTCATATAGGCCGTGACCAGCTTCGTGCAGTGTTCCGAAGATGCTGCCAGGCAACCACGCTTCGTCGTACCGCGTCAAAATACGGCAATCCGAAGGGCCCAGGTTGGTGCAGAAAGGATGCGACGTTTCATCCAAGCGACCGCGATCAAAATCGAATCCGATCACTGCCGCCAACGTCTGCGACAACTCCCGCTGGGCCGCGACGGTGTATTTCTGTCGCAGCAACGTGTCATCGACTTGTCGAGGCGAATTTTTAATTTCGTCGAGCAGTTTGACGAGTTCTGCTCGCAACCCCGCGAAGACCTGCGACAAATGGTCTACCTTCGCATCGGGTTCGTATTGATCTAGCAAGGCTTCGTAAGGTGACTGGCCCGCGTCAGCCAATGTTTCGCCGGCGGTACGTTGCAGCGAGATCATCTCTTGTAACGACGATTGGAATTGACGGTAGTCGTCCGCCTTGCGAGCGGCATCCCAGCAGCTTTGCCCACGCACAGTCGCCGAGGCGATCGCTTCGACGAGTTGTTTGGGCAAGCGTCGTTGTTTCTCAAAATCTTTGCGCACCAATCGCACAGTGCAGCCGATGTCGCTGTGCGGATCGTTTGTCTCTGGCCAACCATCGAGTTGATCGAGCCACCGCTGGACTTCGTCGCTGGTTCGCATTTCGTGGACGAGACCGCTTAAGTAAGCGACTTGTTCGGCGCGGAACTCACTTCCTTTGATGGGCATTCCTGTTCGCTCATCCCACTGCAGCAATTCAGCGGCTGAGGCGACGAGTGATGTGTTGCGGAAATGATGCCGTAGGGCAGCGAAAGTCTGTACGTGATCGGGCATTGAGATTTGTGCGTAGGAGTTGTTTTGGTGGAAGAAGCACGATCGTTGAGGTTGCTAAAACCAAGTGTCCCGTTCTGGTGCGATTAGCAGCGCAGTAAAAGCGAACAAAATATTCACCTCGTATTCACGACCTGCAACCCGCCGGATTCAGTTCGGGTTCAAGCCGAGGCTCCGTTCAAGCCGAGGCTGCGTTGCCTCGCTGCCGCCGCCCGACAAACAGGGCCGCGACGAACGCCGCCGCTGCCAGCGCCAGGAATCCGATCGTTTTTTGGCCCCAAGCCTGTTTCTGTAATTCTTGAGTTCGGTATTTCAGCGGTGCTGGCACGTCGACTCCGTATTCGGTGATTTCTTCAAATTCGCGAATCAATTGCGACGCACTGACTTCGCTGTACATTTCCCCCAGCATTTCCAGGTGCTTGGAAGTCGACATCGGAGCCTCAGTAGTGGACCAATTCACACCACAAAACGCTGTTCCTAAGAGGCTAAGCAGGCAGACCAACCCGAGGGCAGCGAAGGCCATCGAACGACCACCGGACAGCCCAGCGGGGGCAGACGCGTCGCGATCGGCCGCTGCGGAATTCGCGGCTGCGGGCAAGTTTCGTAGCTCCCCGAGTTTAGGTACCGCGATCACCTCGTGGCAGTTCGTGCATGAGATCTCGCCCCCCGCCTTGGCAGCAGCGACTTCGTGAATGGTCTCACATTGGGGACAGGTCAGTTGATACATGGTCAAGTCACAGCAATTGAAAAATGATATTGAAAAACGCCGGAATGCCGGTCGCAAGTAGGAGTGGAGTCCACTCATTATTGCCTGCAATCGCAGAGAAAGTAGGCGATTGACGGCTAGACCCGCAGGAGCCAGCGACTACCATTGCGGAGTGCTGAGGTTAACACACGACCAGTCGCTCCCGTCAGGTGGCCACACCCGACCGGACATTTGCCGATGACTCGCGACACCAACTACAACGAACTATCGTTCGTCTTCGCAACCCACAGGGATTGGGTTCGCGCCACCCCCGGTGCGTGGTTCCTCAGTTTCGCCAGGATGGTGTGCTCGAAAACGATCGCTGGCTTGGCAATTTGCCAGGCGAACATACTGCTCATGAACTGTTTCTTGAGTAGAAATGGGTGAGATTTTTCGGCAAAAAAAGTTGGTTCTTGCCAAACACACCTGAGCACGTGGATCCATTCCCCGAGGCCCAACGTTCGTCAAGACCGGGGATTTTAGCCAATCGGAATCTTTTTCCATTTGAAGAGGTACTTCAAGTGGTCAGGCTAGTGGGTGGTAGATTGATAGTGAATGAAAATTTTGTGATCGTTTGGAATGATCTGGCTTCATTGTGGTACCACCACGCTAACAGCACGATCTCAAATCAGACGCCGAAAGCTTCGAGAAACTATCATCTCTCCGGCTGCGTACCAGTGTCATTGATCAGCGAGAAACATCGATTTGACTTTAAGGGGGAGTTTTCGACTTTGAAAGGATTGATCCTGACATCACTCAGAAACCCCACAACATGACTCGTTTTACTGTTTCCTCCAATTACACTCGCACCTCGCCACTTCCGAATGTCTTCAATTCCATGAAGTCTTCATAGAAATCACGCACGAAAACCACACGAGGCGCTTCCGAACGTCTCACTGATTGCCCTCGCGGTGCCCGGTGGAACCCGGCTGACCGCATCGCAGTCGCAAATACAAAACAGACACCTAACACTTGATGGAGTTGATACTTTGTTCGATCCGATGATGGATGATTTTGATGACGTTTCGGCACAAAACACCGACGTCGTTTCCGGTGGCTTTCGTAAGCTCCCCGTTGATGATAACGAGGACGATACCGGTGTGAACGTAGCCGATGTCGGCGACGGACAAGTGCAACTGGAAAGTCCCGATGAATTGATTGCGATCGACGAATCAGAGACCTGGTCGGACGATCCCGTTCGTATGTACCTCACCCAGATGGGCGAGATTCCATTGTTGACCCGCCGCGAAGAAATTGAACTGGCCAAACGGATCGAGGAAACTCGTCGCCGCTTCCGCACGAAGTTGCTGGAGAATCACTATGTGCTCGTGGAAGCGTACAAGACGCTCAAAAAGGTATACCGAGGTCAACTTCCATTTGACCGCACCGTCCAAGTCAGCGTGACGGATCGGCTCGAGAAAGAACAAATCGTGGGTCGTTTGCCTCACAACTTGCGGACCTTGCAAACCTTGCTCAGCCGCAACCGGCACGACTGGAAAGTCGCCATGAGCAAAAGCACACCCGCCCGTCGTCGCGCCGAAGCGTGGCGTGCACTCGCTCGTCGTCGTCGCCGCGCCGTGCGATTGATCGAAGAACTCGGCTTGCGAACCCAACGCATCGAGACTCGCATCGCCATCCTCGAGAAATTCTCTCGCCGGTTGGACGAAATCGACACGCAAATCAGAGACCAAAAACGCACCAAACATGGTCGCGAAGTCCGCGAGCAATTGTTGCATGAACGTCGCCAGATTTTGACGGCTTGCCAAGAGACACCGACGTCATTGCGAAATCGCTGCGATGTACTCGGCAAGGTTTACAGCGAATATCAACAAGCCAAACGGGAACTCAGCGAAGGTAACCTGCGGTTGGTCGTTTCGATTGCCAAAAAATATCGCAATCGTGGACTGTCGTTCTTGGATTTGATCCAAGAGGGGAACGCTGGTTTGATGCGAGCGGTGGACAAGTTTGAATACCGCCGTGGTTTCAAGTTCTGCACCTACGCAACATGGTGGATTCGCCAAGCGATTACACGTGCGGTGGCCGATCAAAGCCGCACGATTCGGATTCCTGTACACATGGTCGAGACGATGAGCCGCGTGCGAAACGTTGCACGTACCTTGTTGCAAGAACTCGGACGTGAACCGTCGATCGAAGAAACCGCCCGCCGCGCTGATGTGACCATCGAAGAAGCCCGCCGGGTGCTCACGATGAGCCGCTTCCCGATCTCGTTGGACCGCCCCGTCGGCAATAGCGAAGACAGTCAGTTTGGTGATTTGTTACCAGACGGGACCGCCGAAAGCCCGCAGATTGGTGCGACACAGGAAATGCTACGTCAACGCATCACCGGTGTACTGAAATCGTTGTCCTATCGCGAACGCGAAATCATCAAACTGCGTTATGGTTTAGGTGACGGCTACAGTTACACGCTGGAAGAAGTTGGGCACATTTTCAAGGTGACCCGCGAGCGGATTCGGCAAATCGAGGCCAAAGCGGTGCGGAAACTACAACAGCCCAGTCGCAGCCAAGACTTGGTCGGGTTCTTAGACTAATGCCGTCCGTTGGCGAAGTCCTGCAACAAGGTTGGCAGATTCACCAGAGTGGAAACGTTAACGCCGCGATGCAATTGTATCGCGGCGTTTTGCATCAACTTCCCGACTCTGCTGAAGCCTGGGTGTACCTTGGGATCGCTCAGTTTGATCTGCGAGATTTCGCAGGCTCAGTGGCGTCTTATCGCAAGGCGCTCAGGCTGAAAGATCAATTTCCAATCGCTTGGAATAATCTCGGCAACTCGTTGCGGATGCTGGGCGAGATTGATGAAGCGGAAAAGTGCTTCGAGAAATCACTCAACCAGCAACCAGATTATCTTTCGGCTCTGAAGAATCGCGGCACGCTGTGGGTGTGGAATGGCGATGTGCAGCGAGGTTTGCAGTGGTACACACGCGGCCTTGAGATTGATCCCAACAACGCCGAGCTGCACCGAAATCTCGGCGTGATCTCATTGTTGATGGGTGATTACCGCCGCGGGTTCGACGAATTTCGCTGGCGTTGGCGGATGCCTGGCATGGCGCGGCCCCCGATCGCTGCGGCTTGGCAGTCCGCTGGCATCCACGTCCCGGTTTGGTCTGGCGAGGAACTCGCTGGACGCACGATCGTGATCTATCCTGAACAGGGTCTCGGCGACGCGATTCATTTCATTCGTGTCGCCGCTGCACTCAAAGCCAGCGGTGCAACCGTGATCGTGATCTGTAGCGATAAGCTGATCCCATTATTCCGCACGGCACCAGGTATTGATGAACTCGTCGCCGAGGTGCTCCCCAGTGCAACGGGTGGTAACGCGATGGCAGCAGGCATGGCCATGTTGCATGGCCAACTCACGCAAGCGAACTACCAAGGTTCATTTTTGGAAATCCTGGAAGGATTGTTTCGGCGAGATGGAGAAATTTATTTCGGCCCTGAATTGTTCACGCCTGCGCAGCGACCGGCAACACGAACCGCCGGTTATTTGAGTGCCTCCGAGGCGGCGATTGAGCACTGGCGAGAGTGGTTAGCAACCGCTCGTAAAGAATCATCGTCGACGAAACCGATCATCGGCATCAATTGGCAAGGCAACCGTGAGCATCATGCGGACGTGTATCGTAGCGTGCAACTCGAAGTCTTCCGACCGCTCGTCGAGTCCGGCGAGTTCGAGATCGTCAATATGCAGTTCGGTCACGGAGTGGAGCAATTAGAAACCGTTGATTTCGCTGGTTCGATTTTGCGATTGCCCGAGACACTCGATCAATCCACAGGCCAGTTCGTGGACACTGCGGCTGTGTTATGCAGTCTCGATGCGATGGTGACCACTGACACCGCAATCGCGCACCTTGCTGGTGCCCTCGGCGTCCGCACGCATCTCTTGCTCGGTCGTGTGCCAGATTGGCGTTGGCTGATGCAAGGTGAGATCACGGCCTGGTATCCCAACACCATCCTCAGCCGCCAAACCGAGTTCGGCGAATGGACCGCCCCCGTACAGCAGATCATTGAACGATTGCGTCAATGTTTCTGGGCGTAACGCACGTAGCAGCGTCTCTCCGAGACGTTCAACGCCGTGAGTTTCGGAGAAAATCGGTTACGTGTGTTGCTGATTTACTTATGCACCGGTGCTGAGAGCAAGACCGTTCAGGCCGATGCGAGTGAGGGAGATTGTTGAGGCTCTTTTCACGAAAAAATTGCTAACCATGCGGTACTGATCGCCTCGTTCATCGGCAACACAGATCATCGTGCTGCTATTACACTGAAGCGAGCATCACATTCATCCACAGCCACCCGATCACTCCTCTGCAATCGAATCATCTATGACTCGTCACTTGTCCCTAATTCTCGTTGGCATGCTGATCACGCTCCAGCCATCCAGTGTACTCGGCCAATCACCTATTGACTTGGAAACGCGACTGAAATCGGTACCGCTCAGCGAGTTAGCGGAGGACGTGAATCGCAGCGGTGATGCGCGGCGTGGTGCCTTGGTGTTTTACAAATCTGCCGCAGCCTGTGTTCAGTGTCATGGCGAATCGGTTAACCAGAAATCACCCTTGGGGCCGTCACTGGCCAACAGCGGCAAAGACGTCACCGTCAGTTCGATCATTGAATCGATCCTATACCCTTCGCGACAAATCAAACCGGAATATCAAACTTGGCGAGTGCTGACTGTCGACGGTAAAGTATTCAGCGGGTTGATCTCCCGCGAAGACGAACAAAAGCTTGTTTTGCGTGACGCTCAGGATCTGCAACGCGAGATCATTATCGACAAACAGAACATCGAAGAACGCGTTGCGGTGGATGTCTCTTTGATGCCCACCGGTTTAACCGCATCGCTACGTGAACAACGCGAGTTCCTGGATCTGGTTCGCTACGTTGTCGAAGTCGCTCAGGGCGGACAAAAACGGGCGGACAAACTGCGGCCGGCGGCGGACTTGCTGGTCATCCAAGATGACACGATTAACTTAGACCACAGAGGCATCTTGGAGCAGTTCAATGAAGACGATCGTGCGCGTGGACAGAAAATTTACTTCAACCATTGTGTCAACTGTCACGGGGCCGACGGGAATCGACCAACACTCGCATCCGCCCGTGCGTTTGGAACGGACAAGTTGAAATTCGGTACCGATCCGTTGGGCATGTTGAAAACGTTGACGCTCGGAAATGGTTTGATGGGGTCGATGCAGCACCTGTCGCCGAAGGAACGCTATCAGGTCATCTATTTCATCCGTGAAAACTTCATGCGTGACAGGAATCCTGGCTACAGTGAGATCGATGCCGCGTATCTGGCCAGTCTGCCCCAGGGCACCGACGATGGCGAATTCCTCACTGGCGATGATCGCGATTTCGGGCCCGTCCTGGCTTCGCAACTTGGCGATGACATCAACAACGCCCTCACTTTTCGACTACCTAACGAGCTCACGGTTAACTACGACTTACATCGCTTTCGTTTGGGTGGTGTTTGGACAGGTGGATTTTTAAATCTTTCTGAAACACAGCACTACCGACAACGTGGCGAAGGGATGCCGCAGCCCATCGGCACACCAATCGCAGGTTTGGATTGCTTTGCTTGGGAACTGAACGGCTCGTTTGAAATCGACGAACAAATCAAACCCACACGCGGCCCTGTCGATGCCGATATTGCGACCTATCATGGTCACTACTTGTACGACAATCGAGCCATCCTGAGTTACGCACTCGCCGACCGTCAAGTGTTGGAAACGATCTGGACTGATTCACTGAACGAGACGCCAATCGTGCAGCACACATTTCACATCGCTGCGGGCACGCAATCTCTGCGTCTGCGCGTGGCCGAGCGAACTCGCGATGGCGAGGTCTCGATCGAAGATACTTTGGCGTTCGTGCCCAGTTCTGGACCCAAGGAGTCACAGACGGCCCGACAACGCAACGAGCCGATTCACGTTGTGGCCGCAGACCGCGCGAAGCAACTGGATCTTGGAACTCCCGACCGCACGTTCATGGTTCGATTCAAGTCATCAACCGATGGCACTTTGATTGCATCAGCACCTCTGGAAGGCAAATGGGTGCCTGACGGAAAAACGCTCTTCATTCGCAGCGGTAAATTAGTCTTCGATATCGGTTGGTTGGGCGCGATTCAAAGCAAGGCCAAGGTTACCGATAACCGCTGGCATACGGCAGCAGTTGTTGTCACGAAGCAGCAAACGCACTTGTATCTCGATGGCAAGCTGCAGAATTCTGCCGACGATTTTCGCCGGGACGCTGTCGCCAAGCATGTTTTGAAGCTCGGTGCGACGGCCACCGATTTCGGTGGCGACTTCTCAGGTCAAATCAGTTGGGCCGCGATCTACGAATCGGCGATGAATCAAGCGGATATCACTAAAGTCTCCGGTAGGAAGCAGCTCTCTGACTACAACGCGATCTGGACGTGGACTCCAGACACCGTAGCGGCACAGGATCGCGATTCCACGAGCGCTTCGTCGCCGGTTGACGAGCAGTTTTTGACGGCCAACGCAGTTGTCGGCGACACGGACGGTTTGTTTTTTTCGATGACTGGAGAACAACTGATATTGACGATTCCGGCGAGCGATAGGGCCCGTGTCTTCCGTTTGCAGCGATGTTCAATCACGGCATCGCAACAGACAGACTTTAACGCCTTCATGGTTGAGGCGTCTAAGCAACCAATCAAAGATCCGCACGAGATGACTCATGGTGGTTCGACGCGTTGGCCGCAGCGCATCACGTTGGCCGGTTCACTGGGCGAACCGCTCAATGGGTACTCACTCGATACGCTTCCCGTCCCGTTTGAAAACCCCTGGAACGCTTGGCTGCGGACCAGTTCACTCGATTTCCTGGATGATGGACGTGCTGTCGTGACGACGCACGGCGGTGACGTTTATCTTGTCAGTGGCATTGACGATCAACTTGACGGCGTGACATGGAAACGTTTTGCGGCCGGACTATTCGAGCCTTTCGGTGTCCGCGTCGTCGCAGGCAAAATCTATGTCACTTGTCATGACGGGATCAAACGCCTGCATGATTTTGACGATAACGACGAAGCCGACTTCATCGAATCATTCTGGAACGACGATGACGTGTCATCAGTTTTTCATGCTTACAATTTTGACCTACAAACCGACTCGGCTGGCAACTTTTATCTCGCCAAAGCTGGCCAGCACACGGATCATCATCGACCAGGTTCCATCATGAAAATCCCATCCGACGGCGGTTCCGCCGAAGTGTTCGCGTGGGGCGTGCGGACGCCCAACGGAATGGGGAAATTGGCTGACGATCGCTTCACGGTCAGCGACAATCAAGGACCATGGATGCCAGCCGGAAAGATCTCGCTGATTAAGCGAAATGGTTTCTATGGAAACATGCCGATGAACGATACGCAAGACAAGTGGTTGCGATCCAAGCACGGTGGCGAACTGCCGACTGAGTTTGATCAACCGATGATTTGGATGCCTCAGGAACTGGACAATTCATGTGGCGGCCAAGTTTGGGCGGGCGACGAGCGGTGGGGGCCGCTGTCAGGTCGGCTGATTCATTCTTCGTTCGGCAAAGGGTGGCTGTATTATTTGTCGATGCAGGACATCGGCGATATCACGCAAGCGTCCATTGTCGCCTTGCCGCACCAATGGGATGCGGGCGTGATGCGACTGCGCGTCAATCCGCTCGATGGCCAAGTCTACGGCACTGGCCTGTCGGGCTGGCAAGGTCCCGCAGGTGGTCGTGACGGTTGTTTGCAACGGCTACGCTACGTCGGTCCATCTAAGACTCACCAACCAAGGATGATCGAACGTGCCTCCGTGGTTCCCGGTGGTATCGAGTTAACATTCAATTTCGATGTTGCCGAGGACGCAGCGGATCCGAAGGCTTGGCAAGCAGAAATGTGGAACTACCGTTGGTCCCGCCAATACGGATCGGACCAATTCCGGGTTGGCGAACCAAGCGTCAAAGGGCGCGACGAGCTCGCTATCGAGTCCATCGTCATCTCGCCCAATAAACGCACTGTGACCCTCAGCCTGCCCGATTTACAAACCTGTGACCAGGTTCGCGTTGATATGCAATTTCATGATGCAGAGCAGGGCAAGTTCCGAGAGGAAATCTACTTTACAGTGCATGCGATCCCTGCCCAGTAGAATCACGACGGTAGCAACCGCCTACACGCAGGGATGTACGATGTCTCTGCACCATGAACAATTCATTTTGGTGACTGGGCTTTGAATAGAATGTTAACGATTTCGTGTGCATTGATATCGCTTCTGTTCATCGCAGCCGGCATCAATCATTTTGTATTTCCCGGCGTGTATTTGAAGATCATGCCAGAGTATCTGCCATGGCCGTTGGCCTTGGTGTATCTTTCGGGGTTCTTTGAAGTGGTCGGTGGCGTGGGGATTGCGGTGCCATGGTTGCGGCGGGCCTCTGGGTGGGGACTGATTGCTTTGTTGATTGCCGTGTTTCCGGCGAATTTTCATATGGTGGTTCATGCGGACCAGTTTCCAAACATTCCGTACTGGGCACTCGTAGCTCGGCTGCCACTGCAGGGCCTGCTGATCGTTTGGGTTTGGTGGGCTGCGGTGAAGCGGTTGGGCGTTTCAACGCCAGCAGAGGATGCGTGATGAACGAATTAGTGCAGGTGTTGTTGCTGACGTTGATGGCGGGCGCAGCTATTCCGGTCGGCGGTGCAGTCGCGATGGTAGAACGGATTTCGCCGCAATGGCTCGAAGAAGAGTTTCGTCACAGCGTGATTGCGTTCGGCGGCGGTGTGTTGATCTCGGCAGTAGCGTTGGTGCTGGTACCCGACGGTGTGAAAGAACTCTCTCTGGGCTGGATCGTGACGGCGTTCGTTGCCGGTGCGGTCGTATTCTGGGGGTTGGAAACATTACTAGCCCGGTCGCAGAGTTCGATCGCTCAGTTGGTCGCGATGCTATCTGATTTCATTCCCGAAGCGATCGCACTCGGAGCCGGATTTGCACATGGTGAGAAGACAGGATCGTTGCTGGCGGTTTTGATCACGCTGCAGAATCTACCTGAAGGATTCAACGCGTTCCGTGAGTTGAGTGCGACTGGAGACATCGGCGGCAAGAGATTGGTGTTGTTGCTAGCGGCCTGCGCCCCACTCGGGCCGCTCGCTGGATGGGTTGGTTACCAGTATCTGGCCGCATATCCGCCAGTCGTCGGCTTCATCATGCTCTTCGCCGCCAGTGGGATTTTATACTTGACGTTTCAGGAACTGGCACCGCAGTCCAAAAGCAAGAACCAAAGAGCACCAGCGATCGGTGCCGTCCTAGGCTTCCTGCTTGGCGTTGTCGGTCAGGTTCTTCTATAAGCACACGACAGCAAGTCTTTAGGCCAAAGGAGGGCTACGGTTGACTTCCCCAAACGCAGTTTGGGGGAAGCCGTTGAAAACGTGCCGTTCCGTTAAGAGAAAAAACGTTGCGACGATGTCAGAACTCGCTGTCAATCGTCTCTTTGGTTGCTCGTGTTCCGAGTGCTCCCCAAAGACCATAAGGGCTTTTGCTGCCGGGGGCACGCGCTCCCGTGCCGTTCCACCAGATATTGCCAGCGGATTGGTTGCCTGACTCAATGGAATCAGTGATGAACTTGACCGCGCCGTCGCCCATCAGAACGTGTGCGCCGCCTTGGTGACGACTACTCGGACCGTAGATCCCCGGTTGCCATGTGCTGTTACCAGTGCTGCAGATAGGGGAGTTCGGGGGCGTGATGGTGGTGATGGTGGTGAACACAGGAAACCCGCATGCCCATTTGTAGCCGCGCTGGACCTCAGCACCACCGGCGAGCTGAGTGGACGTTGATGCCCAAAACGTCGGGCGTTGCGGATCCTTTTCGGTAGAATTTGTGCACGACGAGGGGTCATTGATGATCGTGGGCGCGGGCGTTGTCCGGTCAAGCGCTTGCGTGGTGACGTGCCGGTCTCCGAGATCTGTGTTGAATTCACCCATCATGATCGTATTGGCCAGTCCATCTAAAACGTCACGGAATTTCATCGCCACTCGCGATCGAAACATGCCTCGGCAGGCCGTGTTAGCACGTGGATAATCCGTTGGATCGGGAAGTCCAGTTTCAAACACTCCTCCCGTGTTTTGTTGCCCAAGTGCGTCACCGATAGCAACCCCGTAATTCGTTCGTCCCTGTGCCGGCAAGCCAACACCGGGATCGCTCGGGCAGCGAAATGAAGTAACGTTGGTGATCCAAGGGTCGTAACTTCCTGTGGCATGATCAGCTAACGACATTTCGGGGTTCGGCCCCATCGCGTTGTAGAACACTTGAGGCGTGGGGGGATCAACAACTGCGAACGGGTTGCTGATCTGTTCCCATAAAGCTTGTTGTTCGATGAACGGTAGCAACGGTACAAGAGCGCTGAGATTGTTGCGATTGTTACCACCATAGATGCCGCCAGCCGGTCTAGGCTGCGCGGCTTGCGCATTGTTGCCGAACACTTTCGATGTTCCACCTCGTTGTGTCGGTAACTGATTGTAGGCAGCGTGGTAATTGTGCATACCCAGCCCCAATTGTTTGACATTATTGCTGCAGCTCATTCGCCGCGCCGCCTCGCGGGCTGCTTGCACCGCAGGTAGTAAAAGGCCGACCAAGACGCCAATGATGGCGATCACAACGAGTAGCTCCACCAGCGTGAAGCCACGTCTTTGAACAGGATAGATCATTTAATTATTTCCACTAGAAAGGAACGAACAGACCGTCGTGGACATTCACGACGAACGATATAGAACTGCATAGGAATTGAAATAAGCCGGATAACTCTATCCGTTGCCTGCTGCAAATTCCGCTGCCTCATCGGCGGGACTATCGGCCGGAGTGGCGACCTTGTCAGGGTTGTCTTGGATGTATTGCTGAATCTCACTCGTGCTGGCACCTGTCTGATTTTCGCTTGTTGAGCATCCCAGCGAGGGAATGACCATGCAGGCACACACGATCGAAAGAACTGCGGTAGTTTGGAGTGTTTTCACCATTCGCTCATTTATTAAAGTTCGTTAAACAATGCGTTTGTACCCCATAAATATAGGCTCCCGTGAACTGTGAAAAAACAAACACCAGAGGCGAAACAGGGAAAAAATGCGGATTTTCCTGAATTACTTCGAGGTATGCTTTTCAGCCGAGAGCGTCTGTTCCCTGAATTGAGGAGATCCGTTTTTTGGTTATTGAGTTTTTCTGTGGCATCGGTGGCGTTTCTGAAGCGATTCGGCAGCTCAACGCTGAACGGCTTGATCGTTCACCAATCAGTGTCTCCCACGCGATCGACATTGACGGACAATGTGCTGCGGTGCATGAGCACAATTTTGATTTGCACGTGGAGCGACGGACGATTGAGTCCATGAATCTGCGTGAGTTCGCCGAGAGCGGCCAAGATTGTAGCTGGTGGCTGTCGCCTCCTTGCCAACCGTACTGTCGTCGCGGTCGCAAGGATCCGAAGAGCGACCGGCGCTGTGATGCGATTCGCAGCATCATCGGGTTTCTCTCCAGCAGTGAGCGTTTGCCACAATCGTTGTTGCTTGAAAACGTACCGGAGTTTGCAAGTTCAACGGATGCCGTAAATTTGCGACAAGCCTTGCACAAACGCGGTTTTGTGACTTGGGGTGGCGAGCTGTGCCCGACGCAGTTTGGTATTCCAAATTTACGTCGTCGTTACTACTTGATCGCTCGGCGTGATAGTAAAGAGATTCAACCACCAGTGGTAAGGCCCCGTGGCGTTCACTGGGCATATACTGTTCGCGATGTTCTTGAACCTAATCCGTCGCCCGAATTGTTGGTTGATCCGGCCATCGTGGACGCCTACGCCAACGCGATGGACATCGTTCGGCCTGCCGATAGATCATCGCGCGCGGCGTGTTTTGGCAGCGGCTATGGCAAGTCGATCGTCCGGTCAGGTTCGTATGTTCGTGATGGTGATCGGGTTCGTCGGTTTTCACCGCTGGAGGTTGCCAGACTCTTGGGCTATTCCGAAACGTTCGGTTTCCCTGAACAGGTCTCGACACGCCGCCGTTGGAAGATGCTGGGTAACAGTGTTTCCATTGTCGTGGTGAAGCGAATTTTGGCAACGCTGATTTAAGTCTCGTAATGGATCTTGCCATGTTTTTGGGAGCGGCTGATTTTATCGAGGCTATACAGCCCGGCGAGAATGAACTCGACGCAGGATGCTCGCATCGCTTCGTTCTCGCTCGCGTTGACTTCAAAGGCGCGATCCCAGGCAGGCGGCACGTGTTGCAATCGCTCGGCGTACAAATGACTGGGCAACAGATCGCCCACCTCAACACGCACACCACTGCGGAAGATCTCCGCGATCTCGGCTAAGCCGTGCTCTTCGATATATTCGCTGAAGACAATCTGAATCGCTTCAGCAATGACGTTGTCGAGCACCTGTCGCTCACTCATTTGGTGCGTCCCCATCAGGTCCAGTTCCAGTTTGCCGATGGAACTGGAATAGATGTGGCCGAGGTCGCTGATCCGCGGCACGGCAGGCGATTCACCATGCAGGATGCCGCGTTGCCGGGCTGAGGCGACAAGGGTGCGGAAGTTTGAGAGCGAGAAACGAGCCGAAACGCCCGAGGCTTGATCGATGTATTTGCTCTGCCGCGCCCGGTTGGTGATCTCCTCGATGATTTGATACATGAATAAAGGCACGTGAACGGGATATTCGCCGCCCAAGTCATCTCCGATCTCTTGTTGCAGGATTTCGATGCCCTGGTCGCGTTCGCGAGGATAGTGAGTTTGCACGATCGTCCCAATGCGGTCTTTCAGTTGAGGAATCACCTTGCCACTGCGGTTGTAAGTGGCCGGGTTGGCAGAGAACAGAATCAACACATCAACATCGAAGCGGATGGGATACCCACGGATTTGCACGTCGCGTTCTTCCAGAATATTGAACAAACCGACTTGGACGAGATCATCGAGTTCAGGCAGCTCATTCATCGCAAAAATGCCACGGTGCATGCGGGGGATCAATCCGAACGAGAGCGATTCCTCGGCACTCATGCTGACGCCGCCAGTCAGTTTGGCAGGGTCGATTTCGCCGATGATGTCCGCGAACTTAGTGCCGGGGCTGAGTCGTTCGGCGTAGCGGTCTTGGCGAGGCCACCAGGCGATCGCGATGTCCTCGGGAGCATGCTGCTCGACCAGGCGCCGTCCGAGCGAGGAAATGGGTGCCAAAGGGTCTTCGTGGATCGGCAAATCGGGGTGGTCGATATACGGCACAAACGGATCAAGGAAGCGGACCAAGGATCGCATCAACCGGCTTTTGGCTTGGCCTTTTTCACCCAGAAACAGCATGTCGTGCTTCGCGAGCAAACCCAGGTTGATTTCCGGGATGACGGTGTCGTCGTAGCCCACGATGCCGGGGAAAAGTTCCTCGCCAGCGGCGAGCATCCGGGAAAAGTTGTCGCGAATTTCCTGTTTGACGGTCTTCGACTGCCAGCCTTCGCTGAGCAGTTCGCGGAGATTGGTGGGTGCGGGAGGTGTCAAGGTCGTGGTCACGGGGCGGTCTTTGGGATAATAAGTCGGTAGCGACGGTAGAGTTGGCAATTCGGTGGACGTCATCGCCATGTTAGCGAAAGGGCCAGTGGTTCGTGGGGGGCAACGGGCCGGTTCGTACGAATGACACTTTTCTGTAAACCAAACCGCGTCGGGCTGCGTAGCTTGCACACTCCTCTCGGTTCGGCTGATCCGATCGGCAGGTATTTTTCGCGCCTGAATGTTAGATTTTTGTATTTTCCTTTGACGTTTCACCTCGTTTTGAGTTGCCGAGCATGATCGCTGGCCTATCCGCTACTGAATTGTCTTCCACGACACTGTTGAACAACTTGCATCTGCCTTTGGGGGCGATGGGGCAATGGATGCCAACCTTTGCCACACCGATTTGGGTGTTATCGATCGGCGTGCTGCTGGGCGTACTCGCGATGGCGGTCGTCTACGGTGTCCTGGCCCTGCTCTCATTCGTCCCCGGCTTGGGCACGCTCCCGGATCGGCCCCGGCGTGGGATCACCTTGTCGCTAATTGTGGGTGCGATTTTTTCGGCGATTCTATGTGTGATCTATCTGCCTCAGGGTGGCGACAATCGGCAATTGCTGTTGCTGCCGCTGATCACGATCGGCATCGGGCTGGGGTTTGGCCTCGTTTACGGCATGTGGCATCGGACGCGATCGGAATGGTGGTCGATGATGGGCGAAGGCGTGGTGCCTTACCTGCTCGGCACCGCTGGTGTGTTTGCTGTATTCGGGTTGTTGTTAACGATGTTTGTCGAAGAACCACGTGCGATTCTGGAGAGCATCCCATCGGTGAACGTGTTCGGCGATGGGACGCAAATCGCCGTGGCTGAGATCGCTCCGTCATCATCGGACGACCCCGAGTTCTTGCCTGCCAACATTGCTTACAACTTTCGGAATGTCGCCGAACTGACGATCGAAAGCGACAAGAAAGTTTTCTTAGCCGATTCATCCGATCCGTCCGCATTCAGTCGCTCGCCAATCGAACTGAACCCCGGTAGCAGCGAGGCGATCAAGTATCGCTATGAAGACCGTGAGACGCCACCCATCCCTGGCGATCCAGGCAACTTGCATATTTACAATCAAGAGATTGACCCCGCCCGAGTCGTGTTCACCTTTAAAAACCTCCCGCAAGTCCCGCAGGCATCGTCGATTGTGTTCACGGCGATCATTTTCTTTTTGACGATGACCGGATTGATGGCGGTTCGTCAAGCCGCGCCGCGAGTGTGGGCGTTGGCCTTGTCGACGGCCAAAAACGAGATGGCTCAGCCGTTGTACCTGTTGCTGTTGTCGATGGGCATGTTCGGTATTTTGCTGTTTGGGATATATCCCTTTTACACACTCGGTGATGACATTCGGTTGCTCAAAGACAGCGGTGTGACGTTGATCATGGTTATGGGCATGCTGCTTGCGGTGTGGAGCGCGGGCACTTCGGTGAGTGAGGAGATCGAAGGTCGTACGGCGTTGACGGTGCTGAGCAAGCCTGTCAGTCGTCGTTCGTTCGTGTTGGGCAAGTACACGGGAATCATGCTAAGCGTGTTGGTCCTGTTCGTGATCTTGTCGGCGGTGCTGTTGGTCGTGCTCAGTTACAAGCCGATTTATGATGCTCGGGAGACAAGCGAGAAGACACCGGTTTGGCAAGTCGGCCATGAAGAGATCATGACGACGTTACCTGTGCTTGGCTTGTACTTCATGGAAACGATGGCGATCGGCGGTGTGGCGGTTGCTTTGGCAACTCGTGTACCCTTGCTCGCGAATTTCTTGACGTGTTTCTCCATTTACGTGATCGGAAATTTGACCAGCCCGTTGGTGGCGTCGGCCACAGAGAATACGGAACTCGTTGGTTTCGTGGGCAAATTGATCGCGGTGATTGTGCCCAATTTGAACTCGTTTAACGTGCAGGCGGCCATGGATTCGGGCAGCGCGGTGCCACTGATTTACCTGGCGGGTGTGTTCAATTATCTAGTCGTGTTTGTCATCGCGGTGTGGATGTTGGCGATGTTGCTGTTCGAGGATCGCGACCTCGCATAGTGTTTTAGTGTAGAATCGGTCCATCGGCGCATTTGCCGCGAAATAGATTGACATCATGAGGCTGGTGGAACGTGAATCGCTTTTCAACATTGGAGCAACCTCGCCGCGAGGCAGCTGCGTCAGGATCCGCCTTACATTGGTTTTGGGCGATCCTGGCTGGCTTGTCAGTGCCGATTTTGATTGTCTTGTTCGGCATGGTCGCGGCCCTGGTCGATGATGGTGACCTGAACCGTCGGCCAGGATCGCTGGATCAGCGAGGCCTGACGACCCCCATCGTGAAGCTCGGCGCGTTTTTGAATTTGCCCTTGCCAGAAGCTTTCAGGCGTCAAGATCCGTTCACGCAACTATGCGAACTGGTGCTGATGGCCGTGCTCGTGTCGGCCGTGTTTTGTTTTTCTATCTGGATGAACCGTCGCTCAGCGGATCGACGGACTCGTAGCGTGATCAAGTTGTTGCATCAACGTGTCCTCCAACAGAGTTTGCGACGAGCCGAAACCGAAGGCGCTGCCGCTCAAAGATCGCGTGCCTCACAACTAATTGACAAAGATCTGCCAGGACTGAGCGTCGGTCTGTCGCTGTGGTACCGAGTGATTCCTCGCAGTGTCTTGATGTTAGTGAGCTGTGTCGTCGTGGCGCTCTTGGTCAACGTGTGGTTGACGATCTTAGCTGTCATCAGCGGCGCGGCATTGTGGCGATTGTATGGATCACTGCGGAATCCCGAATGGTTGGAGTTGTCGCGGTTTGAAATCCCCAAGATTCGTGATCGGCTCGTGGGCTTGATTGGTGACGCACCGATGATGGCACGTTTGCAAGCTGGTGGCTTGGCCGATCAGGCGTTCGATGTGGAGCTTGATGCGTTGGATCGTCGCTTGATCGGTGACGATGCACGGCAAGGTCGGCTGTGGCCAGTGTTGATGTTCGCAGGCAGTATTGCAATCGCGATTTTAGTGATGGGTTTGGGAGCCAACATTTTGCATGGTGAGCAAGGGTTGAGTTTGCCTGCTTCGCTGGTGCTTGGGTTGGCGTTGACGGGAGCGGCCTTTTCAGCGGCACGATTCAGCGAACTGGCTCGACAACTTCGCCGCAGCTCGCGTGCATGCGAAGCGATCTATTTGTATCTCAAACCCGGCGATGATTTGGCCCCGAGTGAGCGATTGGTAGGATTGGCGGGACTCCGTGACGCCGTTGATTTGCGTGACGTGTCGCTGAGCGACGCAACAGGCCGACCAATTTTGCGAGACCTGAGTTTGTCGCTAAAACCAAAATCGCTCGTCGCTTTGTTAGGCACGGATGATGTTTCCACGCAATCGTTGACGGAATTGCTGATGGGTTTCGGGCGACCCCAGCGCGGAATCGTGGAGATTGATGGAATTGCACTGAACGATGTCCATCCCCAAGCACTCGCGAAACAAGTGATGTGGATTGCCCCAGACGGACCTTTGTGGGAGGGCACAATTACGGAAAACTTGATGGCGGGTTTGAGCAAGTCCGTTGACAAACGCGACGTGGTCAAGACACTCGAACAGCTCGGCATCTATGAACAGATCGCACGGCTGAGCGACGGTTTAGAAACGATGGTGGGTCCGTTGACCGATTTGCATGATGGACATTCCAGTGACGGGTTATCGATGACGACGCGTTATATGCTCGGGATGGCTCGGGCGCTGCTGCATCGTCCACCGATCATTCTGGCCAAGGAACCACCGGCACCGACGGAACACCTCAGTAACGATCCTTGCTTGAACGCGATGCGGAGCCTAGCGAATGCGGGGGCTCTCGTGCTAGTATTACCGCATCGCCTGCAAACGCTGCGTCAAGCCGACCGAGTCGTGCTGCTCAACGGAGCGAATTTAGTCGGTGAAGGCGGTCACGCCGAATTGCTCAATTCGAGCGATTTGTATCGGCATTTGAACTATCTATTGTTCAACCCCTATCGCCATCGTGCGGGAAGTTAGGCTCAGTGACGGATTCGGATTTCGACGACGATGACGACGACGAGCAGGCAACCCCCAATTCACTCTTCCAAACCGCAGTCGCAGTGGAAGGCGGCTTGGGTGTCGCCGCGTTACTGCTGGGGTACTTCTTCGGCCCCGACCCACGCATGCTTGTACCCACACCCGAACAAATTGCACCGCTCGTCGGTGGCCTTGTGCTGGGCGTGTTAGCGACGTTCCCGTTGCTATTGTTCATGGCTGTGATTCGGCGTATCAAGCACCCAGCCATTGAAGAACTCGATCAACTCAGCGAACACCCGATGATCGAGTTGATGCTGAAACTCGGGCCAATGGAATTGCTGGTGATTAGTTTGTGCGCCGGTGTCGGCGAGGAGTTATTGTTCCGTGGTTGGCTGATGCCCGCGATCGCTCAATTGCTGCAAGCGGACGTGGTCAGTTTGCTACCTGCTGTAGAGGAAGGCACCGTGCGTCAGTGGTGGGCGTTTGGTGGATATGCCGCCGAGGTCGCCAGCGGCACGGGCGAGAATGCAGCACTATCATGGGCTGGCTTTATCTCGTGGTGGTCGCAGTCGATTGGTTGGGAATTGACCGCTGCGTGGGTTGTCTCGTCAGTGGCGTTCGGGTTCGTTCACCCGATCAGCAAATTGTATATCGCCATAACGGGATTGATGGGGTTGTACTTTGGTGCCCTACTGATCTTGAGCGGCAATTTGTTGATACCGATCGTGGCGCATGCACTCTATGACGCGATACAGTTGTGGAGTGCGTCGATGGACGATGCATCGGACTCCGCGAAGTCGCCGTAGAGCGATTTCAGATCAGATGCCGTGGTGGGCACTGCGGCGAATACAGCCGTTCGTCCTGGCAACAGCGTGCCATGGGAATCGGATCGCTGTAAAGCGATGGCACCTCCCAACGTCGCCATTTTCAGCACGCTCTCGGTGGTAAGGTCTTGGCGATGGTTTAGCAAGAACCGTACCTCTCGCCATAATTGCAAGTCTGGATTGCTGGCTCGTGAATCCGTTCCCAATGCGACGTTGATGCCAGCGTCGAGTAGTTCGCTAACTGGGTGCTTGGCATGACCGAAGTAAGCATGCGTGCGTGGGCAAAACACCACACTCAGTGAAGGATGAGCAGCAATCCGAGTAATCTCGCTAGCAGATAGATAGTTGCCATGGATCAGCATTGCGGCTGGAGCCTCCGCTAGACGGTCGATCAGCCACAAGAACGGTTCGCGATGGGACCATGGAAAGATTCCCGAGACGTCCAGACCGAGCGACGTCAAAGTGTCCGCGAAAGGGCCGCTGCCATGGGAAAGCAGCATTCTTTCTGCGGGTGACTCGGCCACGTGCATCGCTAATGGACAACGTGATCGCAATGCAAGTTTGACGCACCGATCGATCAGGGCGGGCGGCGTTGAGTAGGGAGCATGAGGGCTGACACCGCAGGCCATAGGATGCGATGCGATATGATTATCAGCGGCGAGCAGACGCTCAGTAGCACGCGCTGGACTCAGCCCCAGAACCTCCGCGAAGGCAAAGATTTGGATTTGCTGATCTGATGATTTCAAAATCCCTGGCCAGGGGGTGGTCGCGATTTCGCCGAGCAACGAGGTACCAGAATCGCAGGCTTCAATGGCTCCGCTGGTGATCACGGATTGAGCTGAAGCAGCGTTGGCTTGAGCAAGTCCCGCCGCTTTACTGCGGCTACCGATCACTTCACCAATCCACTCCGCCAGTTCCATCCCTGGCCTGCCGATGGGGTGCTGCAAATCGCTGAACTCGAGATGCGTGTGAGCGTTGACGAGGCCAGGCAAAATGGCGACATCACCGAGATCGCGAGTCGTTGACGATTCGCCAACGGAAGTTAGCCTCGACAATTTTCCCGTGCGAACGATCTTACCATTAGTAACGACAATGAAACCGTTCTCGATAGGTGGCCCCGCGATCGGGATCACCCATCGGCTACGAATGGTGTGCTCGGTGAACGCCATCAAGGCACCAGCGGAGCGTCAGCGAAAGCCACTAGGCACCCGCCGGGTGACTGGCTCCGACGGCGGGACTAATGCGACCGGGTTCAAAAATCTTATCGGGATCCATTTGATAAACGTCGTCCATCGCATGTGGGTTATCATCGAGATGTTCGTCATGTTCGTGAACAGCCATCGAAGCAATGAACAGTACCGTCAAGAAGGTGAAAATGAACGCTTGTAAACAACAGACGAACAATTCCAACAACGTCAATCCCGTGCCCACCAGCACGACTGGCAAACTAACCGCATAGGCCGTTCCATCGCCAGCGGCGCGGGCCGCGAAGATCAGTCCAACGAACGCCGCGAGCACGAGGTGGCCGGCCATCATGGTACCGAACAACCGCATCGCTAACACGAAACATTTGATCAACAGACTGAGCACTTCGAGTACATACAACAGCAACGCGATCGGCAACATCGCGATCCCACCATCCCAACCGATCGGGTTGAAGTGGTTCAAGAAATCTTTGATGCTCGTTTCTCGAATGCCAATGAACACGATCGCAAATAACGAGGTGATCGCCAACACGCCCGTCAATGCGAGGTTGCCCGTCGCGCTGCCGCCCCAATGCGAATAGTGTGGATCGCCAGTGATCATCTGCAGCATGTATCCAAACGGAATGACGCCGAGGATGTTGGCAAACAGAATGAAAAAGAACACCGTCCAAATGTAGTAGATGTATTTGTCGGTCAGCCCGCGCAAGTTCGGATAGGCGACTTCGTCTCGGATGAACGCACAGATCGTTTCAAAGAGCTGCGAAAGTCGACCGCGAGTCTGATAACGCCCCAGCCCTTCGCCGTGAAAAATGCTGATTCGCCGCGAGCACAACACGCCCGCGATGATTAGACACAATGCCGTGAAGGCTGACATCATCAAATGGTTGGTGATGAAAAACTCGTACACACCATCACGGATCCCCAGTGCCGGAACGTTCTCACCGATCGCATTGGCGGGAATTCGAAGCAGCGGTGAATCGTGCAGTGCGTGCGGGATCGCGTGGTCGGTTGGGTCGTGGCCAGCAGCGAGAAAATAGAACATGTGGAATTGAATGAGTGGGTGATGGAGTTAGCCAGAATCTCTGTTTTAGCCAGGATTTCGATGAATTCTAATACGAAAGAAGCCAGAAAGGAATTGCCCGTGAAGGACCGCGAGTGGTTGTCTGGGGTGGTGAAACTCGCCAGGAGCGGCGCCCCACCCCTCCAATGCCAAACACCTGCGAAAATCGAATGTCTTGACGACTTTCGCGACGTCGTTACGTTGACGATGGCAGGCGGATCTGTCGCGACAGCGTAATTACTTCGGCAAATAACAATAGCAAGTGCCACCCCAACACCCCAATGCCGATCTGTGTCGGGGACGCAGGCATGTAATAACTGCTGGCCAAAAACAAGGCAACGGTGCCCGCCAGACGAATCAACATTCCGATCAAGAAGGCGTGTCCGAGCCGCTCAATCGCAAGCGCCACGGGTGATAGTTCAGCCTTGGGTGGCTCGCCCTCCGATTCGGTGTCTCCATCGCCAACAGGGTCTTGGCCCGCCGAAACCACTGGACTATCCAGATGCGAACCGTTTTTTGCGGCACCATCACACGTTTCAGGAAGCAGGATCGGCCAGCCAGGAATGGCCGCCACGATCGCGATCAAGCCACTGGCAATCGCAATCACAGCGACATCTGAAGTTGACAATGCCTCCAATTTGCCAGCGGAAGTTTCAGTCAACGCCCCCGTATGCGCCCGTCCATCGGTGTACCACTTCCATGCCACTGTGCTGGCTGCGACAATCAGCCACACCACCAAAATAGTTTGCAAAACGATGCGGTAGGGACGATGGGGGGCTTGCATCAGTGTTTTGTTAGTTCGAGAACGAGGATTGCCCTTACCCTACCGTTTATGAGGTCTGCGTCGAGTGACCCAGCCCATTTACCAGTGGTAGGAAACGTCACCCAACTCGTCAAGAGTTGAGTGATGCGACGGGTTGGGGCATGGCTCGAAAGTCGCGACGATCTCTTCTTCGAATAAACACACATTGAAAACGGATTTGGTTTGGATTCACAACTTCCCCGTATGCTGTCAGAGCGTTGCCAATGGTGGACGGCACCGGACGAAGCTCGCCCCATGCCCGGTGAGTTGGTGTTGTATTGGATGCACAACGCTCTGCGTGCTCATGAAAATCCGGCACTCGATGTCGCCATCACACTCGCCCGGCAAAATGGACTGCCGTTGTTGGTCTATCACGGTTTGTCAGAAAATTATCCGTTCGCCTCTGATCGTCATCACGCGTTCATCATGCAAGGTGCCCGCCACGTGCAACGAGAGCTGAATGCGATTGGCATCACATACGCGTTTCATCTCGAACGCATCGGACATCGTGGACCACACTTGCGCGACCTCGCCCGCCGCGCTGCGGTCGTCGTCACCGAGGCCATGCCCGTGACGCCGCTTTTGCAGTGGACCCAGCGACTGCGGCACGTGACGAACACCCCGATCGTCAGCGTGGACACGAGTTGTCTCGTGCCTATGTCGCAAATTGCTCAACTGGTCGCTGATCGCAGCGTGCCGTCTGCAGACGCGAGTATGCCATTGCAGCAACTCGCTCCGTGGGTCACTCAAGCGGCGCGGTATCGCGAGTTGACTGCGGATGCGTATCGCGAACGATTGGATTCCGCCGAATGGCAACGCCAGCACGAGCATCCTGGTGCCACGGAGTTACCGGAACCCTATGAAGGACCGTTCGGATTTGAACCGCTGGATTTACAAGACACTTGTCTCGCGGAATTGATCGGCCAGTGCAAAATTGATCACACGATTGCCGCTGTGCCCGATTCACCCGGTGGCAGTCGCGTGGGCTACGCTCGCTGGGATGATTTTCGCCAGCGGGGCTTGCCAGAGTACGATCGTCGTCGTCGCGATGCCGCTGATCCGCTCGGTGGCAGTCGGATCAGTGCCTACCTGCACTACGGAATGGTCAGTCCATTTCACATCGCTCGCGAAGCGGCTCAATTGCAAGATGAACATCCTGCTGCGGTGACGAAGTTCCTTGACGAGTTACTCGTTTGGCGAGAGATGTCGTTTCACTTCTGTGATCTCCACTCGGAACAACTTGATACCCTTGAAGCTTGCCCGCCATGGGCAGTCGACTCACTGAGGCAACACGGCCACGATGCTCGCACAAAAACGTACGACTGGGAAACGTTGTCGCGGGGGCGAACCGGTCATCCGCTTTTCGACGCGGCACAGCGTAGCTTGCTGCGTCACGGCGAACTTCACAACGACCTACGAATGACATGGGGCAAAGCGTTCCTTCCGTTCACCGCTTGCCCTGAACAGGCATTGAACTTTTGCATTGACTTGAATCACCGTTACGCACTCGATGGCCGCAGTACTGCCAGTTACGGAGGAATCCTCTGGTGTTTCGGCCAGTTCGACCACCCGTTCCCTTGCGAATCTCCGGTGTTTGGATTGGTTCGCAGCCGGTCAGTGGAGTCGCATGCCGAGCGGTTAAGCGTCGAGCGCTTTTCGATTCGCAGTGACCGCCCGATTGCAGCGAACTTGCCGCGTATCGCCGTCATCGGAGCGGGTATCGGCGGGTTGATGGCAGCCCGCACGTTGACGGATCACGGACTCAAAGTTCGTGTGTTCGACAAATCGCGAGGCGTGGGCGGACGCTTGGCAACGCGTCACAATCCCAACGCCACGTCGTTCGATCACGGAGCACAGTATTTCACGGTTCGCGACGATCGTTTTGCCCGCTATGTGCGGAGCTGGATCTCACAGGGCCAAGCTGCCGCTTGGATGGGACGAATCGTCGAGTTGCGACCAGGCGGCGAAGTCGTTTCGGAAAAACGCACGCCACCGCGTTACGTTGGCACACCTGCCATGAACTCGATCGCCAAACATCTCGCCGCCGACCTCGAAGTGTCTTTAGATGTTCACGTTTCCAAACTCGTCCGTGAGCAAGACAACGTTTGGGAATTGATGACCGCCGAGAACGAATCGCTCGGCAGTTTTGATGCCGTGATCGCGAACTGCCCCCCGCAGCAAACGCTGTCGCTGCTGCAAGGCCACACGGACCTTGTCGATCAAGTTGCCGCCGTCGAAATGGTACCGTGTTGGACATTGATGTTGATCAGTGACAACCTCAGCGATCTTCCGTTCGCGGGCGCGTTCATCAACGAGGGACCGTTGCGGTGGATCGCTCGCAACGATGACAAACCCAATCGAACCAAGCCAGTAGACCCGAACCGATCAAGTTGGGTGCTGCAAGCCTCTGCCCAGTGGTCTCGCAAACATCTCGAAGATGATGTCGATGACGTTCGCGAACAGCTCCTTGACGCCCTGCAACACGCCGTTGGCAAACCGCTCGGTGACATCCATCATGCGGTCACGCATCGTTGGCGATACGCGAATACCAACACGGCTCTCTCGCAATCTCATCTTTGGGATCCTGCAACCATGCTCGGTGCCTGTGGCGATTGGTGCGGTGGACCGCGAGTCGAAGGAGCGTTCCTCAGCGGCGCGGCGGTCGCCGGTGCCATACTTCGTTACATCACCGTCGATCGGCCTGCCACAGAAGTCCAGCGTTCGTCTAGCCAACAAAGTCTTTTCTGACGTTCAGTACTGCACGGCGGCCAAAAGCGGCAATCTATCTTGAGCCGACACCACCACTCCGCCCGGTTTCTCGATCGTGATTGCGAACGCAACAGGCTTGATGACCGGTAGCTTGGCGTTGATCGGAACAATCACTGACCCAGCCGCGGAAATATTGAAAACGCCTCCGTCAATCGGCTCATCGTCGCGTTCAGGATCAATAATCCACAATTGGTACTGTTCTTGTGTTGGTTCATTGACAGGCATTTGCTCAAACCGCATGTAACCCGACTGCAACTTGTTACTCCAAACAACGTCACCCCGAACTTGGTTCGGAAACGGATGTTTCCCGTCCGCCCACTGCACTTCGATCAAATCCGGGGCAGTCATCAAATTACTTCGCATCTCGACCAGCGACGATGCGACTTGCACATTCGGTTTACTATTCCAAAAACCCAACGCTAGTAATAACGCTGCGGCACAAGCGATCCATGCAATCGCTTCGCGCATGCCGACTCTCGATGGCGATGGCTGACTGACAGAGAGTTCATTCATCACTTTCGGGGAGGAGTGGTTGTCAGTATCCGTATGACTGACAGGTTGATCAAGATACTGTTTCGCATCACGAACAATTCGCGACCGAAGTGTCTCTGGCATCGGTTCCTGCACGTGCTGATAAACCAATTGAACGCGTGCCATCGTAGTTTCCAATTCGAGCAAAGCCTGGTGGTCCTGCTTCGTGAACGAGTGACTCTCCAAGATCGCTTGCTCGTCGGCGGACAAATCACCAAAAACATGACCGGCTAACAATTCGGCCCACCGCGCCGAGTCTTCAAGTTTCTCACTCATAACGCACCTCCTTCTGTCGTGATCCAGGCGGTTTTGTTCATGCACTCTCTCAGTTGCAGTAGCGAGCGTCTGGCAAACGACTTCACCGTCCCGAGCGGCATCGCCAGCCGCTCGGCAATGTGACTATGCGAAAAACCACGATAAATCGACAATTCAATCACCTGTTGTTGCTCCGCAGAAAGCCTTCTTACACACGCCAACGCCTTATTCGCTTCGTCGGCCAGTTCCAAAGGTTCGATCGTGACTTGTTCGGGTATGTCAAACTCGACCGCTGAGATACTCAAGGTATCCATCGATGCCGACGATCGTCGTAGCCGATCAATTAACCGCCGCCGAGCGATCAGGGTAACGAAGGTCGACTCTGCTGCTTGACAGGGATCAAAAGATTTTGCTTTCTTCCAAATCTCCACAAAAATTTCCTGCGCCGCATCCTCCGCGTCGGTCGTATTAGTCAACCAACGATTTGCTAGCGACCAAACGAGACCACCATATTGTTGCAGGCAATCCTCGACCGCCGTTTCATCGCCCAGTGCAATTCGCTGCAGAATGGTAGGCGAATGACGATATGTTTCCTGGCTCATTATAGGTGCGATATTTGAAGTAGTTCTGTCGGGGGCAACAATGGGCATCAACTCAGGCTCTCGATTCATCATAACAGGTGGCACAGTCAAGTACAAAGACGCGGTCGTCATGACGACCGCGTCTCAATGAGTTATACGCAATGACTGCGGATGATTAACGCACGCTCAACTGAGTATACATCTGATCTATTCCGCGTCGCAGTGCCCATGCTCGCTGGGTATCGCATTGATGCTGCGTCGAACTTTGAATTGCCAACGTCATGTGTTGCTGTAGTGAAGGGTCCATCTCAGTTGACATCAAACCATTGAGAGTCTCGTGATACAGGTTGGCACAAGCAGCATGATGTCCCGAGTTGAACAAAACGGCCCCTTTAGCAACAGCATTCTCGATGGCTTGACGTGCATTGGCACCTTTGGCTGGCGGAAGCAAGACCGAATCAATGATGTGAATAACCCCGTTGGAGGCATCGACATCCGTCGCCACCAACTTTGAATCGTTGATCATCGCGCCTTTATCGGTGACCTTTACCGAGATCGACGTGCCTTGAAGTGTCTTGGCCGCCTTCGCAGCGACAGCAGCTTCGGAGTACACTCTGCCTGCGACAACGTGATACTTCAATAAATCGACTAGCTTCTGCTTGTTCTCTGGCTTCAACAGTGACGACACTGTTCCAGCGGGCAACTTTGCGAACGCCTCGTCGGTCGGAGCGAACACCGTGAATGGCCCCTCAGAGCTCAAAACGTCCGCAAGTCCGGCAGCGGTCGCTGCGGCTAAGAGAGTCTTGAATGATCCTGCGGCAGTGGCGACTTCGGGAATCGTCTTATCTGCTGGCAGAATCACAGCGTCGATCACGTGAATGACGCCGTTGTCGCACACGATGTCCGTCTTCACTACCGTCGCTCCATCCAACATCACGGTAGAGCCATCGACCTTGATGTCAACACGCTGACCATTCACAGTCTTGGCGCCTTTGAGGCCAACGACCTGGGATGCCATGACTTTGCCGGATACGACGTGATAGGTTAAAATGCCAGCTAAAGTAGCCTTGTTTTCTGGTTTCAGCAAAGTATCGATGGTACCCGCAGGCAACTTCGCGAACGCATCGTCTGTCGGTGCGAACACAGTGAAGGGACCATCCCCTTTCAACGTTTCCACCAAGTCAGCGGCACCGAGTGCTGCGGCAAGAGTCTTAAAACTGCCCGCGCCGACTGCGGTGTCGACAATGTCGGCAGCCATCGCTGACGTCGATACGAACGCTCCAAGAGCAATCGCGGCAATACTCTTCAATTGGGTCTTCATCTGTACATCCAAAAAGGGGTTGTTGTTGTTACTTCGGTTTGAATTTGCGTTGACCGGCCGGGTCAAAACACTATTCGCAGCCGCAGTACCACTAGATGCAAAAATTGAAAAGTTATTTTGAAGAAAAACAGGCAACTGGTTTTTCTCAATCATCGTCACTACTCAAAACGGCCATGAAGGCTTTTTGGCTGATCTCCACGTTGCCGATCGCTTTCATGCGTTTTTTGCCCTCTTTCTGTTTCGCCAGCAGTTTCTTTTTGCGAGAAACGTCGCCGCCATAGCATTTCGCGGTCACGTTTTTTCGCATCGCTGGAACGGTCTCGCGGGCGATCACGCGGCTGCCGATTGCCGCCTGCACAGCGACCTCAAACATGTGCCGTTCGATTTCCGCTTTCAACCGTTTCGCCACCGCACGGCCACGACGATCCGCATCCGCCCGGTGACAAACTACCGACAAGGCATCGACTCGGTTGCCATTGACCATGATGTCGAGCCGACACAGATCCGCAGGTTCGAAACCGACCATTTCATAATCTAGCGTTCCATAACCACGCGTGCAGTTTTTGATCTTGTCATGCAGATCGTAGATCACTTCAGCCAACGGAATGTGATACGTCAACATGGCTCGGCCAGCACCGATGTACTCCTGGTTCTGCTGAATGCCTCGGCGCTCTTGACAGAGTTTAATCACCGCGCCGATGAACTCGTCCGGCACAATGATGTTGCACTTGACGATCGGTTGGCGAAACTCCTCGATGTTACCAGGATCCGGTACGTCTTGCGGTTTGTGAATCATCAATGTCTCGCCCCGCTTCGTCTTCACCTCGTACGTTACGTTGGGAGCGGTTTGTACCAAGTCGATGTCGGACTCTTGTTCGAGCCGTTGCTGGATGATCTCCATGTGCAACTGGCCGAGAAAACCGCAGCGGAATCCGAATCCGAGGGCGTCGCTGGTCTCTGGTTCGAACTCAAAACTTGGATCGTTAACAGAGAGTCGTTCGAGTGCATCACGCAGATCCGTGAACTCTTCACCATCGCTGGGAAACAATCCACAATACACCATTCGACGCGGTCGATCATAACCAGGCAGCGCCGGGGCAGCGTGCTTGCCCGTGACCGTCACGGTGTCACCGATATGGACGTCACCAAGGCTCTTGATATTGCAAATCAGATAGCCGACTTGGCCTGCGGCGAGTTCATCTCGCGGCACCCGACCGGGTGCGAATTGTCCGAGTTCGACGACTTCATGTTCCGTACCAGCGAGAAGGAATTGAATCTTTTGCCCAGTCCGAACGGTGCCTTGCATGACGCGAATGTAAGTGATCGCACCACGAAAATCATCGTAGTTAGAATCAAACACCATCGCTTGCAGCGAGCCATTGGGATCACCTGTCGGCGGTGGAATGCGCTCGATGATGGCATCGAGCAAATTCTCCACGCCCAGCCCTGTTTTCGCACTGACACGAACGCAATCGTCTGGGTCCGTGCCGAGCGAATTCATCATCTCTTCGGCCACTTCGTCAGGTCTCGCGTACGCGAGGTCGATTTTATTGATAACCGGAATGATCAACAATTCATGCTCCATTGCCGCAAACGCGTTAGCCATCGTTTGCGCCTCCACCCCTTGAAACGCATCGACCAACAACAACGCCCCCTCACAACATGCCAGCGACCGCGAGACCTCGTATTGAAAGTCAACATGTCCGGGAGTGTCGATCAAGTTAAGCTGATAGTTGATGCCGCGATGTACAAACGGCATGGCCACAGCGCGAGCTTTGATCGTGATCCCACGTTGACGTTCGAGCGCCAGGTCATCGAGCAATTGAGCTTTCATCTCGCGCGGGGCAACCGTGCCGGTTTCTTCGAGCAATCGATCGGCGAGCGTGCTCTTGCCGTGATCAATGTGCGCGATGATGCAAAAGTTGCGAATGTTCTTGGTTTCAACTTTGGGGAGCGGTGCCATGAAGTTCATTCAACCCCAGCGAGATGTTGCTTCTGTGCATAACCTGCTGCACCGAGATATCCGGCATCGCTACCTAACGTAGCGAATCCGATTTCGGTACCCGCGAACACGTTGGGGAACGTTCGCGTGCGGAACTCTTCGCGAATCTGTTCGAGAAAACGTCTGCCAATGGAGCATTCGTTACCGCCAAAGTTCATCGCTCCGCCGAGCACCACACTGCCAGGATCAATCGTATGCACCAGGGTCGTGATCGCGATCCCAAGCCAGCGTGCGGTATCGTCCACCATCGACAACGCCAACGGATCGCCAGCCACAGCGGCCTCGTAAATCCGCTTGCTCGTCAAACGCCCGTGCCCAGCGGATTCGTCCAGATACCGATACATCTGACTTTCAGGAACATCTCGCAAACGTTTCAGTGTGATCGCGACCATGCCTGTGGCCGACGCATAAGCTTCCAATTCGCCGCGTCCGCCACCCCAGCCACAGAGCTGCGCATCGGGGGCCGAGTCGACCAGGATATGGCCACACTCGCTGCCGAAACTGTTCACGCCGTTAACCAGTTCATTTTCAACGATAATCCCACCGCCCACGCCCGTGCCGAGTGTTAACAGAATCATCGACGTTTTTTGAGCACCGCTACCCAACCAGAATTCACCGTAAGCGGCGGCATTGGCGTCGTTCAGGAAAGACACGCTTCGCCCCGTCGCTGTGCGGACCGCATCGACGAGCGGAAACTCCCACCACGAAGGCAATTGCGGCGGGGCGACGAGCAAACCTCGCGGCAAATCCATCGGCCCTGGTGCCCCCAGACCGATTCTCGCGACTTGCCCCACCGCCCCGCAGCGCTCCTCGGTTTCGTTGATCAGATACATCAGCCTCTTCACCGCCGCCTCAGGACCATCGGCTTCACGCGTGGGAATTTGTTCAAATGCAAGCGTGTGGCCATCATGATCGACCAGCCCGCATTTGATGCTGGTGCCACCGATATCGATGCCCCAAAAGAAAGGGGGCGTGCAGGATTCAGCGAAAGAGGGGGTGGAGGCAGGCAAGAGGCTGGGTCGGATCGGAGGAAAAACGGCGAGGGAAGGAGGCTTAGTATAGAAACCCAAGCGATTTCGGCGAGGTCAGATCTCGGTTTTGTGCGGCGGGTTGTCGCGGCTGCGATCTCTGCCATGACACACCGCAAGACCACGACAATTTCGCACGCGTCGTTTCGTCGCGGTGCGTTCGAGCACATAGCACTGTGCGGTAGGGGCCAGAATTCGCTACTATTTCATGTTGACACTTCAGTGCGAACATCCCTTCTCCCGTGGCCACCGATCGAGGAACCAATCCAATGGCAATTCCTACTCCTGATTCCATTCGTAATCTTTGTTTGTGTGGTCAAACCGGTTCGGGAAAGACCACGCTCGTCGAACGGCTGATGTTCGCCGCCGGCGAAATCAGTCGCCAAGGCCGCATCGAAGATGGCAACACGATCAGCGATTATACGGACGAAGAACACAATCATCGCCACTCGCTGCAACCGAGCATCGTCCACTTTGATCACGAGGGACATCACGTCAACGTCATCGACACGCCCGGGATGTCGGACTTCATCGGTCACGCGATCGCCTGCTTTCCGGCTGTCGAATCCGTCGTGGTCGTGATCGACGCGTCGCGGGGCATCGAAAACGAAACACGCCGCTTGATGCAAGTCGCCACCGATCGCAAGTTGCCACGCATGCTGCTGATCAACAAAATCGACTTGCCTGATCTCAATCTCGAAAAACTCGTCGATGACATACGTGCCACGTTTGGCGATGTCTGTCTGCCGATCAACATGCCCACACCCGATCGCAGTGGCGTGATTGAAATATTTGAAACCGATGCGCATGACGCTACTGCATTCAGTTCCGCCGAAGATGCCCACACGCGGATCGTTGAACAAGTCGTGCAGGTCGATGAACAGCTCACCGAATCGTATCTCGATGAAGGCGAAGGAACGCTCGATCCCGCTCGCTTGCACGATGCGTTCGAGCAAGCACTGCGAGATGGAGTCTTGGTGCCGATCGTTTTTGCTTCGGCCCTCACTGGAGCCGGCATCGCACACTTACTGCACGTGACCGCGTCGCTACTGCCCAGTCCACTGGAAGGCAATCCGCGTCCGTTTGTACGTGGTGATGAACCATTACCGACCGAATTCGATCCCGACAAGCCGACGATCGCGCATATCTTCCGCGTGGTGACGGATCCGCACATTGGCAAGCTCGGGATTTTTCGCGTGCATCAAGGCTGCGTTCGCAGTCGTCAAGAAATCTACATCGACGACCTCCGCAAACCACTGCGAATCGGTCACGTGATGCGACTGCAAGGCAAAGATCACAAAGAAACGGATGTCATCGGGCCAGGTGAAATCGGAGCCGTTTCAAAAGTCGACGAAGTGCATTTCGACGGTGTCCTGCATGACGAAGCGACAACAGAAAATCCACCGCATCTCGTGCCGTTGGCGTTACCCAAACCGATGTATGGGTTGGCGATTGAATTGAAACGGCATGCCGATGAAACCAAGTTTTCTGCGGCCATGCAAAAACTGCAAGCCGAAGACCCCTGCTTGCGACTTGAACGCATCGCTGCGACCAATCAAACCGTGCTCCGCGGACTCGGCGAACTGCACTTGCGGATCGTCTTGGAAAAATTATCGAAGCAATATGGCATCGAGTTAGAAACTGCGCCACCGAAGATTGCCTACAAAGAAACGATCACCACGCAAGCCGAAGCCCACTATCGACATAAGAAACAAACCGGCGGTGCCGGCCAGTTTGGCGAAGTCTATCTGCGAGTCGCCCCGCTGCCGACTGATCACGCCACGGGTTTTGAATTTGAAAACAAAACCGTCGGAGGATCGATTCCGAAGCAGTTCATGCCCGCGATTGAGAAAGGCGTTCGCCAAGTTCTCGACGAAGGTGCGATCGCTGGCTATCCTATGTACGGTGTGCGTGTTGAAGTTTTCGATGGCAAACATCACGATGTCGACAGCAAAGAAATTGCATTCATCACGGCAGGCCGAAAAGCCTTCGTCGAAGCCGTGAAAAAATCCAATCCGGTATTGCTCGAACCGTTCGTTAATGTCGAAGTCAGTATCCCGTCACAATACATGGGCGACATTGCCGGTGACTTATCCGTCAAACGCGGACGCGTCAACGAAACCGAGGTACTCAATGATATGTGCGTGATCCGCGCCACCGCACCACTGAGTGAACTGCAAAACTACGCAACCGACCTCAAAAGTATCACAGCCGGCTCGGGCGCTTTCACACTGACCTATTCTCACGACGAACCCGCCCCGCCCACCGTGCAACATCAAATCGTTGCCTCCTACCAACCCCACGATCACGGCGATTGACGCAGATAGATCTCATCATCACGGAACTCGACATCGGTGGCGCTGAACGCACATTGGTCCGTCTAGCGACCCAACTGCAAGAATGCGGCGACGAAGTTCGCGTGTTCTCGCTGGGTATATTGCCTCGCTGCCACACGCCAGGCGACGGACGTGATGCTCTCGTCGGAGAACTGCAAGCCCATAACATCGACCTGAGCAGTGGCGGTGGCAGCGGCGTTTGGGCGTTGCCAGTGGTTTACCGAAATCTACAACGCTGGCTGAACCTGCGTCCCGTTGCCGTACGCCAAAGTTTTCTCTTTCACGCCAATGTCTTAACCGCATACGCAGGTGTTCGTTCCTGTCACCGCAACGCACCCTGGATAGCGGGAGTGCGCGTCGCCGATCCCAATCGAACACGCATCTGGTTAGAAGGACGCGCGTTACGCCGAGCCGACCACGTCGTCTGCGTCAGTTCAGCGGCTGAATCGTTCGCCCGCCAGCGTTACTCGCTCACCGATTCACAAACGAGTGTGATCGGCAACGCAGTTGTCTTTGAGCAATTCGCAAACGCCACTCCTTTTGACTGGCAAAGCATCGGACTGCCCGCCAACACACCCGTCGTGCTGTTCGTCGGTCGACTGCACGAACAGAAAAACCTAGGTCTGTTAAAACAATCGCTCGACCAATTCATCCCGCCTGGCTCTGATCGCAAACTCGTCCTCGTCGGCGACGGCCCACAGCGATCCGAACTCACTGCATGGGCGAACAGCGTGACGGGCGACCGCGTCCGCGTCTTGCCCTGGCAAGCCGACGTGGCCCCACTGCTCGCCGCCAGTCGCGTGCTGGTCTTGCCAAGCCATTACGAAGGCATGCCCAATGTCGTGCTGGAAGCCATGGCCGCTGGCAAACCAGTCGTTTGTAGTCGCGTCGAAGGCAGCCAAGAACTCATCGGCAACGACCCCGCTCAAGGCTTCGCCCCCAACAACGCCGAACAATTGGCCGCCCGCCTGAATCGGTTTCTCGAAGATGCTGAATTCGCAACCCAAGTCGGCAGTCTCAACCAACAGCGAATGCAAACAGATTTCTCAGTGCAACGAATGGTCAACGCTTATCGTGAGCTGTATGTGAACCTAGCATAATCATAGAAAATTTGTTCGAGCGACGGCCGGCAAATTGAATGGACACCAACATCAACGCAAAGAATCATGACTGTTAATCTCTGCGTTGTCCTCAATTCCTCTTCTCAGCGTCTCACCGCCTCTGCGTCCAATTCTCAGCCGCAAAGAACGGAGCACAGTAACCCACTTCGAATACGCAGTAACTCACCACACCATTTCAACCGAACTACCCAGGATCGTGGCATCGCCGTGGTGGGCAACGACTTGTAGTCGGACAGGGCCGCGACCGACTTGGTCAGCGTTCAGCGTGAATCGGTCGGCTGATTTTTGGGCGGTGTGAAGAACGCGACCGAAGTGCAGCACCTCGATACGATCAGCACCATCGCATTCCACAAAAAGTGTCAGTAAATCAGAGTTGTCTTTACGGTATTGCTCCATTCGAGGCAGTCGATCTTGCTCAGTCGATCCGATCGTGATTTCTTCGTGATAACTAATGCGTGGCTGTGTGGAGTTTGCACCTAACAACACCACACGAATATCGACCACGCCCGTCGTGGAACCGGGGAGATTGATGTTGATATTTGCCATCGGTCGCACGCGTCCGGCCAGTTTTCCTTGCACGTAGATTTCGATCGCGGATGTCGATGACGTGTGAGTGGTATCGGGAATCGGTTGCCATGCAATTTTGAACGCGGGTGTCTCTTGATTGCTGCTATCTCGCTCAATCCGAATGAAATCGTTCGGTGCCTGAGCGAACGGTTGGCACAGCGGATCACCAACAATCAGCATTTGGTAAGGAGATTGAATGCTGAGGTAAAACGCTTCGATCGCCGTGACTCCTTCGCAGTAGTACGGGTACATCATCGCGGTGGGGAACTTTGGTGCTAACGCATACGGTTCGGCAACCGCACCGCTGCTGATCGCCGCACCCGCGTGCAATAACTCCGTCAATTTGGTTTGCGATGTTGTTTGAAACACCGCCCCGAGGCTGGTCAAATTCTCGGCAATCGCCCCGGGAGCGAACGACCACTCGCGCTGACGGCATGCCAGGTCTGCCGAACCTAACATCATGCCGATGTAGGCTTGCGATTTCGAAGGCAATACCGATGGAAAGATCTCGACGTGCTGTTCCCGGCACAACAGCCATGCTAAGGCATCGGGCAAACCACCTAAACGTGTTGTCGAGCGAACATCGGTCGTTTTTGCAAAGCCGAACGTCGCGGAAGGGTAGGTTCGATCGGCGGCGGCACCGCGCCGCAGTACCTCGACGGCTTGTTCAACCGTGCTGCCGTTTTCATGAATCACGGCCAACACACACGACAACATATATGGCATCGCCCCCTGATCCATTGGCACCGGATGACCACACATCGTCCAACCGACCGAGGATGAAAATCCGAGCGGTTCCTGCTGTGTTTTGGGAACGTCCTGCAATTGCTCTAACAACCGGCGGTGGGATGCCGGCAGGTCGGCATCGTCCACGAACATCTGCGAGAGTGGTTCGGTTTCCGTGAGATAGCGAGCACTCGTCCAACCGTGCAGAACAGCCTGACGGAGTTGTTCAAACGCTTTGTCGTCGTCACCACTGCGGAACCAGTTTTCTGCTGCACGGATTCGCAGGGGATAGATCGTGGGATACTCGTTAGCGAGCGTTTCAGAAATCTCTGCTGCGTCAGCAAACTCATCTTCGCTCGCTGCCGTGACCGCCGCTTCAAACTGTTTGCCCTTCTCGCCTGCGAATGGATTGGCAAAGTGACGACCAAAGGCACCGCGTGCAAAAAAATTCGATCCCCAACCGAGATACTCGGGCGAATCACTCAGTACCCAGCGATAGAAGTACGTCATTGAATTGATGGACGCCGTCGGAGTCTGGTACTTCGCTTGCGTAGGATCGGTTAGTCGTTTGGTATGCGCCGAGATGTCAACGGAAGTTGGGAATCCAGCCGAGTAGGTGACGACATGGATTTGTGGTGCCAATCCGCGTGCGTTGATGGTTTCTAAAATCGGTTTCAGAATAGAATCGCGAAACGCATCCAACGAGATCGTCAATCCACTGGGCACGTTCTGCAGCAATATCACGTTGGTCGGTGGGATGTTCCGCAGCGAGACGTAGTGATTCGCGATCGTGAGTGAGTCGACTGAGGCTGCGTTGACGATCAACGCCACGTTTTCGCCAGACAACCCAGCATGCAGGTGATTGGCGACTGAACCCAAGCAAACTAGCAGGGTGCCTATCAACGCAGATCGAATGTGCCGTCTCAACGATTGAAATGGAATCACAAACATAGATATTATCCAACGATGCGCTCATTCATGAGACGACGAGCATGCGTTTAAACGTCAAACCGGTGCCAACAGAATACCAGAATGGCGAACGCGCCGATGGAAACGATCCAACAGCCGATCAGACTTCCCGCGAATGCCACCAGGAACGCGATCGACTCGGGCAACACGCTGTGACACAGCATCGTCCAAAAGAACAAAACCAGTGGACACAGCGCCAGCACCAATCCTTTCCACAGAAACGTCACCTTGGCGCGGATCACCATCTCAATGCCTTGAGCGTGGATTTGATGTGGAAACGTTAGGAACAGCGCGTTTTCGATGGCAAACGTCAGCAACGCAAGAGCTGGAAACGCGATCGCGAGCCACGCCAATTGCCACAGGTTGGGACAGGCAATCCATGCCGCTGCCGCGAGTGTCCACCACTGAAAGAGCACCGTGATCGCTACCGGGACCATCAACATCCCGACACACATCTTAGAGGCAGAGACCGGGAACGAACGCAGTAGACTCATCCGTTTGAGATCGCGCCGAAAATCAATTTGCAGTGCTGGTGGTGCCAACAGCAATGAACTCAAAGCGATCCCGCCGACTACGAAAATCCACTGCTTGATTTGGTTGTCCGCCAGTCCTGCGGTGTTGGTCAATAAAGGTGATAGTGAAACACCCAACGGAATCGCAAAACTAATCAAAACGTTAATACGATAGCGACGAATGCAATGCCACTGTCGACTCATCAGCGCACCGATCGGTCCGTTCAATATCGATGCCACAAACGTTAACGAAAAAGCCGTGGGTAAGGATGATTGCTGATGTTCTTGATTTGTCAGTGGCCGCTTGGCAGGATGAACTCTTCCTGACTGAAGGTCGACCAAACGTCTCACCTCGTCTTCATGTCGCCGATCCAACGCCCATTGATCTAGCTGAGTCAACACATATGCGAGTGCCGCAATGACCATGAACGAGAGTAGCAGTTGTAACAGACAATGCACGATCGACCAGGTTGCTGGGATAATGAACGTGGTCAACCAGAGCGGTTCACTGACCGCTAGATGTGCGGCAGGTTGCAGCGGAAATGCGAACCACTGCATCGCATCGCTCGCAGTAAACATGGCGACTTCGCCGATTCCGACGGCCATGTATTCCGCCGGGTCGCTGCCCTTGGGTGTTTCGTGAATCGTTGATAAAACGATTTGCCCTGATATTGCGAGTGTCACTAAAACACTAAAAATTCGCAGCACGTTTCGCTCTCGTCCGCCACACGCATCAACCACATGGCTGATGATTCGGCGCAGGCATTCGAGTGTTAACAACGCCAACATCACACCGACCCACAAGGCGATCGGATTGGGGACATCTCGCCAAAGCACGACGCACAATAGCATCGACTTGACCATCGTTGCCGGTAACACCCGTGCCACTTCATGTAGCACGACCATCTGTCGTGGCAACGGACCACCGCCGATCCACAACAACATTGCTGGCGTGGTCGTCGCGGCGGCGATTTCATCGCGGGTGTGGTTGGACCAAACGTATTTGATTGCGTGATAGATTCCGTACAACACCATCCCGCCCGATAACCACAATTGCAATCGCTGTGGATCGACAACGTCGCGTTTGGAAAGTACGGTGAAACCAGCGAGCACGTACAGGCTCACGAAGCCTATCGCTAGCAGAGTGGTGGAAACCTGTCGCGGTGAATGGATGCGATCCCAGAACCGTTGCCAGCGAAACGACCAGCGGGCGAGCTCGAATTGCCACAGCGTGCTGCAGGACTGTTTCCAAGTGGTGCCTGTGTTCATCCGACAACCGTCATGGCGGCAAAGAAGGCTTGCTCCAACGAGGCGGCTTGCGGGAACGTTTTCAGCAATCCAGCGGTAGCACCGTGATACCGTACGCTGCCTTTGTGCATCATCCAAACTTGATCGCAGACATCGCTGATCATCGCCAACAAATGGCTGCTGATGATCACAGTGTTGCCTTGTCGGGCGTAGTCGGAAATCGAATCGAGTAGCGCACGGATGCCTGGTGGGTCGAGACCGGTCAACGGTTCATCGAGCAGCAACACAGGCGGTGCGATCAAGTAGGCACAAGCGATAGCTAATTTTTGCCGCATCCCCCGCGACAGAGAATTCACGTAAGCGTCGTACTTCGGCATCAACTCAAAACGTTCCAACAACCCGTACGCGCGGCGACGATGATCGCCAACGCCGTAGAGCTGAGCGACGAAATCGAGGTGCTGGCCAACGGAGAGATCGTCGAACAGTGGCGGATCGTCAGGCACGTAAGCGACGTTGCGTTTGAGTTCGACGGCGTTCGCGAGCGGGCATAGGCCGAGCACGCTAATTCGCCCGCTGGTGGGTCGGATCAGACCGGCGAGGCAGCGCAATGTGGTGGTTTTTCCGGCACCGTTCGGGCCGACCAGCCCACAAACCACCCCAGCGGGAATGGAGACACTGATGTTCTTGACGGCGTGCGTATCGTCGTACAGCTTTTGCAGCTCTGTGATTTCGATCATCGTGCCATCAAGTTGGTGGTGGGGAATTGGGGTCAATTGACGCTGAACCCCAACACATAAACGAGGGGCTTGCCTATCGGTAACGCTAGGCCATCGCTACTGTTGCGGTGCAATGTGCTCATTCCTGAAATCTCGCGTTATCAGAAAATCGACCACGACGAATCCTGTTATGCCACGAGAACTGTTTATGCGGACTGTCCCGATAGATCAACCTTGATGAAACCGGCCTCTTTCTGGGAACCATTGCGGTTACCCCTGTTTCGATTCTTTTGGATCGCCTCATTGGCGTCGAACCTGGGCACATGGATTCACGAAGTTGGGGCGGGTTGGTTGATGACGACGCTGCAAGGCAGTCCAGAGATGGTTGCCGCCGTCCGTACCTCGATGGCGCTACCGATCGTGTTTTTGGCGATCCCCGCAGGCGTGCTCGCGGATCGGTTCGACAAACGCCGATTGCTGATGATGACGCAGATGTTGTTATTCGGTGTGACGAGCACGCTCGCGGTGCTCACGTTCACTGGTCAAATCACCGCGTGGGGGTTGCTCGCACTGACGTTCGTGATGGGACTTGGCATGGTCGTGCATGTACCGACCTGGCAGTCGGCGATTCCCGAGCTTGTACCTCGTAGTCAAATCTCACGCGCCGTTGGATTGGGTAGCATCAGTTTCAATCTAGCCCGCACATTAGGCCCGGCCTTGGGCGGCGTGTTGATTGCCATCGTCGGGATCTGGAGCACGTTCGCGATCAACGCCTGTACGTTCGCAGGCGTAGTGGTTGTGTTGTTGTTATGGAAACGCAAAACAATCGAAAGCAGTCGCGGACGATCTTTCGTCGCTTCGATGCGGCAAGGTGTGCGATTCGTGGCGTTTCACCGCGTGCTGCGGAACGTGATGATCGGCGTGGTGTTTTTCGTTTTGCCTGGCAGCGCGTTTTGGTCGTTGCTGCCGTTGTTCGCCAAAACAGAATTGGGCTGGGGCTCGCGAGGGTTCGGGATCATGGTCGCTTGCGTGGGCGCGGGCGCCGTGATGGGGGCGACGTTGCTACCGCGACTACGGCATCGATTCGGTTCGGATCGCTTGGTGGCCGCTTCGATGTGTGTGTATGCGATCGGAATGCTGGTGATGAGTTTCTCACCAGGATGGCATACGTTGTTGCCCGCGATCGTGATGATGGGAGCGGGATGGATGGCAACATTGACGACACTCAACGCGACCGCACAGATCACGCTGCCACCACGGCTGCGCGCCCGAGGCATGGGCTGCTACTTGACGATGATGGCCGGTTCGATGGCATCCGGTTCGTTGATCTGGGGCCAGATTGCGGGGCGGATCGGTTTAGCGGGCGCTTTTCAAACGGCAGCAGGTCTCATGATCTTGACCGCGATGACAGGGCTGGCCTTTCCCTTGGCAACAAGGTTAGATGATTAGTTCACTCGATCTTCAAATCATCCAAATAAAACACGGTTTTCTCAGTTGCCGTGCTCATGAATCCCAGCCAGGTCAACGTTTGAAAACGATCACTCGCGAACGGGATGTCTTTGAACACGATCGGTTTTTGATCGGCTGGTCGAACCGTTAGCTGCCAGCGATGAGGAGGCTCCCCGTCGAGATGGGCAACGATCTCGAATCCTAACCACTTTGAGATTGGAAGTTGAATGGGTTCGCGCCCCGGAACACGTAATTGCGAGTTGTTGATCTCAAACCGTGGGCCGGTGAGATACTGCGACGACGTCCAATCTCGCCATTCAAAACTGATGATCGTATCCATTTCCAATCGCAAATGAAACGCGTTTTGAACCTGACCTTGTGTGTATTTCAGATCAGCAACCATGAAATGTGGGTTGTAGGAATGCTGCAGTCCAGACGCATCGACGACTTTCAAAGAGTGCTTACCACTGGCGGCTGTTTCGTCGGTGACGAGCACGCTGTCCCCCTTGTTTTCAATTCGCAGTTCCATGTTCGCAGGCGGCCCACCCACTGAATCACGTTCAAAATCCAATTCAGTCGGTAGCAGTGGTGGATCAGGGGCCAGTTGCAATGGACGTGTGATCGGTTCATTGGCTATGCGCTTCCAAGCAGGATCTCCATACACGCCTGCCAGCGAGTGATCAAACGGTTGGAAGCCGAGCTTGATGGCAGGCGATTTTTCGCTGAGTTGAAAATCGCGTTGTTTGGCATTCTGTAGCCCCGGATCGGCAACCACGCTGCCTTCTTCCTGACCTGCGGCCTGCCACTGTGTGAGCGACTGTCCAAGGAAATCCACTTTGCCGCCCGCATTAAAATAACAATTGTTGCGACTGAGGTAATTCAGTTTGTCCCACGGACCACTCAGCAACGGATTGAGCTGATCGTCATTGGAATCCCAATAGACGATGTTGTTTTCAAACGTGAACGAACGATGCGGTTCCACTCGTGAGGCTTGCAACTGATGCGTTTTACTAACCGCCAGAATGTTATTGCGAACGACATTGTCTTTGCCATAGTGCTGATGAAAGCCGCCTGATTTGACGTCATAGACAAGATTGTTCTCAAACAGAATGCCGGTGCTGCCTTCGTCGGTGTACAAGCCCCAACCACCATACGAGTATGAGTCAATATGATGAAACACATTGCCCCGCACACGGGTCCCCTCCGATGGACCGAGCGTATAAATACCTCCCATGTCCGACAACACACCCCAACCGATGTGATGGACATGATTGCTTTCGATCGTGTTGCGTTTCGCGAGACTCTCGCCGTACCCCCATCGCCAACCAACGGAAATGCCCGTGTAGTACAGGTCGGCGATTTCGTTGTGAGTGACGGTGTTGTCACCACTTTGGCCGATCCACACACCCACGGCACATGGGAACATACGACCGCCACCGCGAATGATGTTGTTGTCAACGGAGATGCGATCGGTGTGTAACCGCGCATCCGATGCGATGCGGTCGGAACCGATGCGAACGCCGCCAGCACCGAAGTCGTGCAGGTAACAATGCTCGATCGAGCTATCACGGCAACCGTCACGAAACCAAATGCCGTAGCGACCGAAGTGAGCGAACTCGCAATTTTTGATGTGACAATCACGAGCACCATCGAGCATGACAACCGCATCGATCGGCGACGCGGCTTGAGCGGCTTCAAACCCCGTCGGCGGCGTGCGCCAGTCGGCGTGATGGAATGTCAAGCCTTCAATGTTGACATGTTCGACAAATCGGTCCTTCGCTGCATCGCCACGAATGGTGATGAAGTGTTCGGCCAGCGGCGCGATGACTTTGGCGCGAGTCATGTCTTGGCCAGGTAGCGGCTTGTAGTACAAGACGCCTTCACGCGAAACAAACCACTCACCAGGAGCATCGAGGGCGGCAAGATAGTTTTCCAAATGAAAACGGGTTTCGCGTTTCCAGGGGTTCCACGACTTCATCTCTCGGCCTGACGTGATGATCGCGTGTGCGTCACGGTCAATGGAATCGATGAAACGCCGCGTGTTGTCCCACTTGTGATAGACCATCATCTGCACGTCACGCAATTGATCAGTCGTCAATGACTCGATCGTTCGCAAGTCTTGCCGACGCACATCGACGATTTGCGTGAATGGTTTGTCACGGTTGTTCATAGCGTCGTTTTTTTGCTGATGAACGTTCAGCATATGAAAGTAGAATTCGTTCGGAGTGCGCGCATTGGTCGCACGTTGGCCATCGACGAAGAGTTGGCCGAACTGCAAGCGATCGGAGGCGAGTTTCGGAATAGGTGCTGTCCAGATGCCGTTACTTTGTGGGCTCCATCCCGTGATCCGACGACCTCCCGAGAAGACCGGGCGGCTACCCTCGGTCGCGCGGTAGGTGATCGGTGCGGTTGCCGTGCCACTGTCCTCAGGAGTCAGTTCCCACGGCTGGTTGATGGTGTAATCACCGCCTGCGATATGCACCACGACGGGCGCGGTTAAATTGCCAGTCTGCTTGAGTTGGCGGACGGCGTCGCGGGCCCGAGAGAGAGTTGCAAATGGACGCGATGAAGATCCATCGCTGACGTCGCTGCCGTTGTGGGAAACATAAAAATCAGTCGCTGAAGTGACGTTTCCTGTTTGAATAGAAACGCTCATCAAGATTGTCAAGAGGAAGGTTGTGATCGGTCGTCGCATGGGAATCATGATGGTAAAGTTGAAATCATTTGGGTTGCCTACGCACATCAGTTTAATGCAATAGGTACCGAGCATGTAGACAAAACGGTCCATTCACTGATCATGCGAGAACAATCCCGTGCTCTCTGTACGTTGCAGAATAACGAACTTCCGCGTCACGACAGTTGCTCCACTTCGACAGCAAACGTTTGCTCCCGTACATTCAAGTCACCCGAATTCAGGACACGAAAAAACTGCCCAAGAAATTCAGTGAGCCCTTCTCTCGACAAAAAAATTCCCGCGGAGCCGATCGTCATCGTCAAGCTGCGGAGCATCAGCAGGCATCTGTTAGCGAGACAAACAGGAACTGTCAGCCACTATTCAACAAACTGGCAAGAAAATTTCCCTTGCGTTCATGCCTATCCCAATAATTGTTGCGGTGACTGGAGGATAACTGGGACGCAAGACCGTGTGCCCCGAATCATTAAGCTGACGCTGTTGAGAACGGCATCATGCCCCAAACCAACTTTCGACTCGATCGTCCCACTTTGATGGACCTGAAAGACCAGTCAGATGATTTGACAACGAGTCCGCAAACCAACCGGAGACAATCTTGCTACAATGTCGTCGTCAAGCAAATCAGGTTGCTTCTCCGTGAGGATTTCTTTGGCGGCCTTGCCCGACATATCCCACTCCATGAAAATGCGAAAAGTGGGCGATTTCCGTCATCAGGCTCTGTCACGCTAGCCCAAGTCGTTCCGGAGCCACTACTTCAAATTCTAGTTGTGTAAAGAGTATTGAGATGATGGTACCTAACCGTTTGCCGATCTTCGGCATTCTAGCGTTTGTCATATTTACCTCTCTCAGCCACCCCAGCGCGGGAGATGAAATCGGCGTTTTTGCTCTGACAGCGAATCGGCAATATCATGATCCACAACCTCCCCGTGATCATCCTCGCGATGGAGATCTAGCGTACCGGGAAATGGTTCGGCAAGCATTTTTGATATCAGCTCGCGAAGAGTTTGGCTTCGCGACGAGAGACGAGACACTACTCGAGTCGGTTGATCGAGATTCGCCGGATGCCTTCGACATCGTTGTGGCTGCGAAGAGATACCACGGTTTGGAGATCAAGGTCTCACGAGACGGTAAGGTTTTGCTGGACATATACATCCGAGATATGCTGAAAGATGCCACCGCGTACCAGGCGATTGCACACACCTGTGAATGGCGTTCGCACAGACAGTTTGCTGGGATGCTTGAGAAAGCGGGCTACACACGCCAGCCAAATACGTGGCACGCGTCGAAGGAATTGTCGCCCGAGACAGAGGCCTTGCTGCTGCAAATGAACAGCATTTCTCAGTTCCAAGCCATTCGGCGAGTCCATCGTGCTATCCGTCAATCGGGCGAATCGCCTGAGCGACTGGCGGGACTCGTTCGCGGTTACAGCAATTTGGCGCAACTAACGAATCGCGGTGTTGATTGTCGCGGCATCGCATTTCGCTGCCGAGCCTGGCTCTATGCCGAACGACTCCGCAGGAAAACGGAGCAATCTAATTTCGCAGAGTGGAACTGGGTCTATATGGCGATCATGGCTGGGCAGCCCAAACAGGCAAAAGAAGTGATCACGAAACTCAAAGCGACGGAGGGAGACGTTCCGGAGTGGGGAAAGCTGATGGAACACTACTGCGACTATCGCTACGAAGAATTGGCGCGTCTAGCTGAAAAAGGGCAACCTTTCAGTGAACTTGCAACAGTAATGAGCCTGCGCGCGATCCAGCAACTGAATAGCAATGTCGCGCTCGTTCAGCACAGTCAACAAGCGATTGAGTGGATGCCTGACTGCCTTTGGATTCACGAACAACTTTATCAAGTTGCCGGAGTTAGTTTAAGACACAAGCTAACCCAGACAGGACCCCAACTCCTCGCCAATCAGCTTAAAGCAAGGTTGCCGAATTTCACAGAACTGCCGCCAGAAGCAAAACTCATGCTCGATGAGCATGAAGGACTCGGTCAACTGAAAATTGCGAGGCTCGCGTCCGCGATCGTAGCGGCAGGTAATGATGATCGCGACGAACCGTCATTGGAAGTGTTGGGAAGAAACATCGAAGCCGTCAATGTGCTGCACATTTTCCGTCAAGCGCATCTCTGGAAAGTTTCGATCGGTGCTGATGCCAGCGCATACTTCGACGAAATCACGCCAGCGGTCAAAGACCATCAACTCTACCCTCTTCTGCAGACGTACAAGCTTGGAAAGTCCCACCCGGTGGAGCAGTTCGAGACGATCATGAAGGGCTTTGAATTTACGGACGGCAATTCGTTCAATGGTTTTCTTTTCTTTTCAGCACTTCCGGACGAACTGTCGCTCGCAAATATGCGGCTGAAACAAGCCCGCAATCTTTGCTGGCATGGACAGATGGAAGATGAAGAAGCCTTCGCTGCAGAGGTTTTTCGAATTGATAAGTTTGAAGACTATATGCTCGAAGAAATGAAGTGGGTAAGTAACGACTCTCCCATGTACCTTGCCGCTCAGGTTTTGCGCAACAAGGACGCAGCGATTAAGGGCGAAGCGAAATGGTTGAACGACTACGGGCATTATCCAACGATACGAAGCGCTCTTGGCGAGATACACGCAGAAAAAAGGAATCTCAAAAAGGCTGTCGAGCATCTGGAGATCGCCGTCGATACGTTGGGCGACTATCGCGATATCAAAAGACTGGCATCCGTCTACTATCAACTTGGGGATGATCTCTGGCTTCCAACAGTCAAGCGAGTGTTAGACCGCGAAGACTATGGGTTAGAGCATTCACATGCCAATGGGAGTATTGCCAACACGCTCATGAGCGAAGGAAAGTTTGAAGAGGCCCTGCCTTATGCTAAGCAGGCTTCGCAATCTGGCTCTGCATTCGGGTATCGCACTTACGTTGAGTGCTTAACTGGCCTTGGGCAATGGGCGCAGGCGGAGAAGGTCGCACAGATTTCAGGGCGTCGATATCACCACAGCACCTGGTTTGATTGGTGTGTCGAGACCGGAAAAGGCGACATCGAAGCAGCGTGGAAAGAAGAGCAAAAAAGACTGTCCGAGTATGCCCCAAACGACGCCGGAAACCGCACCGTGAACGAGATCCTTTATCTAGTGGCCGTGGGCCAGAAAAAACAGGCACTCAAAGTAGTATCGGCCGCACAAACAAAAGGATTTTCCACCTGGATGTGTATGCAGCAAGCGTTGCTCGCTGACGAACTTGGCGACATCGCTTTACGAAACGAAGCATTGACGAAGTTGAACGCATTTGAACCAGCGGACGAAGCTCATTGGACTCCGTACAAGTATTTAGCAGATGCTATGTTGCGAGCGTTGCTGGAAGATCGTTCCGTGTCGGAGTCCGACATCCGTGCGATACGTTCACGGCGAGCAAGTACGCGACAATGGGATAGCGCCCTGCGATATTTTGCCGGGACCTTCAATTGGCTCCACGCTAAGAATGACGAACGAACAGCTGGGTTGAAGAGGATCGCCCGATTGCCTGACTTCGGCTCTTGGACCCGTGCACTTGCATGGATGAGACTTCGCGAGGCGGGGATCGATCCAATTGGTTTAGACAAACGCGGATTCAGCGGTCAATTCACCAAGTCCGGCGGCTAACTATTGTCCGTCCGATAATTGCTGTTTTACTGAAATCTGGGCGAATTCAGTTTACCTCGTCAAAGAAGTAAAAGTGCCCGACACTGATTAACCAACGTTTGCACCGGAAGCAGGTAAAAACAGCAGTTTTTGGGCTGGCGTTTTGTTGTTGCGCGAGTTGCCGCTGTTAACGGGCAAGGCGATCACAGTCGCTCTGGGATCGTGGTCGTCCGTGGTTGCCCTGGCGCATTCACTCCCATACAAACCGTCTGCAATTCACTGGGGCGAGTCGTCGATACTGTCGACGAACTTGGAAACTCCGTCTTGAAACGGTAACGGGTCATTTGTTGTCGTTCGAGGCACGGGTGCCAAACGAACCCCAAATGCCGAAGGGACTGGGACTGCCTGGTTCGAGTTGTCCTTGCATGCCTAACCGCACCGTACCCGACCAGACGTTGCCCGAATCGATCGCATCGGTGATGAACTGGATCGATCCGTCAGCGAACAAAAAATGTGCTCCGCCTGGATGAAAACTACTGGCCGGAGCCACCGCCGGACCTTGAATATCTTTGCCCGCAACCTGCAGAGCCCCGTTGGGGTACAGGATCGTATTGAATCCACTGAACACGGTATGGGCGTCGGCCCACCGCATGCCCCGGAACTCGTCCGCTCGCATTGGTAACTTCGGGGCACGGTTGCTGTCGGCGTCAGCCCAAAATTGGGGGCTCTGGTAATTGATGAACTGATCCGATTGGCGAGCATTGTCAAAAATCCCACCTTGAACGGGAACTTCTGATGTCTGAGCACCAAGCTCGAGCGCGGGGCTTGTGCGGCAATCGCGATCGCCCTGGCTCGTGGCAATTTCTCCGACGAGAATCGTGTTGGAAAGTCCATCAGTGATATCGGATAACTTCATCGTTTCGCGAAACACAAACGCACCACGGGCCGCAGCATCGACTCGTTTTCGCGCCAGTGGATCCAACTTCCAGCTTCCCGATTCTTTATCAAATCGGACGGCCGAATCCATTTGAAAATCGAGTCCGTCACCCAAACAGGCTGCATAGTTCGTTCGTCCAGTCGTTTTCGATTTTCGAGGATCCGACGGGCATCGCAAAACCGACAAATCGGTTATCCACGGCGGATAGGCTCGCTGGCTAGTAGCTGGCCCCATCGCATTCCAATACGAACCATCTTTCAGTTTGCCCGTGACGGTCATCGCCGATGGTTGGCTGATCGTTTCCCACAACGTTTGCTGATCCAGATGCGGCAAGATCCCCACTATAAAACTCAGTGATTGTCCATTGTTACCACCACCCAAACCTCCTGAGCCTGTGGTGCCAGCGTCGCCCTCGTCCGCGTCTGCTGACGATTCATTGTGTGTCCCTGATCCATGCACGGGAAAATGCTGGTAAGCTCTATGGTAATTGGTGATCGCGATCCCCATGTTGCGCAGATTGTTCTGGCAGCTTACACTTCGCGCCGACTCTCGCCGTCGCTGAAGATCGACCAATACGAACGAGAGCACGATGCCGACCAAAACTAAAGCGGCCGTCAGATCGACAAGGCCGCTACCGCTAGAGGCTCGACTGCGAGTTGAAAAAATGCGGGACATACCCGTTGACGGCATCTTCATTTCGATAACTCCTGCTCCGCAAAGACGGCCACAGTCTTCGATGAAAAGGGCGATCCCATCTGCTCCGAAACACTCGCCTCAAAACAAATCTCGTAACCCGGCAATTGATTGACAGTTGGCACCACCGTCACTGTAGGGCGCGTGCCCGTTCCGTGTTGGACCGGAATCGAATGCGTCAGTTCATCGTCCAAAGTCGTCAGCCAATGACCGCGTTTGACCGATTCCCTACGCAAAAGCTCGATACACTCAATCGCCCCCAATCGCTGCTGCAACTCATTCCGAGACCGATCACAAATGCTACCGTCCAAATTTTTCTCGACATATTCTGCGAGCGCGGGAATGTTTAACGTCAAGGAAATTCGCAGTTGCTGTCCCGGTTTCAATTCTTTCACCTCCAATAGCCCGCCATGTTCGTACTTAACTGGATCGCGGAGCGCTCTCGCTCGATTTCCCAGTTGCACGATCGTTTGAACTTGACGGCCAAATTGCTCCGCTTCCTCGACCGACTCAGGAGTCAGATCATCGCGATGAAACGTTTTCAATGTCGCACGCGTATCGTCGAGCCACTCCTGCGGCGTTCGGGGACGATCGACCAGCAACGGCATAGATTGACAAACCGACTGCCACAGCATTCGATCGATGGTTTGCTGGTCCAATTGACTCTCGGCAATTTGTCTCAACACCTTCTGCATATCAGGTGCCCCCATCGACTGCAAATCGGCGATCCCATGGGTCATCATGGACTGCAGCAGCACGCCCATTAGCATGTTGATGTCGCCCGAGGTTCGCATCAGGTTGTGGGCAAAGGCGAATCCGCCAGCGAGTGTTTTTGATGCGGACTCGACTCGCCCCAGACTCAGTTCTCGTGCCGCGTATAGGTTGACTAAGTAGGGGATCGATTGGACCTGATAACGCTGAGGCATGAACTCGAACGGGACCAGATCATCGGATGGGTTTGCCCAAGGAAGCATTTGCAATGTTTCAATGAGCGGCTGATGAGTTTCACAAACATGGTTAATTCTCTGCCGCAAGTTGGGTGCGTGCAGATCACGAACGATCACTGATCGGTCCGCATGAGCCCGCTTGATTTCCAGCAGCGCTGGACCATCAAGCTTTCCGATGGCCTGCACGAATCCGTTCATCGAATTCATCACGTCATCAATCGCGGGGCGATCTTGCGGAAACCAGAACTCTGAGGGAAGTTCACCCTGTTGCACCTGAGTCAAATGCACCGCCGCCAGTTCTTGACCATACGCGGGATGGAGATACAGCCCAAAGCAAGCCAAGCAGAGACAATGCCCAGCTTTCCACAACGGCGGGCAGAGACAACTCATGATGCGACCACATCAACAGAAAAATGAAACTGGAAAGGCTCTATTGTACGCAACTCGTCAGCCACGGTTATAGCGGCTCAGCCCATCATGGATTTCAGCATGGGCAGCTTGCTGACGATTTGATCGAAAACATCATCGCCAAGTTTGCTTTTGAGGAACTCAAAGATCATCGACATAAACGGGCCGATCTTGTCTGAGTCGATCCCGGTGCTGGCCAGCGCCGAGGCCATTTCCAAACCGCCGCCCGCTTTTCCGCCCAGCATGCTGCTGGCCATGCCGACGAGTTTGCCCAACATCCCGCCACCTTGGGGCGGTTCAGGGGCATCAGCGGCTTGCGTTGCCGCTTCCTCGGCACCGGGAATAGCACCGGCGATCTGACCAAATAAATCCGAGCCAACATTACCTTTCAATAACGCCATAACTTTGCCGATCGCGGAGGTGGCTGTCGAGGCGTCGATCCCGAGTTGTCCGGCGATGAGTTTGATGAGTTCGTCCATCGTATCGCTTTCGTGAAATGAGATTGAGTGGTGAAAAACCCAGTGCTGCGGCGCACATGTGCAGTCTTGTCCACTGTTCGGATTGATTGTCACGGGCTGAGGCGACGCGTTCAAGGTACCAATCGCCTGAAACTGGGTGTTTTTAACGATCCTGGCATTGACTGGCGCTAACGTTTGGTTCACGCTTCGCTTCTAGTTGAGCACCACACTCTCGGCGAATCGTTGCTTTTGGAAGTGTTTTCCAGCAATCCCGCCTTGAATGCGAGAGGCATTTTGTCTCGTTGGTGACGGTTCGTAAGGTTAGTTTTGTGACGAATATTTATGTAGGGAACCTGTCGTTCTCGGCAACCGAAGATGATCTTCGGGGTGCATTTGAGCAGTACGGCGAAGTGTCGGCTGTGAACATCATCATGGATCGAGAAACGGGACGAAGCCGCGGTTTCGCATTTGTTGAAATGGCCGATGGCGATGGTTCCAAAGACGCGATCGAAAACCTCGACGGGAAAGAGATCGCTGGTCGCAATGTCACCGTCAATGAAGCTCGTCCCCGCGCCCCCCGCACGGGCGGTGGTGGTGGAGGTGGCGGTGGCGGTGGTCGCGGCGGCTATGGTGGTGGCGGC
>JBGSMN010000385.1:0-2160 GCA_041740155.1 Rhodopirellula sp.
CGAACGATCGCCAGTCTTCGTTGGGAACGCGACGCAGGCGACCATCAATCAAATCCAATCGTTCGGTCTGACCAGCCTGACGAGTTTGTCGTTCCAATCGGAGTCCGGTCTTTCCTTCTGCATCCCGTGCCAAGGCGGCACGTTGAACGGGTAAGAAATCGCCACCAATGTTTTGAAATGGCTCAGTTAATCCAGCACGCAGGTCACTGACTCGAAAGATGCGTAATCCAGCAGATACATCCGCAGTCGCCGCAATGGTTTGCCCAGAAGGATCGACTGCGATGATCGGATTCTGCCTCGAACCGAGATCGATCGAAGGACCGATCAAACGTTGCGTTGCCACGTCCACGACTCGCAAGCGATGCCCACCGACAGGATTCTGCAAGTCACGGGTGGTGATGGCGACGACGTTTTCAGCGTTCTTGGATTTGTCACGATGCCCTGAAGCAGGTGCGGACAATTCAAAGACAACCTCGCGAGCCGCAAACAGTTGGCTAAAGTCTATCTCGCTCTGAAAATCACCCGATGGCAGACGGAGTCGTCGAAGTCCATGTCGTGTGGTCAACAACAGTGTCTGATCCGATAATGGTCCTGCCGTTGCAATCGCGAACGGATCGACGAGGCGTTTCGGTTGCGGCTGTCCGTACTGAAAAATCTCCAAGCCTCCGGTGACACCGTTACCCGTTGTCACGGCAATGACAATCGAATTGAGTTGTCCAGGCGTCTGCATCCATGCCCGGACCTCTGGTTGAAGTCCTGAATCGGGAATCTCCCAACTCGCGATGACTTGCCCTGTGTCTGTCCGAATGATTTTCAGTGAGCGTTTTAACGCGGCGTCGTCATCGAGAGTCCCATCGCACTCCGCCGGAGCCTCATCATTGCCAACGACTGCAACCAACGGCGAGCTTTGTGCGTGTTGTTCAGCAGTCAGAGGTTCAATGAAATCGACCGCCAAAACGTAGCCGAAATGAGATGCAATCGTCTGGCGAGTTCCCTGCTGGCGGTCAAACAAACTCAACGAACCCAACTGAGCAAGCATCTTCTTATCGAAGCCGCTGCTGCGAATCAAAATGCCATTGGTTCTAAAACCGGCGAGGTCGTCGAAGACACCAATTCCGCCGACGATTACGAATCGATCGTCCGCAGACACGTCCATCGCGCGGAGCACGCCGGTTGGTCCTGGACCAATGGGTGGCCGGAGCGATTCACGATGCTCACGCACAAAACGTCCGTCCTGTTTCACCCAAACATCCACTTGTTTGGTATCTCCAGCAGCGAACAATCGCTGGCCATCAGCAGAAAACTGCAAACACGAAATCGCGGCGCGCGATCCTTCAGGCCGTAGCCGTAGCACTGGCAGAGCGTTCTTCTCCGCCTCTTGTCCCATCACAGCGTTGTCGGAAAGCGCGACACAGCAGGTCAAACTTACGACACATAGCAGCATCCGCGATGCACACACGACGAACGACTCGCCCTGCCGACGTCCCCGAGAATCCGGACTTAGGTAATCCCAGAGCGAGACGGGAGATTTTAAACAGAACGCGCGCATGATAAATCGGTCGTGTTTCAGGGCTGGGGTTGTTCGAGTACGACACGAAAACCGATATCAGCAGCCGGCGACCGCACGCCTTGAGTGCCGAAAAGAATATCGTCGGGGAGAGAGGATGTTTTCCAAGTGTTGAGGGTCAGCGGATCTTGTGCGCGAAACGAACGTCCACGCAACATCATCGACGATGGCTCGTATTGATGGGGAATCATCATCAACCAATCCTGATCGAACCGCGTCAGTTCCATTCCATTGGCCGCCATATCGCGCACGCCCCATGGACTCTCATCGACGTTTTCTCGATCGCGAGTCATTGCACTGGAGAGATTGACTGCCCACCCCGGATGACTCGCATCTCGTGGAGACCAGCGCGGATACTTGGCGATCGCCGCTGTGTCACTGTTGTAAAATCGTCCGAATGCAGCATCCCACTGCTGTGGCGAGGGTAACTTGCCGCCCATTACGGCGTCTGAAAATTCGATCGCATCCAAACCGGTGATCAAGAATGCGGGTGCTGTTGGATTCGAACTTGCTTCCCGTCGTACCCTTCCTGCCTCGGCATCGAGTAGCCGATCGGTAGCACGTTCAAATCCAGCAAACGTACCCGCAGTCAC
>JBGSMN010000394.1:0-57682 GCA_041740155.1 Rhodopirellula sp.
CCAACACGATCGTGTTTGACTCGTCGATTGATGGACAAGCGATCGTGTTGACCGAGGAAGGTCGCCAAGAGAATGCTTCGTTGACCGGGGATTTGGATATTCTGAAAGATCTGATCATTGTCGGAAATGGAGCACAGGCCACGCGGATCGACGCGAATGGCCTTGACCGAGTATTTCATGTCGTTAACGGAAACGTTGACTTTTCACACCTAACCATCACCGGTGGTGAGGCACGCGACGAGGGCGAGTTTGATGACTTTTCCAATGGCGGCGGTGTCCTGAACTCGACCGGGCAGTTGTATTTCGATAGCGTTGAGATCGTCGGCAATATTGCGATTGGTGCCGATGCAGTGTTTACGGGTGACGGACTCGACGGTGTTGGTGGCGCAATCGGTTCAGACGGCGAGATGTTGATCGTCAATTCGTTCATTGGGAACAATCAAGCAAGAGGAGGACGTGGAGCCAACGGAAACTCCGACGAGTCGTTCTTGGTTGGCAATGCGATGGGAGGCGGCATTTATTCAAGTGCTCTCGCTTTTCTTGTCAATTCAACACTCGCTTCAAATAGCGCAGTCTCCGGTGCACCTGGGTTGGATGCTGGTAGCAGCGATGAGGGTATGGCGGGTGGAGCGTCCGGTGGTGGTATTTTCAGCGGCGACAGGGTCACACTGTCCTCCAGTACCATCGCTTTCAACACGGCATTGGCCTCACGTGGCAATGATTTTGTGAGAGGAGTACAAACTGGTGGTGGGATCGCGATGGCGTTTACAGATCAACCCACGGTGTCGGTCGTCAACTCGATCATCGCCAACAACCGCATCGGCGATGAATTCGATAATTCGCGCTCGGATCTATTGGGAGTTTTTTTCACTGCAGATGCGAGCATTGTTTCTTCATCCAGCGGCAATAACATCAGTAGTCTCAGTCAAGGTACCAACGACTTTGATGTTGTCTTGGACTTGAAGTTGCCCGCCTTCAATGGAGGCCCAACCAAGACAGTGGCATTTGCCTCGGACTCGATCGCGGTTGATCGCGGTGTACCGCTGTTCCTCGCAAGCGACCAGCGAGGGAACGCACGGGTTTCTGGTGCTGGGCAAGATATCGGAGCCTTCGAGCTAGAGTCATTGACATTTGTTGTCGATACGCATTTGGATGTGATCAATGCGACCGATGGGCTCACGAGTCTTCGGGAAGCGATCATCGCCGCAAATCAAAATCCCGGTCTCGATACGATCGCGTTCGCGACGACTGTGACACAGCCAATCGTGTTAACGTTGGAAGGGCGTAATGAGAATGATTCGCGGACTGGTGATTTGGATATCAGTGATGACGTTCACATTGTCGGCAATGGCCCGAGCACGACGGTGATTGATGCCAATCAGATTGACCGAGCGTTTGACGTCCGATTCAGTAGAGCGTCCTTCTCAGGACTGACCATCCGTGATGGCCTAGCACAAAATGACGGTTCCACTGCAGCAGCGACAGGAGGTGCGATTCAGGCACTTCGATCGGCAATCACAGTCGATCGAAGCGTTTTAGAAAACAACGTTGCGCAAAGTATCGTTCCGGGGTTAGACGCGTATGGTGGCGCGATCAATTCATTTGAGGAGGCACCCGGCGGTTTTGCTGAGCCGCTCGGGCTGCAAGCCGAAAACGAAGGCGATATCGTGATTACGAACTCCACGTTGAGAAACAATCGGGCGATCGGTGCTCCCGGTGACGCCGTGGTTGGATCTGGTTTCCCGATTGGAGTGGGAGGTGCGGGCGGTGGCGGTGCGATTCATTTCAATACCGGAACACTGACCGTTTCTCATTCGACGCTCTCAGACAATGTCGCCCAGGGAGGTGTTGGCGGAAGCGGGCGTGATGCTTTGGATGCCGTCAACAACATTCCCGGCGACGGCGGCCAAGGAGGATTCGCCTTCGGTGGGGCGATCGGTTCCGCAAACAAAGTTGTCATCGTGTCGTCGACGCTGTCAGGCAACCGAGTGATCGGTGGTCAGGGCGGTGCGGGCGGCCAAGGCTTTGGTCCATCAGCGGCTCCTGGTGCAACTGGCAGCGGTGGCGAAGCCGAGGGCGGTGGTCTGTACAACGGTGACGATACCACAATCACTGCTTCCACGATCGCATTCAATGCGGCGATCGTTACTACCGGTGGGACCGCCACCGGTGGCGGAATCGTCTCTCCTTCGTCCTTGTCTGACGTGGTAATCAATAACACGATCATTGCAAGCAACACGTCTGGGTTTGCACCAGACGTGTTCGTTGTCACGCCTATCGCGGGTCAAGGCAACCTCATTCAAAGTGTAAACGGAGTGACCTTCCAAAACACGTCGGCTCCCAACATATTAGGTGTGAATCCTCAACTGTTGCCGCTCGCTCTCAATGGCGGAGCAACAGCCACGCATGCCTTGGCCGAGGGTAGCCAAGCCATCGACAACGGGGTCGTGATCTCGGGCATCGATACCGATCAACGTGGAGAACTTCGCTCACAGGGGCTTAGGCCAGACGTCGGTGCGTTCGAGACTGAGCCGCTCACGCCGCTGGTTCCTGAATTAAGCGTGTACATCGCCGGTGCCGAGGAAGTCGTTCGTTTCCGTGCGATCAGTACCGACCCAGGGGCCGTCGATGACCGCATCAGTATCCAACAACCCAAGGATATCGAACTAGCCAGATATGACGACGAAATTTCTCGCGACAGTGCGCTCGGGACTCATGACACGTTGTTCGTCGCCAGTGACACGGTGATTAACACGATTCGGTTTACTAAGTCTACCAATGCGTTCACGAGTCAGGGCAAGATCGATACGATCCCTGGCATCGATACTTTGAGCGATATCGAACTGATTGGTGACGATCAATACTTAGTTGCCACCAGTGGCGATGATCAAGCGGTTGCTGTATTCCGTCGCAACATGCAAATTCCTGTTGGGATCGAGTTTGTCCAACGGATCAATCAGCCGTCCAACGGTGTCAACGGCATTCGCGTGCCAACGTCTGTGGCCGATGTCGAACGTGTCACGCCATTGGGACGACTAGCCTTCCAAGCCATCGTCGCCAGCACGTTACCAACGGGGCCACCGCCCGCCGCGGCCGTGCCCAACCCACCGAAATACGATGTCCTGGCACCGTTCAACGTCAACATCGATGGTCAATACGATGGCATCGTCCGAACCATTGGAGCTGGTAAATCGTTAGACGCACCGATTCGTGTGCAAGGCGTGATAGGCAAAGTCGCTGCGGTGGCTATCAGTGTGGCGGTTTCAGGGGCAGCCTCCGGTTCGCTCACCTACGCGCTGGTTTACAACGCTGGTAGTGACCAAGAGATTTCCGTCCCACTGAGTTCACTGACGCCGATAGATGGCGGACTTTCGCAAACCTTGTCCGCCTCCCAAATCGCTGGCGTGGGAATCGATCTGGCACCCAACGCGGTCTGGGCACTGCGAGTTACGAATCCCACAACCGGACAATCCGCTGAATTGAATGACTGGGGCTTGAACGTCCGCACCGATCAAGTCGGGTCGGCTCCGAACGTCGTGGGAGCGGTGACCACATCGACGATCACGATGAGTGGTGCAGGCCGACCGATTCAGGATGTGAATGTCACGCTGGATGTTGACAACATCGACTTGACCACTGCGACGATCACGCTATCGCACGCTGATGGAACGAGTGTCAACTTGTGGACGCCCACGCCTGTTTTCAGTGGAGAGGAAAACCAGTTCAATTTCTCTGGTCTGACTTTCGACGAAAACTATTTCAACTCGTTCTCGAACCAAGGCATACCGGACACGGCAGGTGCGCTTTCCATCGCCGGAAGTACCGGTCCGATCTTTTTCAATGCGGATAATGAACTGGATGGTTTTTTGCGGGAGTTCAACGGCAAGCTAGCCGATGGCGATTGGACGTTGACGATCACGTCCCCCAATCAAGTTGCGACGCTCAACAGTTGGTCATTGACGATCAGCGAGCAAGTGCCAGACGGTTATGCCGCTGGTTACGAACAACAAAACGCCGCCACGGTACGATCTGGTGGCATCCAGGCCAACCTCGATCCGGCTGGAATCAACAATACCGTGCGTTTCGTTTCGACCACGCCTGGGTTGTCGATCCAGTATGTCGCTGGTGCGTCGGTGGCACCTTTGGCAGTCGCACGATCCGGTAGCACGATCACAGTAACCTTGCGAACCAATAGCAGTGGCAATGTTCTGTCAACTGCTACCGAGGTCGCTGATGCGGTGAATGCAGCAAACGTTGGCGTACTTGCGCGAGTGATCGGTGACGGCAGCGGCACAGTGACTGGAATGGCGCTCGTAGCATTGGTGGAACTGGGCGGCGAAGACACTGTCACGATCGTCGACCCGACCACTCCGTCGCTAACGATTGAGACACTCAACGATGCCGATTCGGTAACCGTGATCAAACAAGGTCTCGCCGATTTGACCATCAACTTGGGTAGTGGCAACGACAAGCTAGACTCACTCTTGCCATCGACCAGTTCGCTGACTGTTGATGCGGGACCGGATAGTGATCTGATCTCGCTCTACAACGTCGGTGGTGGACCAGGCCAAACCAGTATTCGGGGCGGTGCAGGCGATGATCGCTTTATCGTGCACCTGGACCGGATCGCCGACGATTCCAACAACGTGGCTCCAGAAGTTGACCTATCCATTGACGGTGGAGGAACCGGCGAGACAACTGGCGATACGATCGAGTATTTCAGCGGCGTCGGTCCGTTTATTCCTGCCAACGAAGATTTCTTGATCGAATCGGATCGGATTCAAGTCACCGGTGCGGGCACACTGGATTATTCCGAAATCGAAGTCATTAGGCAGATTCTCCCAGCCCAAGTCACGGTGGCCCCACTCGCACCGATTGTCGAGAACAGCGGTTTAACGATCGTGGTCAACGGACCAGCCGGTGGGACGTTTGATTTTGACTTGACCGCCGATGGTAACAGCAATCAATCCATAACCGACACAAACAACGATGGCATCGCGCAGTTGGTCTTAACGTCGCAACAACTTCAAGCACTCGGTTTGGCCGATGGATCCACGCCGATTGCGGTGCCCTCACCATCGATCGCCGTGGGCAGCAATCGACTGTCCTCCGCCACTCGGCCATTCGTACCTGGTGACAAATCCAAGACTGTGGTGGTCGTTGATGGCATCGCGGTTGGTACCGACCTCGTGACAACGATTGCGAATATCGACAACGGAGTCGCCGTTTTGAGCGATCCGGTGAGCAACGTCAGTACGAATCTCGTCGTTTACCTACCAACGAGTTTCCCAGTAACGATTCGGTTGTCGACCGAATTGACGCCCGGTGACCCAAGTACAGCGGTGTTTGATTTCGTGACCGCATCGGTCGTCGTGCTCAACGCGCCGCCGACGCTGGCCACGACACTCACGACACCTCAGATCAACGGAACCGTCACCACAATCACGCCGGGAGGTTTGCCCTCGACGATTGCAACCGGATCTGCGGCAAAGGGTCGCCCGGTGACGCTCGATCTACGTGCTACGGACATCACTACCGACGGCATTGCGCAGTGGACAGTGGATTGGGGTGACGCCACACGCAGCGACCTTGCTGTGGAAACGTTTAACGCGCAGCAACTCAGCGTCTCGCATGAGTTCATCGCGCCCGCCTACCGGTATTTGGATGCGGGTCAAGCAAATGCGTCGACGGTGCTGTTGCCTACCATTGTAGATGCTGCTCAGGTGACACGCGGTGACGATCAACTGGATAAATTGACTGACAACAGTCGCGGCGGTGCTGATCGCAACGATGGCAGCTTTGTGCAACTCACCGCGACTAATAACGCGAGCCGCCCTGCCGGTGCTAACGCGGTGCTGGAGTTTGATTTCAATCGCGTCGTTTCTCAAAACCAAGTGCGTCTGAACTTCCTGGTTGATCCAACGTTACCGCTTCCGAATGTAAGCAACATCTCTGTCAGTACCGATGGAATGAACTTTACCTCGGTCAGTCCGCAGGTGGTCAACGTTGCCAATCCGAGACCTGGTGATATGACCTTCAGTTTGCTCGGTCAAGAAGCACGTTTCGTTCGCATCACACTTACCCCTAACACGAACACGGACGACATCTTCATCGGTGAGGTGACGTTCAACCCGTTAATCGAGATCACGGCCGCCGATAGCGATCATACCGCCTTTGAAGTCGACCCGACCACGAACCGTTTGCTATTCCCACGCCACGGTTTCAGTGACGGACAGGAAGTTCGAGTCCGTGCCAACGGCGACCTTGCCCTGCCAGCGGAACTCAACGACGTTACACCATATTTCATCGCAGGCGCCAACCCAGATTCATTCCAGCTCGTCACTTCCATCGGCGGCTCACCGATCGAGTTCGCTGCGAGTGGTTTCGGCATGTTGCTGCAAAGCCAACGGATTGCCTTGCAGTTGGACGACGTCGATCCGACCGTTCGGCAGTACGGTGGTGCAGAACAAACCTCGACGGATGCCACCGTGTTCGATTCCCCGTTCCACGGTATGAGCAATGGCACGATGGTTCGAGTGCTGCCCGATCCGTCGACAGGCAACACCGTCGCCACGGACACGTTTGTCGTTGCCGCCACCCGCGACTCGTTTGGCCTAGCCACGACCGCCGCTGGCGCGGCCGTGGACGCCAGCACGCTGGGGAGCGTTGCCGTCAATGCGTTGCAACTCAACGAAGGCCAAACGCTGGCCTTGCCACTGCGTGCCAATGGCCCGTCCGGTATCGAGCAACCTGCCGCCTGGTGGGTCAACTGGGGCGACGGTTCCCCGATCCAAAAAATCACCTCGCCACTGGCGATGACGATTGCACAGCACGTTTATCGTGACAATGGCGTTTATGAAGTCTCTGTCATCGCAATCGAAAACGATGCCAACGGTGGAGGGATTGTTACCGCGAATCCGTCTGCCGATGCGACAGGCACCGACGGTGCGTTGACCATCACCGTCAACAACGTCGCTCCTGTTTTGACAGTCACGGGGCTTCCTGCGAATTTGATAGAGGGCCAATCGCTCAGCCTCGTGTTCAACCATACCGATGTCGGTACCGATGCGTTGCTAAACTGGAGTGTTGATTGGGGTGATGGGACTGTCGAAAACATCCGCGTGTTCAGAACCAATTTTGTTACCACCGGCAATACTCTCATTGCTCCGGGTCATATATTGGTTAACGGCGACACCGTCCAACTTGCTTCGACGCAAAGTTTGCCCGACCAATTGAATCCCGACACGACGTATTTCGTGGTTGATGCCTCTGGTGACACTTTCAAAGTCGCCTTAACCAGTGGAGGTGTACCGGTCGCGGTCGATGCAACGGGTAATGGAGATTTCAGTTTCACTAAAACAACCTTCTCGCATACTTATCAGGATGACGGTGTCTATCCAGTAGCGATCGGTGCTCGCGACGAAGACGGCTTCTACAGCTTGGCTCCGCAAAACGTCACGGTCACGAATTTCACGCCAATTATTACGCTGACGGGTGATTTGCGGCGACCGACGCACTTTGATCTGACACGCTACCTCAATTTTGATGCTGTGGGCAACACACGTGGCTTGACGAGCGATGCACCGACGACCGGCAACGTGCTGTTAACCGCCGCGACGGAGAACTCCGCCACGCTGATTGGATTGCCCGATAGTGGCTTGATTGCCGCGAATACGGGCAGTGTGCCATTCGATGTCCAGCTCAATTACGACAATTTGCTCGATCGAGTCAATACGATCGCGATCTCGATTAGCGATACTGTCAGTATTGATTTGCGAGCGAGCGAGCGAACCAACTATGGATCGCTGATGCTGTTTGCCAATACGCAAACCAGCGGGAACGTGTCTGTCGTGATTCATTTCGCAGACGGCACGTCAACAGCGGCAACGCAGTTTGCTGTTCCGGGAATGTTCGCCACCGATACGAGCAACGCGTTGATCAGCGGCGTTGCCGTCTCCAATTCCACTGCAAGCGGTAGCATTTCTGCGATCAATATTCCGATCAGCATCCAAAACCAGTCAAAAACCATTGAGAGCATCGACGTCCGGGCGGTCGGCTCCAACGTGACTGTTTTCGGTCTGACCGGCGTTCCCGCGCCGACAGTCTTGAACGAAGGCGAACGATACTTCCGATTAGTCGTCGACAGCATGGACCAGGGTGACGATCGGATCACAGATTGGACGATTGATTGGGGCGATGGAACAACCCGACAAATCACTGCCCCATCCGGGACGATCCCCAACCAAGTCCATGTGTATGCTGACAATGGTACCTATCAGGTCAAGGTTACTGCCCGTGATGAAGACAATCGAGTCACGGATACTGCAACCCCTGATCCTTATGAAGCAACGATCAGTGTCACGGTTCTCGACGTGCCGACAAAGCCAGCGATCTCGATAGACCGCGATGGCTCGGGAGTGACCCGCCCACCACAATCGTCCATCGGCGCGACAGCATCGGATTTTGTGCTCGAACAACAAACCTTCACGCTCAACCTGACCGCCGGTGACCCCGGTGCGGATCGCATCCAGAGTTTTGAGGTGAACTTTGGCGACGGATCTGGTATTCAGACCGTTGCGGTTGACATAGAAGTGAGACTGCGTGTTCAACTGAATGATTCCACCGTGGTTGTGTTCGATCGTGATGGCACGCGGCTGCTATCTCATGATTTCGGCGAACGACTCGACGTTTTCTCTGAGCAACTCACCTCGCGGACGCAGCTTAAGGAAAGCCTGATTGGTTTTGCTTCCAACGGCGAGACGGTCAGTTTTGCTGATTTACAGTTGTCTCAATCCGGTTTGGTTCTGGCTGGACTACTCGAATCTGCGATCACCGCAGCGACTCCTGAAGGCCCCATCGCCTTTTCATCGACACCATTCACGGTCGATGTCGATAGCAACATGATCCAGTCAATTGGACACGGTTTGAGCAATGGCGATGCGATTCAATTGACCAGCACGCTGTCGCTGCCGGAATCATTGCCACCGCTAACGACACTGTTCGTTTTCGGCGTGAGCGGTCCGACGCCTGATCAATTCGCCGTCTCGCGGACCCTCGGCGGTGCACCGCTTTCAATCAGCGATTCGGGCGTCGGCATGCATTCATACCGACCGGTTTTAACTCAAAAAACTGTCGACATCGAGTTAAGTTCGTTGCTCGAAGCGAACGAAGCCGTTGACGAATACCGTGTCATTTGGCAACCGGGTGAGGAAGAAGTATTTGCGACAAAGGGTGGCGTTGTCATCGCTGTCGACGCTGCTACTGAAACGTTCACGTCGATCGGCCACGATTTCCAAAATGGGGATCGTGTCGTGTTGACGGCGACTGGACGGCTGCCTGCCGAATTGATTGCACCGAATGGGCTGCCTCAATCGACAATCAGTTATTACGTCATCAATCGCACCAACGACACGTTCCAACTATCCGTGCTCGAAAACGGTGCCGTTGCGGGGATCACATCTTCGGGCGAAGGGCTATTGCGAGTCAATTTGGCAACACCACAACGGTTGATTGCTAATCATGCCTATCGTGACGGTCAACAACAACATGCTGTCACAGTGGTGATCACTCGCACCGATGGAACTTCACGCACAGTGCGATTGAACACGTTAGCGGCCCGCCGGATCCAAGGCACCGAATCCGAATTGCCCTCGGTTCAACGGACGATCAATCTGCCCGAGTTGACGATCCCCGGCCAAGCCTATTTCATCGACTGGGGTGACGGCAGAACGATCACGATCCCCAATCCCATGCCGACGTATGCCTATCCACAGGAATCGCCTGGCAATGCAGGTCAATTCAATGACGCGAATCGAACGGTGCTCACGGATCGAGATGATGCTACGTTTGTGAACCTGCAAGATCGTTCGCAGTCCGCCGCCGAGCAACCGCTTTCGCCGGCCATAGATTTCGATTTCGGCACGCAAGTCGATTTAACGAATGTACGGATTTCGTACCTGGGCACTGCGGGCGGGTCAACGTTCGATCGCCCATCACGAGTTCGCGTGATGGTCGGTGACGGCGTAACGTTTGCCGAGGCTCGCCGGTTTACCGACTTCACAGCCGATTCCGCAACGATCAATCTTGATCTGACTGGTTTAACGACACGACGGTTGCGTTTGGATTTTGAAAATGCTGATGGTACACCGCAATCGCTGGCGATCAGCAGTGTGGATTTCGACCTCACCGTGCCTGGCGCAGATCTTGTGCGTCTGAACTTGGACACACGGTCCATTGATGTCACTCATACATTTGTCGCTGATCCGGTGCAGAAGACATTCACAAGCGGATACGATGGCACCGCTGAAACACTGACCACGATCGCTGATGGTTTGCGAACGATTGTTGCTCGCGTTGTCAACGATGATCGTGTCGTCGGTGTGGATTCGGCGGGACGAGCGGCGGCGATTGACACATTGAACGCGGCAACCAGCAACATCGAATCGAAACTGAACATTGCCGCACGCAGCGGTCAGATCTTGGATGCTGCTTTGACGTTCACGATCGAGCAGAACAATGTGACTGTGGCAACCCCCGGCAATGAACCCTTCATTGATCTTTTCAACGATCGGTTCCTCAACGCTCCAACGCAGCCACCCGTGTGGTCGATTCGCAATGACATCCCCGAACGCGGACCCTCGGTGAGCACTTCCGGCGGTATGTTGCATCTCAGCCAAGGTGCGGCGTTGGTTTCAAACGCAGAGTATGCACCCGTCGTCGGTGCTCAACCGCTGGTCGTGTCCGGGCAATGGACGTTCAGCAACCTCGGACGCACGACGCCCGCAAGCGGTCCCGCAAGTGTTGGTGCTGATCAACTGCGCATTTACACGCGCACCGACGGCACACCCGTCAATTCGGTCGCCACGCTGACCTCGCAAACATTCACAATTGTGAATCCCGGCGACTTGGTCAACGATGGTGATGTGGTGTCACTGACGATTGGCGATCAGACGTTTGAGTCGACATTGAATCTGACGACTTCCACGATCGACGCAGCGTTTATCGATCTAGCGAGCCAGATCAACGCCTCAGCGAGTGTCAATGTCTACGCGTTGCCGAGTGGTGACACGCTCGAACTCATCAACCTCCTCAGCGATGAAGGGGCGTTCGAGAACATTTCGATGTCGAGCCGCAATCCGACCACCGAACTGGTGATTGTGTTGGCAGTCGACGAGGTCACGCGGACAAACACGCAACTTTCTCTGGGCGGCGCGGTCACTCCCACGGATCGCTGGGTGGTGCAAGTGGTCTCGCCGTCTGACGGTTCTGTTTCGAATGAGTTTGAATATACCGTGGTCGCCAACGACACGATCGCTAACGTACTCGCCGGTTTGAATACTGCGGCTCAGGCTGCGGGCTTGTCGACGGGTGTGTTCGATGGTCGCTTGGTCTTGACGACTGCGGCTGACGTGATTTTGGATCTCACTGTGTTCGATGCATCGTCGGTGCCAGTTACAATCGGCGGGCTGACCAACGGTTTGGAGTTCTCGGTTTCCTCGGGAACGAATCAGACTTTATCGATCATTTCCAGAGGTGTGACGGTCGCAGAGTTGGCACAGAGCACTGGCGGGTTGAATATCTCCGAAGGCGATACGTTCGATTTCCTAATCATTGATGAAGGCGACAAGGTTACTTTCACGCTGACGCAAGTTGGCAATCCGTCCAATCAAGCGGTCGTGACTTCAGCGGTGAACACCGTCTTCACGGCGAACCGTGTGGCGTTTCAAAATCTGGCAACCTCGCTCGACGGAGCGGCTCCTGAACTCAGCCTGCGTCCCGGCACTGGAGCACCGGTCGCTTCTTTGGACAATGTTTCGATCGGACTGCGTGAAGTCCTCGCGGTCACGTTGACTGGTCCACAGAGCACTTCGGTCAGTGGGTTTGCAATCGTGGATCAAACAACCGGGCAATTCACGATCGCCCCTGAAGGAATCTTGCAGTCGTTCGTGGGGCTGACTCCCAACGCGGAGTGGACATTGTCATTGAGCAACTTTGACCGCACCCGCGAGATTTCTCTCAATCAATGGCATCTGGATCTCACCACTGGCGTTCGTGCCAGTTCGACCGCTACGACGTTTGTGACTGACGCAGCTCCCGTCGACAACGGCGGTTCCATTCCGAGCGTCACCACTTCGGTCATCCGTGTCGCAGATGCAACAGTTGGCGAAATCGTAGGCGCAACCGTTGAACTGGACATCAACCAAGGTCGGACGGAAGACTTGAACGTCGTTTTAGTCAGCCCCGCTGGCACGCGAGTGCGACTGTTCTCAGGTGTGAGTGGTCTAAACGGTCGACTTCATTTCGCAGACTCGGCGACGCAAAAAGTCGATCAAACCAGCCCCGTCGCCAATCTCGGTTTGCCGATGAGACCACAAGGCGGTTTCGGTTCACTGAGCGGTGAAAGCGTGATGGGCGATTGGACACTCGAAGTTACTGATCGTGTCTCGGGAGGGTTCAGCATCATCAACGTTTGGTCACTCAACTTGGAGACCGCTGAACCGAATCAAATCTCATCTGCAGACCGCAATATCATCATCGCTCGCGAAGGTTTGCTGCTCGACATCGACCTGACGGTTGATTTTAAAGATGCAACTGACGACGAGCGACCGATGGGACTGGTGATATTCGACTATCAGAATGAAAACAACTTTAAGTACGCTGGGGTGCGAGATAATGGTACAACACGGACGCTAGTGATCGGTACTCGTGACGCGACCGGGTTCCACGATGAAAAATCCTTGACTGAAGAGATTGTCACCAAGGTTCCACACACGTACACCGACGGAACCTTGCAACAGATTACGTTTGGTTCCTCGAACGAGCAGCCCATCGCAACGATCGACAATGGCATGATCGAATCGACGATTGATCTATTGCCGACCGCGTCGATCCCGCTTGGCAATCTGTTTGATCCACCAAGTACCGATCCGACGGTATCGAATACTTCCCAAGTGAATCTCAGCATTCTATCGGACACTCCATTCGCAACTGCCGACGCGGGCGACTTTGGCGTCGATACGGTTCGTCGCAGCGGCAACCCGAACGGACCGATCACAGAGGCGGGCGGATTCAATTTTGATCTGACGAATTTGGGTTGGATTGACGGTAGCGACTTCACGGATATCACCAACGATGGCTGGCAGCCTGGGCAACCCATTCGTCTCCAAGGAGGAACCCAAAATCTCCAGGGCATCGGCTTGCATGCCAATGCGTTGATCACTTTCAATCTGAATGAACTGCGTGCTGGCAGCCAACTCGATGCGTCCGAGCCATTCCGATTCATCTCGGAACAAGCAGGCATCAATGACAGCGGCAATTCCACATCGAACTTACATGTGGCTGTGTTGTTGAGCGATGATAGTGGCCCCATCGCTGGATACGTCAACGGCAAACTAGTCAGTGTGAGCGGAAACCGTTTTGACATGACGGGTATTTCTTCGTTAACGTCTGCCAATCCTACCGCATCTTTTGACGTCCCCATTCCTGGCAACGTGAAGTACTTGACGTTGATTGGTGCTGCGGCAAACGGCCCCATAGGCAACCCCAATAATGCCGACCACGCCGTCTTCTCAGGCCCCGGTGACGGTGCTCGTCTGGTACGTCAGACTGTTCGCGGGGAGATCGTTGACGTGAATGTGAGCGTGGAACTGCGACATCCCGATTTGGCTCAATTGGAGATCGTGTTGGTCGCGCCCGATGGTGTCAACCGTGTCACCTTGGTGGACGCGCAAGACAATCGAGTCCGAGGTGTGCCGCTATCGACCGACTCCGACGACCCGACCGATCAGGCTCCGAACCAGTCGCTCAATCGGTTCGCAGGAACCAAATTTGATGATGATGCCGCATTTGACTTGATCGACGGAGACGCTCCCTTCGTCGGAACCTACCGACCGCTGGGCAAACTGTCCGATTTCAACGGTATCAATCCCAACGGTGTGTGGACCTTGGAAGTCTTTGACTCCAACGGCGATCCAGCGATAGGTGAATTGGTAGGCTGGTCGTTGCAATTAACGACAAGTGAATCCACCGCGCCGGCTGATCCATCACAACGTACCATCTCAGTTCGTGCCAATACGTCCGCTGGGCAAACCGATCCGACGGTTTTGAAGGTCGATGTGCTTAACGACGCACCGGATATTGAATTGTCGGGACCAGACACGACGTTTGTTGGTGCCACTTACACGTTTACGCTAGGCGATCCGGTTGATCCCGTCGCCGATGACCTCGCTAGCCTTCAAGATTATCTGATCTCGTGGGGCGATGGCGCAGTGAGCCGTGTTCCCAACGGGACCCGCGAAGCGACCCACCAATACATCACGGCCCAACCCAATGCGGAGTTGTTTATCTTTGTGCAGTTGATCGACCGTGATGGATCGCACACCGGCAGCGGCTATCAAAAGGTGATTGTTAATCCGACCGACTTAATCGTGAATGATCCGCGTGATTTGGATGACAATGATTTCGAATTGTTATCCTTGAGGGAAGCGATCCGCGTGTCCAATGCTGTTCCTGGCGGCAACCGAATTCGTTTTGCTGACAACGTGACCGCGATCACGCTTGACGATGCGGTTGGTCCATTGACCGTGACCGATTCCATCGATTTGGCTGGCCCCACAGGGCGGCTGACGATTTCCGGTAACGATCTGACTCAAATTTTCCGCTTTACGGGCGCTACCTCCAAATTTCATCGGCTTGCCAACTTGCAGTTAGTCAATGGCAACGCGCTGGCGGGTGATGGCGGGGCGATCCTTGTCGACGCATTGAACCATATTCTGACAATTGAGAACAGCATTCTCTCCCACAACGCGGCTGCGTCGGGCGGAGCCATTGCTTTTGCAGGTCAGCAATTGACTCTCCGAAACACTGGACTCACCAATAACTCTGCGACCAACACGGGGTCAGCTCTAAGTCTAAACGGTGGCTTTACCTTATTGCAAAACGTGACCGTCAGCGGAGGCACTACGGCCGCTAGCGCGATCGAAATCCGGGGAAATAGCAACCTAGATATTGCCAGCTCCACCGTCGCGTTTAACGCTGGCGTTGGTATCAATGCCCCGGGTACTGGTTTGATTCAGATAGGTGGAGTGATTGTCAGTAACAACGATGGCGCAAACCTCGTTCTCGCAGCGACCGCCACGATTACTTCGTTTGGCGGAAACGTGATCGACGACAATAGCCTCACAGGTGCTCTACCCTCTGATTTGATCGGCACAGACCCGTTGTTGGCGTTGCTCGATTCGACCACCGCGACGCACGCACTGCAAGCGAACAGTCCGGCGATTGATATCGTGCCCGGCACATTCAGCTTCTTGCCGACCGACCAACGCGGTGGCCCATTCGCACGTATCGTCAACGGCAATCCCGCGACACCGATCGCTTCGGACGCAGGCGCTTACGAAGCCGGGGAGGGACAATTCAATCCGACACCCGTTGGACAAGTGCTTAACATCGTGGTCGACACGGCGAGTGACATCGTCGACACCAATGATGGTTTAACGTCGCTACGCGAGGCCATCTTGGTTGGAAACCAATATGTGCCAACCAATGCGGTGGCGATTACTTTTGCAGCGGAGCTTGCCGGTAGCCAGATTAGGTTGACCGACGGACAACTGATTGTCACTCATCCCAACATTGGCTTGACTGGATTGGGGACAGACAATCTATCGATCAGTGGCCAAGGTCGAAGCCGAGTTTTTCAAGTCGCCGAGAACGCCAGTTTGGTGATTTCAGACACCACGATCACAGGTGGATTCTCCAGCAGTGATGGTGGCGGTATTCAGAACCTCGGTTCACTCGCCCTGACACGCACGATTGTCAGCGGGAATGTTGCTGTCGGTTTCGGTGGCGGTATCGACAACGCTGGCAGACTCGTTATCAACACTTCGACGATCTCGCGCAACATCGCGGGCGACGGTGGCGGATTGTTTAGCGAAGGAACTGCACAGATAGTTGGCTCCACGTTCGCAGGCAACACCGCCGTGCTTAGCGGAGGCGGGATCGCCAATGGCCAGACATTGGTACTTACAAACGTAACAATCTCTGGCAATACGGCGGGCGCTGAAGGCGGCGGAATCGGCAATCAGGGCACCCTGACCATCGACAACAGCACGATCACTCGCAACACTGCCAACCGCGATGGTGTCGACGCAAGTGGCGACGATACCGGTGGCGGCATTGACTCGCGAGATCCCAACGTTACGGGCAATGTCAGCCTAACGATTAACAACAGCATCGTCAGCGGGAACTTCGGCCCGGCGGGGACGGAAGACGTTTCCGGCACGACCACCGTGGATACGTTCAGCCTGATTGGTGGAAACGCGATGCTCGATGTCTTGCAGTTCAACGGTGGGCCGACACAATCTCACGCGCCGATGAGCGGCAGCCCCGTGATTGACGCAGGCGACGAGAACTTCGACAGCGCGAGCTTACCAACCGACCAACGTGGATACAGCCGCGAGGTTGGCCGTTTGGATCTCGGTGCGGTGGAAACTGTTCGCGTGGAGCTTTCGGATGTCGTGGCTAATGAATCGGCGGGCTTTATCCAGTTCACCGTCACCTTGGTAGGCACGATCCCTGACGGCGAAGTGGCGACGGTCGTTTTCGATACCATTCCTGTCGATGGAGGTGCCAGCGTCAACCGTGACTTTGTCCCTGTTGGCCAACGTGAATTGCGATTCACCTCGGCGATTACATCTCAAACGGTCACGACAGCCATCATCAGCGACCGCGAAACGGAGGACAGCGAATCGTTCGTGGCTCGATTGAGTGCCCCGGTCGGAGTGATGGTTTCGACATCCGATCGCAGCGGTACGATTCTCGATGATGACTCCGCCGGATTCACGATCACACAAACGGACGCTTCAACCATCGTCAATGAAGGAGCCTTGACGGATACTTTCCTGGTTGTCCTCAATACAAAACCGACATCGCCCGTGACGTTCTCGATCACGCCTAGTGATCCTGGTGCTGCGAACGCGGACGCTATTCGATTGACTTTCGACGCTGACGATTGGGATCTGCCTCAAACCGTGACGGTCTCTGGAGTGACTGACAACGTGGCCGCCGGTCCCCGTCAATCTACGATCACTCTCGGAGTCGACGCGGGGAGCGACGCCGCGTTCGTTGGCCTTGGCGACCAAATCGTCAACGTGACAACCTTGGATTCAACCACGGGAGGCGGCGATGGATTAGAAATCACATCGTTCGTCATTAACAATCCACATGCTGAATTAGGTTTAGTAAACGTGACGTTCGTTGTCACCAATAGCGGAGCGGTCTCGTCCACAGCCACCGAGGTCACGTTTGGACATACCACGATAAATTCCGCCTCGGCCCCGAGTGCCGCGATTCCGTCGTTGTTGCCAGGGCAAGTTTTTGAACTGACGATGGATGTGCCTTTGGATCGCGCAGCGTTATTCGCCAGTGCGAGTGCTCAGGATTCGTTCACAGCGGAACCAAACGTCACCTCGGTGGAAACGCAAACGCTTTCGATCTTGCTGGGTGAAAACGATCCGCTGACCGCGCAGTTCGTTTACTTCCCGTATGACATCAACGCCAATGGTATCGTTGAAACGCAAGACTTCTTTTTCATCGCCAATCGCTTTGGTTTGGAGGTGTCGCGAGATGCAGCCGACGCCAACGCACGAAACGACGCCAAAGCCGACATCAATGGCAACGGATTCGTCGAGACAACCGATTTCTTTGCCTACGCGAACCGATTTGGATTGTGCATCAACACGGCCATCGTCACCGATTCACAGTTTGGAGGCGTTTGCGCAGCCAACCGGGCAGGTGGCGAACCTCTGCCCACAGCAGACATCAACAGCCAAGAGATTCTATTAGTCCCCGCCTCGACGCTGATGCCTGTGTCGGCTCTAAGCATGGAACAACCGTCTCAGATCGACGCCATGTTGGTCGTCGAAGCCACGCCAATCACTTCAACATCAATGCCTTCAACAGTGATCGGCAACACATGTCCAGCAGGCCCCATCGCGGGCGTCCAATCGAACGTAAACTGGCAGCTAATAGATTCGCACGGAGATGCGATCATCGGCTTTGTCAGCGACGATGACGAATTGGGCACAGACTCCGATACATTGAGTTTGATTGCTGATGATTTGGCCAGAAATTTGTTCTAATCACCAATATAATAAAGCTATTCGGCTGATAGCGTTGTACCCAGAAATTCACGCGTGGGTGTTGAATCTCACTGGATTTTGAATCCTTGTTCATTCTGCCCCAGCTTTTTTTTGAAGGGTGCGCATCTTTTTGATGCGGTGAAGACTGCTAGAATAAGTGTCATCCCAGCGGATTGTTACTTGCTAACACGCCGTAGTGAGACGCTCGCTTGACCTGGTATTCGTGGCGACCCTAACCCCAAATTCGCTCGCGACAGAATATTTGTCCGAGTAGCAAACAACCATGCCAGACAACATATTTTGGGCCGAAAACTATCGCGACTACCTTCGCTTACTCGGCTTGGCACAACTATCGCCCGCAGCACAGGCGAAGATCGATTTATCAGGTGTGATCCAAGAGACGATGCTAGAGGCTCATCAAAACGAACACCTCTCAACCACCGATTGCACGCAACAGTTGCCTTGGCTCCGCCGCGTGTTTCTCAACAATTTGCTCGATGCACTCCGGCGGCGGCGTACGAAGAAACGAGACCTCCGGCGGGAGTTTTCACTGAATGACGCGATCGAACAATCGGCTTCACGGTTGGAATTGTATTTACAGAGTGTCGAATCGTCTCCGAGCGGTAATGCGATTCGACATGAACAAGCAGAGCTGCTCCTGCTCGCAATTTCACGCCTGCCCGAGGACCAGCGTCTAGCGATTGAACTGCATCACTTGAAAGAACTACCGCTGGTGCAAATCGCTCGTCAAATGGAGCGTCCTGAAGGTGCGGTGGCGGCATTGATTTATCGCGGCATGAAAAAGTTACGCACAGCGATAGAAGATCCGTCATCACCAGGATGCAATTGACGCTTGATTGAAACAGGAAACCCGCAAGGACCGTTTAATAAAGCCAATTGATGCACGATAGCGAAAATCCCGAAAGCGATACTTTGTTTCCAAGACTTTTGGCAAAGTGTTTGCACTTGATCGAGCGTGGCGAAGTCGTCGACCGTGACCGCCTAACGCGGGAGCATCCAGAGCACGCTGCATCCATCTGCGAGTTCTTGGACAACTACGCATTTGTCGGCGCTGCGATTGGCCAAGTTCGTGGGGTCGATGCTAAATCAATCGTCGATCGAGCGTACGAGATGACGTTGGATACTGGAACGCCCGATAGTTCGCGGCAATTCCAAATAGGTGATTCGATTCGTTACGTTGGCGAATATGAAATCATCGACGAAATCGCTCGCGGCGGGATGGGAGTCGTGTTCAGAGCTCGACAACCCAAGCTCCGCCGTGACGTAGCACTCAAGATGATTTTATCAGGTCGTTTCGCGTCGAAGGCGGATGTTGATCGCTTTCACCGTGAAGCTCGCGCGGCCGCCGCTCTGAAGCATCCCAACATCGTAGCCGTCCATGAAATCGGCGAGCACGAGGGACATCACTACTTCACGATGGACCTGGTGACCGGCCGGAGCTTGGCGTCGATCATCGGCGAAGAGACGTTGTCACCGCTCCGAACCGCTGCGCTCATCAAAACGATTTCTGCGGCCGTCGAGTATGCACACCAGCACGGAGTTTTACATCGTGACTTGAAACCAGCCAACATCTTGATTGACAATCAAGGCCAACCGCATGTCACAGACTTTGGTCTGGCAAAATCGACTCTGGAGGATGCGACTATTGCTGACTTGACTGCGACCGGTCAAATCCTTGGCACACCGAGCTACATGTCGCCTGAACAGGCGAGTGGGAAGCATGGGAACATCAGTGTGGCTAGTGATGTCTATTCACTCGGCGCGATTATGTACGCTTGCTTAGCCGGTCGTGGTCCCTTCGTGGCAGAGTCGGTGGTCGATACCATCCGACAAGTCCTTGAGAAGGAGCCGGTTGCCGTACGATTGCTCAACCCACGGACCCCAAAGGACTTGGAAAACATTTGCTTGAAGTGCTTACAAAAAGAACCGCATCGTCGTTATCCCACTGCCCACGAGTTAGCCTGCGATCTTGATCGGTTTCTCGCGGGCAGGCCGGTTGCAGCGCGCCCCGTTGCTGCGTCGACCAAAGCGTATCGGTGGGCCAGGCGAAATCCTGGGATCGCTTCACTGGCAGCATTGTCAATCCTGCTGCTGGTGACTGGTACGGCGGTCTCGTCGTACTTCGCAGTGCTTGCAAATCAGAGAGCCGAAAATGAGTCGCGACTGCGTATTCTAGCCGAACAGTCGTCGTATACATCACTTTGGAACGTATACAAAATGAGTCTTTTTCCGATGCTCAAGGAGTGGCAGGAACAGGATTACGGACTTCTTCGGACCCGTCTGAACGACTCGATCCCTAAGCCTAGCGAGCCCGATTTCCGCGATTGGGAATGGCATTTTCTGAAGCACTCTGTCGCTCGCCGCAGCATCGTCTCAACCAAGCTGCGTCCCTATCACCTCGTGCGAGTAAGTCAGTCGGGCCGCTACATTGCCGCTCGGCGTGATGACCATTCGATTGATATCCTCGACGCCATGACACTCAGATTGTTGCACACTCTAACTGGTACCACGCAATCCGCTCTTGACTGGCACCCAACGGCAGATTGGCTTGCCGCAGCCGATTCAACCAACAGCGTTCAAGTTTGGGATGTGGAGCAAAATCAGGTTTTGCATGAGTTCACGACATCCGACGACGAAACAAAGATGACCGATCGCGGTGTCGCTTGGAATCCCGATGGAACCGTTGTCGCTTTGGGCGGGACGAGTCGGGTCGATCTGTTTGATCTCAAGCGAGGATCCGTCAGGAAACTCAATCCTCAGTATTGGGCAAGTCACTTGGACTGGTCACCCGATGGAAAATGGCTGGCCACGGGTCGCCGAACAGCGGTTTGCGTAATCGACGTTGATACCGATCAAAAAATATGGGGAAGCAATCGCAATGGCGTTGATGTCGAGGATCTCAAATGGAACGAAGCCGGTACACAATTGGCAGTGGCATGGGCCGACCCGGACCGGTGCATCCGGCTGTATGATCAGAAAGGAAGTGTGCTCCATTCGCTAAAAGGCGATCAAATAACGCGTTCCATTGCGTGGCTGGAAGATGGCGAGAAGCTGGCCACGGCCGGAGATGACTATCAAGTGCATTTTTGGGATGTTTCGTCAGGCAAGCCGCTTCGTTCATTGTCAATCGCCAACGATGAGATTCAATCGTTGGCCGTTGCGACTGATTCCAACCGCGGTTTGCTGGCGAGTTCCGATGGCGTCTTACAATGGGTCCCACTGGCCCAACTACCACCGTTCGAGTCCCAACTGATTGTCCCGACTGGTCCCGCCTCCATCACCGAACTTCGGTGGGCTCCTACGGATGAAAACTTGTTGGCCGTTGGTAACTCCAAGTTGATCCACGTTATCGACGTGAACGCCGGAAAAATAGTGCGATCGTTTGCTGGTCTGTCAGACTTCATCGCGTTCGATTGGCACCCAACTCAGCGGTCTTTGGTGACGCTTGACGTCAATGGCCAGGTCGTTCACCGCAATGTAGACACCGACCAAGTTATTACCAGTTGGAACGCTAGTTCGCGTGGATGGGGTGTCTCACTGCAATGGAGTCCGGACGGACGTCAATTGCTAATCGGAGCCGGAGATTCGTTGTCCGGCAAGATAGGGTTTCGTGTCGAAGTGATTGATCCGAATGCCGAAACCAATCGCGTCTATTTAGGAGACTTTTCGAGTCAATCCGTGGCAAGATGGTCACCCGACTCAAAACGCATCGCGGTCTATTGCGGGCGTGCCGACAAGACAATCCAAGTCTGGGATCTTCAAACAAGAACGATTGTGGCGCAATCCGAGCCGCTCGAAGGCTTTCTTGGGCACATGGACTACTCACCCGATGGAGGACGGATCGCGCTGGGTGGCAATGGCGGCAACTTAGTTGTTTTTGACATCGCCAGCGGACGGACGTTTGCCAATCCGAATGCGGAGTCTGCGAACATCCGATCGATACGCTGGTCGCCATCGGGGACTCGTTTGATGACGTGTGGCGAAAACGGAAAGCTGCGACTTTGGGATGCTCGCACGCTTGAGTTGGTTCTCACCCAAGATGAGCGATTCGGGTCGATCGCCGATTGGAGTATCGACGGGAGACGAATCGCTACTTGCACGACCGATGGAATTCTTCGCATTTGGGACAGCGGTCCACGTGACTAGCCTGCAAGCGATCCCTTGCAGCCTAATCGATCTGGATGATCCGCAAGTCGCCCAGGTCATTCGCAGCGGCAAGATGCTTTCCATCGGGTGAGCACGCAATGGCGCTAATGACATCGCCTGCGGAAAGACGCTTTTGCGGGTCAACCACGTTGATTCGTCGCTCGCTCGAACGCGATCCGTCCGTCAGCAAAATCATGCCTGGTCCGCCAAGAGCAAAAAGGTTTTCATCTTTGAGGCTGGCGACGCAACGAAATCGCGCGTGCATGCTTGCTACCCAACGCTCTGTGTTCCAAATCATCACACCCACTTTGCTGTGAACGGATGCTAGACGGGAATCGTCATCCGATATTGCGAGATCGACAATTTGATTGTCTGGCGGTCCTTTGATTACTTTTTCAACGCCCCAGGTTTGAGTGTCCCAGATACGAATCGTATTGTCTTTGCCACACGAATAGAGACGCTTGCCATCGTTGGAAAATTGCACCGACATGGCTGCTTCGGAGTGTCCTTGCAGTTCCGCGATTGCCTGTTTCGAATCGACATCCCAAACGCGAACCGTGCCATCGTCATGAGCCGATGCCAACCATTTTCCCGCCGCTCCAAAGGTGCATTGCCGAGTGACATCGGATTGTCCACGCCCCAGGTAACTCGTCGAAATCGCATCACTCTGGCGATCCCATATACGAAGACCGCCGTTGCCTTCGGCCGTCGCAAACAATTTCATGTTCGGGCTGAAAGCGAGCTGGTGCATCCCAGGCAGTTCGCGTTGCCGAGTCCATGTTTTCGTGTCCAGTAACAAGGGAGCCACTTTTCGGAAGATGACCGCCAATTCGGTGCCATCGGTGGCATACTGGACATCGAAGATAAACGGCTGTTTGAACTGAATCAATTCCGAGGTCTCTCCCGAATGGAGTTTCTCCTGGGATGAAGGAAATGTGAGCGTTTGCCCGATCGCCGGATTCTGCGCAAACTCGCCCGATCCGAACATCCCCAGAAATCCGAGCACAAAACAGAGGCTTTGAATGGACTTCGTAGGCCCATCATGAAGTATTCGAATATCCATTTGAAGTTCTTGGTTTGCAGGTGATGAAACGCGATGCTCATTTACGCATCGTTTAGTTAACTAGCGTCAATCCGATTTCCTGCATGACGGGAAAAAAACGCCTGACGCCATTTTTAGTTCAAACCCGCCATCAATGTTCACAGAGACGAACCGACGAGTTTTTTCTGAAGCAAGTGTTTGGATTCATCGTCATTGTCCCGCCCGCATGACGCTGAACACCATTGGGGCAGAGGTACGGCAGCAAGCGTTGGCCAGGATTGATTGACGATTTCAGTTTGGGTGCCGCACGACTTTTTATGTGAAACAATCCCTTCGCGTTTTCAGGAGAGTATCAAATGTTCGTCGATAGCCCAACCGAACAAACCACGGCCGTCACCGATCTGCTTATTGCGGTGCAGTGTGTAGGCGTGATCGTCCTGCTCAATCGGATTGACTCGAAACGACCGATGTGGACAGATGTCTGGAAATGGTTCTTTGGTCTGCTTTGTCTCGCTAGCGCACTCGGAGCGGCGGCACACGGGATTCACATGTCAACTTGGTTGCAGACCGCAATTTGGGCAACTGTTTACCTAGCACTCGGCTTGATCATGGCGTTGTTTGCGGTCGCTGCAGTGACCATGACGTGGAGCGGTGAAATGGCGAAACGATGCCTGCCCTTGGGGATTGGAATTGCTCTCAGTTTCTTCGCGATCACGCAACTCTGGAGCGACTCGTTTATGCTGTTCGTCGTCTACGAAGCGATCGCGATGATTGGAGCGCTAGTGCTTTATGCGGCGTGCTATTGGTTTCGCAGTGAACGGGGTTCGGGGTTTCTTGTCGCGGGCATTCTGGTCGGCATCGCGGCTGCGATCGTCGACACGCAATCGGCACTACAATTGACGCTGATCTGGACGTTCGACAACCACGGTATGTTTCATATGGTTCAAATGGTGAGCCTGCTGCTGACCACAATCGGAATTCATTTGTCGCATCGTGTGGGACAGGTTCAGCCGTGCTAACAACATCCAACAGGAGACTCGAATGAGCATTCGTCAATTCCAAACTATTACGGTCGTTGCCTGCCTATTCGCCTTCGTTTCGACGTTGCCGGCACAAAATCGCGAGCAAGACGAAATCGTGTCTGAACTTCACACCCTGCGGCTTGCTTATCGCGATGAAATGATGAAAGTCGTTGATTCGCTGCGTCAACGATATCGGGACGGTATGGATAACGCCGATGGTCTCTTCACGGCACAGAATCTCCTTGCCGACGCCGAATTGGCAGTCGCAATTAAGCCTGGTCAACGAATCGCGGCATTAGAGTCGGCTCTCGAATCATTGAAGACGTTCGAGTCGGACCAGATGGCGCGATTCAACAAAGGCACTGGACGCTCGGACGAGCTGGCAAAGTGTACGGCCGCTCGAATCTTTGCAGAAATCAGATTGCTCGAAGAGCGACAAAACCAAAACCGAGCCAGCGATGAATTTGCGTCCGAACTTCGCACGCTGCGGCTTTCTTATCGTGATGCAATGGTGAAACTCGTTGATGCCGTGCATCGGAGATCCATGAACGGCACCAATAACTTGAATGGATTGCTGGAGGCACAGTTCTCGTTATCGAATGCAGAGTTGGCAGTTGCAGCAAAGCCTACTGAACGAATAGTGGCATTAGAGTCGTCACTTAAATCGTTTAAGAATGCCGAGGCGTACCAGGTGGTGCGACTGAACCGAGGCACTGGACGCTCGGACGAGCTGGCAAAGTGTACGGCGTCTCGAATCTTTGCAGAAATCAGATTAGTCGAAGAACGAAAACACCAATATCCAGACCGCGATGAATTTGTTTCCGAACTTCGCACGCTGCGAAACGCGTATCGCGAAGAATTAGTACGAGTCGTTGACATCATGCGGCGAAGACACGCGGACGGCACTGATAACGTCAATTGGTTGTTACAGGCAGAGATCGCACTTGCTCACGCAGAATTAACATTAGCAGCAGGTCCTGCCGACAGAATCGCGGCATTAGATTCGGCTCTCGAATTGCTAAAGAAATCCGAGGCATATCAGGTTGTGCGACATCGTTCGGGCACTGGACGCTCAGACGAACTTGCAAATTCGGTGGCCGCAAGAATCGAGGGCGAAATCAGATTGCTCGAAGAACGACAACGCCAAAATCAAGCGAAGTGAACGCTAGTTTCATATCGTAGTAGCTCAACCAACCTAGTCAGAATATGCAAGTCACCAACTTCGGGAAGAACGTTTCTTTTGAAACCAAGCATTACTATGCGCCGGAGTCTGAAGACGAAGTGCTTGAACTTTTGGAGCGTCATCGGGGGAGGAAGATTCGCGTCATCGGGCGATTGCACTCGTGGAGTGAGGTAACGGTCGGTGAGCATGTTGTACTCGACCTGCAAAAGATGAACGACGTTCGCGTCGAGCAGCGAAGCGGCGAACCGTGGGCGATAATTGCCGGCGGAGCTCAAATCAAACACATCGTGCGGGAACTTGAGATCAAGCACGGACTGACATTGCCGTCATTGGGTCTGATTACCGAGCAATCGATTGCCGGAGCTGCGGCAACGGGCACCCACGGTTCGGGAAAACATAGTCTGTCGCATTACATCGACGAGTTACGAATTGCCCATTACGATCCGGAAAATGGCGAGCCCGTGATTCGTTGCATTCAGACGGGCGATGAACTTCGTGCCGCGCGCTGTTCGCTGGGGTGCATGGGAGTTGTTCTATCCGTGGCGATTCGTTGTCGACCACAATACTTCTTGGAGCAGCATTTTCGATTGGCCGACGGGCTAGACGAGGCGTTGGATGCCGAAGAAGAATATCCTCAACAGCAATTCTTCTTGTTGCCTTATCGCTGGGATTACTTGATCCAGCATCGCAGGGAGACAACGAACAACGTCAACTGGCTCACATGGCTGCACCGAGTTTACTGGTTCGTGACCGTGGATATCACGCTGCATGTCGTGTTGATCGCACTTCGACGCTGGCTGCGTAGCGACTCTCTCATTCGCTTTTTCTTCAATCACGTCATTGCACTAACGGTGATTCGTGGCTGGCGGGTCGTCGATCGGTCTCAGAATTTGCTCACAATGGAACATGAGCTGTTTCGGCACATCGAAGTTGAAATTTTCGTGATTCGGCAACGTTTGCCAGCAGCACTCAACTATGTGACGCAGTTGCTGCAGTATTTAGATGGCGACCGAAAGGCAATCGAAACCGCGACTTGGGATGAACTCGCGATCCGTGGACTCGACGCGAGCGTTCGGGAGTGTGGCACGTACACTCATCACTATCCGATATGCATCAGGAAAGTGCTTGCTGACGATACACTGATCTCGATGGCATGCGGAAATGGGGAAGCCTACTACGCCATCAGTTTCATCAGTTATGACCGGCCAAGCGAACGTGCGTCGTTCTTCGCTTTCGCCGACTTGCTGGTCAGAACCACTACGGAACTGTTTGAAGCGCGGCCTCACTGGGGTAAGTACTGTCCAATCGATGCTGCCACTGCAGAGAGGCTCTATCCGACGCTCGACGAATTTCGCTCGCACTGCGATCGTCTCGATCCAACGAAATCATTCAGAAATGCTTGGACCGAATCGGTCCTTTGGCGTGAGTAAAACGAAACTCCTGTGGATTTCATAAAAAGTCCTGCCGTTCGATATTTTTTCGCGTCATGGGTCGCGGGACATTGCCGCCTTGAAAAATAGGCACCTACCCACCCCTTTTGGATCTGCCTGGTCAAGCAACCTTAGGGATAGAATAGAGAAGCCACGTCTTTTCAACGCCCATCGGAGTACAAATCATGAGTGCCATTCGGTGCTGCGCGAATCTGAGATTCACGCAAATCACAGTGTTCATTTTTCTTTTCGCTGCGTGCCTATTCGCTTCGCTAAGCGGTGATGAGCCTGCACTCCCAACCAAGCACGAACAACTTGAGCAGCGGTTACAGATCCTTAGCAGCGATGAGTTACGTCTGCTTGCCGACGATGGAGCCGTACCTGCCTCAATCAGTGCTCTGAAAATTCCATCAAATGAACTGAACAGCGCACTAATCAAGGAGTTACTGAGGCGAATCGAAATGCCAGCACGGCAAGCTGGTGGAGCTGGCGAGTCTGGGCAAGTCGATAGTCCTGCTGCAAAAGCTGACGTGAATAGCGTTGTTGAAGATACCGCAACAGTCGATGAAATCACGAAGGCGCTGGCGGAAGTCAAAACGGAAACAGTCGTAATTGAGACAATCCTCGGCAAACCATTTTCGACTGGGGTTCTAGACATCAAGTTTGAACCGGGGCATGGACCGGTCATCTATCCGGACCAACAGTTGTTCTTGGATGCGACCGATCAACGTGCACACTACGTGACGTTCGAGCGTTTGTACCAGCAGAATGCTAGCAACGCGACGATGATCGATCGGCTTCGCGTCCACTTCCTGCTTCGTGGCGTGAATCCGTGCGAAGTGTCGCTGTCCAGTGTCGATGGCGTGATTGTTGCCAAACAGGACACCAAGCCGATTCAGGATGACGCTCGTTATCGCGAACAGCTTGGCAAATGGTGGAAACAGTTTTCGATCATTCCTACGAGTTACGGAAGTGAGCAAATGGAAGTCAAGCAGTTACTTCTCGACTCGCTAGCTCGTCGTCTTCGGCTCCCCGGCCCTTGGCCGATTGTCAACCAAGTCGATGTTGTGACGAACGCAACGACTCTTGAGCAACAGTTTGAGCGCAGCATTGGCATGCTGTTTGGGATTGAGTCCGTTAAGTTGGCCATGAAAGCCGAGACAACGCTGAACCAGCCGGGTCGGTTGGAAAAAGCCGACCGGCCGATGCCTGCGCCGCCGCGCATTGAAAGCGTGCCGGTACCGAAGGTATCGCAAGCTCTTTGGGTCGAGCCCATTGCGATGCGTGTGCCAGCCGAGTGTTTTTATCTGCGAACAGGAAGCTTAGCGAACTATCGCCAGTTTCGAAACTTTCTGCTCGGCTGGGGCGGAAGTCTGAATGACATCGTTTCCAACGGTGCCGTCGACCACCAATCGCGAGAACGAATCGAAGGCCAGTTGGGTCTAGCTCCTGACCAAATTGAGACAGAAGCGTTCGATACGATGATTACCGACATGGCGCTGATTGGATGCGATCCGATGTTCGGTGACGGGGCCGCTGTCGGTCTGCTTTTTGAAGCCGCCAAATCGCACGAACTCTTCAGTATTATCAAAGGGCAGCGTCACCAAGGGCGATTGCGAATTCCGGACTCGGTTGAACAACACGTGATTGTCGACGGTCACGATGTTTCGTTTCTAACTTCTGACGATAATCGCATTCGCTCTTACTATGCTATTGATGGTCAATACCATCTCGTTACGAACTCATACCACTTGCTGACACAATTCTTCCAGGCGAGCAAAGGCGTCAATTCGCTCGGGCGATTGGACGAGTTTCGTTACGCGCGAACCCAGACTAACCAGATCAGCGAACGCCGCCAGAGTCAACAACCGTTGGCTATGCTCTACCTGTCTGATCCATTTTTTCAAAGCCTCATCAGTCCGCACTTCCGTATTGAGCTGACACGCCGTCGACAGGCGACACAAGAGCTGAAGCAATATCAATTGGCGCGCATGATGGCCAAGGCAGAACACATCGATGCAACGACCAGCGACGAACTCGTCGCACTGAAGTTTCTGCCTCCCGGGTTCGGCATGCGACCCGACGCAAGCTACCCAATCGTCGATAGCGGAACGCTGAGGGATTCGCTCCGAGGAACGCCTGGCTATTTCATTCCGATCGCCGACGTGCCGATTGAGAACGCGACTCAAACCGAAGTCAGTGCCTTCACCCAATTCGTGAATGATTACCGTCAAGAATGGAGACGGATCGACCCGGTGACCGTACTGTTTTCGAGTGACGAGGCTGACAGTGAAGGCGTCTGTCGTGTCGGGCTGGACATCGTCATCACGCCCTATGCTCAGCAGCACTACTCGAAATTGCGCGAACACCTAACCATCGGACGTGACCGTCGAATCGCACCGATGAACGGAGACCTGGTTAGTCTTGACACCTCGATTTTCTCCAGACAACACTCACCGTCCCCCCATCTCCTCTACCTGGGATTGCGGGATGAGGCTGTTCCATTTGCGATCAAGGATGGCGAGATTGAACTTTTAAACCGATCTCAAGGTGCCAGTTTTGCCAAAAGCCAATCATTTGCCGCGATCTCGCCTCCGAGCACTGCGATGCTGCGATTTTTGTATACATCGTTAAGTCCGGCGCAGAATGAGCAAGACAAGCCTGAGATTTCGTTGCGTCCAAAAACAAACAGTTCACCTACTCGGGTGATTGGTGGACTTGGCATGTTGAGGCTTGTGATTGGTGGCTTTATTTTACAAAACACCGATATCGTGAAAGACATTATCAAACAAGTCAGTCCTGTGGTTTCAGACCAAGAATGGGCGGTTGCATCACTGAATCGATCGCTTCGAGAGAACGTTCTCAAAAACATCGCGACAGTACATGTCGACTCTCCGTGCCAAGTGCGTCTACGAGTTGGATCGCTCAGTGATTCCAAGGTTGAGCCTTATATTCAGGCTTACACTTACTTAGCGTCGCGGAAAACCTCGTCGGAAAATGCCCAGTTTTTGAACGATACAGGTATGTGGCTGAACCTGCCCGCTAACGAATCGCGAAACTCCATTGAGACGCTGCTGGGCACACATCTTCGCTGTCCACTTGGCGGAGACTTTCAATTAAACAAAGTGGGAGACCATTCGTACTGGACTGGAACAAAATGGCCGGAAACCAGTCTCTATTCGGAAACGAACGCGCCAGCGAATTGGAAGTTTTCTTTTCTCGATTGGCTCCGTGGACTAGAACTGGAGTTCAGCCTCAATCGAACGACTTTGCTTGCCAAAATTGACTTGAATGTTCATCAGCCAACCGACCAGTTGGAAATCGGTAAGGTCAAACCGTTACAGGTCATTGTTTATCGAGAACTTGAGCTACCAAATACTGACGACCAAATTTTTGCCGGTCGCGCGAGTAGGGCTTTGAGCAATCGGGAATGGGTACTGGGAGCGCAGGTTCGACAAGGAAACCGGTCACTGGAAGTTGCAAAAGTTTACCAGGACAGTCCCGCGTCACGTTTTGGGATACGGGTGGATGATCAGATTCTTTCGATCGACCAAGTGACTGCCCGGTCACTGCAACACCTGAGTCAGTTAATCGAGTCCGCACGTGACCGAAGCGGGACCGCTTCCATTCGGATTCGTCGTGACGGATCGGAGAGGACGATCAACATCGCGTTTCGGTAGTGAACGACATCAACGCCCGTGCGCATCAGGCATTTCCCGAAAAAGCAAAGCCAATGATCTCATATCGCGTCATTGGCCGGATTGCTAATACGCTTCAAATCAAAGACACCTCCCCATCGTTTTGAAAGCTAGAGAAAATGAGAACCCTCGCGAGAATCTTGACCCTTTGTTCCTTCACCTTCTGTTCCCTGATGATGATGGGACATGACGCACCGGCAGTCGATCATGTTTATGGAACTGTTTCCGGTTGGGGACAAATGATTGACCCCGACGGCGATCATCACCGAGAGTAGCGGTCGCTAAGGAGCATACGCGAGTGGTTCTCCATCTTCACGGTGTGATAGCGACTGAAAAAGCTTTTGATCGATCGAATACGTGATCGTGTGCACGCTTCCATCACCGAACGCGAACAAGCAACCGCCTTGGTGCGCCGATCCAAACCAGGACTGGCAAGGTTCAGCATTACCGTCGTGTTCGGGAGATTCGTTGCCCCAGCGAATCACATCCCAATCCCAACCACTCGACCAGCCTTCGTTGTCCGCGCACGTGGCGATGTGGTAGTGAAGTTCGTTCACCGACTTCTCACCAACCATCAAAGTGTTGGATAATCCATCGATAATGGATGCAGGAGTGGATACGGATGAATATCCACGGCGTGCCATGAACCCGCCCGTCAATCCGTCACCCCAATGTGCTGTGGGATTGGTACGGATACCACCGTTGGCCGCATAGTCGTTCAGTGCGCGGGTGGTGCCGACATGAAAATTGGTTGCCTCGGAACGTCGCGAAGGGCAAAAATACAAGCCAATCGTGTTGGCCTGCACGATGGCGTCAGACTGCTCCGAATAGATGGCACCTTGTTCGACAAACGGCAGAATCTGATACATCCATCCCCAGTTCTGATCTGGTGTGATCTCCGGCACACCATTGGTCATCGAACGTGGCGAGTGCCAATCCAATCCGCCATCAGGAAACTTTTTATACTGACTCTCGTGCAAATGAATACCTAATGAAATCTGTTTCAACTGATTACGGCATTGAGTGTAGCGAGCCGATTCCCGCGCGTTCTGAACCGCTGGCAAAAGCATCCCGACCATCACACCGATGATGGCGATCACCACCAACAATTCGATGATCGTGAACCCGCGACGTTGAAACTGTGTCCGCAAATGAGCCATTGAACTCTCCCCATAAAGTGGCAAAGTTATGAAGTAAAACGTGAGTGTACTGGATTCACGCAACAAAGTGCCATAACGTGGCTTTTTTTACTTTGCAGAGAGATGCGGTCGATCTGAATAGGTCTATTCTTCTACTTCGAGTGATTCTCGACCAATCGTTCCCAGCGCTCCCCAAACTCCATAGGGGCTGTCGATTGTTTCTGAAGTCGGGCTGCCGGGGTAGACGCTCGTTGTCTGTAGATCGCCGTAGTCGATCGAGGTGGTGACGAACTTCACCGCACCATCGGCCATCAAAACATGGCATCCTCCCTGGTGCGAGCTACTGGCACTGAAGACGCCTTCCAATCGAGCGTTAACGGCGGTGTTGGAAGACGTTTCACAGTTCGGTGAATTCGGGGGCAGAATCGTGTTAAAGCCACTCCATAAAATCGCACCGTCAGCCCAATTGCCGCCCCGTGACGCAAGACCATCGGGCGTCCTCCGCAGTTGGATGTTGGGCAAGTAAGCCCCACGCGAATCGATGGTGGCCCAACATTGGGAGGGATCGTCTCGCAGTCCTGCGATGTTCGCCGCGATCGCGCTAGTCGCTCGTCGAGTTCCGTTGTCGGTAAGCACCTCCGCCATCATCAACGTGTTCACCAACCCGTCGTGAATGTCGCGGAACGCTCTCGCACGACCGTTAGCAAACACACCGCGTTGGGAAATCGACTCCACGTCTTCGCCAACTTCCTGGACTCCATCGCCGTAACAGAGAGCATAGCTGGAAAGAGCAGCATGTTTTGGTGGACGCTCGGTATAGTCGCTTGGGCAGCGGTAAGTCATCATCCCCAACTGCCACACGGGATACACACTTGCTCGCCAAGGCGCAGGCCCCATCGGCGGAAAACAACGCCGTCCTTTGTCGTTGATCAGCGGTCCAGGGGCGTTTGACAACTCGTCAAGATGATCACGAAAGTAGCTCCCGCCTTTCTCATAGAAATCACCGCCCCCAGCCGTAACGGGTCGCGGCGTGTCAGCCGTTTCGTATTCGTTGGAAATCATTTCCCACATGGGGCTAGCTTCCAAGAACGGGATGATCGGTACCAATGCCGATAACCGACGCTGATTCGACAAATCATCGTTGCCGGGCGTCGGTCCTGTCCCACCGCAACCCTGCGGAAGTTGATTGTACGCCGAGTGATAGTTATGAAACGCCAGGCCGATCTGCTTGAAATTGTTACTGCACGACATCCGCCTCGCCGCCTCGCGTGCCGCTTGCACCGCAGGCAGCAGCATCGCGAGCAACACCGCGATGATGCCCACCACGATCAGCAGTTCAAAAATCGTGTAGCCCTGTTTTCGGTTTTTCATCGCTTTTGCTCTGTTGGACATTCGTCGCCTCAGAAGACCGAAACGCGGCGAAGCTCACGATTAATCTACCAACTCCAACTTCGCAAACGCCAATCGGAATGTCTGCTCGCTGTCATCGTCGGCGAAACGAATTTTTGCGGTGCGTTTCGGGCCTCGTCCAGTCAATTCGGTAATCGTGCCTTCGCCGTATTCAGGATGACGCACGACGCTGCCTTCGCGGTACGCGCCCAACGGAACGCGGTCCGAGGACATCAGCTCACTTGCCGTTTGCAATGCCGTCGTGATCGTCACCGATTTGCGTTTTGGTTTGCGTTTAGGCAGGCTGTCCGCCGAATCCAAATAAATCTCAGGGATCACTGAATCCGAAACTCGTCCCGGCAAACGGTCTACCGCTGACGGCATGTTGCGTGGTGGAGCCGATCTCGCTGCTGGTGCCGCAGTCGCACCATCAGGATACTCCAACTCAGATTCGTCTTCAGGGGCAGGCTCATGCACGAAATCCCAAGAGTCAGGGTACGACTCGTCGACGCCATCGTCAAAGAAACTGCGATCGGCTTGGGATTCGATCACGTGCATGTCCGCGCGCGGCAGTTCGCTGAGAAACATGCTGGGAATGACCACGCGCACATCACCGCGCACGCTTCGCCGTTTCGCGTAACTAAGTTGCAACCACTGCTTCGCACGTGTGATGCCCACGAACAACAATCGCCGTTCTTCTTCGAGCTGTTGATCATCTTGCTTGCTGCGATAGTGCGGCAACAGATCGTCTTCGACCGCGATCACAAACACACGTGGAAACTCCAAACCCTTGGCTGCGTGCAGCGTCATCAACGTCACACGATTATTGGAATCTTCAAATTTATCCGTGTCCGAAACCAATGCCACTTGTTCCAGGAACGCTTCCAGCGAACCATCATCGGGATGCATCCGATCAAACTCGACGGCGGCAGAAACGAGTTCATCCACGTTAGCGATCGGATTGGCGTCTTCTTTCTCTACTGCAGTGCGTTCCAAAAATGCGATGTAGCCTGTCTCTTCGATAAGATATCGCAGCAAGTCTTCCAATGACGCGGTGGCTTTTTTTCGCAATCGATCGTACAGCGAAACGAAACTCGTGACCATCGTTTTGGCACGTTTGGAAAGAGCATCGATTTCCGACACGCGGCGTGCAGCAGCGAGCATCGGAATTCGCTCTTGATCGGCAAACGCTTGCAATCGGCCCAGTGTCGTCGCGCCAATGCTGCGGGTCGGCGTGTTGATGATCCGCTGTAGCGCCACGTCGTGGCTCGGGTTATTGATCAAGTGCAAGTACGCCAACAGATCCTTGACTTCCTTGCGCTGATAGAACTCGACGCCGTTGACGATTTGATACGGCAGGCCACGATTGCGGAGTGCATGTTCGAGTGATCGAGTGAGCGCGTTCATACGACAGAAAATCGCAAAGTCGCGTGGTTCGGCATTGCCCGCGATCATTTGCGAGGCAATCTCATCGGCAATCGCATCAGCCTCTTGATAGCCGTCGTCGTACTGCCTCAAGATCACGTTGTCGCCGTCTGGGTTTTCCGTGAACAACTCTTTGGCTTTGCGGCGACGATTGTGGCGGATCAATTGATCGGCGACCGCCAGAATGTTCGGCGTGCTGCGGTAGTTCTGTTCCAGCCGCACCGTTTTGACGGTCGGGTAGTCTTTTTCGAAATCGAGAATGTTGTTCAGGTCCGCACCACGCCAACCATAGATCGACTGATCGGGGTCACCGGTGACGGCGAGATTGGGGTGGTCGACAGACATGGCCCGCACGATTGCGTATTGCGCCAGGTTGGTGTCTTGGTACTCGTCGACCATGATGTATTTTAGCTTCGCATCGAGTTCAGCTCGAACCTCGGGGTTCTCGCGGAGCAAACGGGCGAAGTGATACAGGAGGTCGTCGAAGTCGACTGCGTTGGCTAACAACAATTGCTGTTGGTAAACCGGATAAACCCGCGCAGCCACACTATCACTGGCACGCCCAGATTGCCCCTGCATGATCTCAGGCGTGATCAAACGGTTCTTGGCATTGGAAATGGCCGACGCAATTTGCTCAGGCGTGGCGTGCGTGGTCGAGACTCCAGCGGCTTGGATCGCGCGTTTCATGGCCGAGCGAGAATCGGACATGTCGTAGATCGAATAATTCTCCGCTAAACCGACAAACGAAGCGTAGCGGCGGAGTTGTTGAGCACAAAAGCGGTGAAACGTGCCCATCCACACCGGTTGGCCAGGGGCCAGCAAGTTCACACGCATCCGCATTTCGTCAGCGGCTTTGTTGGTGAACGTTAACGCCGCGATCTGCCACGGCTTGACGCCTCGGGAAAGCATGTAAGCGATACGGTGCGTGACGACACGGGTTTTACCGCTGCCTGGGCCAGCGATAATGAGCAGCGGTCCGTCAATATGTGTGACCGCGTCGGCCTGGGCCTCGGTCAAATTTTTAGTAATAGCATCCATGCCGCACAGGATACCCGACAGATGCCGCGATGGGCAACTTGCTAAATTCCAAGTTGCAAAATTCCAACCGTCGCGACGAGGCCTGCGATGTCCAAGTGGCAAACTGAGCATGATTGTCAGGTTTTTCGAGCTCAATGAACGAGCACTCTGAGCATTGGCGATCCCACTGGCATGCAGCCCTGACAGGCTTTTCCGCATCCCACATCGCCGATTGAGCGTGCCTGTCAGGCTTATTCTGACTTCCGCCCAATTTGTTTGCCAAGCACAACGGTGAACCTAAGTTTCGTTGTCATCACGACAGTCTGTGTTTCACGAACCGTTTCGTGATTGCAAAAACATGTATGCCCCCTTTTGGTTTTTGCTAGCCACAACCGACGCTTAGCAAACATCACACCTCAACTCAGAAGAAACTCACCATGAAGATTCAAACTCGCTCACTCGTTGCTGTTTTCACCGTTGCCGCCACTGTATTCTTGGGCCCCTCAAACGCATCAGCCGTCACCACCAAAGCACAAAAGTTCACGGTCACCGTGCCTACAAACCTGTCGATCACATCGCCTGTTGACGCAGCGATCACGCACGACGAAACCAATGCGAACCAGCCTTTCCCAAGCCAGGCGTGGACGGTTGTCGGCAACAACGTTGCTGGCGTGACAGTTTCGTTCTCGACCGGATCCGCATTCGTTCACGCGACCGATCCCTCTTACAAACGTAACGCGCAACTCGGATTGGCCGTCACCACGAGCAGCGGTCCTGGTGCTTGGACTGTGGGGCAAGCAACCGACGTGACTGATTACGACAATAGCGATAACGTGGCTACCGTTTCAGCGAGCAGCAACGGCACCGCCTCGGCTACGTTCGGCCTGACCGTCAACTTTATCACCGGCACCTACGGCAGTTTTCCATCAGGAAGTTACGCCACGACTGTAACCGGCACTGTCACCGCCAACTAAGCTGTCGTCAAACTGATAATTTCACTCACGCACCATGTTTCACGGTGCGTGAGTGCTTTCGCTATACGCTGTTTGTCGCCTTTATCGGAATGTCACAAGAATGCTCAACATTCCCATTGGCTCGGGCGTTCACGATCGAGTACTAGACGGCGTGGAACTGGGGCACCCCGCATGCGGGCACAATTAGGGGGGAAGGTTCTGTTGCGTCATGTTCATCTCCGTCGCTTTTTAATCGCCCGCTTCTGTTGTTTCGTCCTAATTTCATTCCGATGCTGCTGATGATGGCGCTGACCATCTCGGGTGCGTGCGTTTATCGCCCGCTGCCGCCGAGGATCTCTGTCGATCAATTGATCCAAGAATCGCTCGATCGGTCCAACGCGTACCGCGACGGTGACGAGCAATTCGTGCAACCGATTGTCGAAACAGTCGTTGATGGCGAAGTCATTGTGGACGGTGAGCGTTTGGAAGACGGCCAGTGGAATCATATTGCTGGTTCGGGCGTGCTCCCGCCAAACGATGTTACTAATTTGCCCACACAGCCTGACGGTGTGATAAGCCATCATTTTGATGACGGGCTGCGGATCAACGAAGATTACATCGAAACCGACGTCCGCGAAGTCTTAACGATGCTCGCGACGGAAGCGAAACTCGATTTGGTGATGGACGACAACGTCGGTGGCATCGTCAACACGCAGGCCCGCGACCTGACAGTTAATCAAACCATTGAAAAGATCTTGATGCCCTTGGGTTTGGCTCACGCCCGTGTCGGCAACCAAGTCATCGTGGCACCTCCCGACCCGGCCTCGCCATTGTTTTCACGTGTGGCTGTCAAACGCGACTACCGTCCGCTGCACATCGACAGCAAATCGTTGATGGAAACGGTCCCTGCGGCTTGGACGAAATACGTGACGTCGATCGAATCGGCCAAGATTTTGATGGTGCATGCACCACCGAACATCGCTGACGATATCGTCAGCCGTTTTGTCTCGATTGACCAACCGGTACCGCAAGTCGTCTTGGAAGCGATCATCTGTGTCGTATCGCCGGAATGCGGATCGCAGTTTGGATTGGATTGGCAACATGCCGTGGAACTCGATGGTGCGAAATCGTTTGCCCTGGGCGCAACCGGACTGGCACTCAACGGCACGGTCAGTGGATCAGGCATGGATCAGGTCTTCTCCGATTTCAGCAATACGTCGGCGTTCGTCAAATTGCTCAACGAGCACGGCTATCTCACGATCCGCGCTTCACCGCACGTGATGGCCAAAGATGGCGAGCAAGCGAACATCGCTATCAACCGCGAAACGTTTTTCTCCGTGCAACCGCCCGGTTCAACAGGTAACAACGCAGTGTTCTTTCAACAAGACATTCAGAAGGTCGATGCTGGCATCACGCTCGACATCACGCCTCACATTCGCGGCGATGTGGTCACGATCGATATCGAGAAAGCAGAGGTCAGCGAAGATGTTCGCACGGCTAACAATGAACTGTCCGTCAACCCGTATCCCGTCATCAATCGCCGGAGTGTCTCAACAACCGTCAGCGTTAAAGATGGCAGAACCATCGTGATCGGTGGTTTGGTTCAACGAGAAACCGTGGATCGCATCAATCGAGTCCCTGGACTGAGTCGGTTACCGGGTGTGGGGTATCTTTTCCAGTCGACTCAACGACAAACACGTGATGCGGAAGTTGTGATTTTCATCTCGCCACGCATCATCCGTGCTCCTGGGTCGTGATCAACACCGTCTACTCTGCCCCACACTTCGCCCGTCGCCATGATCGCTCACTCACTGCACCGCTGGAACTTTTATTTGCTCACAAGTTTACGGATTGCTGTCATCCTGACCCTCGGAATCCAAGCAATCGCGATTGGGGCTGAGCAAGCATCTCAACCGGGTGCTGAGGAGGCTGGCAAACGCGTCTCATTGACGCGCAACGTCGAACCATCGTTTCGTGCTGAGCCGGTTGTGCATCGTTTTCAAGGACGGCGGGGAGAAGTGATCCCGTTCAAATTTGAGCTGGCATCAACTGGCAAAGTCATGCACGTGGATGTCCGTCCCGTGAATCTGCGCCAAGAAGAAACCGGGATCATCCTGCATGACGACACCAGCGAACTGAACGTCGGCGTCGAATTCGATTCACCAACACAATTCCAATTGCGTCCGGGAGAAAAGTTCTCGATCGAAGGCAAGGTGACGGTGCCGTTGACCAAGAGCAACTATGTCTCGTTTGGGATTTTGGTCCGCGACAGTGGCCAGATTTCTGGGGGCGAAGGCGAGAACCTCGAACCCGGCCAGACGCGTGCAGCGATTCGCTTTGTGACGCAGTATGTCCTACGAGTCGATATTGAGACCGGTGCTCAAGATGTCGGTGATATGAAGCAATTGACATTGGAAAGCGGGGAGTTGATCGCACGCGATGGGTTGCCTTATGTTCGCGTTTTCCTCAACAATCCCACCCCCGATGCGCTGGAGTGCGACGTCCGCGCGGAGGTGCAACCCAAGGGATCAGCAGGCTTGACGCCTGTGCGATTGAATATGCCCAGTCGCAGTGAACTGACGGGTGACGATCGCTATCTCGTACGGATCATGCCACGTAGTCGACTACGTTTGGAAGGGCCAGTTGATGATGTCGTTCCCAGCGGAAACTGCGATTTGAACGTGCGATTGAGCAACGGTCGGCGGATGATGGCGCAAGCCATTTTCCCAGCGGAGGTTCTCGCCAGCAGTTTCCGTGGATTGGCCGCGCGGGTCGCGACCTTGAGTTCGGGACTGTCGATCGAGCCTGCCCAAATTGAAATGGGGCGGGCTGCCGACACCAAACGGATGGAGACGTTGCAGTTTGTCAATCGCGGTGGAGAGCCGACGACGGTGCAGTTGATTGCCCGTGATCATGAAGGCACACCGATCGACGATGTGGTGTTGTCGAGCATGAAGTTCACGCTCGAACCGGGCCGCAGTAAGTCCGTTCGCGCGATGCTGCGAGGCCATAGCGGGACGAGTTATCAATGGGGTCGGATCGACGTCGTTAGCGGTGATGCGGGCACGGGAGAGTCGGTGCCGCTGGCGTTGTCGCTGATCTACGAACAGCGACCGGAACTGAATTTCGCAACAGATGAATTGCAGTGGGCACAATTACCGGACGGCAACGCGTTCACAATGAGGGTCACGAATCAGGGTGCTGGATACGCACCGCTATTCGCCGAACTGAAACTTGCCGCACCGACTGGACACCCCGCTAAACTGTCAGACGGATTCGGCCAATGGCTCGCGCCAGGCCAAATTCGCGAATTGCAATTTCGCGTCCCAGATTCGACCCAGCCCGGTCCGTATCAAATCACATTGGACGTGCGCTCCGCTGGCGAGCACGTCATCGCTCAGCGCACGCTGATGCTAGAGTTGACCGCCGAGATGCTGACGCGTGCTGCGGAACAAGTTGCAACGCGACCCTAAACATCGTGTAAGATGATGGGATGATGAATGCTTCCATCGACCTGCTTAGAAAAATGCCTGCGTTCGGCGGACTGAAACCCACTTCGCTCGAACTCATCCTGAATCAATCCGAAGCGATCCGAAAAGAGACGGGTGAAACCTTCTTTTGCGAAGGTGAGCGAGGAGACCGACTCTTTGTGTTGCAAACCGGCCAGGTGCGGATTCAACGCAAGTGGCAAGGTAACGCGATTAAGCTGGGAACATTAGGCCCCGGCGACTGCTTTGGAGAGATGGCACTGATTGATTTTCAGAAACGATCCGCCACCGTCATGGCAGAGTGTTCGTGCCAAGCAATCTGTGTCCCCGCCAGCGCATTGGCACTCCTCTATCGTCAAGACGTCGAGCAGTACGCGATCATCATGATGAACCTGGGACGCGAGGTCAGCCGACGATTGCGACTGGCCGACAATCGCTTGTTCGAGTTGGTCCATCGGCATGGTCAAGGAGACACGATCGGTATCCCCGAAGTCTGAATTCGACTTATCTTATTTCACACAAGAGGACAACAGCGGAAAGCGAAAGAGTTTAAGCGAGCAGCTCGGGGATCACTTCGCCGCCGAATTGTGATAATTGTTTGTGTCGGCCCGCGTGATAGTAGGTGAGTTTGTTGTCGTCGAGGCCGAGTAGGTGCAGTAGCGTGACGTGCACGTTGCGGATGTGATGGACGCACTCCACCGCTTCGCCTCCCAGTTCATCGGTCGCACCGACTGTGCGACCGCCAGCCGTGCCGCCGCCGGCGAACCACATCGTCATCGCTTTGGCGTTGTGGTCACGTCCATACGATTTTCCGCCACCGCGCAATCCGTTGTCAGGCGTCCGGCCAAATTCACCACACCACACGCCGAGCGTGTCTTTGAGCATGTCGCGTTGTTTCAAATCGCGTAACAATGCTGCGATCGGTTGGTCGACGCTTTGAATCAACGCACCGTGCGCCTTTTCAATGTAATCATGGCTGTCCCAGTTACCCGCGTAGGCCTGCACGAACCGCACGCCTTTCTCGACGAGTCGCCGGGCAAGCAAACATTTGCGACCGAACGCGTCGGTGTTCCCACTGCCGATCCCGTAGGCGTCCAAGGTTGCTTGCGACTCATCTTCGATGTCGATCAATCCAGGAACTTCAGTTTGCATTTTGTAAGCGAGTTCGTAACTCTCCATCCTCGCCGACAAGTCGCTGCGCTGACCGCGTGCGTCGAGGTGATAACGATTGAGCGTTGCCAACAGATCGAGGTTGTCGCGCTGTCGTGGGCGAGAATCGCCAGCAGCGGGAGTCAAGTCGAGAATCGGGCTACCTTGCGGTCGCAGCGGTGTGCCTTGGAATTTTGCTGGCAAAAATCCGTTGGCCCAGTTTCCCGAACCGCCTTGCGGGTAACTCGTGCGCGGCAAAACGACGAAGCCTGGCAAGTTTTCGTTGAGTGAACCTAACCCATACGTGACCCATGACCCCACCGCGGGATCGCCGCCGAATTGGTTGCCGGTGTTGAGTTGATAACACGCCGTCGGATGATTCACCGATTCGACCTGCGCTCCGCGATAAAAACATATCTCATCGACTATTTCTTTCAAATGCACCCAACGCGATGAGATATCCGCACCGCTCTGCCCCGCTTTGAGAAACTCAAACGGGCTTTTGACAAAGTAACGCTTGCCCGACGACATCGCACTTTCCGCTTCGCCGCTGCGCGTGAACGCTTGCAAATGTCGCTTCGTCAATTCTGGTTTTGGATCGAACGTGTCGATGTGCGACGGACCACCTTCCATCATTAGAAAAATACAACGTTTGGCCTTGGCAGCGTGGTGTACCGTTTGACCAGCGGCGATTGTCTCGCGACCGAGCATCGACGTCAGTGCGATCGATCCCAGTCCAGCCCCGAGTCCGAACATGGCATCGCGACGGGTTGGAGGAGCGAACGTGTTACTAGCAGGTTTCATGGTCAATCCAAATAACAGAATTCGTTGGTGTTCATTAGCACTCGCAAGACATGCGCGAGCGCACGAGTGCGAGCGTCGACTTGAGTCGGTTGCAAGTCGGGCTGGTAAGTTTTATAAGCGGGCATGAACTCGGTGAACGTGTACGGCTCGCCAGTTTTCTCTGCCATCACGGTTCGCTGGATTTCGTCTGGGTAAACAGACGCTTCATACGTTCGAGCTTGCTCGTCGGCGATGCCAAGTTGCCAATGGGAAACGCAGGCTTGTAATTCCTCATCATGGGGCATTCGGCTGAGTGCTAATGCAAACGCTCGTTGAATCGATTGTTCGTCGGTCGGTTGTTTTGCGCGGACGATGCGGTCAGCGAAGGCGATCGCGCGGTCGAGGACTTCTTGCGAATTGATTAACGTTAACGCTTGCGGGGCAATGATCGACGTCTCTCTCACCTCGCACGATTTATCGGGTCCTGGTTGGTTGAACGATTCCAAAAATGGATCACGGAGGCCGCGAATTCGTTCGGTGTAGAGCGTGCGGCGATTGCGTTGATGAGGCAACGAATCGGGTTCATAAACGGAGGCAACTCCGCCCATGATTTGACGAGGTTGGAAAGCGACTTCGGTGTTGATGTCGGGCCGACAGGGAATCCCGCCGACTTCATCATTGAGTTCACCACTGACCATCAACATCGCATCGCGGAGTTCTTCGGCGGTTAAGCGGCGTGGTGCAAAGTTAGCGTAAAGTTGTCCGAGTGGATCGCGGTTCGTGAGCGATTGAGTATCAGGATGCTGACTGGCTCGCTGATAGGCATCGGAAGTGATGATCAGCTCGTTCAATTTCTTGATCGACCAGCCATTTTCGATGAACCAAGTCGCCAGATAATCGAGCAACTCGGGATGAGTCGGCAAACCGCCCGTGCCGCCGAAGTTGTTTGGGTTGGCAGCGATACCTTTACCGAAATGCCACGACCAGACGCGGTTAACGATGACTCGCGATGTCAGTGGATTGGTAGGATCGACGATCCAATCGGCCAGGGCGAGTCGGCGATTGCCTTTGTCGGCGGGGAAGTCATGCTCGGGCATTTGTCCGAGCGAGACCGCGGCGCTGAGCGGGCCGGGTTGCACAGGGGCGCCCGACGCATGCACGTCTCCACCGGTGCGGATCACATCGGTTTCGATTTGGCCTTGTGCCCAAGGGTGTTTCGGATGCTCGATCCGACCGCTGATGTTGTTTCGTTGGATTGTCGCACCGGTGTAGACTGATAAAGTGAGTGGGCGGGTGCGATCCAATTCGATTTCATGACGAGTGATGTTTTTTAAGATGCGAGCATGTGAGGCTTCGTCACCAGGATCGAGTCCATTGTCACCGACTTTGGCATCACCAGATTCTTGTTTTTTCTGCTCTTGCATCTTCGCATCGAGGTCGCGCTTCTGGGTTTGGTAACCCGCGATTTTTTGTTGCGTCCACTGCTCGCTGCGAGTGAACCCGTTGATGTTTTCGGTATCGAAAAACGCTGCGTCACGTTCAGCGAACTGAGTTGTCGAGAATACAGCCATCATGCGGTAGTAATCTCGTGTCGGAACGGGATCAAACTTATGGTCGTGGCATTTGCAACACAGCATCGAATGAGCCAAGAACGTTTGGCCGACCGTATCGGTCACGTCGTCGAGCCACTGGCCGCGTGTTTCTTTGAAGACGCTCATCCCGGTTTGTTCCCACGGCCCCATCCGCAAGAAACCTGTCGCGATGAGATTTTCAACATTCTTTGGATCGAGTTCATCACCAGCGATTTGTTGGCGGACAAAATCGTTGTAGGGTTTATCGTTGTTGAACGAGCGAACGACGTAATCTCGATATCGCCACGCGTTGGGGCGACTGTAATCATTCGCGAAACCCGCCGTGTCGGCATAGCGTGCGACGTCGAGCCACCGGGCAGCGAAGTGTTCGCCATAATGTATCGATGACATCAACTCAGCGGCAAAGGTGTTGACAGCGGTGGACGGATCGTTGTGGTAGTCGGTCGTGAACTGTTGGACTTGGGCGGGCGTCGGTGGCAGACCGGTCAGTCCGAAACACAACCGGCGAAGGAGCGAGCGGGCGTCGGCAGGCGGTGCGGGGTCAAGCTGGGCAGCGGCGAGTTTTACATTGATGAAGTGATCAATCGGATGGCCGTTGATGGGGAGCGTGGCCGAAGTGAGCGGACGATAGGCCCAGAGTTTCTCGGAGTCGTAGCGGCGGTTTTGCCAGTCGTCTGAAAGTGCTCGCGACACCAGCACTTGTTCGCCCTCGGCGTAGTTCGATTGAATCTTGGCAACGCGATCGTGGTCGGGCCAGGGAGCGCCCGCGTTGATCCAATCGCGAATCCACCGTTGTTGTTGCGGGGTCAATTGGTCCGCTTCCTTGGGCGGCATTTCAAACCCAGATTCCTGGCGGGTCGTGGTCACGTACAGCATGCTGTGCTCGCCATCGCCTGCGATCAGCACGTCGTCAGCGAAGGCTTCACCACCGACGAGCAAGCTTTCGCGCGAACGGAGATCGAGGCCGCCTTCGATTTCGGTGGGATCACTGCCGTGGCACGCCAGGCATTTTTCAGCGAGTAATGGTTGAACATGTAAGGCGAAGAGTTTTTCGCCTACGCTGACGGAGTCCAGGTCGTCAGCAAATATTGGCGAGAGAGCGAGAGCGAAAACAATCAGGGTGACAACACGAATCATCAGGCATCATTCCTTACAGTGGGAGCATTTATCGTAGCCGGAAAAATGCGGTGGGTGTGGCAAATCCCTAGTCCGACGCGTAAGCGAGGGTCTAACCAAAACTGTTCCCTCGCTTACGCTGCGGGTTTAGTCGTTTAACAGTTAGCCGCAGGCGTACTTTCCAACGTACGAGTACGCCTCTGGCTGACTGTCAAACAAAGCAGAAAAGGGATTCATTTCAATCAAGAGCCCGCTCACCACTGTACGGCCAATTTGGAAAAACTGCCGACTTCTCACGAAAACTGGAGTCCTAGCCAGCACCAATCTGCCGTATAATTCGCGGAACCCTCTTCTCAAACCCTGGTTCCGATGGAGTCGACCTGATGCGATTTTTCATTCGTTCACTGTGTTTTCTTTCACTGTGTTTAATCACGGCTGGAATCGCTAAGGCAGCCGACAGTTCGGTCGAAAGTATCAGCGACATTTCCACGCACAAACAAACTCGGCTGATCAAATTCTCAGACTCCGACGATCCAGATGGCAAACCTGCATCGGTCAATGCGTTTTGTTTAGACGCATCGGGAAACATTGTCGCCGCGTGTGGGACGGGACCGGGCGAGATTCGCGTTGTTGACAAAGACGGAAAAAAACTCCAGTCGTGGAGTCTCGATATTAAGCCGGAGTCGGTGCATGTCTCGCCCAATGGCACGGTGCTCGTTGGTGGTGAAGGCAAACTGATGCGATTTGATGCTGAGGGCAAGGAACTCGCAAACGTCGATTCGCCACATGCGATTTCGTTGCGAAGCAATAATGAAACACTTCGCGAAGAAGCCATCAAAACACTCAACCGCAGTAAGAACGCATTAGGGGCGCGGATCGAGATGTATCAACGCATCATTACGATGCTCGAAGAGAAATCTGAAAAACAAGAACTCAGCGAGCAAGAGACCAAGATGCTCGAGTCGTTGCCCAAGACATTAGCGATGTGGGTAGAACAAGCCGAAGCGGAACGGCTCGAAAAAGAAAAGAACAAAGAAGCAGGCGTTGAAGAAGACGAAGGGCCGGGCGAGGCAGAAATCCAAGCGTCTGTGGATCGCATGATCCAATCAAAATTGCGAATCTCCTCGGTCACTTCTAACAGCGATCATGTGTTCGTGACAACGCGGTCGCAAGCCGGTTATGGTTTCGACGTTTGGAAAATGACAGCGGACCTGACCGATGGAGAAGTCATCGTATCGGGATTGTCGGGCTGTTGTGGACAGATGGATGTGCAGTGCTGCAATGTCGATTCGGCAGCGGGACTTTTTGTTGCCGAGAACTCGCGCGGACGTGTCGTTCGTTACGACTTCGCAGGCGAAGAGTTGACGAAATGGGGTAAGAAAGATCGCTCGGGTAAAGATGGTTTTTCGAGTTGTTGCAATCCAATGAACGTGTGCTTCAGCGGCAGCGGTGACGTGTTCACAGCCGAGGCCAGCACAGGACGGATCAAACGGTTCAGCCCCGAGGGTACGTTCTTGGCGTACGTCGGCGATGTGGAGCTCGTGCCGGGGTGCAAGAACGTGTCGATCGCCGTCTCGCCCAATGATGACACGGTTTACATGCTCGACTTGACTCGCAATCACATCGCTGTGATGCAGCCTAAGAGCGATGAAGAAAAAGCCGCCGATCAGCGAAACAACGACGAAAAGGCCGCAGCAAACGACACGGAAAGTAGTGACGATGCCGACAGCAGCAACGAAGCACCGACTGATGAGGTTGCAGTGAAATGAGTGCGGTCCGTGTGTGTCTTTCTGTTTTTTTGACGACTGCGGTTTTTACAGTCGGTTCGTTTGCGTTTGCTGCCGAAAGCGAACCTGCTGCGGGGAACGACGCGGCGGGCAAGCCAACGCTCACACTCGTTGTGATGGATCCGCTCTCGCTGCCGTTGTCGTGTCCGTGCGTGGAAGGCTATGCGCAACGGAAGTACGAAGTCTTGCAAGCGTATCTGCAACGCAAGTTAGCGCGCCCGGTCGAATTGGTGTTCAACGATTCATTGCAATCAGGTCTTGAGAAAACCGATGGTCGTGCGGATATCGTGATCGGCAAAGACTCCGTGGTGCGTGCCGATGCCAAAGCCGCCGGATTGCCGATGCACGCGGTGGCCCGCTTGACTGACAAGGCGGGCAAGACTTCACAGCATGGTTTGATCGTGGTCAATAAACTCGATCCTGCAACCAAGGTCGCCGATCTAGCCGGCTACAAGATTATCTTCGGGCCTGCGGAAGCCGACGAGAAACACACCGCTGCGAAAATGCTGTTGACATCGGCAGGCGTGTCGATTCCCGAGGAGTTGACGATTGACGAAGCCTGTAGCGATGGTGCCTGCAAAGTCATCGACCTGGGTCCGGAATCGAAATCCGCAGCCGTGATCAGCAGTTACGCGCAACCTTTGCTCGAAGGTTGTGGCACAATCAAGAAAGGCGACTTGCGAGTCGTCGGCCAGACCGAACCGGTGCCGTTCATCACCGCATTCGTTTCAGACAATCTCGACGCGTCCGTGCAAACGGAAATCACCCGTGCGTTGGAAAACGTTGTGGAAGAGCCAGAGTTGTTGATTGCACTGGAATCATTGATGGGGTTTTTATTGATCAACGATGAGCCGACAAAAGATCAAGCAACTTCATCAGGCCAAAAAAAAAAGATGCGCTGAATCCCTCGGCAACTGAACCAACCGTCGGTATCTGGCCAGGTTGGCTGGGACCGCTGCGGAACGGGATCGTCGCAAAGTTGCCGGAGCGATTGCCCACTGAACTGATCATCGAGTGGGAGCGAGTGTTCACGCACGCTTCACTCGGCGGGATCGCGGCAACGCAAGACAAGGTCGTGTTTACGGATCGTGATGAAGAGGATTTTCACGATCTATTTCGCTGTGTCGATGCAAACACTGGCGAAGATTTGTGGACGATCGAGCGATTGGCAATCGGTGCGCTGGATTACGGCAACTCAACTCGCGCGACACCGTTGATTGATGGCGAGCGAGTTGTTTTTCTCAGCGCGTTTGGGGTGCTTGTTTGTGCGAGTTTGAATGACGGCTCGATTCTCTGGGAACGAGATCTTGCTCAAGAGTTTCCAGCCACGAAAGAGTTACCGTGGGGATACTGTGGTTCGCCATTGTTAGTCGATGGAACAATCATCGTCAGCCCTGGCTCAGCGTCCGCGTCGATTGCGGCGTTTGACGTTGCCACCGGCGAAGTCGTTTGGACATGCGCAGGAATCGGACCATCGTATGGATCGTTGACGGTGGCAACGCTCGGCGGAGTTGTTCAAATTGTGGGCCATGATGCCTCGTCGCTGGGTGGTTGGGATGTCGCGACTGGCCAGCGATTGTGGACGGTAGTTCCTGAAACGGAAGGCGATTTCAATGTCCCCACGCCGCTGATCTATCAAGGGAAACTGTTGGTCACAACGGAAAACAACGGGGCGCGGTTGTTTGCGTTTGATGAGCACGGCAAAATTCTGCCTAATCCGACTGCTACAAATTGGAAACTGCGTCCGGACATGAGCACAGCGGTTGTGGTTGGCGAGCTGGCGTTCTGTGTCAAAGATTTCTTGTTCTGTTGCGACTTGGCAGACGGTCTGAAAGAACGCTGGCGGATGCGTGACACTGCGATTTCCGACTACGCCGCGATCATTGCCGCTGGGGACCGGGTCCTTGTAATCGGCAACGGCGAATTGATGTTAATGGGAAGTGATGGCGACCAAGAAATTTTGTCGCGTGTGCGATTGTTTGAGGAACGATTGCCGGTCTATTCGTATCCCGCGCTGGTTGGCAATCGGATGTTTATTCGGGGAGAGCACCGGATGCTATGTGTGCGATTGGATTGAGTGGGGTGCTGGGAACTGCCCGCCCGTTTCGAATATGCTAAGCTCTGCGTTTTTCTTAGACGCCATGATCCTCTTTCCAAGCAACCTATCTCGATGAATGACGCCTCCAGCCGACGACGCAAGATTTTGATCACCGGTGGAGCAGGCAACGTGGGCGGTTCGCTGGCGTGTCGCTTGGCGGCTTCGCCACAGAATGAAGTTGTCGTGGTCGACAATTTGGTAACGGGTTGTGTGAGCAAGCTGCCGTCGCCGCCGCCAGCGAACTTTCGTTTTATTAAGGCCGACGTCAACGATCTGCATGATCTCTCGCCGATCATGACCGCGTATCAATTTGATGTTGTCTTTCACTACGCCGCGCTCGTCGGCGTGCAGCGAACGCTCGCCAATCCGGTCGCGGTGCTGCGTGATATCGACGGTATTCGTAATGTTCTGTCGTTGGCCAAAAACACGGGCGTGGGGCGAGTGTTTTATGCGAGCAGCAGCGAAGTTTATGGTGAGCCGGTTGAATTGCCGCAGCACGAACAAACGACGCCGCTGAATTCACGGTTGCCTTACGCGATCATCAAAAATCTTGGCGAATCGTACTTTCGGTCGTACCACCAAGAGTTCGGGTTGGCGTTCAATGTGTTTCGTTTTTTCAACACCTATGGTCCGAAACAAACGACTGATTTCGTAGTCCCAAAGTTTATCGAAGCGGCGCGGGCAAACCGGGACATCACGATCTACGGCGATGGCCAGCAAACGCGCACGTTCTGTTACATCGACGATAATCTTGACACGACTGAGAAAGTGCTCAACGACGAATCGTTGGCTGGTGAAATCATCAATATCGGCAGCGATGTGGAGATCACAGTACTGGAATTGGCCCAGCAGATCATCGCAAAGTTGGGCAGCAAATCGAAGATCGTGCATTTGCCGCCGCTGGAGGAAGGCGACATGACGCGTCGTTGCCCGGATATTACGAAAATGAAGAATATCCTCAGTCGTCCGCTAACACCGCTGAGCGAGGGGTTGGACTGGGTTTTGAATACCAGAGCGTAGTGGAGTTTTTCCGTAGCGGAACTCGTCAAGAGTTTCGGCCAGCCCAATTTCGTGACGCCTTCATTTCTCCTAGTCCATTTGGTTGTTTCGTGCGTATAATGAGCGTCCCACCGCACTCCCCACCAGCAATGACATCTTTTGAGTAAGAAAACCCCCATCTCGAAATCCACTGCATCCGCGTCGGCTCCGCGCGGGCCGTTGGCGAAGTATGTCGATCCGTCGGCAGGCAACCGGCGAGAATTCTTCACGCGCAGCACGGTCGCTTTGGGCAGCACTGTCGCGTTGGGCGGTTCAGTGGCTCTGGCCGCTGGCGAAGCAGCGGTGGCGGCAGGATTGGCGGGCGGTGTTCATCCCGGCGGCAGCGACACGTTCCGGATCGGCTTGATCGGTTGCGGAGCACGCGGCAAAGGAGCTGCGATCGAAGCGATCCAAGCGGGTCGGCGATCGGGTAGCGGCAGCGTCCAATTAGTGGCCATGGCGGATGTTTTTGCAAACAATTTGCAGACCGCCTACCGCACTATCAATGGACGACACAGTGATTGCGTTGACGTGGGCAAACGGCGTTACGTTGGCTTAGACGCTTGGCGCGGCGTGTTGGCTGCGGATATTGACGTGGTGATTTTAGCGACACCGCCAGTTTTTCGACCGCTGCATTTTGTGGCTGCCGTGGAGGCGGGCAAACATGTGTTCATGGAATGTCCGATCGCCGTCGATGAAGCCGGTTTGCAACAGATTGCGATCACAGGCGAATTAGCACGAGTTAAAAATCTAGCCATCGCGGTCGGCCATCAACGACGCCACGAAGCCCGCACGCGTGATTGTGTTGAAAAACTTCGCGATGGAATGATTGGCGAGTTTCTATATGCACGAACCTATAGCGGGGCATCATCCGTTTCGAGTGCGCCTATGGCCAACGACGCCGTGGAATTGGAATCACAACTCCGCCACTGGACGCAGTTCGCATGCTTGGGCGGCGATTTCGCTGACGATCGGCATTTGCACAGTCTCGATATCGTCAACTGGGTGCTCGGCGATTCACCGACCGCAGCGCAAGGATTCTCCGGATCGCCGGAAGTGGATGCCGCATACCAATTGATTGAGTTCACATACCCGAATGATTTTCCAGTCGTTTCGCAGCGACGGGACACGCGTGGCGGCAATCGTCAGCATGGCGAACATTTCCACGGAACGTTGGGTTCGTGCGACGTTTCTCGCGCGATCATGCGTGACCGCAGCGGCAAGGTGTTGTGGCAGAGCAACGCGACGGAAATCGCAGGCAAAGGTTGGCAGCAACAATTCAACGTGCTGGTGGATCAATTGCGAGCGGGCGAACGTCCGTTTGAACTTGACAGGGCACTGGCAAGCAACCGGGCAGCGATCATGGGAACGGCAGCGATCCAGTCGAACGCGGTGGTTTAACTTTCGCATGCCACTGAAACTTTCGTTTCGACATACTTTGTTACTTCAACTCGCCAACGATCCCGCGCACGATCGCTCGCAGTTTGGGTTCGGCGGTTGCTGCGCAAGCGATGATCTCACTGATGTTCGCTGGTTTGATCGCGTCGGGCAAGCACATGTCGGTGATCACGCTCAAACCGATAACCGGCAATCCGCAATGAACCGCCACGATTGTCTCCGGCACCGTGCTCATCCCGACAACGTCCGCACCGGCTTCACGCAAGAACCGATACTCCGCGCGTGTTTCTAAACACGGCCCCGCGACTGCGACGAAGACACCTTTGTGTGGATACAAACCTTCGCGATGAGCGACCTGCATCGTCCGCTCGATCCACGAGTGACTGTACGGTTCACACATGTCAGGAAACCGTGGTCCGAGTCGATCGTCGTTGATACCGATCAACGGATTGCCGCCCATCAAATTGATTTGATCTTCGATCACCATGATGTCACCCGCTCGATAGTACGGATTCAATCCGCCACACGCATTGCTAACGATTAAAAGCTCGGCACCGAGAGCTTTGAAAATCCGCACCGGCAGCGTGATGTCTTGTAGCGAATAGCCTTCATAGAAATGGAAGCGGCCTTCCATTGCCATCACCGGCACGCCGTTGAGTTTGCCGATCACGAGACGTCCCGCATGACTCGTCGCCGTCGAGCTGAGGAAATTGGGAATGTCGTCATACATCAATGTCGCTTCGACTTCGATATCACCAACCAAACCGCCCAGTCCGGTGCCGAGAATGATCCCAGCCCGCGGAGTGGCCCGGGTGTGTTGACGAATGAACGCACAAGATTCTTGGATTTTGTCGTAGAGATGAAGCATGAGATGATGGCAGAGGAAAGGTGAAAGGAATGGGGGCGTCGCGGAACTCGTCAAGAGTTTCGGAATTTATTGGATTTGGGTGTGGATCGAAAGTCTCGACGACTTCCCCTACAGCAATCTGGCGGCGTGCGGTGAGTCGGGTATGTTATCAGGCTCGTCGATCTCTTGCATTGCCTCTGACCCGTGTTTTTGCCATGACCGTCCCGTCGCCCGACGTTTTTGAAAAGCTCGCTACATTTTATCTTGGGCGTCTGTACGATTTGCCCAATGGGAAACTGCTCGACGACCTACTGCTCTACGACGCGAAAGACCTCTGCACCCACGCGATGTGTGTGGGGATGACCGGCAGCGGCAAAACCGGATTGTGCCTGTCGTTGCTCGAAGAAGCCGCCATCGACGGAATCCCTGCGATTTGCATCGATCCCAAAGGCGATCTTGCGAACTTGATGTTAACGTTTCCTGAGATGAAGCCCAGCGATTTCAAGCCTTGGTTGGAAGCGGGCGAGGCCAGTCGCAAGGGCATGACGCTCGATGAGTTCGCCGAGACGACGGCCAAGAAATGGAAAGAGGGTTTGGCGTCGTGGGGACAAACACCCGAGCGAGTTGCCAGGTTCAAAGAGGCCGCCGACGTCGCGATCTACACGCCAGGCAGTAACATTGGATTACCGCTGACAGTACTTAAAAGCTTCGACGCTCCGCCGCCGGAACTGCTTGCGGACGCCGACGCGATGCGCGAACGGGTAACTGGTGCCGCCTCGGGATTGCTGACGTTGCTCGGGATGGAAGCCGATCCGTTGCTTTCGCGTGAGCATATCCTGATCAGTTCGATCTTGGATCATTGTTGGCGCGAAAATCGAAATGTCACCGTTGGCGATTTGATTGGACTGATCACGTCGCCACCGATCAAACGTGTCGGTGTGCTTGATCTTGATTCGTTCATGCCGCAGAGCGATCGTGCGAAACTCGCTATGACGCTGAACAACCTTTTAGCCTCGCCTGCCTTCTCGACGTGGCTCGAAGGTGAGGCGTTGTCGATCAAGAAACTCTTGCACACACCCGAGGGCAAACCTCGCTTGTCAATTATCTCGATCGCCCACCTGAGCGATCAAGAGCGGATGTTCTTTGTCACGATCTTGCTCAACGAGATCGTGGCCTGGATGCGGACGCAGAGCGGGACGAGTTCGTTACGCGCTTTGTTGTATATGGATGAAGTGGCTGGCTACTTCCCGCCCGTCGCCAACCCGCCATCGAAGCCGCCGATGCTGACCTTGCTCAAACAAGCCCGCGCCTTCGGTCTCGGTGTCACGCTGGCCACACAAAACCCGGTCGATCTGGACTACAAAGGTTTATCAAATATCGGCACATGGTTCTTAGGTCGTTTGCAAACTGAACGAGACAAAGCCCGCGTACTCGAAGGCCTCGAAGGTGCAGCGGCGCAGACTGGCAAACCCTTCAATCGAAACGAGATGGAACAGTTGTTAGCCTCGCTCGGCAGTCGTGTGTTCTTGATGAACAACGTTCACGAAGACTCACCCTGTGTATTTCAATCTCGCTGGGCGATGTCGTTTTTAGCTGGGCCATTGGCACGGGGGCAGATTCAAGAATTGATGGCCGATCGCAAAGCCGCTCGTCAGCAACAGGTCAACAGCCGCAACGAATCGGCTGCCAAAAAAGCCGCTACGCCGACGCGACCGGTGTTGCCAACAGGAGTCGATGAATCATTCTTGATCCCGAGTCGCTATGTCCGCGGCGAAGGCGAGCGGGTGTATCGGGCCGCGTTGTTGGGCGAAGGCACTTTGCACTTTGTCCGCAGTAGCGCGGGTGTGGATCAGTGGGTGGATGTGCGGCGATTGTTGCGTTGTGGCAACGGTGTGCCCAAAGATTTGTGGGAGTCTAGTGAGATCCTCGAGCCAGATGCAGAGCGTGAGCATGAGCCAGATCAATCGTTTTCGTTCTCGCCGCTGCCCGATGAACTCTGTGGCGCAGCTTCGGTGAAGTCGATCTTCAAAGAGTTAAAGGAATACTTATATCGACATCATCCGATGGAGATTTACAAAAGCCCAGCACTCGATGCGTACGCTCCGCCAGGGCTGAATGAAACGGACGCACGATTGCATTTTCAACAGGCCGCTCGTGAGCATCGTGATTTAGAGACCGACAAATTGCGTTTGAAGTATCTGACGAAGATGAAGGCGATCGAGAGCAAGATTCGCACGGCGGAAGAACGACTCGCGCGTGAATCGGATCAGTATGATGCGGCTAAGGTGAGTTCGATGATGTCGATCGGCGCCTCTGTGCTGGGCGCGTTCATGGGGCGTAAATTGGGCAGCAGCCGGAATGTTTCTAAAGTCTCGACGGCAACCCGCAGTGCCACTCGTGCAGCGCAAGAGCGTGGCGATGTGAAACGTGCCGAGGAGTCGCTAGAGCAACTGCGGCTCGATATGGATGACATGAACGATCGATTGGAGGCTGAGATTGCCGATCTGACGAATGCCTTGAACATCGAGCAACTTGAACTTGAAACGACTGTCATCCCGCCTCGCAAAGGTGACCTCAAAGTCAGCGATCCGATGATCGTGTGGACGCCATGGCAGAAGACCCTCGACGGCGATTGGACACCGTTGTTTTGACATTTCTCCGTAGCGGAAGTCGTCAAGACTTTCGTTTTTTGACGTGAACCACGCTATCATCGAAACTCTTGACGAGTTCCGCTCCGAATACCCACTCCTACTGAAAACCTCCAATGTTCAACACTCACTACCCTACGATTCTCGCGTTACTTGCCAGCTTCATTTTCACCTCACTAAATAATGCAGACGATTGGCCGCAATGGCGTGGCGTCAATCGTGACGGCGTGTTGTCAGCCGATGAACAACTGATCGACGCGCTGCCCGAGGGTCAGTTACCACGCCGTTGGAGCGTGCCGATCGGTGCGGGATACTCGGGCCCGACCGTCGTGGGTGATCGCGTCTACGTAATGGACCGGCAAAGTGAAAACGAGAACGATAGCCGTGAACGCGTGCTGTGTTTCGACACTGCCACAGGCGAGAACGTGTGGACACACGAGTATGACGCACCCTACACAATCCAGTACAAAGCGGGCCCGCGAGCAGCCGTGACGATTCACGCAGGCCGCGCGATCTCGGTGGGTGCGATGGGCCATTTGCATTGCCTCGATGCGGCGACAGGCAAAGTCATTTGGAAGCACCAACTCGAAACCAAATACAACGCCGAACTTCCCATTTGGGGTATCGCGGGTGCACCGCTCGTTCACGATGGACTCGTTATTCAAATCGCAGCGGGATCCGATGGTGCCTGTGTCGTCGCGTTTGATCTGAACACCGGTGCCGAGCGTTGGCGTGCACTCGCTGAACCCGCCGGATACAGTGCTCCGATCATCATCCGCCAAGGCACCACCGATGTGCTCGCTTGTTGGACAGGAGCCAGCGTCTCGGGACTCGACCCGATGACTGGCAAGGTTTTCTGGAGCGTGCCGATGCCTTCGCGTAACATGCCGATCGGTGTGCCGACGCCGATCACCGATGGCGAGCACTTGTTCGTGTCATCATTCTACGACGGTTCGATGATGATCAAACTCGACACGACCAAGCCGCAAGCGGAGAAGTTATGGTATCGAGTTGGCATCAGTGAACAGAACACCGATGCGCTGCACTGCATGATCGGAACACCACTGTTTAAAGGTGATTACATCTACGGCGTCGACAGCTATGGCCAGATGCGATGTCTGCAGAAAAGCAATGGCGATCGTGTGTGGGAAGACCAGACCGCCGTACCGAAGAACCGCTGGGGAACGATTCATATCATCCAGCACAATGAACATGAAATCATGCTGAACGATCAAGGTGAATTGATTTTCGCAACGCTCTCGCCAAAAGGTTACACGGAGAATTCTCGCACAAAATTAATCGCCCCTACATTAAAACAACTTCCTCGTCGGGGGGGCGTAGTGTGGTCCCATCCCGCGATTGCAGACGGTTTTATTTATGCGCGGAGCGATGAGGAATTGGTGTGTGCGTCACTCTTGAAGTAAATAGATAGCCGTCATCAATTTCATCAAACCTGAATCAAAACTATACCGTTCTCGCCTCGAATAAAAGGCGTCGCTGCTCTATCGTGTCGACTCTCTTATCAACACAGCAACGAGGCGGTTTAAGATGGCGATTCCAGAGTTGATTGAGTATCGGTTGGTCTACCGAAACGGCGACCAACGAGGCGAAACACTCCAACTCCAATCTGGCGAAACTCTCATCGGTCGACACGAGCGATGTGACCTTCGACTCAATACCCCAGACATCAGCCGACGTCACGGCGTCCTGCTGTTGACTCCCAACGGATTGTTTGTATGTGACCTTTCGAGCCGTAATGGCATTCGCATCAATCGCGAGCGGATCGAGAGTGCGAAGCCCGTCGAGTTGCGACACCGCGATAAACTGCAAATCGGTCGATGGAAGTTTCGCGTAATTGTCAAAGACGCTCTTTCAGGGGCGAGTATCAAAGTCAATCCCAAAACGAAACGCAAGACTGTCACGATGCCACCCGCCGAAGTTCTGCATGAACTTGATCAGATTGCCGAAGAGTTGGACGAAGAAGATACCGTTGCTGTTGAACCGGTTCGCTCGTCCAAAAAGAAGCAGCCGACGCCCGCGAAGCGGATCGAGCAACTCATCGAGCCGCCTGCGCCGACACCATCACCGATACCAGTGGCCAATGGGAAGGAACCGCATCCGGTACCGAAGCCCAAGTTTGATCCGAAAGCCAAACGAGAACCGGCAAAATTGCCCGATCATTTGCGTTACAAACTAGCCGCTGATTCAAGCAAAGCGGCTGACCAAGCGCTACGGAAAATGTTTGGGCCGTGAGAGAGCACTTCCCGCGTTCCTAATGAGTTGTTTTTGCGATAAAATCCTAGCTTCGCAATCGCTCGCCAACTCAAATTTCTGGATGCTCATGTTCGCTCTTTGCAATGAAACCTTTCGCGATACCGAACTCAGCGACGCGGTGCAATTGACCGCTCGCCTGGGATACACCGGCTGGGAGGTCGCTCCGTTTATGCTCGCTGAGCACGTCGATGCGATCACGCAGCAGCGACGCGCCGAGTATCGACACGTCGTCGAAGCGGCGGGTTTAGAAATCATCGGATTGCACTGGTTGCTCGCCGGAACCCAGGGGTTGCACTTAACGACTCGTGATGCCGACGTCCGAGCACGTACCGCAGAGTATTTGCAGAGCCTCACCGAACTATGCGACGATCTCGGCGGTCATCTGATGGTGCTCGGGTCTCCGCAACAACGCAATCGCACCGAAGGTCAATCACGCGACGAAGCGATGGCCAACGCGGCCGAAGTGTTGCGAGCCGTCGTGCCTGTATTGCAACAACACAATGTTCGCATCGCAGTGGAACCACTCGGTCCCGAGGAAGGCGATTTCCTGAATACCGCCGAAGAAGCTTGTCAGTTGATCGACGCGGTTGGCGATGCGAGTGTGGGATTGCACTTAGATGTCAAAGCGATGAGCACCGAGGCTGCACCGGTCGATAGCATCATCCGCCAATACGCTGATCGCATGATCCACTTCCACGCCAACGATCCCAACCTCAAAGGACCTGGTTTTGGAGAACTCGATTTCGTGCCCATCTTCAAGGCGCTCCGCGACATCGGCTATCGCGGCTGGGTCTCCGTGGAGGTCTTCGACTACACGCCCGGACCGGAGCGGTTGGCCCGCGAGAGCATCCAGTACATGCGG
>JBGSMN010000361.1:0-36568 GCA_041740155.1 Rhodopirellula sp.
CCGTCGAACATTGATCCGGCGTCTGTCGTTCGATCTGCATGGATTGCCGCCGACGCCGGAAGCAGTGGATGCGTTCGTGAACGATCCCGATCCTCACGCTTACGAAAAGCTCGTCGATCGCATGCTCAAATCGCCGCACTCCGGAGAACGATTTGCACAGCACTGGCTGGACATCGCCCACTATGCCGACACGCATGGGTTTGAGCGTGACCAGCGTCGAGACAACGCGTGGCGATACCGTGACTATGTGATTCGCTCGCTCAATGAAGACAAACCATACGATCGCTTCTTGCAAGAACAGATCGCGGGGGATGTGCTGTGGCCAGATGACGAACAAGCTGTCATCGGGACCGGATTCCTGGCCGCCGGGCCGTGGGATTTTGTTGGGCAAGTGGAGACGAAGAGTCCCGAACTGCGCCGAGCCGCGAGATCGCTTGATCTGGACGACATGGCGACTCAGGTGATGACAGCCACGATGGCGATGACCATCAATTGTGCTCGCTGTCACGATCATAAGCTCGATCCGATTTCGCAGCAGGAGTATTACCAACTGCAAGCCGTGTTCACCGGCTCGCGGCGAGACGATCGCTTGGTCAATGACGCAGCGATGAATCAGTACGACGAAGAGAAGGAGTCGTTGACTGACCAGCGAAACAAGATCGACTTTGAGATCGGTCGGCTGGAAGGCGAGGGGCTGAATCTCGCGGACATGGTTGGCGGTGGCAACGGGCTGGGCACAGGCACGTATCGCAACGCCATTGATTCGCGTAACGCGAAAGTTCAAACCCGCGACTTCGGGAAGCTCGGCAATGTGGTGACGAATCAATTCTCACCGACAGATTTCGAGTTCATTGACGGCGTGTTCATTCCAGATGGCGAAGACGGAAAGGCCGAAATTCCTGTCAGCTCAACGGGAATAACCATCACCGGACTGCCGAAAACATCGGGCGATGCTTGGGACATGATCCGCAATGGACCGGTTGCAAGTCAGCATTCTCCAGAACTGGGCGGCATTGACTTCACGAAAGACGGACACAGTCTGCTGGGGTTGCATGCCAACGCGGGCATCACGTTCGATGTCGACGCGATACGAAACGCACTCGCGGGGCAAGATGCAAACCCTCGCGACGCGCTTCGATTCACCGCGAAGCTCGGTTACTTCGGTGCCGTTGGCGGGCACCACGCAGACGCATGGGTGTTTGTTGACGGAAAACATACTGCACACTTTCCAAAACTAAAACGCGAGCACGGATTGCAAAATATTGAAATCGAGTTGCCTCGGTCGTCACGCTTTTTAACACTAGTTGCAACCGATGGCGGAAACGGATTCAGCATGGATCAAATTGGCTTCGGCGATCCTGTGGTGAGGCTCTCGGTACCGGCGGAACTCACCGTCGACGATCGCCAGCGACTTTCTGAACTTCGCACGCAGCGAATGGTGATCGACGCGAAGCTCGAATCTCTCGGGCCACCACCAAAGTTCTACGGCGTCGTTGCAGAATCCGACGTGCCGGAAGTTCGGCTATTGACGCGTGGTGATCCTGAATCGCCGACCGGTGATGTGCTCAGTCCTGCGGCACTCGGTTCGCTTGCAATGTTGATTCCGGAATTGGAGACACTCGAATCGAGCGAAGGCCAGCGGCGAGCCGCACTGGCAAGTTGGATCACTCATCCGGACAATCCACTGACTCGCCGCGTGATCGTCAATCGTTTGTGGCATTGGCATTTTGGCAAAGGACTTGTCGATACGCCCAGCGATTTTGGTTTTGGCGGCGGTCGACCATCGCATCCGGAATTACTGGACTGGTTGGCGCAAGAACTCGTTCACCACAACGGGTCGCTCAAGGCGATGCATCGCTTAATTTTGAAAAGCGAGACATATCAACAGTCGAGTTACGTCGATGACGGAGCGGGCGCAGAATCTGCCCGACAGATCGATGCGGATAACCGATTGTTGTGGCGCCAGAACCCACGACGACTGGAAGCCGAGTCGATTCGTGACGCGGTTCTGTTCGTCAGTGGCAAGTTGAACCCCGAGCGTGGCGGTCCTGGTTTCGAGGACTTTCAGTATCAAGAAGCCTATGCCCCGATCTACACGTACATCACCGCTGACGAACCATCGCTGTGGCGTCGAAGCATTTACCGCTACAAAGTCCGTACCACGCCGAATCGGTTTCTCACGACGCTCGATTGCCCTGATCCAGCGAACCTGACGGCCAGCCGAATGACAACGACCACGCCACTGCAATCGCTGGCTCTTTACAACAACGACTTCATGCTCAGGCAGGCGAGATACTTAGCTGAACGCGTCAAACAAGCGGCGGGTTCCGAGGAGCAGGCACAGATCAGGCGAGCCTTTGAACTGGCGTTTGCAAGACGCCCAACCGAACGCGAATCGCGTCTCGCCAAGGACTTAGTCCAGCAGGAAGGATTGTTCGCCTTGTGTCGGTCGCTCTTCAACTCGAATGAGTTCATTTATGTGGATTGAGAGATGAGTATTCAACATTCACGAAGAGATTTCCTTCAGTCCGCTGGCGGTGGACTCGGTGGGCTTGCGCTGTCGGCGATGCTGGCTGGCGAAGGGCGAGCTGAATTGCATCATGCGGCTAAGGCCAAGCGTGTGATTCAGATCTTCTGTCCAGGTGGCATGAGTCAGGTCGACACGTTTGACTACAAGCCAGAACTTGAAAAACGCACTGGGAAGCCGTTTGACCCCGATGGCACGTTGCAGTTCTTCGCGTCGAAGCCAGGCAATTGCCAAGGCAGCCACTGGAAGTTCCGACAACATGGCGAATCGGGACGGTGGGTGAGTGATCTGTTTCCGAAGCTGGCGACGTGTGTTGACGACATGGCGTTCATCTATTCGATGCACAGCAAGACCGCGCTGCATGGTCCGGCTTGCTTCATGATGAACACCGGTTTCACTTTGCCCGGTTTTCCGAGCATGGGTTCGTGGGTGACGTACGGGCTTGGCAGTGAAGCGGATGACCTGCCAGCCTTTGTTGTGCTGCCCGATCCGCGTGGTTTGCCGCCGGGAGGAATCATCAACTGGGGTGCCGGTTTCCTGCCTGCGGAACATCAGGCGACGACGCTCGACACATCGAACCCAACTCAACCCATCGCCGATCTGTTCCCACCGAAGGACTTCGCGGCAGCGACTGCTAAAGCGGATCGAGCAGGGCTTGCGTTTCTTGATCAGCTCAATCGTATGCACCTTGAATCTCGCACCGCCAACAGCGAACTCGACGCTCGCATCAAGGCGTACGAGATGGCCGCCCAATTGCAACTGAGCGCGCCCGAAGTCACTGACTTGATTAACGAGACAGCCGCGACACAACAGTTCTACGATATCGACCACCCCGAGACCGGTCCGTTTGGTCGGCAATGTCTGTTGGCTCGGCGATTAGTGCAGCGTGGTGTGCGATTCGTACAGATCTATTGCGGTGCGGAGAACACGACGGCGAAGAAGATACGCCCCAACTGGGACAGCCACGAAGATTTGGTGCGTGATCACGGATATTGGGGCGCGGTGCTGGATACGGGCGCATCGGCACTATTAAAAGACTTGAAGCGTCAGGGGATGCTCGACGACACACTTGTGATCTGCACCACGGAATTCGGTCGTCAACCTGGTGCTCAGGGCGGCGAAGGCAAGGGCCGCGATCACAATGCAGGAGCATTCACCGCATGGCTTGCTGGCGGAGGTATTCGAGGCGGACTCGGTTACGGAGCGACCGACGAACTCGGCTTCAAAGCCATCGAATCGCCATCCTACAGCTACGATCTGCACGCGACGGCTCTTCACCTACTGGGCATCGATCACACTCGCCTGACGTTTTATCACAACGGAATTGAGCGTCGATTGACGGACGTGCATGGTCACGTGATCCGGGAGATCCTGACATGAGCATCTCGAAAGCAGGAACATACCGTGTGCCATCTGCAATTCGAAGGCTGGCCATGGTAGCTGGTGTGTGCCTGCTCGTCTGCGTTGTTGCGCCGAATTTAACCGCGTCAGATCTGCCCAAGCCAATTGGCGAACTGATCCAGCGAACTTGCTTCGACTGCCATGACGGCGCATCGGCAGAAGCTGGACTGGACCTCACATCACTGACCTTTGATCTGGCTGACCGACGACTGCGAGAGCGGTGGATTCTGATTCATGATCGTGTCAAGTCGGGTGAGATGCCGCCTGATGATTCAAGTCTCACAGGCGGTGAGCGACGGTCACTGGAGAAGTCACTGCGCGACTTAGTTGCAAAAGCCGATCGCGCCGACGTCGTGGCAAATGGGCGCGGTCCATTGCGACGGCTCAACCGTGACGAATACGAACAGAATTTGCGGGATGTATTGCAACTGCCGCTGCTTGATATTCGCGACATGCTGCCGGAAGATCGTGAGGCCCATCGGCTCAACAAGACCGCATCCGCACTCGACATGTCACGCGTGCAGTTGGCTGCCTACCTCGATGCCGCCGACGCGGCGTTGCGACGGGCGATGGCCGGTGGACCGGAGCCGCCACCGGTCACCAGGTATCGCGCGGCGGGGACGCAGCTATTTTCGGCCACCAGCACCTTTGGTGAACGCGAAGCGATGTTCTTTGCGAAGGACAACAAGGCGGTTGACGCGAAGGAACTTGACAAATTGAAAGACGATCCGGCACTTGAACTCGTGCTGTTTCGGTCGGCTCATTGGCCCTATTTCGGATATCCGAGCGGCTTCGTTGCCAAGCGACCGGGAGAGTACCGAGTCCGCTTTTCGGCCCGGGCCGTATTGCAGACCGAAGGGTATCAACTCAAGCCAGCAACCGATCCGGTGCCGATGACGTTTCGCGCGCGAAAGCCGTCTGGTCCGGATGTCTCTGGCGATGTTCGGGCAACGGGTGGAATCATAGACATCCAGCCCGAGCCCAGAGTACACGAGACCACCATTCGCCTGCTTTCGACGGAGACATTCGAGTACAGCCTGCTCGGACTGCCAGTCCCACTGGCTCGCAATGTCAACGGTGGCCCGCCGACGTACCGCTATCCGCCGTTTCCCGATGGTGGACAACCGGGTGTTGCCTTTCAATGGCTGGAAGTTGAAGGACCGATCTCGCCGGAGTCATGGCCGCCGCCATCACATCGCGTCTTGTTTGAAGATTTTGGAGCGGACATTCAATCCACCAACCGGCAAGAAGACTCGCGGCGCCTGCTTCGGCGCTTCGTAGAGATTGCTGCTCGCGAACCTGTACCGGAAGATACATTGCTCCGGTTCGAACAACTCATTCTCAAACGCCTCGAACAGGGGAACCCGTTCCCTGAGGCGATGCTCGCCGGCTACAAGGCCTTCCTGTGCTCCAGCCACTTCCTCTATCTGCGAGAACCGTCTGATCCCACGACAAGCGACCTCGATCATTACGCGATCGCCGAGCGTCTGTCGCACTTTCTGACGAATACACGTCCGGATAAAGCATTGATGGCACTTGCTGCGGCCGGGAAACTCCGCGATGGCAACACGCTCCGCAGCGAAACCGAACGTCTGATCGACAGCCCCGGCTTCGATCGTTTCGTTCAGAACTTCACCAACTACTGGCTCGACCTGCGAAACATTCGCCGCGACGAGCCCGACATTCGGCTGCATCCTGAGTATCGCTTCGATGATTACCTGATCGAATCGATGCAGCGCGAGACCTGGACGTTCTTTACAGCGATGATTCGAGACAACCTGCCGTCGAGTGTGCTGGTCCAAGCGGACTTTGCGTACGCCAATGATCGACTCGCTAAGCACTACGGATTGGAACCGATCACGGGGTCGAAGATGCAAAAGATTGAATTGCCCGATGACAGTCCCTACGGCGGTCTGTTGACGCAGGCGGCCATTCTCAAAGTGACCGCCAACGGCACATCGACGTCGCCGGTCATCCGCGGCGCGTGGATCATGGAGCGATTGATCGGCCAGCCACCCCCGCCTCCGCCAGCGAGCGTCCCCGCCGTGGAGCCCGACATTCGTGGCGCGAAGACGATTCGTGAGTTGCTGTCGCTTCATACGAAATCGGAATCATGTGCTGGCTGCCATGCCCGGTTCGATCCCATTGGTCTGGCATTGGAAAACTTCGACATCCTCGGCGGTTGGCGAACACGTTATCGCGGACTCGAAGCGGGAGAACGCATCACCGGGATAGACCGCGCCGGACACGATTTCGCGTACGCTCTTGCTGAACCAGTGGACGCCAGCGGTCAATTGCTGGACGGTCGCCGCTTTCAAGACATCCACGAACTGAAGGCTATTCTTGCAGGCAATCCTCGACAATTGGCTCGCAGTCTTCTGCATCAGTTCACGCTGTATGCGACCGGAACTCCGGTGCGATTTGCGGATCGTGCAGAGATCGAATCGATCCTCGATGCCTGCGAAGCAGATGGCTACCGCATTCGTGATCTTGTGCATGCGTTGGTGCAGAGCAGGATCTTTCTAGGAAAGGAAGGCAGCCGATGATACGCCGCCATCAAATCAATCGCCGTCAGTTTCTTCGCGGTGCGGGAGTCACGCTTGCGCTACCGCTGCTGGACAGTTTGTGTTCAATATCAGCAAGGCAACCGGATGCAGAACTTCCGCGGCGGATGCTGTTGATCTCGAACAATCTCGGCGTGCTACCCAAGCGGTTCATCCCCGAGGGGACGGGACGAGATTACGAACTCTCGCCGTACCTCGCTGATTTGGCCGAGTTCCGCGACGACTTTACGGTGATCAGTGGCCTCTCACATCCTGATGTCGACGGTGGTCACAGCACGGAGAACTGTTTTCTCACGGCAGCACGTGGCCCGACTAAGAGTGGCTTTCGCAATACGATCTCGCTCGATCAATTTGCCGCGGAACGGCTTGGCCCAGTGACTCGGTTTCCCACGCTCAACCTGGGCGTGAACATCGACAGGGCGAACCGCAGTCTTTCCTGGACGCGCGACGGCGTCCTACTGCCCGCCGAAGACAGTGCCTCTGCTCTGTTCCGCAAGATGTTCGTCCAGGGCGATCAGGCCGCAGTACAACGCCAGCTCCATCAACTCGACGAACGAGGCAGCATTCTCGATACGTTGCTGGATGATACGCAGCAGTTCCGAAGCAATCTTGGCCGCGACGATCAATTACGGCTTGACCAGTACCTCACGTCCGTTCGCGAAATGGAAGAGCGACTGCAGATCGCTCGCCATTGGGAACTGCGTCCCAAGCCAACAACCAATCAGCAACCACCGGACGACATTCGCGACCAGAAGTTGTTCTTCGAGAAGTTCGACTTGATGTTGTCGATGGCGCGGCTGGCGCTGGAATCGGATTCCACGCGGATCGTCACGCTGATGGTCGATGCCTTTGCGACACCCGTGTTCAAGCTGCATCCCGATCAGAACACAACCGATGGCTACCACAATCTTAGCCATCACGGTCAGTCCGAATCGAAGGTCCAACAACTCATCGACGCCGATCATCAGCAGATGACGCTGCTCCGCAAGCTGTTCGGACAGCTTGCGGAAACTCCTGAAGGCGAAGACCGGTTGTTGGACCGCACGATGATTCTGTTCGGCAGCAACATGGGTGACGCCAACACGCACGACAATACCAACCTTCCGATCCTGCTCGCCGGCGGCGGGTTCCGGCATGGCCAGCACCTCGCCTTCCGGCGGGATCACAACCAACCGCTGTGCAACCTTTTCGTCACGATGCTTCAGCACCTCGGCATCGAAGCAGACACGTTCGGCAGCAGCACCGGCACATTGAATGAGATGAATTCATGAGACGATTGGCATCGCGACTTCGCAGGACGGCCTTTTCAGGCCGTCGAAAGCAAACCAACGGCCTGGAAAGGCCGTGCTACATCAGGTGTGGTTGTCAGGCATCCCGCAGGAAAAAACTCCATGAAGTTCATAACGTGCATTGGCCTGTTGCTGGTCGCAACCACTGTGCTGGCGGCGGAGCCGGTGAGCTTTGAACGCGATGTGCTGCCGCTGCTCGAACTTCGGTGCAATAAGTGTCATCACGAAGTTGAACAAAGTGGTGGGCTGGATCTCACTCGACTGGAAACGATGCGGCGCGGCGGCGATGAGCTTGGTGCGGCGATTGTGCCCGGCAAGCCGGACAAGAGCCCGCTCATTCAAGTGCTGAACGGTGTCAAAGAACCGGTGATGCCTGCGCGCGTGGGGTTAGACTCGTCATCAGCACCGTAGCTCTTCAGAACGTGTGCCGGTTCCGAACTCAGGTCGGTGATCTACGGAACGCTAAGCTGCATTCGGGCGGCGAGTTCATAGCTGGCGATGCGAGCGGCAAGCTTTCCGTCGCCGGGATGTTGTTGAAGATGTCGCTCGTTGACGCGTTGTAACAACGATCGAGCGGCGAGATCCGAAGCAACGCTTACACCGGGAGGAGTCAGATGCCGAATCGGCTCTTTCGAACTCATCGGCGTCCCCTGAAAAGCCGCCGGCAAAAATCCTGGGCCCCAGTTGTTGGAACCGTTCTGCGGCACCCCGCGCGGATCGGGCATCGCGACATAAGCGGGCAAATTGTGATTCTCGCTCCCCAATGCGTAACTGACCCACGAGCCGAGACTGGGAAAGCCATACATTCGGATGACCGCTTCGGCATCGGCCGATTCATCGACAGCAGGCTTTCGATTCAAAGCGATCTCATAAAGGGCGAGAAACCAAAAGAGTTGTTCACCCGACATTGGGGGCGAGCCACGGTTAAACTGCCGGGCGACGAACCACTGATCGTGCATTCTGCTCATCTTTACTCAACCGCCGATCCTACAATTCGACTGAGAGAGATTCGAGCGATGATCGATTCGATGAAGCCAGATCTCGATGCTGGGGGTGTGATTGGCCAGCCAGGAGTTTTTCAGATTCGGAGCGGTCATGCGTTACATGGACTTTGCGAGTACCAACACCGTCGTCGCAGCGAGTATTGCCCGGCTGTGACCTCCACGTCATGGTCACTTCCACCACTTCCGAACCATCTCGCGAGTGACCCACGACGGCCCATCGAAGTGCCAAAGAAATGCGCGCCATTGGTCCCGCTAGTAAAACTGCCAGTGATTGCCGGTGGTGTTCATCCTTCCCGGCTTCCCCTCATCGAGAGGGCCAAAGCGAAGTCGTGAGGGACCAATGTCGAGATTACCAGCGATTGCATGTCGCAATTTTTCCAAAAACGCATCGAGGCTGCTTTCTTTGAGTTTTCGACGGGATCCACGCTTGTGGCTCATGTGACCAGGGACACCGACGACGTTGACACGTTTGGTCATTCGGGAACCGCGAGCTTCGACGTCTGGAGGCGATCGCCCACAATCCCACCTCAACGCCTCCGCCCGCTTGAATCGATCCCAATATGGCTGGCCTCTCAGTCCGCACCGTGGTCGGTATCATTGATACTGTTCGATGTCGCACGTTCTGACCTTGGCCGATGTGACCGACATTTTGGGCGGATTGCCCAAGATGCATCGGTGTCCCGCAGGGTGCCTCTGTCTGCTCCGGTGTCGGCCACCGGTGCATCAGTTCGGGAGCCACTTTCGGTGCACAGGACGGTTCGTGCTGTGTCACGAACGCGGCCCGTCAAAGGCTGCCAAGCATTGCCCAGCGCAATCACTTTGACTGAGCCTTTCACTCTCTCCATCTGCGATCGGTCGAAACCACCGCTGCAGCGAAAGACAATTCCTTCTTTCTGGCGGTCGAGACAACCGACGCGGTTTACGGATTGCAGTTGGGGGGCATGCAGTGGCGAGAGTCGCTCCCTTATTACTTAACTCTGATCGTCATCTGCGAGACGAGAGAAGCTGAAAACCGCAAACCAAACCTGACCTCGGCGACAGCCTCCTTTGCACCGGTTGAGCAGCACAAGCTGACGGAGCAGATTGCTGCGGACAAGCATCTCGCTGGCACGGATGCGGTTCGCAAGCCGAATCGCATCCGTGCGTTTTAATAAGATCCCGCCGCCGTCGGCTGGCTGATCGTTCTTTTTGTTTCGCATCAGCACAGGGCTGCCGGGGATGGCAAGGGGAAACTAACACGGATGTTGAAGATGTTGTCAGAGATTATCGAGCAAGCATGGCGCGGCGGAGCTTCAGCTCATTATTCGCGTCGGGACGCTCACCCCGGCAGCCCTTCTATCTCGGCAAAGCTGTGTCGGCAACCGCGCCGACCGACAACTTCGTTCGCGTTCGGTTAAGCCAGTGATTGAGCAGGCAGTCAGACGTAGGCTTTAGGCTGGACAAAAATCGGGCTACCGCAGGCGGCATACGCCTACAGCCTATCGCCTAAAGACTACAGCAACTCCCCCATTTCCTAACGCGATTCATTATTAACTCTTCGTGAGGAAGTCCAAATTGGAAAATTGATAATCCGTGACCGTCGCAATCAAAAACTGTTACGCAGTTCCAACGATGAAAGCTGTTCGGGCAGCAAGCGATCATCCATTTGCCGTAAAACGGTATCCACCATAATTTCGCGTTCCTTTTGCAGGTCGACCATGGCTGTTGAGCTGGCGCGATCCTCCGTTAGAACTTCTGCAACGAACTTCTGATTTGACTGTCCGGCTGGCAAAATTGTGTTGTCGAACGCTCGGTCTGATCTCGGTGGCGGCTGCCCGATCGCGTGGTTCGCAATCGCGATGGCGATCAAGGGTGTCGGACTCGTACCTGTCGACAGGTTTTCGCCCGCCGGGTCTTCGACGTCGCGTCGATTGAGGAAATTGATCACCCGTAACGCGTCGATGGCTGACGCCCTTGCATCACGGTTGACATCAAAGAACACGTTAGGAAAGGGTCCAGTCGTTAACGCAGGTACCAGCAGTCCCTGGTTATCAGAAAAGCGTTGGCGATTCAGTTCATTGATGACCGTTAAAGCATCCAAAGCACTAACGCTACCATCGTTGTTGACGTCGTGCGGATCGACCGGGTTGGACCACTCGTCGGGACCGATCAGCCGCAGCGTCGCGGCTTGCTGCGAGACGACGCGAACGAACTCGCCATCGACGACCTCCGTGGCGACCCGTCCCCAGCCCTCTCCGATCTCGACGCTGTCGCCGGGGTCGGATCGAACTAGCAACGTGCCGGTGGCGGGCGAGAGTCGCACGACTTGGTCCGCGTCCAGCTTCAACGAATTTTTGCCGTCGCCGATGATGTCAAACGTCTCGAAATTTTGCAGGTTCGCCCCGCCATCGCCCGTCAAGTCAACGGCAAAGTCGGCTCCGAGAAGTTGCAACGTGTCGTTGCCATCGCCACCATCGGCGAACACCGTCAACGCGCGGCCAACGATCGCCGATAAATCCATCAGCGACACGATATCGTCCTGCGGTGACGCGCTCAGCCGGATCGACGCGACGGACACTGGTGGAACCCGCAGCAGTTCTTGCGTACTGGTGCGGACCACTAAGGCCGCGTTGGCGGGCGATTCTCCTTCGGCGGCCTCGTCCGGAATTTCGATCGTGACGCTTGTCTCGCCGCCGGGGAGCTGGACTGAGACATCCGCCGCCGTGTCGTCGTCAACGATCTTGACGAGGTAGTCTTCCACCTCGCCATCGTCGGCTTGGCCGGTCGGCAGCAAACCGCCAGCGGTACTGATGCGAAATCGAGCAGCCGTTGTGCCCACACTCGCGCCAGCAGGCACAGTAAATCCGAGCGTGTTCACTCCTGCTTCGACGTCTCGGCTCGCAAAGATCTGCTCACCCGCGTCGTCCCAATTGCCATTGCCGTTGAAATCAATCCACGCATCCAGCTTCGCTGTTTCAGACGCTGTAATCAACACGTTGGCGGTCGTCGCAAAATCGCTGATTGCGAGCAAGGTACTGCCGAACACGACGCCGTCCTCGTCGTCCGGCGTCGCGCCGCTTATATCATCGCCATCAGCGTTATCGCTGTTCACGCCATCGGCTTCCGTGTCAACAACTTGACCTAGCATTGGCCCGGTCGCAATGTGCCTCGCTCCATCTGCGGTGAGTGACGTCGGATACGGCGTCGGTGCGTCACCAAAGTCAAGTTGCGATGTAGGCAGCAAATCGATGAAGAACTCTTGCGTCGTTTTAAGTGTCGGGTCGGTCGTGTCCTCGGCCTCAAACACAAATCGTGCCCGGCCATTTAATCCCTGATTCGGTGTGAATTCCAAACTGCGGATAGCATTCTCGACTTCGGCTGTAGTGCCGCTGAACATTATCTTATTCAAGGGCGGATTGTTCGAGCCAGCAATCGTTAGCATGCCGTCTTCAGTTGATACGGAAGCCGTGAATTCCTCCACGGCACTATCGGTAACAATCTTGGCATTGGGAAAAAGCGGCTGCTTTTGAAACGACTCAAATATTGAAGCCGCACCGGGTAGTAGTTGCGCGAGCTCATCGAACCCGAGCAGCAGCCGAACGACCGAACCACGGGAATCGCTAAGTTCTAGGACGACGAGTTCTTCTTCCACGATCGCGACAGGGACGACGATCGTGAACCTTCCGTCGGTATCTGGAATCGTCGTGCCGGCTTCGGTTCCTTGTTGATCGGAGATGGACACGGTTAGTGGATCACTGTCAGGATCGGTTGCGGTTCCCTGGACTGTGACAGTTCCATCGGGCTGGCGTTGCAAAGTCAAATCAATGAGTTGAGGTGCTTTGTTGCCTTCTGTGTCCGGTGTCAATTCAAATGTGTACGTTGCCACCTCGCCGCCGTCTTCGACGATCAGCGTATTTATCGGATCGCCAGCTTGGAATTGCCGACCGTCGTTCGGGTCGATATCCTCCGCATTCACCACCTGATTACCGGGCGGAACTCGGATCACTTTGCCGAGAATTTGCAACTCGACGCCGTTGGGCGAATTGATCCGCAGTTGGCCGACCAATCTTCCCGCTGGATCGACGGCCAATGCTGGCGTCACCGATGGACGCACGTTTGACACGTTCACAACTGTATTACCGAACGAGCCTTGGCCGAACATTTGAATGTTTTGCGGCCCTGTCTTGTTGAGCGATATAAGTGGTCCGTTCCGGTCGCCTAAAAAGGGGATATTACTAAAAAACACCAAGCGGCCATCGGCTGGTGTAAAAAGTATCGGGATACTTCCTTCGCCAATCTCAAGCAGAGAGGCGAGCACGGGATCTCCCTCGTCTTCAGTGCGAATGATGTGTACTTCGAATCTCCGTCCGTCGCCTAAATCAAGGTCGAAGAACAAAAAAAATCCATCTGCTACGTTCACGCGGTTGATCAGCGACTGGGGCAAGGTCGCAACAAGTGCAAACTTTTCATCCTGATCTACGAATTCCGGTGCCTCAAGCAGAATGCCGCTGAACTGCGGATCGCCAATCTGCAACGGCAACAGCAATCGGCCGCTGTTGCCGCCGGCAGGCGTGTCCACAATCACTCGCCCTCCTTCGCGCACTTTCAATTCGAGTTCTTCGAGAACAACAAATCGCGGGTCATTCGGATTCAATCCGTCGTTAACCGGCAACGGCAAACGCTCACCGTTTTCCGGCAGGACCACTGAAATGTCGTCGATGTCGTCGCCAAAGCCTTTGAGGAAGCCGTCGAGCGTACCATCTGCTGCAGCAACCACGTCATCGAGCGTGGGGAACACTGCGATTTCCGATTGGCCAATCGATAGCGTTTCACGAACCAAGCCATCAATGGTGATGCTCACGTCCAACGTGTAACGTCCAGTGGCATCGAACCGAATGATCGATTCGCCAGTATCCAGATCGACCAGCCGAATGCGATCAACGTTACTGAAGCGCGGCGCACCGATCGGAACTCTCTCGAACGGGACTCGACCGGACAGAGATCCGTCAGAATTCTCGATACGAAAAAATGAACCCGTTTCACCAGCGTTTTTGATCAGCCGGATCGATTGGCTTCTTCCGCCCAGTTCGTCCCCACGCTGCGTGATCTGGATATCGACCTGCATCGCGTGGTCGGGTTCCAGATTCAAGAACGCATCCAGAACATTTGTGACTGTCGGGCCTTGTTGGAAGCCGGTCACGATCGCGACCTCGACGGGCTGATTGACGGTTACTTTCCGATCGCCCAACAATGCGCCGTTTTCGGCTTCAACACGTGCATCCAGCAACGTGGGATCTTGAACCACTTCAATGCCGGCAACCTGGATCGGCACGAAAAACAATCCCTGATTGAGCAGTGTCGCGTTGTTGTCTTCCAGCTCGACGCGGAATCCCGGCAGCGAGATTCGGCTGCCTTCGCGACCCAACGCATCGCGTCTGGACATCTCAAGCAAGAATTCGTCTTGGAAGCTGTGCTGTACGACGGCAGTCAGATTCTCGGTAGCCCCTTCGCGGACCATCTCGACCACATCGCTCGTGCCATCTCCCCAAAAGACCGTCGCGGTAACGACATCGTCTAGATACGTTTCACGAGCCCGGACGGTAAGCTCTGCTTCGAGAAGGTGTTCCGCGACGACGTTGCCTTGATCTTCGATTCTCGTTCCCAGAAAATCGAAGGAAAGACCATCGGAGGGCAGCGGTTCCAAGTTCACTAAGCCATGATCGAGGATCGTAAATTCGCGAGTTGCTGTCGCGATCTCGGTGCCACCCTGCAACACGCGGACGCGCAATGGAAATGTCGCCTGACTCGATCCGCCGGGAACCTGTTCCAAGATATGCCTGAAGTTGGTGGCTAGCGCACCATCAAACGTCAGGTTCAAGTTGAAAGATCGAAACACACCGTCCCCGTGATCGACTTCGACAACGACATTGCCCCGGATATTGAAGAACGCCAGGAAGGGAGCAAAGTTATCGCCTTCGGCCACCATCCCTGGCGACAACGATGAATTCACACCAATCAGCGCCTTGCCGATCGTAACGTGCGATGCGTCCAACCGGGCAGGCGGGATCGCAGACGTGTCGGTCAGCACCAGCGTGTCGAAGTCATCGATACGCGTGAAGGAGCGGATGACAAGGTCGCGTGTGTCGTCTCGCTTGAAGCCGACGACCGAGTTGCTGTTCGGCAATGTGTTGCGCGCACGTTGAAACAGATTGTTAGGGCTGAAGCCTCCGTCCAGATCGGGGAAGACCTCGATCGTGCCGATTTCGGGAATGTCGCGTACGGTGCCGTCCTCTGCTGTGACGCGATCGACCAGCAGCGGCACATCGATCTCGACGACATCTGCTGGAACCAGAAACACGAGCGAGTCTTGGCCTTTTTGAAAGCTATCGAACTCCAATTCTTTACGAAAAAGTTCGAACTCGAAGGGAACTCGCGTTGTCAGGTTCTCAGTGCTTTGCAGTGTGATTACTGCACTGACAACGGTCGAACGTTTTCCATCGGGAATCAGCACGTCGAGGCCATCCGGCAGAGGCAATGTCTCGTTAAATGCGAACCCATCCAGCGTCAACTGGCCCGTCGTGGGTGCAAAACCGTCGATGTTCAGCTCGAACTCCATCGTGGTGTCTGCCGTCGTTCCGCTCATCGTGCCTTGAACATCCAAGTTGCCGAAGGTCGTGCCTTGACTTGCAGTGAAATCAACAAAGACGTTTTGTCCGGTGAGGACAGAGAGTCGCGTCTGCTCGCCCGCCGAAAGACCGTTGGGTAGTGTGATGGTCGCCGTCACATCGAACTCGCCAGCTCGTGTATAAAGATGCGAGAAGAGTCCGGCGATGTCGTCTTTAAGTGCATCGGGTCGCGGGTCGTCCAGAGTCCGAAAAAATTGAATCTGGTCTTGGTTCGAGATCTCGAACACTTCTGGTGGGCTGCCATCACCGAAGTCGATCCGCAGAATGGGTTTGCCCACGACGGCACCCAAATTGCTAATCAAATTGTCGACTGTCACATCAAATCCGGCGCGCGCCTCGCCAGCGATCAGCGTTCGCCGGTCACTGACGGTGGGAATGATATCGATATCCAAGGGCCGACGTTGACCGTAATCGTCCGGTAATTCGTTGCCGCGATCTGCACGCATCCGCTGCAACTGTCCTTGATCCAATTCGATTGTGTCCAGAACGGTACCGCTGCTGCCGAGCAGTTCGAAAAGCAGCATGCGGTCGATCATGCGGCTGCCGGAGTCATCGGCAAAGATCGCGTCCGGGCGGCTGAAGTCGCTCTGCTCCAACACGCCCGTGAATCGTCGACCGATCTGCGCGTCCACTGGTCGGAGTCGCGTTTCCAATTCAGTGGTAATGGCGCTGAATTGCTGCGCCTGCGGATTGAAGTCGTCGGTAGGGCTGACGTCTTCAACTGGTAGACGCCCAGGATCGGTCAGAAAAAACGCCGACACCCGAATCGTGACGTCACTGGTGACGTTGGGCGACACCGATCCAGAAAATGCACCGACACGAATGAACGATTCCTGATTGAGGTTGTTGAACCCGCCAATCAACGAAATGTCAAACGGATCGAGTTTCAGTAGCTTATTCTGCCCGACCAACGGATCGCCCGGCGGTCGCCCGGTTTCCGACTCGGGCTCAAAAACCGCGAAGGCCTGTTCGGCGACGATCTCATTGCCGATCACGACGGTTACTAGCTTTGGGCCAGACTTTTTAAACGCATGATTTAGGCTGAATTGCTGTCGCCGATCCACGGGATCGAGGATCTCGATCAGGGAAGTGCTGTCCGCTGGATCGCTCGGGTTCAGAACATTGATGGTGACGGTTCGAGTTGGTGTGGGAATAAGATTGATTAGGTCGATATCGTAGGTTATCTCCTGATCGATGAGGATCTTTTCTTCCAGCCCACGAATGTCGACGGCCAGAGCATTGAGTTTTTCAAACTGCACCGCACCACCTTTATCGACCTCGCCGTTGCTGTTGAATTGCAGGATGCGCACGGCGGAGGTCTGTGACTCAACCTGTGCAACAAGTTCGGCCTTCGTCGCCAATCGCGAGCCGAACAGTGAGGTGCGTTCGTTGGCGCGAAGCGCTGTGCGAAACAGAAAATCCGTAACGAGAAAATCGCCGAAGTTCGGGTCGCCTCCGAGAAATTCGGTGCGCCGAAAATCGATGGCGTCGTTCAGGCGGATCGTCGTATCGACAAGTTCCGACGAACTGAAAAACCCATTTGTATCGACTTGTAGGTCCAACTTCTTCACATCAATTCCGCCACGCAAGCGAAGATGTAAGGTGTCAGTTTCGCGATCGTATCGGACAAACGCATCGGCATTCGGATCGAAGTCGACTCCTGCGTTGCCGCCGAAAACCGAGAACTCACCGACTGCCAGCATCACACGCGACTCCAGCCGTTCGAGAAGCAGTCGGCAACGTCGCCTGCACGATGAGACTCTGGATTGTCTCTTGCTTGCCTTGCTCAGTGAACCGAAGAACGATTTTCGCGACATAGTCGGACTCCTGAATGCTCAGATCGGCGTATTCGTCCACGCCTAGGATCGGGAAAGAGTTTGGCCGAGGTTTGTTTCGCCGCCCTTTGGAGCGATCGCGATCGGTTGTTTTGGATCGACTCCACGACAACGAATTGAACATGACCGGACTCGCGAAATCTGGGGATTGGCGGATGACGAACGTGTTTACATTCGAGGTCAAAGGCCATTCTAGTACAGGGGAGGCTGCCCGGCTTGTCGGGGAATGCTATTTTCACGATGCGGGCCGGGTCTGAACTGACCGGGAACGGACGATTGCCTATAATCAGTGATTAAAGTTCAACCGTGTGGGGAACGCCGCGACCGCGACGTTTGCCCCGTCTCGTTGCGTGATAAGCAGTCGGTTGAACACATCATCCAAACCAACTTCAATGCGATGCCGGACATTTCCGACAACACCCGACGCCGAATCGTCGACACGTGCCTGTTGATGGAATGCGACTTGAACTTTCGCTTCACCGTCGCCGGACTAGCCCAATACGCGGACTTGTCCGAGTTCCATTTCCAGCGGCTGTTTCGTCAGGTCGTCGGCGAAAGCGTGATGTCGCATCTGCGGCGACTTCGTCTGGCAAACGCCGCGTTCATCTTGAAGAATTCTGATTGCCCGATCACCCAAGTCGCGATGGAATCCGGTTTCGCCACCCACGCCGGTTTCACTCACGCTTTCACCAAAGCCTATGGACAGTCGCCCGCCGATTTCCGCGCCAACAACTTGCGACACGCTTACATCAAACTGCCGACCCCCGGCGCTCCGTCAGCCGATCGGAGTGCGCTGGCCGCTTGCCCGTTGTCAGTCCAGATCGAAAGGACGCCGACGCGGCGGATCGCATTGATGCGTTACAACGGACCGACCAGCGGCATGGCGGGGATATGGCCCGAAATGATCCAGTGGTGTCGGCAATGTGGTCTGACCAATAAGAACCCGAAGTTCCTGGGAATCCATTACGATGATTGGAGTGACGACACCGAGGCATCGCCAGCCGTCTACCGATACGACGCGGCCATCGAGGTCAACAGCATGTTTCAGACGGACCGCGTTGCCAGCACGACGTTCATCCCCGGAGGCCAAACGGCGTTGGTTCATTTTCACGGATCGCTTACCGAACTCGATCGAACTTGGCGAATCTTTGCAGAGCAGTGGTTGCCCGCCAGCGGCTATCAACCGCGACTGAATTTTGTCTACGATCTTTATCCGTCCGAATTGATGCTCGGTTCACGACTGTCGCAAACGATCGCCACACTCCGTGGTATCGATTGCACGTTGTGTATCCCAATCTGCCAGCCCGAATAGGAGCTTCAGCCGCGATCGCCAAACAGGAAACGCTTCGCAGGGATCAGGTTTGGTTTTCGGTCTTCAGCTTCTCTCGTCTCGCAGATGACGATCAGAGTTGAATGATTAAGGGAGCGACTCCCGCCACTGCCCGCCCCGCAACTGCAATCCGTAGAACGCATGGGTTGCATCGACCGCCCGCACGAAGGTCTTGGCCTAACTCGCAGCGGTGTCTGCAAAGTGGAGACACCGACGCGCCGAACCCATTGTCGCGAAAATGCTCCGGTTTCATCGACTGGCTGGTCATTCACCCGCGAACTTCCTCCGGCAGCAAGGGCACTCGCCCGCGATTCCCTTTGGTAGAGCCATGAAAGCGGAAGGCTGAGGGATCGTCATGATTGCTTTGAATGCCAATGGATCTCGGTGCGCGTAGTGCCGGTACGTGACGCCGCTGACAGAGTGACCGAGGATTTCGATGGAAGACTCAGGCATATGTTCGTCATAGTATGTCGCGCAGGTCTTGCGGAGGTCCTTCAGCAGCCAGTCTTTGGCAACGCCAGTTTCAATGTCGACTTTATCGCGAATCCCCGCGAGGGCGATCAACCGTTTGAAGACCGCGTTGGGCCTCGCAGTTCCACCCACGAAGATCGGTTCCTCTGGTACGTGCGTCGGAGATTGAAGCCGACGCAAATGCGCGTGAACCGTTCGATTCATTGGCCGATAGAACGATTTGTGAGTCTTAACTCGTCGATAGAATAGCCATCCATAGCGAGATCGAAGCTTCGATTGTCGATCGGGCGATTCATGGCTCCAGAAAACGTGCCGCCATAAGAGCGGTTCGTGAGTTGTTTTGGTCTTCCAGATGGTACCTGTGTCCAGGCCGTAGTTGAAAAAAAGAACGATTGCGGATCGCCAGTACTGGCCAAACGAGTGCGTTTGCTTCCACGCACGTGGTCGGCGCATCTGGTACGTGGCAAAGTAGAGTGCGTTCAGTTCCGCCTTGCTCAGATACTGACGACCAGCGACGTCGCGTTGCGGACGCGGCTTTGGGAATTGCGGAAGTGATTCAATGATGTCGTTTTCCCATGCCCATGCGGCGATAGCGCGGACATGATCACCTGCCTTGTTCGATGTCCGCTCCGGATTCTCACCTCCTTGTTCAACCGCATCGTCGTAAACCCAATCCAGGAAATCTCGAATGCTTGATCGGGATAGATGTTCCAGAGGAATCTCTTGCCCCCAACTGATCCACTTTCTCACTGTGGCTTTGTATTCGTCGCTTGTGCCCTTCGAGTGCTTTTTGGCTTTGCAATAGCGTTGGACAGCAGATGGAAACTTTGTCGACATCTGGAGAATCTCCTGCGTTGCCGTCGACTACGTCCAGTAGGCTCCACTCGACGTGCTACGGGGCTGAATGCTCCTTGCTCGACTTCCGAATCTGGGAATGGAAATGTGACTTTCCAGGACAGTTCGAGCAAACGCGACGGATCCCGGTCGATGAAACCGGAGCTACATTCGGCGTCGGCGAGCGACGAACCGAATCGCTAGAGACCGCTTCGGAGTGTTCCACCGACAGCAATTTGAAAAATTTCTTCGTCCGATCGACTGGCCCAACCGCCGCGGTGCCGTCAGACTCTCGTAAATTGAAGAGTGGTTTCCCTAACTCGCAAACTTTGAAAGACATGATCAAAACGAATCCGTTTTCGCAAACTCCGCCATTCACGCGAGAACGCGCAGCGATCCACGAAGCGGGTCACTATGTCCTATGCAAAGATTGTGGGTTTCGTTCTGCAGTCATCACGATCTTTGACGTTGGCGATGATGCTTGGGAGGGACGTACTCTACCGAATTCCGAAGGGACGCCAGACGAAAAGCAAGATGAGCTGATCGCGTACGGCGGTGTTGCTGCGGAAGTGATCAACCAAGTCAGGGAAGAATTCAACGATGATCAAGAATTGCTCACAAAAATGAAAGAATGGTTTGCTCAACAATACAAGAGCAAGTTCCACAGCATGGGGAAGGCAATTGCGGTAGATGCTTGTCGGATGCCGCAAAACGACCTTCAGATAGCCATTCATTACGGTGATGGACTACCGAAGGCCGACAAACTGGCTGAGGCCGCCGAGAACTTACTACGCAGTTGGAACGAATTGAAATCGATCGCTGCGGATCTAATGGAGCATACTACTCAGTTTTTCGATACTACGGAAACGGTGTCAAGCGAGGAGTAAAAAGGGGAGAGATAAAGGACGTTCGACCACTCGTCGGCAAACGTTTTGGGGCCAAAAAAGGCTCGAGAAGGCAATGCTGAGCGAGGCTTGTTGCCATGGTGTAAGACGAAAACATCAGCGGCAGCACGAAATGTGCGATGTGGGGTTAGAGTAAGAGGCGTAGCCTCCGATGTCGCATGCACGGGAGGTGGCACCAGCAATCGGCTTCTGCTCGCAAACATTCCAAGCTGCATATTGATACACTCACTGGCTCAAATGAGTTTGGCTACCTGAATAAGACAATTGCACAATGGGCACAGTCGTCGCCGCGTACTCCGAGTCACGCAATCGATTCTTTAGCATTAAAGAAAAATCCAAGCTGACCCTCCAGGGACGCCGAAAGTTGCTGGGCAGTTCACTCCGGTATTGCATCGGGGGAGAGTATGTCTACATACCCGCTGCGCACCCGGAACTGCCCGACCTTCCGCAGTTGTGCTGGGCGAGAATCCATTCTACTGCGGCTATGGAACTACCGGAAATTGGTGATCTACTGCCGGACAATTTTGACATATTTTCGTTTGTCAAAGATGGCGGTTGCAGAATCGGTGATCGTTACATCAAGAGGCGACGTGAAGAGACGACTGGGATGGTAGATGTTAGCGAATTCTGCGCAGCGGAATTGCTCAGGTCGGTGTTGGCCAACCCTGAAGCAATGACTCAGCTGGGCAAAACTGATTTTGAAGCGATTTGTGCCGAGATTTTTGTGAGTCGTGGATTCAAGGTTGATCTATTCAGACCTACAAAGGACGACGGAATAGACTTCTTGGCAGTTCATGACGGCGATACAGACCCAGTCGTGTTTGCAGTACAGTGCAAACAACCAGACCAAATCGAAGGTAAGAAGCTCGGCAGAACAACGGGAGTGCCCGTAGTCCGCGAAATCTTTGGTGTAGCATCAGCCTTCGGGTTCGAAGGAGCGGTTACGATAACGGGAAGTAGGTTCAGCCCGGAAGCAAAAAAGTTTGCGGAATTGCAGCCTGATAGGATCAAGCTGCATGACCTATCGCAGCTTCAAGAGTGGATTCAAACCTATAGATGGAATGAAGATGAAGAGTCTTCATGAAGCAGCCATATCACAAGCTCGCAGTTTGCAATGCTCCTCGTTCACATTCGGACCGTTCCTACATCGATTCCACGATTCGTTGGATCTCTGCAGCCGTCTTCTCCATCCGGTCGCCCTCTCTCAAACAACTCCCGAACTTTCTTGAGTCCACCAGTCAGTTGTCCATGGAAGCCGTCACTTTTTGCGTCTTCGTCGAGAAGAAAGAGAAAAGGTCCGCGGACTCGTTCTCGGCTGTTTTGCGTGTGAAATTGCTGCTCCGGCGGCCGACGCCGGACGCTCTGGATTCATCAACCGGAAGATATCCCGGTTTCGGCCACCGGAGCAGGTTGAAGCCTTCGTAAAGCGATGGATGAGCAGGCGTTTGTGTTGGGCTACCTTGATCACTGGATCTTCATCAGCTGTGCAATTTAGCGTTCCGAAGCGAGCAAACTTGGAAACGCCCCTGTTCCCCTTTTCTTGGTCAAGTATGACGGCAGAAAGCGTCGGCAGCCAAAACGTAAACAAAGCCCAGCATTGCCTCTTGCCTGCGTTAATTTGGCTTCGTCCGAATCGGGGTCAAGAGTAGTTGACGCGTCAGCGACGACGCCCCGTTGATCCCCATCACGCCCCTCACCAACCGGTCAGGCACACGTAGGCTGCCCACGTGATCGAACCTTCGAACAAGCTGGCGATCATCAAACCGAATCCGATCGGAATGAGACAGATCAACACTTTCGAGAGTCCGTATGACTTACGAACTTCGGGAGGGGACGACTCGATTGGAGAATCGGACAAGGTTTCATATGGTTTGTGAGAGTCAGGGAGTGGTTGGTCAGGGTTGCGTTGCAGTTGGTTGGTGCTGTCTCGCCAGAACACTATCCCGCTAGAGCAGAAACCTCATCCAGATCACCCATCCGGCCGCCGGGATCAATAATCCTGCCAACGCGGCTACGCAGCCTCCTAGGTTGGATTTAGGCTCATGACCGAGATCGATCCCCGTTCGGTACAGCATGGTGCCGCCGGCCAGCGGTCCGGTGAAGAGTCCAGCGATGTACCAACCCCAAAAGTTTCGCTTCGTTTGAATCGCCCAATGGCCACACTGAATCGCATTGGTGAACATCAACAAAGTGAAGATGAATACGATGTCTTTGTGAAGTTGTTTTGACTCCTCAAGACTCGCCTGTAGCTTTTCGACTGATGGGTTGGCTTCGATCGGGTTGTCGGTTACCGCAACTTCGAACGAAGGTACGTTCTTCGAGACAATTTCTTGACCCGTCGTCACATCGCTGGTGGTTAAGAATAATAAGGCGAGCGTGATGGCAATCTGGAATCGAATCATGGGTTCTCCTCTTTAGGGTCTGAAGGGTTGGCGTGGGGCTCGGTCTGTTTTTGTCGTAAACCGGCTATCGTTTGGAATCTCGGTCCGATTGCCGCTCCGACGATCGCGCCTGCCAACAACGCTGAGCCCATCGATCGAAACGATTCGTCTTTGGATAATCCCGCCAGATAAAAGGGCATCCGAATCAAGACGAACCCGATCGCCATGACGATGGCACCATTGATTCGCGCGGAGAATCGAAGTTGATTGCCAATCCAAGTGCAGACGAGTCCGGTCATCGCGAGCGCGACGACGAGAACCCCCGCGCTAAGCAGACCGCGTTGCCACCACCCCGGCTGCGTCGGAGGCACTTCGATCAGGCTCACTCCGAAACCGATCGCTAGCACTATCGCGATGATGATCGACGCGGGCAAGAGCTTCGTGCGTCGGGCTTGATGATTTATTTCACTCAACTTTCCGAATCCCTAATTCATTGATGATGACTTCGAACTCGCTGTCGTATTTCGAGAATCGATTTTCAAGGCAACTGGTCAAAACGACGAGGCTATCTTCACCCCGGTCGATGATCGCGAACCGCTGCAACGTCAAGGAGCCTCCGTTGCCGATAGCGTAGCCCGTCCCAGGGGCGGCAACGATGAACGTTTCCGCCGGATATCCGTCAATCGTTCGTGACCGCCGTGACAGCAATTCGGCACCGAACGCCGTAACCCGAGTTTGGATCGCTTCGTCCACGGACTTCGACAGATCGTCCGTCTTCTCGCCTCGAATGACAGCCACGAGCATCGGTTGACTGGCGCGAAATAACGCCAATCCGGCATCGCCCGCACCCAAGACGGCGGCCGGGCCGCGTTCGTAGAAGTCAGGAACACGCATTCGAACTCGATGAGGCAACTCGATGACCTCGCCGAGTTTCGCCTTGGCTGTGAAATAATGGACCATGGGCGGTGAACTGCCGCCCACGGGCAGCTCCACGATTTTCTTGATCGCATCTCGAATCAATGCCGGTTTGCTGGCTGCCCAAGCGGCGTTGACCAAACTGACATAGTCGCCGCGACGGGCGTCTTCGCCGCAAAGTTGTTGAGCGAGCTGCAAGGCTTCTTCGTGTCTTCCGCCGATCATCAGAAGGTCAACTTTCTCCGCCGAGTCCGGCAACTGCGCGATCTTCTTGTCCCACTCCGCCCAACCATTGGCCCCCTCAAAACGATCTCCGCCCATCCGAAACCCTCTTGCCTCGGTTAGCTGTATCCTTGCCTTCCACTGCGAAGGCGGACGATCATCCTGGACCGTGAATGTATGGATCAACCGAAAGGCGTGAAAACCGCCGGGGAGTTGCAACGTATAGTCGCCGAACAGACGAATCGTTTTGTTGTCCGGTCTCACCGTCCACCCGTCTTGGCAAACCAAGTCAAAACCGTGGCGGCTGCCGTGGGCGAACAATTCTTGAGTTTCCAAATAATCTTGGACGCCGACTGTCGTTTCATAGTTTGGCGTTTCGTCGTTGTCGGTTGGCCCGGATCGACGTGTGACCACTTTGGCGTCCTCAGTCAATAAGTTTCGCAGTGGCTCAAGATCTTTCTCGATCCACATCGCAAAGGACGCGTCGTAGATCCGTTTTGCCAATATGTCGAAAACCTCGTCTTCGTCACGCTCGATCTTCTCGCGAACTTCCGCGATCCATTCTTGCGTGATGGCGTCTTCGACCAAGGCTTCGTTGCGAACCAATTGTTCGATTCGGCGACGGGAATTCCTGGCGGGCCTCTCGTTCGCCGGGTTCGACTTTAAGAGCAAGGCTTCCATCGCCACATCGAGCGGATGTTTGAAACCCGCTTTCTCGTCATGAAGACGCTTGGACTCTTTCCACATCTCCCAAGCGTTACCAAAATCGCCCAAGCGGAACGCCAACATGGCCAGGGTGCGATAGGATTCCTCATCGAGCTCCTTGATGTTTTCGCGAATCCAATCCCGCACGGCTGCGGTTTGTTCCGAACTCAATTCATTTTCCGTCGCCAGACGCCGGGCCGTGTCCAGAATCGCGTCGGTATCCTGGTTCCAACGCTCGGCCAACCCGATCGCTTCGCGTCGCACCGCTTCGGCGATCATGTCATCGGCTTCCCCGACCAAAGTTTCATCGTCGGCGGAGTGGAGCCGCTCGATGACAAGGGGTTTGATATCGCCGCCGGCAAACAGGTCCGTAACCACTCGCACGGCGCGGCGTTTCGCTTCGCTGCCAGCCGGGACCCGAATGACGACGTCATCGATCGAAAGGACACTGCCCTCGGCGGCTAGCAAACCTTGCAACACGACCACGGTCAAAGGGACATCCAACTGCACCCGCGCCGAGCGAAAGAGTTTGCCGTCAACGAACATTTCTAATTTGTTCCCGTTGCGTCGCGTTCTCATGCGGTAGTCTTGCCCCGGTTTTAGGACGAACTCGCCGTCCCGCCGTGATCCGATCTCACGGAATGTGCCCGACGCGGTCGCCAGAATAGCCCCGCCCCGTTCTCCTCGATTGAACGGCGATCCTGCCGATCCGACCGCCAACGCGTGCACGGCGTTTTTGCCAGCCGGGTCCATGACCTTACTTTCAACGATCATTTCATCTTCCGTGCGAACGACGTACTCCGCTTCGACGTCGTCGGCAATCGCGAGCGTGCACTGAAGTCCGGCCGAATTGATTACCGGCATCAACGGATTGACCTGAAGGGTTCCGAACGCCCGACCATCGCGAACGACCCACTGCCCTCCCACGGTTTGCCAATGATCCGCCAACTCGCCATCGTCAAAGTCATCGCGAATCAATTCGACCCACTCGGCCTGCTGCTGGGATCCGCCCGGGTGCATCTTTCGAATCAAAACGGTGTCGTTGATTCCGCCGACGGCCAAGTGCGACCCGCTTTGTGTGACCGCGAGCGTCATTTTCTCGGCACCGTCGTCGGTCAGGGAAACGATTTCATCGCCGTAAGTGGTGTCCCAAATTCGTGTCGTTCCGTCGAGTGCGACGCTGACGACCCGGGAGTCGTCGCTTGCGAACTGAACACCAAAAACCGCACCGGAGTGTCGGCGGGAGGACCAAATCGGCTCGCCACTTTCGACGTCGAACGTTCGTACTGACCAATCTTGACCGCCAACGACGAGGCGAGTTCCGTCACGCGAAAAATCGATGGCAAAGTAAGCTCGATCTCCGATCTGCTTGACGCGTTTTCCGGTCGCTGAATCGAATAATGAAATGCCCGTTCCATTGGTCACACACGCGATCAGTTTGCCATCGGGCGAGACAGCAAGGTCGCGCAGTGCGGCCGCGAAGTCATCGAATTGCCAAAGTACTTCGCCGTCAGCCGCGTCGAGAACCAAGACCTGCCCGCGGGCGGCCACTTGGCTGCCGACCGTCACCGCGACGCGATTACCGTTGTCAAAATAGCGGACCCGATTGATCGGTCCGACCGCCGCGTCGCTCGACCATTTTTCGTCTCCCGTGGTCGCGTCAAAGCATCGAATCAAACCCGGATTCGCGTCGCCCTGGGATCCGCCACCGCAAACGATCGCGGTGGCAATCGGGTCGTAGTCCACGCAACCTTGGTTGTCACCCAAGTCGGTCCAGACGCGTAGTTCTTGATCGGATTTCACGTCAAACAGACGCACCGATTGATCGCGCCCCGCGCACAACAACTTTGAATCGCCGTCAGCGAAACGCAAATCCTCGATCATGTGTTCGGGCTGGGTCAGAAAGTCGACCTCCTGGCTCGCTGTCGGTCGATCGTAGCCTTTGGCGACTTCGGATAGGTTGACCGCCTTCTCATCTCCCTGATAGGCATCCCACAACTTGACGTAGTTGTCCGCGCCCGCGCTGATCACTGATTTGCCAACGGCATCGAACGCAACCGCGGGAATGCCATAGATGACGCCGATTTGATGGCCGGTCAGGGTCGCTAGCTTGCTGCCGCGGTCGGTGTCGTAGATGCGAATCGATCCGTCGCCGCAAGTCACGGCGATCCGATGGCCTTCGGGCGCGAACGACATCGACATCACATGCCGAGGTAGATCCGATAAGCGTCCGGTGATTCTTCCGTTCGTCGGGTCGCGTAGTTCGACGACCTCGTAACCGCCGACGGCCAATGACGAGCCGTCGGGCGAAAAAGCGACCGGGCAGGAAAAATCACGCATCGTCGGATCGACGGGCCCCTCATAAAGCGTCTTTCCGCTGGGCAACTCACGAATGATGACGACGTTGTCATCTCGCCTGCGCCATGCGATGCGGTCACCGTTGGGGGAAATCGCGATCGGATGCAAACGATTTCGCCACTTCTCTTCGATCGCAGTCAGTTCACGACCCGACTGGGTGTCGAACACACGAACATATTTGTCGTCGGTGACGATTCCCAACAGATGATTTTCCGTTCCGCCGAAGGCCCCGTAGTGTTTGCGGTTCCCGGCCGATTCGATGGTTTGCAAAACCTTGCCGGTCACCGGTTGGATGATTCGCACCTGACTGGGGATCTGAGGATCGACCATGGCGGCGACGCTTCCGTCTTTGGCGATCGCGAGCACTTTGCCGTCGTGCCGCTCGATCGGCTGGGTTCCGTCGACGTGCCAAACCAACAGCCCCACCGCACCGCGTCCTTGGCTGACCACGACATGGTTGCCGTCGGCCGTGATCGCAACCGCGTCAGGCAAGTCGGTTAAACCCACGTAACGTTGTTCTTCGCTGTTGCACAAGCCGTTGAGGTACGTCCATTCGAAACCGCGGAGATTGGCATCGGTCGATTGCAGCGAGTCTTCGGCGCCAGTCAGGTTGCCTTGTTTGAATTGCCCGTAAGCGAGCGAAATCGTTCTTGCGTAGAGGGCATGCCGGTTGCGGCGATTTTCCTCGGCCAGCAAATTCCGGCTTTCTTCAGTCTCAGCCCGAGCGACCTTCTCCCGCTCCGCGGACAGCTTGGCGCGTCGCTCGTTCGTTTCCGCCGACTTGCGAAGCCTTGCTTGGGTCAACGCTGTCAGCGGTCCGCCGACGGCGAGCAAGACGGTCAATAGGAACAAGCTGGCAACCAATGCGGCGGCGGCGGGCTTGCGTTTGGACCACAAGATCACCTTTTCAAAAAGCGAAACCGGTCGGGCCCGAATCGGTTCGCCACGTTGAAACCGGCCGAGTTCGTCAGCGATGTCTTGCGCCGAGGCATACCGGTTCGCCGGATTTTTCATCAAGCATTTCTGGCAAATCGTCTCCAAGTCCTTCGGGATCGATGGGTTGAGAGAACGGACACTCGGTGGTTCGACATCGACGACTTGTTTCAACGTTTCGATCGCCGACTCGGCCGAATGCGGTGGTCGCCCCAACAACATCGCGTAGAGGATCGCGCCGATCGAATAAAGATCACTGTGCGGGCCGATCGCGTCGGTGTCGCCTCGGGCTTGCTCGGGCGGCATGTAAGCGGGGGTGCCGATCACTTGGCCACTCGCGGTCAAATCCGAACCGGTGCCGCGTTTGGCCAATCCGAAATCCGTGATGTGCGGATTTTCGTCCGCATCCAACAGCACGTTGCCCGGTTTGAGGTCGCGATGGACCACATCTCGATCGTGCGCGTACTGCACCGCTTCGGCAATCTTGCGGACGATCGTCGTCGTCCGGCCAATCGATAGCGGGCCGTCGCGCATCTCCTCGGACAAACTCGGCCCGTCGATCATTGCCATCGAAAAATAGTGATGATCTTCGTGGCGGCCGACCTCGTAGATCGGCACAATTCCGGGGTGATCCAAACCCGCGGCGGCTTCGGCTTCCGCGTAGAAACGCTTGACTTCCTGTTCGCTGGCCAATTCACCCGAGAGGATCATTTTCAACGCGACGACGCGTCCGAGCTTCTTCTGTTTGGCCTTGTAAACGACGCCCATCCCGCCCCGAGCAATTTCTTCCAAGATCGCGTAGTCGCCGACGTAACGGATCGACTTGCCGGCGTACGCGGGCGAGCCGGTCTTGCCACTCGAACTCGGACTCGATGCGAGCGTCGCGAAATCGGAACCGCGGGAGGTCGGTTTGGTTGTGTTCGGATCTTCACTTGCGGGCGGTTGCGTCGGAAGGGCCAGCGTGTCCAGATCCGCGGAACTGCTTGCGGGCGGCTTAGGATTCCCGTCGGGCACATCGGCGACGTTCGAATAGGATTCAACGAGCGCGGCCAGTTCCGTCTTCAATTCGTCCAAGTCATCCGCCGTGATCCCGTCTTGCGCGGCTTGCTCGAAGATTTCTTGCAGGTTCACCGCTTCGCCAGCTCGCAAACGCTTCTCGCAGTGATCGCAAATCAGGTCGATTTGATGGCGAACAGATTTTTCCCAATCGGACATGGTGATCGATATTCCTACGAATCAAATTATCGCAACATGACCGCGTGAACGAATGATGTCAAACTCACTGGGTCGCGTGCCGGCTGGTATGTGCCGATTTTTCAGCTGCAAAGTGGCGAGGTCCGGTTGATAGTGAAACGCAAAGCCTTACCGATTCCCGACACACTTTTAGGATTCGGCGGCGATTTTTTTCCAATCCTCTCGAATGAGTCTCAATTTGCGTTCGATCGTGCGAACCGAAACGTACAGATGGCCCGCGATTTCTTCGTTGGTGTATCCGGCTAAACGTTCCAGTGCGATTTCGCGAAGTGTATCGTCGCGAAGTTCGGACAGCAAAATCTGCATTTGTTCCTGCATCGAGACAATGGACTCCGGCGTGGCGGCATTTTCGAGAACCACTGCGGAAAGCGGTTGCGGCCGCAAGTGCCCTCCACGACGCAGCGCGCCGCGGCGACGCGTTTGGTCGATCACTTTTCGCCGCGTCGCCACCACCAGGATTCGCCACAAGTCGTCGCGGTCGGCCACTTCGTCAAACCGACCCCGTCGGGCTCCTTCGGCGAGTAGTCGGAAGACACTTTGGGCGGTCGCATCAGCACCCAAAACCGGATCGCGATCGGCGTCAAACCGGTTTCGAGCCAGGATCGCCAAACGCGGAAAATAATGCTCGTACAACACCGCCTCGGCATCACGATCCCCATCGCATAGCGACTTGAACCAACGGGTAATCGATAACTCAGGATATTCCGCCATCGGTGCCGAACTGCCCATCAATCTCGAAACGATTGACCGAATTGCGAAACCCCCGCGCCGATCGCGGCTTGTCGCTCTCGTCAAGACGATACCAGAATCGTGCTGAAACAACACTCCGTTTGCCGCTGCCTGCTGCGGACGGCACACGGAGTGTGCCTGTTACTTTGAGGATTCCTTTCTTACTTGCCACTCGCCAAAGATCGTGCTCAAGAATGCGGTGTTACCATGAGCTGTTGTGTGAGCCTAATGTTCACTAATGTTCACTAATGTTCAGTCCGTTTGGTGAACATCGACCTTTCGTTACCGGGTGACAGCTACGGGGCGAGGAGTTTTGCTTCTTCGCCTATAGTCATCTCCCAACAGCGCAGCTTGGCATTCAATCGCAGCACGACGCGCCAGCGAGTCAACCAGTGGTCTTCCATTGACTCGCTGGCCCGTCGTGCCGTTAATCGTCCAGTTGCGGGCCCGCGAAGTGGCGCTTTCCAGCTTGGTTCGTCTAGGAGTTTAGTGGCTACGCGTGGTGCGTGAGGGATTTTTATGGCGTCGCGGTGGTGTCCAAATGATTGGCGAGGGGAATTTTAGGGACGGGAATTCACTCTTTCAAGGCGAACAGTTCGCGTGTCCGGCGACGCAGGTGAAAACTTCGATGCGTCCGGTGACTTCGCATACCATCTACACACTCGGGGCTCCCGGCGACGGCGCAGAACCACTTGCCAAAATTACTGGCAAGCTCGTACCACGAAGCCCGATCCAATCCCAGCCTTGCCACAATCGGTGGCACACCCGCGGGTGTTCGCCCCCGTTTGCCCGGAGCCACTTGGCAGGCCGTCCAGTCCAGTAATTCCAGGTAATCTTCCAGCGACATCGTAAGTAGCCTTTTTCGCTACAGCGATCATCACTCTGGCTCGCACAAGGACCGATCGGATCGACCAATTCGTCGATCGGCAACGGAGACAAGAACGAATCGCGTAGATACCGTAGCTTCTCGATCGGTTCACGGCCCAAGAAATCCTTGGCTCGTCGATCGCATCTGCAAGGATTCAGCAGGCTCCGGTGGCCGACACCGGAGCTGTCTTCTCGTTTCTGCAGCTTGCTCCAGTTACATCGACCGACGCATCTTCAAGTGTTTTCAAACTGCCGTCGGTTGGACAAATCGACGCGGATAATGTGATCAGACAATCGCAATCGTTGTTCGGCACCGATGCGAGCTACCGAACATGATCGAAGATGCATACGGGGCTCAATGGACGGTCGAGGTAAACGGCCCAAGTTGCCTTGCTTATCGTTTCTCCTTTTGCTGTGGCTTGGGTTCGTCTGCACCGACCGATTTCGAGTAATCGAGCAACCTGGATTTCAGTTGATCAAGAGCGCCCATTTTCTGCAGCATGTGCGGACGGAAGTACTGCTCGATGAAGATCACCGAAGAAATTCGTCAGATGGCCAAAGACAAAGAGCTCGTCAGTTTGCCAACCGTCGAGTAGTTCTTCGGTGCGTGAGGGAGCTTGATTCATGACGCGGATCGACTGATTCCGTCGGTCTGCGTCGCTGTACTTCCCACCAAAAGCCCTGTGCCGCGTAGTTTCCATAAGAAGAACGCCGCACCCGCAGCCATCAAAAGGCTACAGATGTAGAACATGTTCTGGGGCTCTTTGTCGAAGGCAGGTCGAATGGCCCAATAGACAATCGCCGCGACCGTCATGAACGCGAACGAGACCGCGTTGGCGGTACCTAGGAATCGCCCGCGTTCGTCATCCGGCGACAAGTGTTGCAACAGCGCCTGAAGCGGGATGATGTAGAAGCCCGCGAAGAAGCCCGCGCCAAAAATGAACAAAGCGATGTTGGTCTGAGCCACTTGCAGCTTCGTCACGTTATTAGGAACCTGGGTCGGTGGGACGGCGGCCAATAGTGTGAAGAAGACGATAAGTCCGGCGGCGCCGATCGGGATCAATTTGGGTTGAATCTTATGTCCCGAGATCAGGCCCGCAAAGGCGCATCCGATGCCGATGGAAATACCAAGCACGCCCATCAGCACGGCGGCTTGGCTTCGATCGATCCCCAGCACCACGGTGTATTCGGGCACGATGAACAACGCGATGCCGGCAAGCAGGTAGAAGTAGCCCCACGCCATCATCACCATCAATAGGCGTGACTGAGACATTTCCCGGATGGTCTGGACGTAGGTCGAGAACGGATTCCAGTTGAAGCTCAATTGGCGATCACCCGGCGTCAGGGTTGGCATGAAGATCACCGCAATCGCCCCTAAGATGGCGATGAACAACAAAGTCGCACCTGGCAACCAAGCCAGTGCGATGGCCTTGCCTTGAGGCGCGTAGGCGTCGCTGACTGAACCAGCAACCAAAGTGCCGACGATTACCGCGACATTGGTCATCATGTTTATGGTGCCGTTGGCACGGCTGAGGTCACCGTCGTTGACCAACTCAGGAATCATGCCGTACTTGGCCGGCCCGAAAAATGAGCTCTGGCATGTCAGCGCCATCAACGCGATCAGTGTGATCCAAAGGTTGCCGGTAAAGAATCCCATCGCGGCGATCAGGGCGATCGGGATCTCAGCAATCTTGACCCACTTCGTCACGTCACGTTTGGAATAGCGATCGGCAAGCTGGCCTCCATAGCCCGAAAGAACGATGAAAGGAATCGTAAAGCAGATGCCCACAATTCCTTGGCCTCCCTCACCCAGTCTTCCGGCCCAAGCACCGTCGATCACCATGAATGTCAAAATGCCTTTCAGAACGTTGTCGTTCATCGCGCCAAAGAACTGGGCGACCAGCAGGCTCAGAAAGCCGCTTTGGAATAGTTTGCTTGCCACGGCTTTGGGCTCTTGGTTCTTGGGGGCGATGATGTTCGTCGTGGTGAGAGTTTAGCAGATCAGTCCCGGCGATACTTCTCGATCGCTACGGGAAGTGGGTAAACCGTAACGTCCCGATCGTCTTCGGCTGCGGCGATTTGCAGCAACCGTTTGTACGCGGGAAGCTTCATTTAGTGATGACAGCGATGCTTTCGAGATGCATTCGAAGAAAAGCTACTGAGGTGTTAACCGCACTCGACGGTGAAACAAAGTCTCTAAGAGTCCTATGGGGAGACGGGTATCCAGTCCTTTCCGTCGACGACCAAGCCATCTAACAATGACGGATGGTCCTTGATCTTGAGCCCGATCATCCGAGCCGGGCGGAGCTATCGAATTTTGGTTAAAAAGCGACAAGGCGCGTCGGGGTAGGCGGGACCAATCCCGTGTGAACAACGCACTCAGCCAAGCAGCAAACACCACGAAAACGCGAGAAACGTGATGGCTCGAATTGCAAAGAGAAAAGCTCTGGTCGTGTGGTGAATGGACGAAAGCAGGCGGCCTGAATGAAATGCTCGCTGCGTTAATCGAAGTCTGGTTGCGCCGTCTCCTGTTGCAGGCACGCGTTGTTCGACCAGTCATTCCCGCGTATCATGAGCTCGTCTCACCAAATCCAACCTAGGTACTAACTGATGAAAAACACACTTAGTTTTTGTATTCTTCTTTCGTTGGTGGCGTTGATGGGATGCATACCATCGGGTCCGACCGCAGAGAGAAATGACTCGTCAAAGACGGACGCAGCAGCAGAGGAGGTCGCACCCCGAGAAACAGTTGGCAAGACGACCCAGGTTGTTTTGGCACTCAAGCAAGCACTTAGCGATGGAGCTATTTTGGCGAGCACCAAAATTGAGACAAAAAACCCGCTGCTGGTTAGCGCGGAAGCCTACCGCACGCAGGTCGGTAAGCTCGGCGGGATGGCAGTTTACAATGCGATTCAGATTCGAAACGCTCAAAGTATTCGTGAACCGCAACCGCTGACTCATGAAGCCCTCATGGCTGAGATAATCAAGAAGGGAGAGCCCGACGGCATCCGTCTTCCGATGCTGCCCTACTACCAGGAATATGCTTGGGATCAACCCAATCAACAATTGGTCGTCGTCGACTTCCTCGCTCGCATCGCCGAACGTGAAGAACAACGCTGATAGTTCACCGTCTCATGCGGCCTACTTCGAGTTTCTTAGATGCTTAGTTCCGGCCTGCCCGTCGTGAGTCTCGATCGCTACGGCAGACCCCGATGTCTGGCGACGTTGTTGGCTGGGAGCTAAAGAAAAGCCACGTACCCGTTAAGTACGTGGCAGGGTGGCCCGGAGGCCAGTTAACTCACTGATCCGCCAACTGGCCCTTCAGTTTCTCGATCATCTCGCTCGCCTGCTGCAACGTCAGACTCTTTGGTGACGCAACACCGAACTCGGCGTCGAGTTCACTGGCCAGCCTTGCTTGCGGTCCACGGCGAATCTTGCAGTAGTGACTCACGCGGGGAGCAGGTTGTTCTTGAGCTCGTCGATCAGCGTGGATGCTTCGCTGATTGACAGAACCGTCGGTGACGACACTCCGAACAGGTCGTGCAAGATCGGAGAAAGATCAATGCCCTGACGCCCCGCCATGGCCCTGATAGCTTTGACCTGCTTTTCTGTCGCCAGCCGCTTGCCGCCTTGATTTTGCTGTTGGTAACTCTTCGAGTTGGTGACGACCTGCCCAGACGTCCTTGCCGTGACTGACGCGATGGCCACGGCACACTGCCGGGCCGCGTGGGACATTTGCTGCAGAGCATCTTGGTCGATGCTTTGCACGTCGAACGCGGCACCGCACTGCACGGTGTTGTCGCCGTCCCCGGACCGACCGGAGACAGAGATGTTGATTCTCATGTTGGGTCCTTAACTGGAGTAAGTGATCGTGCGGCAACGTTGCCGCTACGAAACGATCAGTTCGCTGGCCAGCAGGTTGAGGGTAAGATCCCCATCAACTGGCAGCCCGCGAAGCGATCGTGTGAATTGGTGCAGCATCAGCGACGCCGCGATGGACGCGGCGTAGAGCGTACTGCGCGAGGTGCATGAACCCGTTTGAGCATCCGCCTGCGCAAAGAGCGTCCTCGCGTAGTGTCGGTCAGACGACGGATCGTCTGTGGCGAGCACGCGAATGACTTCACCGAGCATGCGGGCATCGCTCCAGAACACGCATCGGTTTTGGACCACACGCCAGATCGCGGCTCGGGCCGAGATCTTGTCCACGCAGCAAAACATGATGGAACCGCGAAGATGCTTCGGACGGAAGCGATCACAAATCGCGTCGACTGCAATCGTCGGGTCGATGCGGCTGATCTCGTCCTTCGTGGCGCTGACCTTGGACTTGCCGACGTCGTCCTGACGATAGCCCTGTGTGGTGATGTTGCTCGCTTCAACTATGTCGAAATCGATCAACTGCAAGTTGCAGGCACCCAAAGATGCGAGCTGCAATGCAACTTGTCTTCCCACGGCACCGACACCAACTATGGTGATTGTTTCCGCGATCAATCGGTCTCGCGGCACGAGCGAGGCTTGCCGGGTAAACCGGTCCACCATCGTCACGATGCCACCCACTCGGATTCATGCCACCGCTGGATCTGTGCTTCGTCATCGGACCAAGCGTCGTCCAACAAGAAATGGTTTGCACCACGCGTCTGGAACGGATCGATGCACTCGACGGCCGCTTCATATTCGGCCTGCCACCGATCGTGATCCGATCCTTCAAAAGGTACGGTATAGTCGACAGCGACATCCAGACGTTTGGAAACGCCTGGACCGATGTTGAACTTCAACCTCGCATAGGTCCGGCCGCCCTCAGCGATGATGAACATCACCGACCAATCGGGACCGTCGAAGGCTTCCGCAAAGGTTGCCTCGTCAGTTCTGCTTGGCAACGGGCAGTCACCGGGATGCGTGTGCAGCCAGATACGGCAACACTGCTGCGGAGTGCGTCCCAGGTCCACTTGTTCGTCGATAAAATCAGCAACCGCTTCATCGTCGAACACTGTGGTGACCGGAGTGCATCGCTGCCGGACCAGCGCCACGTCCTCGATTAACAGCAATTCATCCGCTGACGTGAACCCGAACATGCCGACTTCGGTCGGCCCAGCATCACGCAGGAACAACAATTTCGCCCAGGCCGTCGGCGTGAACCGTAGGCTCTGACGCCTCGTTGTCCTCCGTCGCCTCCGTCTCTTCTTCGTTAATGCAATCATCGCATATGCCCTCCGTTAGGCAGTCTTTACAAAATAGTTTGTTACAACGGTCGCAGCATTCGATGCAGCTTCCGCAAAAGGTGTCCTGGCAGCCCTCGCATGCCGTGGTGCAATCGTCGCAGTAGACTTCGTCGCACCGCTGACATGAGCACGTGCATTCGCCACAAATCTGAGCCTCGCACTC
>JBGSMN010000437.1:0-43507 GCA_041740155.1 Rhodopirellula sp.
TTCGCCGCACGCAGGCCAGCGACGGTTGGCATTGGGAGCCTCGACCAATGAGTGCCAAACTTGAAGACTCCTATCAGCAGCCAATTCCATCCCGCAATTAACTGTGTTTTGGAGTCAATCAAATGGGAATGCACCCGTTGCTGGTGCTAGGGGCGACTGGCCATTCGGCGATCTCAAGAATGTTGTTGGGCAGCACCAGCGATTACGTCGCCACGCATGCACCGTGTAGTGCGTTGATCGTTCGACCTCGCGTGGACGCGCGAATCCACCACCCACTGCGGATCGCGATTGGATATGAAGATACGGGACCGGCCCAAGCGGCATTGGAGGAAATGTCCGAAATGAAGTGGAGCAGTGGGGTGGTATTTCACGTCGTTTCAGTGGCTTATGTGTATGGGCTGCTTGATTCCTCAGACATTGCCCATATGCGAAAGAGCGGCGACCGTGCTGTTGAACGATTACAGAGTGTGGGTTCAAAGGGGCAGTTTCATCTCGTGCAAAGTGATCATCCTGGTGAAGGCTTGGTCAAGTACGTCGAAGGTAACGACATTGATATTCTGGTCGTCGGCGAAACTCCACGGACACGACTCGGGCGCGTGCTAATGGGCAGTATGTCGAGATATGCCTTGCGACACGCTCCCTGCAGCGTTTGGATCACGAGGAACCGGATCATTCACGGGGTCCAGGCTTAATCAAGGCACTACGCTGCCCTCACGGTACGTTGCAGACTTGATTTGTGTGCCTATATGCCCCATCATGTGGTCGCATTGCCGCACTGATTCCAAGGCATCTCACCATCTAAAAACGGATCTCATCAAATCAGCAAAGAGGTGTTGTTGATTTTCTTGGCAAGCCTCAATCATCCATTGTGAATCATTGAATAGCTAGCCTTTTCGTATAGATGCTACTTATGAATCGCTTCATCGTTTAACGGCGAACTCAATATGTTGGTCGTTAAACGATTTTTATAGAATGCCCAACCACTGGGGTTCCTGTTTTAGCATGAAAGACTTCCCCGTAGTGCGTTTGCTCCGGTAGGGTTCACAGTTCACACCCAGCTATATCACGGTTGCGACCATTATAGATACGGCCACTTTATCTCACGTCATCTGGGATTGTCACGCCGACCACGGCGGCACCGATACAATCACCGAATACATTAACGGTCGTGCGGAAGCGATCCAGCAACCAGTCGACGGCGAGAATCAGGCCGATGTATTCCAATGGTAAGCCGACAGCACCCAAGACGATCAGCATCGTCACCAACCCGGCTTCGGGGATACCTGCCGCACCGATTGCAGCTAACGTTGCGGTCACCGCGACAATGATCTGTTGTCCCATTGAGAGTTCTTGCCCGATCGCCTGGGCGATGAATAGCGCTGCGGCGGCTTCATACAAGGCCGTGCCGTTCATGTTGATCGTCGCCCCGAGTGGGATAACAAACTCGGTCGAACGTTTAGAAATCCCTGCGGACTCAGCACACTCCAGCGTGACGGGCAGTGTCGCTGAGGAACTCGCTGTCGAGAACGCAGTCAACAAGGCTTGGCTCATTGCGGCCGCAAAACGATATGGATTCTCACGACGGACAATCCAAAAGATTAGTGGTAGAACGATGAACGCATGAATTGCCAGACCGATCAACACGGCGGCGAAGTACCAACCGATCTGGCCGAATTCTTGCAAGAACTTCCCTTCTGCTTGCGCTTTCCCAAACCTTGCGGCGACCAAACAAAAGATTCCGATGGGTGCGATTTTCATCAACACCATCACGAATGCCAGTAACGCATGGTTCGACTCGGTAAAGAGTGTCGTGATTGAGCGAGTTTGCTCGGGCATCGTGGTTAACAAAGCGCCGAAACAAATCGTGAAGACGATAATTGGCAACAATTGAGTTTCCACGGCAGCCCCGAACAGATTGTCGGTCACTAGCATCAACATCAAGTTCTTGAGGATGGTATTGGTGCTCGGGATATCAGCGCTGGCAGAGGGGATGTCCGTAAATACCTCGGCCACTTGATCTTCACTTAAACCACTCTCTTTGGCCAACGTGCTGCGGAGAATCTCTTGCGGTTTCGCTGAGCCTTTAGCGAGTTCTTGCAAACGGGCAGGGTCAACGGTGCCGACTCCTGGCCGCACGAGATTGACAACGACCAAGCCGATGACCACGGCGAACACGGTCGTGGACAAGAAGTAGACAACGGTGACGGCACCGGGTTTACCCAAGCGACGAACGTCACCGAGTCCCAACATGCCGCACATGACAGAGGTGAACACCAGTGGCACGACGATCATCTTGAGCGCACGCAAAAACAATTCACCACCAATCTCGAAGTGCATCGCTGTTGTTGGAAACATCAACGCAATCGCGATAGCCGCCACAATCGCGCCTGCGATCCAGTACGTCAATGAGTTGCTGTGTTTGGGCGGTTTGGCATGGTCCGTCATCGTCGGGATTCCTGTTAAGAACAATTCAGTGGAGTTCGTAAATATCGGTTTGCTCGCGGTTTGCTCGCGCGGTGCATCAAAATACCTGTTTTTTTGTTCGTCAGGGGCGCTCGGCGTTCACCCACGACCTACTTTTCATCTGAAAACTCCTTTCTTTCTTTGATTACAACCTGATGGGAACACGCTGATGGGCATGTTCAGTTCACAAGATTCAAACAGTGGCGGATTTCGTCGCGCTTCGTTCGGCACACTGCTGATCGTAGGTGGCGCTGTCGCAGGCGTTTGCGTCGGCATGCCGATGTTGCATCAGTCGTACACTGCGACTCAGACCCCTGTGTCGATGAGTTGTGTTGAATTGCTACGCGATGGAATTCCCTCCGAGACTTCGATGGTGTCGTTGATAGACGCGCAAGTCCATCTTCCTGGCAAGGTTGAAATCGGATTAGAAGGACAGCCTGACTCGGCAGCACTCGCCAAAGTTCAAGCCGTGCTCGCGCTTCCTCACGCCCAGCCACTCGTCGATCGGATGGTTCGCGGTGACGTGTTGCCACGTGGTATGATGAAACGACCAGGGCCACAACCACTACGACTCAGTGCGGGACGCGATACCGCGAAAGCAGCCGCTGAGGAAGTCCAGCAAACTGGTGAGCTGTTCGTACATGTCAGTGTGGATCCAACCGCTAAACTGATTTTGCAAGCGAGTCAGGCGTTGCAACTACCCTTGCCCGATCGCTTTCAACTTGCCGCCGACATTCCCGCTTACACGTTGCAACCCGCCAGCCTGATCTTACCGCGACAAGACGCGTACTTGTGGGTTGGCGGTGGTGCTTTGGCATTGGTTATGGGTTGGATTCTGTGTGGCAGTTCTTCGATAGGTTGGTGGGGGTTGTGCTCGCCGATCTCAGCATTGCTCTGCCTGCCTGGTTTTCCGCTACGTCGTGGTCGCGGCAACAAAATGACATGGTTGTTGGCGCTGACGACAGGTGTTGCTGGACTCGCAGGAGCGTATCACTTGATCAATACGATGGGCCATTTTGGTCAATCTGGTGGCGTATGGATTTGGCAATCTGCCGGTTTGCTTGTGGGGACGTTTGCGGTGGCCACGATCTTGGGCACGGTTCTTAGTATTCGTGCTAAACACCGTTCAGAGCTTTCGTCTGATCCGTTTGCATCGATGGCACCGTCGGCGAAAAAGAAAAAATCCAAAGGACGACGCTCCTCGAAATATGATGATGTCGATGCGGACGCCGAAGCGATGCTAAACGCCAAGCCTGCTCAATTGCAGTCGATGCTGGCAACGAATGACTACGCACGACGTTATCTCGACCCGCGTTTGAGTGTGTCGGTGAACGTGCAGACATCGGCTGCGGTGCAGGCGCAAACGGAGAGTCTCGAACGATTGCAGTTTGACGCACCGTTGATTATCGAATTTTCTCGAGGTGAAGATACCATCGAAGCCACCGTGCAAGTCGGTTGCCGCAACCTCGTGATGGCCATGACCGATAGCTTGAACGACCACTTGCGACTACGTATGGTCAGTATGCTTGAGGATGGCCATGTCGTGATTAGCGGGAATGGCGAAGACGAACGATTGACCACTGCACTTAATGATGAAACAACCAGTCTACGAGTCTTCCCAACCTCTCAGGCGGCCAAGCTGGTGACGAAACACTTGGAAGAAGCCGCTGACATTGCTCAGCATCGCCAGACCAAGATAGTCTTGCTTGATCCGAGCGAATGGCGAGACCTGATTCATTATAGCGAACGCTGCATGGCTGATACCTTGCACCACGCCCATGTTGAGAAATGGGATATCGCGGACGCTCATTATGGACGTTTCAGTTTCCCGCCACGTGTGGTCACCCCTCCGGTATTGATGGTGTAAGCAGATGAGGGAATGCCCCCTCAGTTAACGGCGCAGCCCGATTTCATCAGCTCAGTCTTGCGGCCACGGGTGCTCTCGCGTTAAAGGCAACTCTCCAAAACTGTTCTTTGACTAGGAATTGCTCAGATGACTCGATTCTCCGATTCCATCTCACCGCGACTGACGCGGGTCATTTCTGTGATTTTACCGCTCGGCATCGGTATTCTGATCGGAGCCATTTGGTTCTCAGCAAACACGAATAGCAGCACGGCACAAACACCGCCCATTTCGATGGAAACGCCGCCGCGTTTTGCCGATGTCGCTGGCGAGCGGGTCACGGTGGTCGAGGCTCGGGGTGGTCGCGATGCCGCCGGTTCGGGGGGATTGATCGGATTTTCCCACGTTGACGGTGAGGGAACCCAAGTAATTACGATCGTAGATGCGGAAAAATTGTGGATGGCGGTGTATCATGTGGGTTCGGACGGCAAAATCCGACTGGTCAGCAGTCGCGAGATCGCCGCTGACTTCACTCTCCAACTCAACGCGACCACACCACTTCCGGATCAAATCCGTCGTTTGCAAGGAATTTTGCCGCGCCCCGAATAATCGGCTCGGCCCTTGGAAAGGACTTGCGATCGATTTGCATGGCAGACGCGTATGAGAAAATTGTTAGAGTGAGTTGTTTTGCCACTCTCCCAAACGCCCCTTCTCAAAAACTCGCGTTACCATGGCCACTTATCTTTCGCTTGACGAAGCCGCCAAAAAACTTGGAATCACCACCAGTGCACTGATTGACTTACGCTCACAGGGTCAAGTTCGCGGTTTTCGCGACGGCACGAGTTGGAAGTTCCCCGATTCGGAGGTCGAGCGTCTTAAGGAAGAACTGCCTAATCTCACCGGCTTTGGTTCAGGGATTCTTGCCGCTGACGGTCCCGGCTCGAAGCCCGGTTCGGTCATCGGTGGAGACGATAGCTCGGTCTCGCTCAGCGATGAACTTCTCGATAGTGACGGAAGCGGTGGCAGCGGCAGCAGTCTGGATTTAGGTTTAGAAATTTCATCATCAGGCGGCGATAGCGACGTGAACTTGGTCGCCAGTGACGGGTCGGACCTGGGTAGCGATGTGCTCGTGATCCCGCAAGCGACGGGCGGTTCTGGAATCGGAATCGGCGGCAGCGGAATGGGCCGTCGTCCAGGCAGCGGATCAGGCAGCGACATGCCGATTGATTTAGACAATTTGAACTTGGCTGATTCAGCTATCTCACATGACAGCGGCGAATTGAATCTGGCGGCAGGAACCAATTCTTCGAAAGGCAAAATGCCTGTGTCCAAACCAGCCCCTGTGGCCAGTGAAGATAGTGACGAATTCAACCTCGGCAGCGTCTTGGATTTGGAAGCGGATGAGAACGCCCCCGTGCTCGATCTCGGTAGCGAAGATCCCAGCAGTGGCTCTTCGGGTAGCGGTGCTCCGGGCAGTGGCAGCTCAAACGAATTCAGCGGCTTGGATTTGCTGGACGATGACTCGGGTGATATTATCCCCGGCAGCGATGCCGACCTCGATCTTATAATTAGCCATGATGAAAGCGCGAGCAGTCTGGAGATGATGGATGATCTCGATCTCGCCGATAGTGCTAGCAATTTCGGTGGCATCGGCAGCGTCAGTGGCGACGTGTTGAGCGAACTCGATCTACTCGCGGGCGATTCTGTCGGCAGCGGGCTGCTCAGTGGTGATAGCGAAAACCTGCTGGGTAGTTCGTTGATGAGCGTTGATGACGGCGGTTCCTCGGGCGTCGATGATGCGCTCGCCGATGATGACGATTTACTCATCTCTGATGACGACGATGATTTGATCGTTAGTGGCGCGGGCAGCGATATCTCGATCGCAGGCGACAGCGGGATCAACTTGATGAGTCCGTCCGATAGCGGCTTGTCGCTCGAAAGCGAACCGTTGGATTTGGCGGGTAGTAGTATTTCGGCGCTCGACCTCGGTGCTGAACTGATCGACGGCAGCGGCTCAGGTGCCGGTAGTAGCGGTTACGGATCAGGATTGATTCCTGATGATGGGAGTGGTTCAGCTGTCGATTTCCCTGCCGATGAAGAGTTTCAGTTATCACCATCGGGGATTCAGCTCGAAGCCTCTGACGAGAGCGAGTCGCAAGAAATCGATATCGAGAACTCGGATTCCTTTGGCAGTGGCGGGTTCGCGGACACACCTTTTGACGAAGCCGCTGTGTTTGAAGAAGAACCTGTGTTTGAAGGCGTCGCCGAGCCTGCAGCCACTGGCGGTTTCAACTTTGACAAGTCTCCTGAGGAACCAACGTTTGAAGCTGAAGACGAAGTCGTTGCCGGAACTTCTGGTGGAATCGAAACCTCGACTCGATCGACGTCCGCACCTGTTGGTGCGCCAGCAGCCTACGAAGTGCCCTTCACAATCTGGCAAACCGTTGGTCTGCTGCTGATCCTGATGGTCATGAGCCTGGGTGGGATGCTGATGACGGATCTCGTTCGTAATATGTGGACGCACACGGAAACAGCGGCACCGGTCAGTTCGCTCACCGATGCGTTGATCGACGTAGCGGGCTGGGGCCGATAAAACGTAGCAATCGCCGTTAAGACCTGAGGCGGGGCAATTTTGCCGGGACAGCCGAAACTCTTGACGAGTTCCGCTACCACCAATATCGGCTACCATAGAAGGGCGTCACAGATACGTTTGGTATCCCTTTGGTAGATTGACTCTCATGCACACACTCCTGCCCCCCTTCGTCCCCGTACTCGCCCAGGGCGAAAAGCCACTCAGCCTGTACGCCCTCGGGATTATACTGGCGATCCTGGTTGCTGTCGTTTTCTTGACGACCCTAGGCTTTTTTCTGGTTAAGTACGGCAAGCTGTGGTTCCAAGCATTCATGTCCGAAGCCGATGTGAAGCTTGCCAATTTGATTCGCATGCACTTCACCAAGGTCAACCCGAACGTGATCGTGCAAGCCAAGGTGATGGCGGCGCAGGCGAAACTGAACATCAGCCGCACCGATGGAATTAGCACGCATCGGCTCGAAGCTCACTATCTCGCGGGTGGCAATGTGATGAACGTCATTCACGCCATTATCGCCGCGCACCGCGCTCGCATTCCATTGGACTTTGATCAAGCCGCCGCGATCGACTTGGCTGGCCGCGACGTTCTCGACGCCGTGCAAACGAGCGTCTCTCCTAAAGTGATTGACTGCCCCGATCCAAAACGGAGCGGCAAGACCACACTCAGTGCGATCTCTCGTAATGGCATCGAACTGCGAGTCCGAGCACGTGTGACTGTTCGTACCAACATCGAACAACTAATCGGTGGTGCCACCGAGGACACCATCATCGCGCGAGTCGGTGAAGCGATCATCAGTTCGATCGGTTCAGCAGAATCACACTTTGATGTTTTAGAAAACCCCGACATGATCACACGCGTCGTGTTGTCGCGTGCGCTCGATGCACAAACCGCATTTGAAATTGTCTCTATCGATATCGCCGATATTGATGTGGGTGAAAACATTGGTGCTCGATTGCAGAGTGACCAAGCCGAAGCGGACACGCGCGTGGCCCGCGCACAAGCCGAGCGTCGCCGCGCCGAAGCGATCGCCGAAGAGCAACAAATGAAAGCTCGCGTCTCGGACAACCGTTCACGACTCGTGCTTGCCGAAGCCGAAGTGCCCAAAGCGATGGCTGAGGCATTTGCAGCAGGACGTATCGGCGTGACCGATCAAGGATTACCGATGGACGAGTCCACGTGAGGCGGGCAGGCCAACATCCCCACGCTCCACTGGAGCGACGTTCGTATCGAGTGCGGTTTGATGGTGGTAGTGGTTTCACGCTCGCAGGCATTGTCGATCGACCCTGGCAACCGGGTGATCCAGAGCACTCAGGTGAACCCGAGCAGTCCGACGCACCGGTACCCTATCCGGTCGCGGTATTCAGTCATTGCTTTACCTGCAACAAAGATCTCAAAGCGATCACGCGAATCTCGCGTCGTCTCGCCGAACATGGAATCGCGGTGTTGCGATTTGATATGACAGGCCTGGGTGGTAGCGAAGGTGATTTTTCGCAAACAAATTTTTCCACCAACATGGCCGATCTCGTCGCCGCGATCCGCTTTGCACACGACTCACTCGGCCCCGTCACCGCGCTGCTGGGCCATAGTTTTGGTGGTGCCGCTTCACTCGCGATCACCGCTGGATTGCCTCAACCGATCGGTGATCCGCTCAGCGATGAATTGCGACAACGCATCACCGCCGTGGTCAGCTTGGCCGCACCGAGTGACACTCAACATCTGGCCGGTTTGCTCTCACGCATGAATCCCGAGATCGAGCAACAAGGTCAAGGAGATGTAGTGATCGGCGGACGCACGTGGACGATCCGTTATGAGATGCTCACCGATTTCCGTCGTCACGCACTCGCCGATTACCTCAATCGCGTCCGCGCTCACGTGCTCGCGTTTCACTCGCCTGTTGATCAAACACTCGGTCATGATCATGCGTTACGAATTGCGAGTTTGATCGAAGATGAAAACGGCTTGCCTGGATGCAGCCTGATCACGCTCAGCGGCGCGGATCATCTCTTGGTCAACAATCCCTCCGACGCCGATTATGTTGCCGACATGAGTGCGGCATTCCTGAAACGTTATGCGGGCTAATTCACTTGAAGTGATTTCTTAGCAAAGTCCTCAGCATACGCTCGCAGATGTTCTCGAAATTCCTGCAACAACAGGCTCTGAAAACGATATGGGTTCCACACCGCCGCGATGGTGCGGCTGGGTTTCGTCCCGTGAATTGAGCGGTAAATCCGTCGCTGCGTTTGGTCGATACGTTGTGCCATCGCAGGAATCATCGATACACCGTGGCCCAGTGAAACGAGTTCTTGAACCATCATCAGTTGGCTGGTTCGCTCGACTGCCACCGGCGCAATTGAACGATTTCGGCAAAAAGAAGTGATGTTGTCTGACAAACAATGGGCTTCATCAAGCAACACAAACGGATACTTCTCGATATCACCGATTCGAATCTGCTTCTTGTTTGCTAGCGGATGATTTTGCGGCAAGACGAGATTCAGTTCTTCCTCGAACAGCGTTTCCACTTCGACATACCGCTCAGGAACGGGTAACGCCACAATCGCCACGTCCAGTTCGCCTTGTTTGCAGCGTTTCATCAAATGGTCCGTTGTGGCCTCTTGGACGATTACATTCGCTTTGGGGTATTGGTCTGAAAAGCCTCTCAGCAAATCAGGCAGAAAGTACGGCGCGATCGTGGGGATCGCGGCGATCCTCAAACGACCACTCTGTCCATCATCGTTGATCTCGATTTTGCAATCCTCGACAAGCAACAAAATCTGCTCGGCGCGAGATTGAAAAATCTCACCCGCATCGGTCAAGTCCACCGAACGCGGTTTGCGTTCAAACAATGGTTGCCCCAGTTCCTCTTCGAGACGCTGAATCGAGCGACTGAGCGCCGATTGAGACAGTCCCAAACGCTCAGCGGCGTGGGTAAAGTTGCGGAGTTCCGCAATGCACTGGAAGTGCGAAAGTTGATCCATGTCCATAATGCAATACAAATGAATGGAGAAAATGAACTTCAAGAGCAAACGAGCAAGCGAAGTGAGCAGCGACTGAGCAATGCGTTTGACGCATAGTTATTATATCGTAATTGCATTGGACGGATGGCGACGACCCGCCTAGGATTTCAGGTATCCGATCGTCTCCTCTCCCCACAAACCGAGAAAACTGACATGAACACATTTTTACATGCCCCCCGCATTTTGGCGTCGCTAGCCGTCTTGTGCGTCGCAAGTGCTGCCCGCAGCGAAGAAACCAGACCAACGGATGCCTCGACGTCCTCTCCAACCGGCGCTGCAGCGGCCCCGCAATGCCCCGTCATGGGGACAGTCAGTGCCCCAGCGAGTCGCCACACTGCGGCAGGTGTCTACTCCAACGGCGACTGGTGGCCGAACCAATTGAACTTGAAAATTCTTCATCAGAACTCTCCAGCGAGCAATCCGATGGGCGAGGATTTCAACTACGCCAAAGAGTTTGCAAAGGTCGATCTGAACGAACTGAAACGCGAAATCAATGAACTGATGACGACTTCGCAAGATTGGTGGCCAGCGGACTATGGCCACTACGGACCGTTCTTCATCCGCATGGCGTGGCACAGTGCAGGCACCTATCGCGTGGCCGATGGTCGTGGCGGTGCCAGTGACGGCACCCAGCGATTCGCACCGCTGAACAGTTGGCCCGATAACGGCAACCTGGACAAAGCCCGTCGGTTGCTCTGGCCGATCAAGCAAAAATACGGCAAACAGATCTCATGGGCCGATCTAATGGTTTTGACTGGTAACTGTGCCTTGGAATCCATGGGATTTGAAACGTTCGGCTTCGCTGGCGGTCGCGAAGACGTGTGGGAACCGCAGGAGGACGTTTACTGGGGACCAGAAAGCGAGTGGCTGGGTGACAAGCGATATAGCGGTGAACGCGAACTCGATAACCCATTGGCGGCAGTGCAAATGGGTTTGATTTACGTCAACCCCGAAGGTCCTAACGGAAATCCAGACCCGATCGCTGCGGCGCATGACATCCGTGAAACCTTTGCTCGGATGGCGATGAACGATGAAGAAACGGTGGCCTTGATCGCGGGTGGCCACACGTTCGGCAAAGCTCACGGTGCGGCCGACCCGAGCAAGTTTGTCGGTCCCGCTCCCGAAGCCGCCACTCTCGAAGAACAGGGACTCGGCTGGAGCAATCAATTCCGAACCGGTCGTGGCAGTGACACGATCACCAGCGGCCTGGAAGGTGCCTGGACCTCGACACCGACTCAGTGGTCGAACAGTTACTTCGATAACCTGTTTGACTTTGAGTGGGAATTGACCACGAGTCCAGCGGGCGCGAAACAATGGACTCCCAAAAATGGGGCCGCCGATGGAACCGTGCCCGATGCTCACGACGATGCCAAGTCACATGCTCCGATCATGTTCACAACGGACTTGTCGCTCAAGCTGGATCCCATTTACGGTCCGATCTCGAAACGATTCCATGAACATCCCGATGAGTTCGCTGCCGCGTTTGCCAAGGCCTGGTACAAACTCACGCACCGAGACATGGGACCGGTTTCGCGATGCCTCGGTCCAGAGGTCGCCCCCGCCCAATTGTGGCAAGACCCCGTACCTGCGGTCGACCACGATTTGATCGATGAGCAAGACATCGCGAAACTGAAGAACCAAATCTTAGAAACGGGTCTTTCGACAGCGGAACTTGTACGCACCGCGTGGGCATCGGCTTCCACTTTCCGTGGGTCAGACAACCGCGGCGGTGCCAACGGGGCACGTGTTGCCTTGGCACCTCAAAAAGACTGGGCCATCAATCAACCTGCCGAATTGGCGAAGGTGCTTGCGAAGCTTGAAGAGATCCAAACAACGTTTAATCGCTCGAGCAAAGATGCGAAGAAGGTCTCACTCGCCGATTTGATTGTCTTAGGTGGAGCTGCGGCGATTGAGCGTGCCGCTGACCAAGCTGGGCATGATGTCACTGTGGCATTCTCGCCAGGCCGAACGGACGCGACACAGGATATGACGGACGTGGAAGCGTTTGCGGTGTTGGAACCGCGTGCCGATGGCTTCCGTAACTACGTCAGTGATGGACTCGACCGACCAGCCGCTGAGCTGTTGGTTGATCGCGCTCAACTGTTGACGCTGACGGCACCGGAATTGACTGTTTTGGTTGGCGGCCTGCGTGTGCTCAATGCGAACGCGGATTCGATGATGCTGGGCGTGTTGACTGAACAACCAGGAACGTTGACGAACGATTTTTTCGTCAACCTGTTAGACATGAACACGGTGTGGAATAAATCGGCCGTCTGTGAGCATTTCTACGAAGGCCGTGATCGCGATTCAGGCGACGTTAAATGGAAAGCCACTTCGGTAGATCTGGTGTTCGGTTCTAACTCGCAACTGCGTGCGATTTCGGAAGTCTACGCGAGCGAAGATTCAAACGCAAAATTCGTCAACGACTTTGTTAACGCATGGAACAAAGTAATGAATGCGGACCGGTTTGATCGGTAACGGAACTCGCCACGAGCTGTCGATCGTTAAAAAAAAACGGCTGATTGAATCAGCCGTTTTTTCATTTGAGTGAGGAGAAATTACGAATTTGTCTTTCGCTTGGCTTTCTTGCCTTTCCCGGCGAACGTGCCTTTACCGGCGAACGTGCGTTTGGCACCACCGGGGCCGCCACCTTTGCCGTGCTTCGGTTTGAATTGGCCGGGTCCGCCACTACGTGGATAGCCTCCGGCATGCTCAACGGTGTCGCGTGAGACTTCCAAATTCAAGCGTTTGCCAGAAACCCAGGTCTTGCGGAGTTTCTGGTAGATGTCCGATGGCATGCCTTCGGGCAAATCAATCGTGCTGAAATCATCACGGATATTGATCGGTCCAATGTATTGACCTTCGATGCCCGCTTCGTTGGCAATCGCACCGACAATGTTTCCAGGCTTAACGCCATCTTGCCAGCCCACGTCGATGCGATAGCGAACCATGCCTTCTTGCGGCGGCCCGAGTTGTCGTTGAGGACGCCCGCCACGATGGTCCGAACGGTCTTCGCGTTCAAAGTGATCGCCCCGATCACCCCGATCGCCCCGATCAAAGTGGTCGCCTCGATTATCTTCGCGTGCATGACGCGACTTCGTCGGCGTATCTCTCATCAGGAACGGACGTCCCTGTTGGCAAAGCTCTGCTAAAGCGGCCGCGATCATGTCCAGCGGTTTGCCAGATTCTTCGGCGTAACCTGCGATCAGATCTTTGAACTGGGTTAGATCTTTCTCGGCTGCGATGTCTGTAATCTGTTGACCAAAACGTTTGATCCGGATCGCATTGATCTCTTTCGCAGTGGGGATATTGATGACCTCGATCGGCTGCTTCGTTGCCCGTTCGATGTTCCGCAATTTGCTTCGCTGCGCATTGGTCAGAAAAATGATCGCTTCGCCAGCGCGCCCAGCGCGTCCCGTTCGACCGACGCGGTGGATGTATGACTCGCTATCATGCGGCAGGTCGAAGTTGAAGACGTGGCTGATGCGTGGCACATCTAACCCGCGAGCAGCTACGTCGGTAGCGACCAAGATGTTCAGTTTCCCGTTCTTGAGCTGGCTGATGGTCCGTTCGCGAACTTTTTGCGGCATGTCGCCGTTAAGAGCGACGGCGGACAAGCCCTGGCGTACCAAACCATCGGCAACAATGATCGTGGCGTCTTTGGTTTTTGTGAACACAATCACACCATCGGTTTCTTCGACTTCCAACAGCCGAACGAGCGCGTCGAGTTTATCCCCAGGTGCGACGAAGATTGCCCGCTGACGAATCGAATCGGCAGTGGCCGTTTTCTTCTTGATCGTGATCTTCGCGGGATCGCGAAGGTACTCGTTAGCGATATCACAAATCGGACCTGGCAAGGTTGCTGAGAATAACGCGACTTGGCGAGTCTCGGGCGTTTTCTTAAGTAGGAACTGCACGTCTTCAAGGAAGCCCATGTTGAGCATTTCGTCGGCTTCGTCGAGTACCAAACAATCGAGTTTGCCCAAATCGAGCGTGCCTCGATTGACGTGATCAATCACGCGACCTGGCGTGCCGACGACGACCTGCACGCCACGGCGAAGTTGTTTGAGTTGCGGCTCATAGTCTTGTCCGCCATAGATCGCCGCGACCTCAAATCCGGGAATGTTCGCTCCGTAGGTTGAGAAAGACCGAGCGACTTGAATCGCCAGTTCACGCGTTGGTGCCAGCACCAAAACTTGCGGGTGAAATTTCTTGGTGTCGATCGTGCTCAGGATCGGCAGCGCAAATGCGGCTGTTTTGCCGGTGCCGGTTTGAGATTGGGCGAGCACATCGCGACCAGCTAACATGTGCGGGATAATCTCCGCCTGGATCGCCGTCGGCGTATCGTAGCCCGATTTAAGTACCGCTTGCAGCACTTCGGGGCGAAGCGCGAAGGCAGCGAAACCAGCGTCGACTGCTTCTTCAACCTCCTCTGGTTCGTCAAACTCCTCGACTGGCGCGGGTTTAACTTTCTTTTTGAGTACTTTGACCTCGTTAGGTTCGGTAATTTGCAGTAATTCGTTGGCCTGCACCGGTTCACTGACCGCAGCGGGGGTCACAGCCAGCACCGTTGCCGCGACTGGCTCGACTACATCTACGTGCGCAAGGCTCTGTTCATCCGCTGGTGGCGAGCAAACAATCTCCGCATCATGGTCGGCAGGAGCAGCGAAGCATTCCGCGCTGATATTTTCAGAATAACAAGCTAACAGTGCATCGTTGGTGACTTCTGGCGAAGTCATCAGCGAATCATTGCAGTATTCAATGGAGTCGCTCGGGTTGGAATCAAGGGCTGGGGTGGTCTCAGACAAAAGTACAATCTCAGAGTTGGAAAGTGGATTCAACATGGTATTTTCAAAAAACGCTACGACAGCCCAGTACCGGGTATTAAGACCGGTGGGCATGTGTATGCGTGTAGGAAGGAGGCGTGGCGAACGCATCGGACAGGGCCGACGCAACAAAACACAAATCGCGACGCTGCTTTCACTTCCGGGGCGATAGACTAGTCGAACTCATGTCTATTTCAGCCCGTTAGATGGTTCATTGGCAACAACGGTTGGCCGCTGAAGAGAACCCTTAAAGACTTGTCGCGCAATTGAACCTGGTTTGGTTCTTACGTGAAGAGCGGAGTCTAACCCAAATTGTCGAATTGCAATAGGTGAAATCAGGGAAGTCACGCGATTTCCAAATGTCTTGGAAAACGCAAGCGAAATTGCGAGCCCTGACCGAGTTCAGAAATGATCTCGATCCCACCGTGGTGACGATCCATGATGCGCTCACAAATGGCCAGGCCCAGCCCTGTGCCGGGGTAGTCCTCGCGTCGATTGAGTCGTTGAAAAATTTCAAAGACTCGGGTCCGGTTCGTTTCAGCGATCCCCAATCCATTATCGGCAACGATCACGCTGAGATCCTCCACCGAACAATCGCTGGTGATGGTGATACAAGGTTTTCTGTCTTTAGGCACGAACTTCATTGAATTCGATAACAAGTTCTGAAACAATTGGGTCAATTGTCCGTGAGACCCTCGAATCGAGGGTAAGTGCTCAACGGTGATGTTTGCACCGGTATCGACAATACGCTGTTGCAGATCAACACGCACGCCAGCGACAACAGCATTTAGGTCCACTGTTTCAATCGGCAGTTCCGCCCGGCTGACGCGAGAATACTCCAACAAGTCGTTGACCATCTGCTGCATGCGATCAGCACCCTCAATCGCTTTTTCGACAAATCGTCGGCCTTCTGAATCAAGCGACTCACTGTAGTCTTCTTGCAGAAAACGGCAGTATCCGCTGACGGCACGAAGAGGTTCTTTAAGATCATGCGAAGCAACGATCGCGTAGCGTTCGAGATCTTGATTGCTGCGTTGCAGGTCCGCTTCGGCAGATTTTCGGTCCGAGATATCGGTCAAAACGACCACCATCGAACGCGGTTGGTGCTCACTGCCGTCCAAGACAACGCGGTCGACCTGGACCCAGCGAGTATGACCACTCGGAAGCGTCACGGTTTGTTCGACTCCCAGCAGTGGTTCATCAGGCTGCATGGCGAGTGGCGCAATCGCTGGTTTCAAGCTACCAAAGGTACCGGAGATTTCCGAAATTTCTTTTCCTTCAATTTGCTGTCGCGGCAGATCCAACCACTGTGCCGCCGACCGATTCACGCGCAAAACCCGGTCGCTCCGGTCCTGATAGAAAACCATGGAAGGGATGGTATCGAGGATCAGTTGCGTTTCCCGCTGAAGTTCTTTGAGCTGCTTTTGAGTGGATTCGATCCGGGACATCGCTCTCCGCCGCCCTAGCACGACCGACGCCAAGATGAGTGAAGTTAGATTGACAGAAAACAAGAAGCCTTGCGACAAAAGCATTTGCATTTCTGGAGCACGCCCCGCAGCGATCGGGCCATAACCCGCAGAAGTGCATCCCAACAATACCATGGCCACCAAGAAACAACTCGTCACGGCTCCGAATAATTCAAACTGGATCGTTAACCAAATCATGAACGGAGCAACGAGAAACGAAATGGGTGCTGTGCTGAAACGAAATACAATTAACGCAGCCACTAATAAAGTGAGTGTCAACACTACAAAGTAGACTGCCGTGCGAGCGTCACGTGGACCGCCACAATCACATATTCGTGAAGGGCGTTGGCATCTCCTAATGAACACCAACGACAAAGGGGCCAGCAGCATAATCCCGACGACATTTCCAGCCAACCACGCGGGAGCACTCTTGCTCCACGGAGTCCCGTATGCAAAAAAAAGAGTCGCCGCACCAAAAAACATGGTCGTCAGCGGTGCGAGCAAACAGCCCGCGACCGCGAAGACCAAAACATCCCGCACGCTGGATAATCGAAACCGACCAGGAAGCCAACTTTGGATCAGCCACGCACCTATCAAGGTTCGCGATAAATTGGCAAGCGTGAACCCAAACACCACACCCGCAGGTTTTTCATGCAACCAGCTATTGTAGACGAGACTGGCGATGATCGAGCCGACAGTCCACAGCGGCCATTGCCGCCGCTGCGTGGTGGCAAAGACCGCTAGCGCAAAACCCGCTGGCAACCACAGTGGCGAGAACGTGTTCGGATACGAAACTCGTCGACTAAGTTCAGTTAAAACAATGTAAATAACGACATAGATGAACAACCGAAAGCCCATCATTGACTCAGCCAGCCTTTGCGATACAAAAACGTCAATAGCGCGCCTGCCATCGCCAACATTAATCCCAACGCAAACGGATACCCGAACGCCCAGTGCAACTCCGGCATGTTCAGTGGGGAAACTTCGAAGTCGAAGTTCATACCGTAGACACCGGCGACAAAACTCATCGGTATGAAAATCGTCGCGATGATCGTCAGCACTTTCATCACGTCATTGTTCTTTTCGCCCAACATCGCGAAATACAATTCACGCACTTCCCCACACGTCTCCCGGTCTGTATCAACCGCCTCAATGATTTGTTGCACATGATCTTGGCAGTCACGAAAATACAGCGATGTGTCGTGTGAAATCAGTTCATTTTCATCATGCAGTACATTCATGATCGCCAACCGATGTTGGTGCATGACTTTTCGGATCAACAACAGATCACCGCGAATGTGATGCAAATGCAATGGCAAAACTCGGCTACCGCCACTCTCCAGCAGCATACCCGCCTCATCGAGTTTCTCTGCATAACGCTCAATCACTGGAAAGTACCCGTCGATGATCGCATCGATCACTGCATATGTCAGATAGTCCGCCTTGCGTCTGCGAATCCGTCCGAGTTTATTGACAATTCGATGTCGCACCACTTCCAAGCAATCGCCGGGTTTCTCCTGAATGGTGATCACCACACCACCAATCAAGAATAAACTAACTTGCTCGGTCTGAAATCCATCATCCCCGGTCGGCATGCGGACGACGAAGAACAATGTGTCACCGAAAGCGTCCATTTTCGCGTGTTGATGCACATTGGCAACGTCCTCCATCGCTAACGGATGGATCCCAAATAGACGGCTGATTTCTTTGAGCATTTTGGCATCGCCCACACCATCGATGTTGATCCAGGTGACATGCTCTGGACGATTGATGATCACATCGATTGCTGGATCTTCCACTGGTGAATCGACGGCTGTGGGTTTCTTCCGCGGCGCGAATTGAATGAGATCTGCGACGGAGTCAAACACTTCGTCTGTGTAGCTTTTGGTGTCGTAATGAATCACGCGAATTTCACCTTTGACACTGCCTTCATACGAGGCAATGGTCCCCGGTACCGCACCGACTGTCGCTTTCCGGCGGCGATGGCGACGCGACAAGAGCATGGCTTTCACTTTCATAATGACTTACGCTGCTTTCTGTGACACATCGCGATCGAATGTGCGTGAAGGCTGAGTGGGGTCGATCGCTAGCCCCAACGCGCCCGCTGTGGTGCGCACGTGCAAGTCGCGTTGTGGGAACGGAATCTCAATGCCTTCGGCGCGGAACGCGATGTTGATCGAGGTATGCAATTGATGGATCACTTCGAGGCGATTGTCAAGCGTCGGGAGATAGGCTCGCAGCACCATGTTGAGCGCACTATCCCCAAACCCTTCAAATGTCGCCACCGATGGCGGGTCTTGCAATATTAACGGATGCGAATTCGCGGCTTGCAATAAGATCTCCCGTGCACGCTCGGTGTCCGAACCATATGAGATCCCGACGTTGATGACGATTCGATTGATCTTGTCCGACAACGTCCAGTTGAGCAAACGACCGGTAATGAATTCTTTGTTCGGAACCACGTATTCTTTGCGATCCCAGTTCGTGATTGAGGTGGCACGAATGCGGATTCGCGAAACCACGCCACTGACGTCGTCAACCGTCACGATGTCGCCAACTCGAATGGGACGTTCGAGCAGGATGATCAGTCCCGCCACAAAATTTGCGAACATTTCTTGCAGTCCAAACGCCAGTCCGAAGGTCAACGCCGTCGCTAACCACTGTATCTGGGACCACTTCAGCCCAATTGTCGAACACGCCGCAATCGTGCCGATCAAAACTATGGCGTAACTAACCAAGGTGGTGATGGCGTAGCGCACCGAAGCGTCGACGGGCAATTGTTGCAATACCGATATCTCCAACAGACCGGGGCCGTTGCGAAACAGAACAAAAGTCACGGCGGTAATCAACAACGCCAAGGCGATATCGGAGATCGTAATCACGGCATCGTTGCGTTGATCGACAACAGGCAACGGAGAGGCATCGCCACTGCTGCTAGTGACTGAGGCTATCGCCGCCGCAGGTGACGCGATTGATGCAGATGATTCTCCCGAAGAAGCGGACGCGATCGTCCAGACGGGATAATTATCGAGCATGCTGAGGGCGGGCAGCACCTGCACCCAAATCATCCACAAACCGACCATCGAGCACGCAATCATTCCCGAGTTGATCAAACGCCGAGATTGCAGGCTGTGCGCCGAGATGTCCGCTTTGGGGTCGTCGGTCAACATGCTTGCGACCAACGGCGATGCCAGCTCCGTGGCTGTCGTTGCCGCAGCCCGCTGTCGCGACTGTTCCATGCTCAATGTGCGACGACGCAACATCAACATGCGAAAGAACAATGATCGCACGACCAGCAACGTGATTACAAATCCGCAGGTGGCAAACAAACGCCACGCGAGTACCTCAGCGGTGTAGTAGTAACCAGCCACCGAAAGGCTGGCCAACGAAAGCGGCACACTCACACCAGCGATCCACCAGACGTGCTTTAGGCGACCGCTCCACTGCGATTCACTATTGTTAACGTATTCACGCAGCACACCGCCCGGTGTCAGCAATCGAAACACACCGAACGCGACGATAAACATCCCGACGACGAACAGGACTCGTTCGAGTGTATCGCGGCCATGCGATTGCTCACTGACCGAGAGGGTTGCGGTCACGAGTGTCAACGGGAACGCGACGAAAGCAATCGAGCGGAGGCCGCTGCGTAACGATTCAGTCGCATGCGACGACCAGCGAAAATGAGCCTCGCCCAACCCCATCGGTCGGCACGTTTGTCGCAACAGGCAAACAGCAAACCATAGTGACGACAAACACAGCAACCCGTGGCTCAACGAACAAGCTAACTCCGAATCACCAGCCACTCGATTCAATCGCCACGCCATCAACAATAACAGCGCGGGCCAAACGCCTGCCACCATTATGGTCAGTACAGCCGTTCGCAGTGTTGGCAACAGAGAACGACAGTTCGCACGTGCGGCGATTTCACCGAAATTCCGAATGCGACGACGAATCAAACTGCCTCGCACCACCAACAACGACCACGGCAGCAAAACCAAGATGTACAAATAGAACCGTTCACGAACATCCGTCATCATGGTTCGTGATAGCTCCAGCCATTTGGTCGGGCTGATCAACCACGTATCCGAAGCATCCAGCGTGAAATCCGCCGTGAGTGGTCGCCCGCTACGAATCCACAACACCCGTTCATCAATGTAGTTTTCATACTGGGCAGCGAGTTTAATGAGTTGCTGGTCGGTGGTATCGAGATCAATCAATTCATCAAAGTACTGCCCATTGCTGCGAATCAAGATATCGAGTGTCTCCGCACGGCGAGCGATCAAATCTTCCGCTGCCGATTCTAACAATGCCATGTTAAGCGTATTGTGGGATGGCAATTCCAAGCGAGCGTCTGATGTTTTTGCGATTTCAGCGATCAGCGTCTTCGCGTCGCTCATCTCTTGACGTTGATCTTCATGCTCGAACGTTTCGTACTGCGTATCATTGATCAGCGGTTGGCGTAACGCGACTGCAGCTCGTCGGGCGGAAACGTCGGGCAAGTTCTTCTTCTGCTTCCGCAGCAATGCCCCGACTGAACTGGTCAAGCCTACCGAATCGACTTTCTTCTGCGTCAAATTGAACTGACGCACGAGTGACTCGTGCATTTCAGCAGCAGATTTTTTGTCCGCCTGCGCTTGAGCCAGCGACGCGGCTATCGCCTTCGTTTTCTCGGCAAACTCTTGATTTTGCTCGGCATAGTGTTTCAATGACGGAGCTGCCGCGATCGCTTCAACACGTGCTTGCTGAATCGATTGTTCTGCTGCTTGTTCGCGCACTGCGTTGATACGATGTTGTAACAACTCGATGCACTGTTCTCGATGCGCAGTCAATGCGTTGGCAACGTCGATACGTAACCGCAACAAGTCGGCGGATTCCTCGGCGTCATACTTGGCAAGTTCTGCTTGCAGTGCGGGCAATTCTTTAACCAAGGTTAAACGGCGCGTCAGCAATCGGGCTGCTAACGAATTCGACTGTGTCGAGGTTTCAGCCGCTGCAAGCGTTTGCAATTGAGCTGTCGCCTCAGCAATCCGCTGCTCCTTGGCGACCATCAACGCGCGAATCTCCTTGCGTCGCTGCGAGCGAGTCTGAGATTCCGATTCGGCAGCTTGCCGAGCATTCTTGTGCGTTGCTAGCAACAATTCCCATTGCGGCAATAATTGCTCCATCTCGGTTAAACTTAAACCCGACTCGACCGTTGGCTTCTGATCCTTCAGTTCGGTGCGTTGCTGTTTGAGCTGTTCGACGCGGGATGGCACGGTCTCCGTTTCGCTCACGAGTGCCTTCTGGCAGGCTTCATTTTCCGCAGCCGAATTTAAGTTATTCAGTGCCGAACGGTAGTTATCGATCGCTTGAATACGTTTTTCGACTTCGATGTCGGTGCGGTTTTCCAGATCAGTGATCGCACGCTGGACCAACTCGACTGTCAGCGATTGTTCCGTCATCACCGCCTGTAAATCGACTAGTTCGTCACCGTAAGCGACCGGCCAGCCGATTAATAGCGTCAAAAACAAGCAAAATGGCAGACAAACAACCGACCGGGAACATCGCGTCGTCAACAAAATGATTCACCTTGAGAGCGAAGAGAAACTGCGGCTCTGGAGGTTAGAGAGTGGGCACAAAAACCGTCAATGTCGATCCTGGAAACGGTTGCGTAGGGGCAGAAGATCAGCACTAAACACCTCCGATGAAATCCGTTCAAAGTGGGGTAGGCTTACAGCCTGTTAAAAGTGAGTTGACAGGCTGGAAGCCTATCCCACTCGTTTCTGCAACGCTTACCGAGTCGGCAGTTCGCCTCGCAATAACCTGCCGCCCTCGCCCGTGAGCCACATATAATGATCGCTCGGCAGGCTCTCGTACGTCCGAAATTCTGACTTACCAACCGGCGGATCGTTGGTGCACTTGAAAATTGCCGTCCCCTCGTCCATTTCATCGAACATGGCGACATAAGCCGAACGACCACCTGACATCGCAGTTGCTTGAAATTGTCTCCAAAGAAAACGACCTCCCTCGCGTGGAACATGCGACGCCGCTTCCCCATTCAAGTTCTGCCAACTGAAACCAGGCCAAAGAACTGGCAGGTAGTCTATCTTTTGCTGCTCGCACCAATCATGGTCACGCTGTTGATGCGTCATCATCTTCGCTGCGTCGTCTTGACCGCGATATCGACCCACCGACCACGGGCTGATCACATCAGCCAATTTTAGAACCGAGTGCAGACGCGGATCGGTGACGGCATCGCGTTGCTGATCACGCCAATAATACGGAACGCCGAGCATGATACTCATTCCACCCCACTCGGGATTCTCCTTGAGCAAGCGGATGAACCACTCCGTTTTCTCAAGGCTATATTTGCGATCGTCACTGAAACCGACGCCCCAGATCGCGACGAGCGGTTTGCCGTTGACGTGCAGATAAGCGGAATCATTCGGGTCGGTACCGAGTTGCATGCTGTCTCGCAGTTGTTTCCAATCTTCGGCCAAACGCTCAAAGTCTTCATCGTGTAAACCGGACAAGTCATACATCAACACCCACACTCGGTCGTGCTTGATCGCGGCTTCACGACAAAGCATCAGCTTACGGTTCTCAAACTTCAATCCACGATAATCTCGATGCGGTTTGGCCCCATGGCTGGCGAAACGTTGCACGAAGCCGCCATCAATCCCGTACTCGGCCATCCAATCAAAATGTCGATCCACCGTTTTCGGATGAATCGAACTGAACACGTGCGCCGTCGTGCCGTCTTGATGCCGGAACAAAGTCGGAAACAGTTCATCAGGGTCATACTCTGAGACATCAGGCCAGAAATCAATCGTACACTTGCCCGGTTCAAAGCTGCGTCCTTTCTCATAATGTTGAAACCCCAGTCCCGAGCCATCGCCCTCGGCGCGGAACCAACCTTGGTATCCCGTCACGACTCGTCCCGCGAGTCCCTCTGGATTGGCAATACTCGTGTCTTGCCGATGCGTCGCTGGTGCCAGTTCAGCATAGGCTTGCTTACGCGACACCACCGTTTCTTGAGCAATCGCCCACTCCGCCGCCAGCAATACTGAGCACGCTAAGATTGCCATCTCGTATGGGCGTTTGATCGTGTTTGCCTCAGTGCGCATCATGATTTCGTTATTGTCATTCGGGGAACTGCTCAGTTGAGAGCGAGCCAGATCTTATTGAGATGAACTCAATAACTCATCAAGTGTTTAGCGGCAGTCTCAATTTTTTCCATGTCGCTATCCTCGATGCCGCTTAACAACGGCGTCAGTGAGCCAGTGTCGGCGATGCCTGCCAAGCGAACCGCTTCGTGCAAAACACGGATCGGATTGATGCTGTTTCGTAAATTCTCGAGTTCAACAAAGATCTCACGTATAGTCTCAGCACGTTCAAAATCACTGGCTTTGATCGCTTGCAACAATTGCATTGACAACTTCGGAGCCACGCACACGCAACCCGCCGTGAACCCGTTCAAACCGAAGTCACGTAAATGAATGAGCGCGGGTTGCTCGCCGATGCCGCTGACGATGATCGACGGATCGACTTCCGCCACGAGTGATTTCAAGTACGGATCATCGGCTGGGTTGCTTCGCACGACCGCGTATTTGATCGCTGCCAACACACCGTCACGCTGCAAACTGGCGACCAGTGACGGTGGTAGGATGTTGTTGTGTTTGAGATACAACACGATCGGACGCCCCAACCGTTCAGCAAACAAACGTGTACCAGTCGCGATTCCCTGTGGAGTTGTAATCTCTTGCTGAGGCAAGATCATCGTGGTAGGGAAATCAAAATCGCGGAGCACGTCGGCTTGATCCATCATCAAACCGAACGACGGGCCAGCGGAAGGGATTACCCATGTCAATTCGGCGGCAATTTCAACGAGCGTTGCCAGCGTCGATTCATATTCACTGGGCCGGATGTGATAGAAGTTGGCATTGCCACCATACAACAACGTGCTCACACCACCGGCTTCGATATGCCGCACAATCTGTTTGTTCGCAGTTCGGCAAACGGCCCCTTGGGAATCGCGCGCCATCGGCGGAACGGCGATGACGGAACCGCCCAATAATCCAGGTGTGACTGAGCCAGTGAACATGAGGGAGTTTCTTTATTGACTAAGGAGTGATTCAAATTGCCGGGAACAACCATGCCGCGATCAGCGTGGCGGCGAATCCGCAGATCCCCATGACGCTCAACGTGACGCTAAAAGTACGAAGTGTTTCGCGTTCGGTAAAGCCGCTCATGCGTCCCACCACCCAAAAACCGCTGTCATTCATCCACGGCAACGGCTTGGAACCGCAACCGACCGCGAGCGCCAAATAAACGGGATGAAAAGCGAGCGAACCGGTTGCCGCGAGCGGTGAAACGATGGCAACCGAAGTGATCATAGCAACCGTGGCCGAACCTTGGGCAAAGCGAACCAATGCAGTCAAACCGAACGCTAGCCAGAGTATTGCAAATCCGCTGTTTGCTCCCAGAAATCGTTGTTGTAACTCTTCAGAAATCCCCGTTTGTCGCAACACGTGCCCGAATGCTCCGCCAGCGGCGGTCAATAGGATAATTCCTCCTGCGCCTGTGATGGCCGCACCAACCGCTGCTGACGCATCCGCCCGGCCTGGATACCGCCACAGCAACACCAGTGCGAACGCGGCACTCACTCCCAAGGCAATATTCGTGTCGCCCAAGAACGCCAACATCACTTGGCCAGTCGAGGCGTCCGCCTTATCGCTGGCCCAGAACGTGGCTACCGACAGCAGCACGACGGGCAGCAAAATCGGCACAAGCGATGCCCATAATGATGGCATGGGCGGTTGTGGGTTGCGCGATTCTGAAGATTCGATATTTTCTTCCTCGCCACTCGTCTGGGTCGCCACCTCCGAAGGCGTGATCGGCCACCGACGATTGGCTGCCTTCGCATAGGCGAACCCACAGAAGGAGGAAAACAAACCGACGGCGATTCCCGCCAGCATCATGGTACCGATGGCAACGCCGAGTTCGTTGGCCACGAACAAAGGTCCAGGGGTCGGTGGCACCAACGAGTGCGCCATCGTGCCCCCCACGACGACCGACATTACCAACAACACATAATCTTTGCCCGTGCGTTGATACATCGCCTTCGCAAGCGGTAGCAGCAGGTAAAACACCGTATCAAAAAACACCGGGATACCCACCACAAATCCGCTCAACATGAACGCCAAGGGTGTCCGCTTCGTTCCCAAGCGAACTCGGAGGGTATCGACAATCCGCCGCGCCGCACCACTTTCCAGCAGACACGTGCCGATGATCGCGGCGAGTGCAATCAAGATCCCGATCTTACGACAGGTATCGCCAAAGCCTGCTGCAATCGAGTCGGCTGCCGATTGATGACTAGCGGCTTCGGCAGCCTCGTACGCCGTTTGACTAACGAGAAAATCACCGGGTCGAACTTCGCCAGCACCTGCACCGGAGATATTCACGCGTACTTCGTCGCCATCGTCCGCATCCATTGGAGCGACGGTCCAATCCAACTCGCCGATACGCTGCACCACATCGCTAGCGACGTGCAGACCTCGCAACACAAAAACCGTTTTCGGTAGCGAAGTAATGTCGGAGCCGGTGGCCAGCGTGAGCGCCGCGTTGTCCACCTCGGCAATCTCAATCGCGTTGGGTGTTAATTCACCGCGAAGTCGAGTGGTGGCCGACGTCAGCAGCGCGACGGCCAAGGCACCAGCGAGCAGCGATAGGAAGGCGTGCCAACGAAAGAAGAGGATCCCACCGATCACGATCGCCATTCCCACCGCCATGATGATGATGGGGTTCATATCTACCGCCTGCCGTTATCTATTGTTAAAGTTCCAAAACCTCTCTCAAATTCGTGCCAAAGCGTAACGCCTTCTCACATCAAAAGTCAAACCAATGAACCCCAGTGAAGCTGAAGAACACGCAAAATTCAGAAATCGCTCCAGCGAGGATCTACGCAGCCACCGGTGGTTCGGACCAGACGACTTGCGGTCATTCGGGCACCGCAGTCGGTTAAAAGGAATGGGGTGGTCCGATGCGGACTACCAAGGCAAACCGATCATTGCGTTACTGAACACGTGGAGCGACCTGAATACTTGCCACTCTCACCTCCGCGAACGAGCCGAAGAAATCAAACGCGGCGTGTGGCAGGCAGGCGGGTTTCCCGTGGAGATTCCCGTGATGTCGTTGGGCGAAATGATGATGAAGCCTTCGACGATGCTGTATCGCAACCTGCTGGCGATGGAAACGGAAGAGGTGCTGCGTTGCCATCCCATCGACGGTGCCGTCTTAATGGGCGGATGTGATAAGACCACACCCGCGCTCTTGATGGGCGCCATCACGATGAACATTCCCACGATCTTTTTCCCCGCTGGGGCAATGCTTAAGGCACGTTGGCGAGACCAAACGCTCGGCAGCGGTAGCGACGCGTGGAAGTATTGGGCGGAACGTTGTGCAGGGAATTTATGCGATGGGGCATGGAACGAAATTGAAAATAGCATTGGCCGTTCGGCAGGCGTGTGCATGACGATGGGCACGGCCTCGACGATGATGTCGATCGCCGAGGCGCTCGGCATGAGTCTGCCAGGTGCTTCGTCGATTCCCGCTGTGATCGCAGAGCACATTCGCATGGCATCTTCAACCGGACGGCGAATCGTTGAGATGGTTTGGGAAGACTTGAAACCGTCTGACATTTTAACAGCCGGTTCGTTTCACAATGCCGTCGTGACTGACATGGCAGTGGGTGGCTCAACGAATGCACTGGTTCACTTACTGGCACTGGCGCGACGTGCGGGTGTCGAATTAGAGATGGCTGATTTTGATCGGCTCTCTCGCATTACGCCGCTGGTTGCGAACCTTCGCCCATCAGGTAAATATCTCATGGAAGATTTCTACAATGCAGGTGGTTTGCGAGCATTGTTGCAACAAATTCGGTCGCTCTTGGACTGTGACCAAATGACTGTCACTGGCCGTTCGATCGGCGAGAACATTGCCGCCACCGAAGTGTATGACGCAGACGTCATTCGCTCGTTGGAAAACCCGATTGCACCTTCAGGCGGCACCTACGTGCTCAGCGGTAACCTCGCGCCAGGTGGCTGTGTCGTCAAGCCGGCCGCAGGCGAACCACGGTTGCGAAAGCATCGCGGGCAAGCTGTTGTTTTTGAAAGCTATCCTGATCTGAAATCACGGATCAACAGCGATGACTTAGAGGTCACTGCCGATTCAGTGATCGTGCTCAAGAGTGCTGGGCCGCACGGTGCACCAGGCTTCCCGGAATGGGGCATGCTGCCGATACCAAATAAACTACTCGCCGCTGGTGTGCGTGACATGGTTCGCATTTCGGATTCGCGGATGAGCGGAACGAGCTACGGCATGTGCATCTTGCATGTGTCACCCGAATCGCACCTCGGCGGCACGCTCGCTCTCGTGCAATCCGGAGACTGGATCGAGTTGGATATCGAAGCCCGTACGCTACATTTAGATGTCCCTGATGCGGAACTGCAGCGTCGCCGGGCAGCCTGGTCACCGCCGCAACCGAAGTACACCCGCGGCTATGGTCAAATGTTCTTGCAGCATGTGACCAGTGCTGACCAAGGCTGCGATTTCGATTTCCTTCAAAACCCCAGCAAAACACCCGAGCCAGACATCTTTTAACACCGATCACACTGCCCCATGCCAAAAAAGAAATGCCATCAGTGGTTCACTTGAATTCGCTTCCAAAAATTTTTGACTTGCATCCGCGTGTGTTCTGAGAGGTAAGCGTTTTCGCATCCCGATGGTTCGCATCGAATTTCACGTTCACAAAAACAGAGATGCATGCGACCTCGCTTCTATTTTACCAAAAGCCGAAAACTGAATAGCGACACGCTAACGTGAGCTCAATCGAAAGTTTTCTCACCGCCAGAACCTATGCAGTTGCTGGTGCATCCAACCGCAGGCACAAGTGGGGCAACAAAGTCTTCCGCACCCTGCTCGCTGCCGGCCGCGAGACCTACCCACTCAATCCAGCCCAAGAAGTAATCGAAGGCCACCAGGCGTTCCGGTCAATCGCCGACCTACCGCTGACCCCTGAAGCTCTCTCGATCGTCACACCACCAGTGGTTACACGCAAAGTCGTTGCCGATGCGATCGCTGCCGGCGTGCAACACATCTGGATGCAACCTGGAGCTGAAGATGAGCAGGCTAGTGAATCGGCACGAGAAGCCGGTATCAATGTCATCGACGACGGAAGTTGCATTCTCGTACTGCTTGCTCGATAACCATGAACGCGAGTGAAATCATGATCCGAGAAGCTCAGGAGCAAGAGCGGGAAAAAATCCTTGCGGCGCATCTTGATGCTTTCGGTGCTAACGAAGGTCACCAGCATCTTTGGATCGAGTGAGTGGATGCGGAAATGCCAGTTCCATTGCGACCGTTTCGATCGGAAGACGCCGAGCCCTGGCAGAACTGTTTCGCGATAGTGTTCATCGCATCAATCGGAGGATGACGGCCAGTCCGCTGGCTTCTTTCTTCGTTCTTCCCTCAGCCTTTCCAACACCTCTTCGACGCGACGCTCTCGTGTTTCAACCATTTTCGCCGTCCCAACTCGGTAACAAAAACTGCGACGCTTACCAGTGGTCCAACTATCCCAAACTACGCCCGCCGCATCATTAGCTTCCAGGGCGTACTGCAATTCCGTAGGCACCGTCATCGCTTCTTGGTCGGCCACCTCAAACGAAATCGAGACGTTGTCTCCAACCGTCACACCGATCAGCTTTTGCAGCTTTTTCGACACCGTCAGGCACCACTTTCCTCGCGTCGGCAACAATGCGGCTTCGATACGAATGCCGACGATCTCACCATCGATCCGCAGAAACTTCGATTTTCCAAAAGTCAATTGCGACGTGATAGTTTGCGGTACATACACGACCGAACTATTCATTTTGCCAAATTCGTAATTGACAATTTTGGATTCGAAATTATAGGGATAGTCACTCATGGTGCCACCTCTGCTGAGTGCGTAAACTAGTGTATTCAGAATCTTACCTGCCCGCTCAACGGCGGCGAAGACGGCTCGTATTCATCTGCCGATCACGAGGACAACTCATGGCAGCCACGCAAAAACGATTGCTTGACTTTCACACCGGTGACGAGGTGATCGCAGAGATTCAAAAGCTCCGAACAAATGGTTACACAAAAACCAAGAACTGGAACCTTACCCAAATTTGCGAGCACCTGACTGCGACAATTTCAGGGGGCATGGACGGTTTTGGATTTCGGCTGCCTTGGATTCTGCGAGCCACCGTCATCAAGTGGATTTTCAACCGCATGTTACGGACTCGTAGTATGTCCAGCGGACCGACGATGGGGCGCCTCAAACCGAAGTCAGAGCCAGGCTCCGATGACGACGCCGTAATTAACAATTGCATCGTGACGATCGAACGAGCGAAAACGTTTGTCGGCCCGATTGAGAACTATCCGTTTTTGAACGAGCTAGCAGTTGAGGATTGGCAGCAGTTCATGTGGATGCATGCCGGACATCACTTGGCATTCCTTGTCCCTGATCAGCCGGTCCTATGATTCATGCGAGCAATGTGTGAGAGCACTCGGGTGAGGAGTTCCGAACCAACCGCTACCGACATACTAATATGAAGCCAAACATTTTGTTGATTCTTCTGAGTGTGAAAGCGGTTCAGCGTTCGTGAACCCACATCGGCTTGAATAGCTCTCCCTGCTAGCAGCATTAGACGTTTTCGAAACGCCATTTTGACAATGAGTACCGAATGAGTTCAAAAACAGGCATTCCAATTTGGCAAGTCGACGCGTTTTCGGACCGGCTGTTCGCGGGCAATGCAATGGCCGTGTGCATTCTCGATCACTTTGCCAACGAACAATGGATGCAGAGTGTCGCTTCCGAGATGAACCTTTCCGAAACATCGTTCGTGGTTCCATCGGCTGAGCCGAACAGCTTTTACTTGCGTTGGTTCACTCCAGCGACCGAAGTCGACCTGTGTGGTCACGCAACGCTTGCTGCCGTACATACGCTGATTGAACAGACGCGTGTCGACACCGGTTTGCCGATTCGGTTTCAAACTCGCAGTAGTGAGTTGCGATGCACATGGTCTGGATCTAGGATCACACTCGACTTCCCCGCGAGCCATCCGGAGATGATGTCGATCCTAAAGTTCGCGAACAAGTCTTGGTCGCGATAGGAGTTCGCGAAGGGACTGTTTTGCGCAGCAAGTTTGATCTGCAGGTGGTTGTCGAAGAAGCCAGCATTGTCGAATCACTCTTGCCGAACTTGAGCGAACTTGCGGAGATCGACACGCGTGGTGTGATGGTGACGGCCACTGGCCGAGTGAGTGGCATCGACTTTGTTTCTCGCTTCTTTGCCCCGCGTTGCGGCATCAACGAGGACCCATTCACCGGATCGGCGCACTGTTGCCTTGCTCCGTACTGGGCAGACCGACTCGGTAAGCCATCGCTCGTCGGGTATCAAGCATCTGCACGCGGCGGAACAGTTCGCTGTGAAGTCGTTGGTGATCGAGTCCACCTCACGGGCACGGCAGTGACGGTTCTCGAAGGTCGATTGCTGAGCGAACCGTCATGAGTAGACTGAGCCGAGCAAGCGGAACAGCAGAACCGCTATCAGGTGCCTTTCCACAGTGCCGTTAATCGGAGAAGATTCGCGACAAAACATTCCAAGAGCTCGAAGATGTGAAACTGCGAAACTCGCAACTTGCAATCACCAAACGTTTCAAAAATTAGGAGAAATCATGCTGACATTCCGCTACACCATTCTGTATGTGCAGGACGTATCGAAAGCGTTGTCGTTCTACGAAAAGGCATTCGGGCTTGAACGGGGAATGTTACATGAATCCGGTGACTATGGTGAATTGGTCACTGGAACGACCAAACTCGCGTTCACTTCCATGGGTTTAATGCATCAATTGGGAAAATCACCGGGAGCAGTGAACCCCAGCGCTCCGTCATTTGAAATCGCATTTGAAACAACACGAGTTTCCGACGCATTACAGCAAGCCGTTGATGCGGGAGCTGAATTGGTACAAGAGGTTCAAGATATGCCGTGGGGGCAACAGACAGCCTATGTACGTGATCTCGATGGATTCTTAGTGGAAATTTGCTCGCCGGTCGGCAACCGCTAGGATCACGAAACAAATGAATAGTGTATCACGTAGGCAGCTATGAGAGATAGCAGATTCGTTGCAGAGCATCGCGGTGGTCCGCTTTCCAAACGGAACCACCAACTTCTTTCAATATGGGCAGCGGATTGTGCGGAGCATGTTTTGCCTCTTTTTATTGGACAGTCTGACGACAAACGTCCGCAGGTAGCTATTACGACAGCCCGGATGTGGGCCGATGACAAGATCGCCGTCGGCGAGGCGCAGAAAGCGTCAATCGCTTCTCACTCGGCAGCCCGTCAAGAATCAGATGCTGCAGCGGTGGCCGTCGCGCGTGCTGCAGGACAAGCGGTTGCGACAGCTCATTTCGCGGATCACTGTTTGGGTGCTGCTGTCTATGCCCTGAAGGCCGTCGCGGCGTCGAACGGTGATGTTGAGGCGGAAAGAGCTTGGCAGCTTCGTCGATTGCCTTCCGAACTCTCTGAATTGGTTCAATCAGCATTGCAGAGCGAACGTATCATGAAAATTAGTCCATAGAAATTTGGAAGAAGTCCTGGCCAGTTTGCTTGCTGGGTTCCTTTCTCGCGAAATAGCAGCGAGCCGATTTTCGATGATACCGATCGAACTACGCCACGCCACATTTGTAGTCGATTTGGCGAACCATTATCGCGATCAGTTTGACCGTTTGCGACCGTGCTTGAAGACATGTTCGCTCCGAATCCATGTTCAGAGATTGAAAAAACAAATCATTGAGTCGCTATGATGATTTCACTGCGATGAATGACAGGTGACGTTGGCTGTGGCGAACGTGAAATCCGATCCATTGATCTCGAGAGAGTGGTCCTAAAACCGGGTGAGGGGGATGTTCGCCTTCGAAATCTTGAAATCGATCGATGTTTTCAAGTAATCGAACTTTCTGGGTTGCAAAGTCAGCGTCTGTGGGCGGTTCGAGTCTGGCTCGAATGGATTCCGGGATCGAGATAAACGGAGGGAACCAGACTCGCGTGATGAACCAACGAATCGGTTTAGGTGCCTTGCGAGTAACTGCTTGCGAGCCCGCTGGCCACTGCTCGATCGTAGCTTCAAAAGCGGCAGCCAAATGATAAAAATTTTGCGCGGCGGTCCATACCCCGAGTGTTTCGTGATTACCACGTTCAATCAGTCGGACACGTTCCCTAATATTGGCAATCGTTCTTAACTTCATATCGCCTCGGCCTTCGATAAAGTGACTTCAATTATTGGTAACGCCACTATCTTTGCGGTTTGTGCAGCGAACCGCGTTAATAATAGCGATCCTATTGGATCCAGCATTTCCACGAGTTCCGTGAGAATTCGGAGTTTGACTCGAAACGGATCGCTGTATCGCCCCCATGGTTTGTTGGTGGTCGGGTCTTTGGCAACGGGAAAAGCACCTTGAACGGTGATGCTGCCGCAGGCTCCGACAGCGAACCCGAACTTGGCGACGCACACGAGCTAGCAGAGGGTAAAACAAAATGACCGCGCGTTGGCGTTTGCATCTGAGATCATCGAGAGTGGAGTTTAGAGCGATGGGTTGAACAACAACCTGTCGACTACCAAAGTCAATTTGATCGCATCGCAACGATTGAAATTTAGAGATGCTACATACGCCAACGCTGCAGAGAAGATTCGTAGTGAGTTCTACTAGATCGGTACTTGTACGCGGAGCATTTGTATCTGCTGGATGAATGCGACAGGCGACACCAAAGAAGGTCACTGTGGCCGGCAGGTTAACGTTTCAGAACAATCCGGAGCGGAGGAGTCTCTTTGAGTCGTTTAAATGCGTCATTGATATCGTCCATCCCGAAAACTTCTGTGTCTGGCAGGATTTGGTGCCGGGCGCAAAAGCCGAACATCGTTTCGGTTGTCGTCACGCTGCCGACCGGAGATGAAGACAAAGATTTTTGACCCATAATCATTGGAAAAACCGATGCCTCGATTTTCGGAGCGGCACCGACCGTGTGGAGAATGCCTTTCGGAGATAACGCCCTCACGTAGGCATCCCATGGTAGCATTGCGTCGGTGGTGTTCAAAACAAAATCGAACTTGCCTGCGACAGATTCCAATTCGGGATCTTCACTGGTTGCGAAGAATTCATGTGCTCCAAGTCGCCGGGCATTCTCCTCTTTGGATCTGCTTCGCGAGATCGCAGTGACTTCGCAGCCCCACGCATTCAGGAATTGCAGAGCGAGGTGGCCAAGCCCGCCAATTCCGACCACACCGACTCTTGCTGTCGGCGACAAGTTATGTTGGATCAGCGGGTTGAAGACAGTAACACCACCGCACAGCAGCGGACCGCATTTGTCGGACGGTAGTGAATCGGGAATCGCCGCCGCCCAAACCCAATGGCAACGAACTCGTTCGGCAAAGCCTCCGTTCTGGTGCGTGATCGTACCCTCGGCTCGAAGGCAGAGATTTTGATCGCCATTCAGGCACTGTGAACATCTCATGCACGAACGCGCCAGCCAGCCAACCCCAACGCGATCGCCGACCGAGTGATTCGATGTCTGATCTCCGACGGCGACGACTCGCCCCACCACTTCATGCCCGCCGACGAACGGGTACCGAGTGATTTCCCACTCGTTGTCACGCATCGAAAGGTCGCTGTGACAAATCCCACACGACTCTACCTCAATTTCAACGTGATCCGAAGGCAAATCAGGCAAGCCGACAGCCATCGGTCGGAAATCGCCTCCGGGTTGATCGACTGCAAAAACTTTGATGGAAGACATTGGCAAATCCAGAGTAGTGTTGAAAACTCGTCACATGATTGTATCGGTGCGGGCAAGAGTTAGTGATGCCCGCCGTAGCGAGGTCTCCCTCGCCGCACGGTCGGGCAGGCCTCGCTTCTGTAAGCATCGCTCATGAAAACATCCATGCAATTGCGATACCGCCGGTGCAAATATACCCCAGAATTAAGCTGCTCAAACAACCGACGGGAGCTCGGTCGGACATTTGGTCGGGATGCGACGCTCGCAGCTCTTCGGTTAGCAATTCAACTTGATTCTTCGCTTCCAGTAGCGTTGACCCCATCGCCTCTCTATATACCTTGCAGGCTTGGATCTTCTCGCCTTGAAGTATATGGGATCGGATCAGCTCCATCGTTTCACTGGGGATTTCATTCACGAGTCGAACCAAGATTGTAGGCAAGAGAATTGATGATTCTCGGCGATTATCGCATGTTTTCCTTGCGTGTGCCAACTGGGACCGGCGATTCGCCGGTCCGTTCGAGTACCGCAGCCTTACAGGAGATGCGTTGGTAGCGATCGATCTTGGAACCCCCACCCCAGCGTAAGAAGCAGCGTCCCGGTTGCAACACGCAGGCGATGTTACCGAACCAAGCGGCAAGCAGTGAAGCGAACTCCACTTCGCTGACTTTATCGTTTGCGACAAAGTCTACGTAAATGGTTCGTTGCGTCCACGCATTAGCATCTTTATGTATTCATTCGTTTTGCAAACTGCATGAATTCCAGTTCCTGTCGCAAGGCGGTACGGTTCGCCTCTAGAGTTTCGATTGAAAATGGGCATTACTTCATCACTTCCTTGAGCAACTCGGCTTGGCGGCTGCAAGTCGATTCAAATTGGCGTCGTCAGCGACTTTTGCAATGTTGCAGGTTCGACTAAACTATGCAGCGCAATTGGAGATACGTCACCAATCCGTCATTGAGTGCGGTGACGGATCTTGACCTGGATGTAATTCTAGTTGATTCCGCTGACTTCACTCCCGTCGATGATCGGGAATCAAAACAAAAAGAACGACCGTGACAAACCAAATTCAGCCTGTTCGTCAGACGCTCGCATCACTGATGACTTGCGGTCTGATCGTCAGTCTATCTTCGTCTTTAGCCTCGGCTCTCTACGCTCAAACGGTAGACCCAGCCTCCGTTTTGGGAGACACCACGATGCCGTCCTCCGAAGACGTGTCACAAATTTTCCCCTATGGGATTACAGGTAAGACCCCAACGTCTTTGATCAAGATCAACGTTGAGGGACAACCTCCCTATCACAAACACCGTGTCAATCTGAGGATTTTCCAAGGCTGCCCGCAGGTGGAAATCTCTGAAGGCGGACGACTTTGGGCGACATGGTTCGGCTCCAACATCCAAGCTGAACGAGCGCCGTTCCATCAAGATCAATTCTCGGTCATCTCGACTTCCGCAGACGACGGTAAGACTTGGAAAGAAGTATTTGTGTTCGATCCGAGTGAACTTCTCGGCGCGGGAGCATCTGATCCAATGCTGTGGAAGGATCCTACCGGAAACATTCGCTTCATCGGCGTCCGAAATATCGACTTCAAAGGCAAGGACGAATTCGCTACTTCCGCTTGGGAGTTTACGATGCTCGACCCAGAAAACGAACATACGGCGTGGACGAAGCCGCGGCTGCTTGGGAATAAGAACATGTCAGTCATGAAGCCGCTCATTTTCCCTGATGGATCGATCATGCGCTCGATGGACGACTTCAAGCTTGTTGGGAAACCCGACAAGGTTCGAATTCGTTTTTTGAAAGAAGACGTCGATGGCACGCCAATCTTTGTTTCCGAATTTCCTGCTGATAACGACGCAGTTTTTGCGGAACAAATGCCCATCCTTCGAAAGGACGGTAGCCTCTTCACGTTGTACCGCGCCAAGAAAGGGCAAAAGTTTGCCGAATCGTTCGACGGCGGCAAGACTTGGCGACTGGGTGGCTACTACCCCATGCAATTCTCGATCAATACGAAGTGCATCCTGAAAACACTTCCGTCGGGCAGAGTTCTGCTAGTCGCCAATGACGTCCAAATGAAAGAGAAAGACGGTAAGCAAGAATACTTCTACGTCGACGACAACGGCAAAGAACGCGAGCTGGAGAAAGGCAAGGGTGCACGCACTCGCATGACGGCCTACCTAAGTGACGACGATGGCAAGACCTTTTCACATCAACTGCTTTTGTGCGACGATGGTGAAATCAGCTACCCTTCGGCGACTCTTTCTAAAGACGGTGGCGTGTACATCGTCTACGATCAAGGGCGAGGTAAGATCGGCCAGCACACTATCTTTTTGTCGAAGATTACCGAAGACGACATCGTTGCAGGCAAGCTCGTCAAAGGCGAAAGCTTTCTGAATATCATTGTGAGTCGCCCCAGCGACCAAGGAGGAGGGCGCCGCGAAGGTGATAAGCTTTAAGGATCAACTTCCAGAAAGCGCGCAGTGATTGAACCGAATCAGGCTCTCGAAGAAGTATGGACGCTTTAAGGCTGGCACCGCGAATACCGATTTTCCCGCTATTCATTGCGGTCAGCTTGCTTGTCGGCTGGTTGATTCCTGGGTTCTATGCGTGGACGGATTCCGACCAGAGCCGGCCGTCGCCGTTGCTGTGGAAGGTACCGCTGTGTTCAGCGATTGCTTCCGCAGCGTTCTGCATGGCTCTTTCATGGCTGCCGATCGCGAATCAGTCGTTCAATGACGCCCCACGGACGCCGATGCGATATTCAGTTCGCACATTGCTAATGATCACCGCGGCTGTCGCAGTGTCGATTCCGCTGCTCGTTAAGTTTCCCCTTTTGGTGAGTGGGATCACTTGTGCAGGTGCGTTTGCATACTTGATTTGGTTCGGCGTAAGGAACCCGCAGCGTCGCAGGGCCGTAGTGGCACTAATCGCGTGCTTGATCCTGCCGTACGCCTGGGTCGTCGGTTATGACGAATTGAATCGGCTGCTGCCAACTTTAGCAGTCATGATTGCCGGCTTGCCAGCTTTTTTACCGGCGGCATTGCTAAGTCAAATGTTCGGACAGCATTTTCAAGAGTCACAATGGCTGGCGTTTTTGCTAACAGCAGTCGAGCTGATAATTGGCGTGTGGGTGATTCGTCTCGGTCAGAAGCGAACCATAGCCTACCTACTGCTCGTCATGCAGACGTCCGCTGTAGGTTCGCTGGGCTTCTACATGTTGTGCCGCGCATGATGAATCTTACGTTCCGACGCACACCGTCGCCTGCCAAGTCCCAACTTTCTTGCGTACAATGACCTGGCTTGTTAGCAAACCAACCTCTTTCATCGAATAGAGTATCACAAACATGAGTTGTCGCAATTTGAAAGCATCTGTTGCATGGCCGCTCGCAGTCTTTTTTGCAGTGTGTCATATTTCAGGCTGTGAACGAGCGACTCCGTCGATCGCGGAAAAACCTCTCTCTTCGGCTGCTCCGGCAGAATCAACCGCAGTGACGAAATCGGAATCGTTCGAGACTGAACCGATTGTCGCTATCCTGTCCGAGCCTATCAAAGCGGATTCCGCAGTTGCCGCACCTGATCAGCCAACGCAGCGCCCAACCGAAACGCAAGCCGTCGCTACGCCACCAGACGCAGAGACCGAAGTTGTTGTCACCAAGACGCCCGATCCGACGGCCGATCAACTTGCGAGATGGAAGCAACCCGAGTTTGCGCTGCTCGTTCTTTTGGCGCGTCATCAATCAGATGAGATTTCTTTCGTAAGTCATTCGGTCAGTTCGCCCGATGGCCAGTGGTTGGTACTCGGAGGCGAAAAACTCACGCTGTGGAAACCCTTGGCTGAACAGCCGGTGGCGACCCTTTGGAACTTGAAGTTCAGCGAAAAATCGGAGTCGATCAAGTCGCTAGCGATCGATCCAACGGGCCAGTGGATCGCTGCCGGGGATGCCGATGGGACGCTTCGCCTATGGAACCTCAGCGACCAAAAGGAATTGGTTTCCAAAAAGGTTCTGAGCAACGATGTTGTTCATCTTTCAATTTCTGACGACGGTGGCGAGATCGCCGTCGCCAGCTATGGCAAAGAGATTCTCGTTTTGGACCCAAAGACTCTCGAACAGAAAAACAAGTTTTCTGCAAACGACATCGGACGAGGTGCCTTGGTGTACACGGGACCGGGAAAGATTGCGGTAGCAGGACAAGCATTGACCATTTGGGACACAACGACCGGAACGCTTAACAAGACACTCGTCGAGGATGGGTACGTCTCCTCACTGACACGAGCTGCGGATCGAGCCCTTTTCGCCTACGCTCAAGAATCGATCCTTTCGTTTCTAAATTCGAATGATTTGTCTGTGTCGAACGAAGTGAAGGGAAACTTTGCTCTCAACGAAATTCTTCAACTGACCAATGATGGAAAGTTTCTTTGGACTGCGAATGGTTCTTACATACGCGGTTGGGACCTTTCTTCATTGCAGCCAGTACAATTCATCGACACCAACAAGCCGGAAGTCGTCGGGCTCGATTGGTTGGATGATCGCAAGTTGTTACGAGTGATTACGGAGGATGGAGCAATCCGTTATTGGGGAACGATGGCAAACGGAGAGACCGTTGGCTTGAAGCCGTTGCATGCGCCGCTCACGATTCCCGAAGGCCAGAACCAACCCTCGACTGCGTTTGAACTCTTTGCGATGATGGACCTTCGGACACTACCAAAACCGCCCGACAGCATCGCAACTGCTGGCGAAGCAACGATGCTTCAGGTCGATTCCGGCAACTCGATTGAAGACACCAAGGCATTTTATCGCTACGTCTTTGACGAGCGTGGTTGGAAGGAAGAGCCCGGAAATGTTGCTACACCTGACTACCTGAACTTTACCAAGAACGGCTTCAAGGTATTTGTTAGCATCTCCGATTCGGGTGCCGGACGTCGCTCGATCTACATGACCAGTCTGGGAAATGTGGATCTTCGAACCTTGCCAAAGGCTGAGCTAGCGGGATTCAAAGTTACCTACGAATCCGATTCAACACTGCACTATGAAGTCGCGACTGACCTACTAACCATTGAGACTGAGTTGTTGAAAAAACTCTCGGCGTCCGGCTGGATTCCTTACTCTCGTCTGAACGCCTCCCACAGCGAGGAAATCGACCAGCGGCAGTTTGAATTTATTCGCAATGCATTAACACTTCGCGTCAGCGTTCAACCGAAGGTTGACGATTCTTCAAAGTACGTTGTCCAATACTCCGGTTTTTTGGCTCCGGGCCATTTGCCCGTTCCGGAAGACTGTGACTTCATTGAGTGCGATGTCGTCGGGTCTGCCGCTTTGGTCGTCATGACCTCTATGGCACTAGATGATTGTCATGCTTTTTACGACAACGCAATGTCAAACCTGGGTTGGTTGGCTTTGCGTGCTGCGAAGTCAAAAGAAGACGATATTCATTGGCTTAACTTTTATCGTGATCAAACCGAAGTTACCATTCGACTTGCGAAAGCCAAGGAGGGCGGTACCTGGATCGTGGTCGGTGAATACGCTGAGGGGAATACGTGGCAACTGGCAAAAAATGAAGGGACCAAATCTGAGGAGCAGAAGCCCAACATGTCCGGAATCCAAGCTGCAGATATACCAATCTTCAAACACTCCGAAACGACTTCGGTTAATTACGATAAACAACAGGAGCGGATTGAGATCAAGCTGCCGAAGACACCGCATGTTGAGATCCTCGATTTCTATGCGGCCAAGTTGTCGCCGCTCGGTTGGAAAGAAGAGCCGAATGGCTTTCGCGATGAAGACTACGGCTTCGTTACGTTTACGAAAGACGAAGTCGAGGTTGCGGTACGTGTCAACTCGAATTCGCTGGGCACGACGATCGGAATTTCTGACGACGGATTACTTTGGGACAAACCACCGATCCAAGCCGAAGTGCTGATTTCCTACGAAGGCTGGATGCGAAAGAACGGCCGTACAGCCTCTCTCAAGATGTTGGATGAGTACATCCATGAAATGCGTCCGCTAGTCGCGAAGTGACAGTCGCGAAACAAAAAGGGCAGGCCTAGGTCTGCCCTTTCTTAATCACCGAAACAACCGCCTCGCCGGCCGCGGAATTGCCCACGTTTGGCAAGCTCGCGAAACGGAACCTAACCCATATCGATCGCTTCTTTGACTTGCACGGCGGATCGCCCCGGTTTGCTTCGAAAGACCGAATAAAATGGCACAGAAACGATTGGACGGTTTGTCAATCGAGTATTCGAACCGGTCGACGAGTGATGTTGGGTTTTGAGTTTCTCGAAAAGCGACCGATCATCATCGCGATTGCCGGATCCGACGGTACCGGCAAGTCAACGTTCTTTGCGTCGCATCTGGCCGACTGCGGACTACGCTTCGTCAATGCGGAAGACATCGCACTTGAATTAGACATCGGCCCTTTCGCGGCAGCCGAGACGGCAGCTGTCTCGCATCGTTGCTCACGATTTACCTCCGATCTGAATGTCTTGGGCGTCACCAAAACCCAGCGTTTTGGAGACGTGGGACACAGAGAGGGGGTTCTCGAAAACGAAATCAAGCGGCTCGGGTAAAGAGTCTCCGAGATTGACCAAAACAGGTTCGTTGGTGTTGGAAGTTCGCTCCGGATCGGCATTCAAGTCGCGATTTTCAGCCACGCAGCGTTGGATACCGCGTAGCAAGATTTCGGCGATCGATCGGAATCGAACCGGCGCCAGATCGTTCGGTTGCCGAATGCGAACCGTAGATCTGCGATACCCGAGAATCAGGCACGAATTGCAAGAGCATCTCGCGTCCCGCCAGAGAACACTCCAATTTCGAAATGAAGAGACGTGAAGCACTCGGATCATATTCGGCATGTTGTGCATCCTTGAATCCCAGGAGGTTCCGCGCGCACTCAAGTATCATATGCTGGAAACCACCGCAGGTGCCCAGGCACGGGACGTTGTTTTCGCGAGCGAAACGAATTGCCCAGAGCATTTTCTCTAGATTCTTGTAGGGACTGCCAGGTGCGATACAGATGGCCGAGTGATTGACAAATAGAGACTCCGAGATTTCGTCCGTTGAAATCCAGTCAACATCGAATGTGACTTCAAGTCGGGTCGCCGAGTGACGGATCGCTGCATTTGTGGCGGCGTGCGGTTCGAAGTCCGGCGAGTACTCGCCAAGGATCGCAATAGAAGCGGATTTCATGAGATGCAATCTTCAACCTTGGCTTGCGGCTCCTTGCTCACGGCTAGGATCGGTCGCAAAAACTGACGTTCGTAACGGATAATGCATTTCGTGTTACGGGCATATTGATACGCGGCCTAGCATTCCGGATCGCTGCGAGAATCGACTCGGTATTGCTCGTATGTCGCCAACGAAGGAAGACTGAATAACGCCACCGCGAGATCGCTGCTCGATTCATGTGGAAGAAAATAGCCGTGATGTATCCCGCCGAATCGCTCAACGAGCGGTATCCACAGGCGAGCATAATGCACAAACTCATCTAATTTGTGCATGTCAAGTGTATGTTGCATTGACAGGAAAACAAAGTTGCTGGTTCGCGTTGTCCTATTATCCTTGGGAAACTAAAGACGCGGTCAACTCGGACAGACGCCTTTGCTGTCTGCCAAACTCGTCGAAGTTTTCCGGGGAAAGCCATGTCTCAAAGGCTTGCCGAAGTTGCGGCCATTCTGAGCCAATCGCGGCGTACCACGCGGAATCGCGATTGCGGCCTTTGACGACCGTGTGTTGACGGAACACACCTTCAAAGGTCAAACCGAGTCGCTCGGCTGCCAGTCGTGATGGTGCGTTGAGCGCGTTGCACTTCCATTCGTAACGTCGGTAGCCCAGTTCGAAGGCTTGTCGCATCATCAGATACATCGCCTCGGTGGCCGCGACGCTTTTTTGCAGTTTGGGCGAGTAATTCAAATGCCCGACTTCGATCGAACCATTTTTCGGATCGATCCGCAGATAGCTGGCAAGCCCAGCGACTTCGTCAGTCTTTAGGTTTCGAATTGCAAAGAAAAGTGGATCATCGCCAACGCAAGTCGCTTCCATCCACTGGCAATAGTCGGTGAAGCTTTCAAAAGGACCGTAAGGTAAGTAGGTCCAATTGAATCCTTGCATGTCCTGTTGATTGGCTGCAAACAGGCTTTGTGCATGAGCCGCTACATCCAGCGGCTCCAGTCGACAATAACGCCCCTCGCTTATCTTCCGCGCTGGAGGCAGCGGTTGCACCCAGTCGGCGACGACATTGCCGATCGGCTGCCCCAGGTCATTAATTTCAATATTCATTGCACCTTGTCGTTCTGCGTAAGTGTTATCAGTAGAGTGGCATTGCATTTCAGAAATCGTCGCAGATAATCGGAACACTTCAATATCCGGTTTCATTAAATTTGAGTAGACCAATTATGGACAAGGCAATTGTGGGTGCTGGCGTCCTACGTTTGGATCGACGACGCAAGGAACCATTGCACCGCCAAATTTATGAAGGCATTCGTGAAGCGATACTTTCCGGAAAATTGGAACGCGGAACCACGCTACCCGCGACTCGAAGTTTCGCCGAGCAGCTCAATGTTTCGTGAATGACGATCGTGAATGCCTACAATCAATTGCTGGCAGAGGGTTATCTGGCGTCGTGTGTCGGAAGCGGGACGTTTGTCCGTGGTGAATTGCCGGACGACCACAAGATGTCGCAATTTTCTTGTGCTGACTTCGACGAGAAAATTCCCCGGTCGGAAGAGTCTGCTCCACAAATCGCAATGGTAGGACTTTCCAGTCGAGGGCAACGAATGGCGACAATCGAAGAAGGAATTCGCCCTTCGTACGTCGATCAACCAGCGTTGTTTTCACTTGGTATCCCAGCACTTGACGAATTCCCGCTGGATATCTGAACAAAAATCTGCCGCGATCGCGGACGCAGCATGTCAAGCTCGCATCTCAAATGCCAGCCCGCGTCGGGTTGGATGCCATTGCGAGTTGCAATCTGCGAGTACACCAAGACATTTCGCGGTGCACGCTGCACTCCTGAGCAGGTATTCAGTACTGCCGGTACTCAACAGGTGATCGAGCTGACCACTAGGCTTATTTTGGATCCCGGTGATTCTGTCCTGTTTGAAGATCCTGGATACTGGCGTGCTCGAGCCGCGTTTCTGTCCAACGGTGCGTCCATCAAGTCGTGCGGGCTGATTGCCGGAGTCGCAAAGGCCATTTACGTCACTCCTTCTCATCAATTTCCGCTGGGCGTCACGATGTCGATTGAAGGACGGATTGAGTTGCTCGACTGGCGAAGTGCGTTACTATATTATGAGTTTTGCAAGTGACGCAGTGCGATTTGGAACTTCAGTTCGATAGCACTGGGGTATTGAGAACTCGCTTCACTGGGTCATGGACGTAACGTTTCGTGAAGACGAATGTCGGATAAGGAAAGACAACGGTGCTGAGAACATAAGTTGGCTTCGTCGCCTTGCGGTGACGCTGATCAAGCACAACA
>JBGSMN010000007.1:0-8295 GCA_041740155.1 Rhodopirellula sp.
GGATGATTCGGATTTCGCCGTCGGTCGGTTCGTTAACATAAACCACCGTTTCGCGAGGAACACGGTGTCCGGGAAAAGTGTTCTGAGCGTCAAAGTAGCGCAGAAAAACTCTATCACCCGGCTTCACCGTCAACTTGTCGGCTTCTTCTTCGTCCGACGTATCCACTTCTTTGGTGAAGACACCGGAATACTCTTCCGTCTCAATCGCCTTCAAACGAATCGGCTCTCCGTCGTTGACGAACACCTCGACGTCGATTTCATCACGCGCGCCCGATTGGTCCTGATCGTAGTCACGAACTTCGACAATGATTCGCTCCCCAGCGTCGATTCGTTTCAGTTGACGCACCGATTCACTGACTCGACCCATTGAATCGCGAGTGAAAGCGTAGGTGATCGCGGAGATTTCGGCATTGAAATAAGTCGCCTTCAATTTCGCGCTCAGCAACTGGCTGGCCCCCGATTCATTCTGAGTGAATTCGTCGGTGTAGGTTGCTGTAACGGTATCTCCCGCCCCCATTTCCAAAGCATCGTTGGCCACCAGCGCGAGCACATCTTGCTTCGTAGGAATGTAAGGTTCCTCGGAATCGGGACCGCCAATCTCTAGGTTGCTGACGGCAACACTCTCACCCAAAAATTCATGAAACAAGAGTTTCGTATAGCGAATGCTTCGACTCGGGAACGTGAGATCCCATGACTTGCCAGACTTGTTATCCGAATCCACTTCGGCAACTGTCGGCGCGGCGGGTGTCGATGGCGAATCGCTATTTGAAGCCGCTTTGGCGAGTGGGGAATTCAAATCGAAGTCGGATGCTGTGAACGGCAATAAACTCGCTTGCTCAGTCTCCAGACTCGCGCGTGCGATCGTTGCTTCGACAGGGTTCCCTGCGGGGTCTGTTGCAGCAAAAATCGTTAATTCGTGACTGCCACGTGTAAGCCAAACATCGACCGAGCGGCCACCTTTGCCCACCGGCAGCTCCAACGAATCTCCGACCGCAATTGCGCTGAGCGCTCCCTTCACTGCGATACGAACAGCTCCATCGCGTGGTTGAATGAATTTACCGGACCAGATGACTGCGTGAGGGTTGCGTTTCTTTTCCTCATCCTCTTCTGCCGCCCAAGTCAACTCATTCACTGCGCTCGTCTCACTTGCTTCCCGGTTCCAACCGAGATCGGCGACCTGGTTCCAGTTCGAGTACGTGAAGTACTTTCCGGGGTAAACACGCTGGCGCATCTGTCCAAAAGTTTTCTCCGCCGGAGCAGCCTTTTCACTCGCCGGATGACTCACGATTCGGAACCAAAACTCGCCATCGTTGCTGCCCATCAAGTCGAAACGAACCGGTGCATTTTTTGCTGCATCGGGCGTCGACATTCGTATGTGTGTGACATTCCGCAAATCTTTCATATCGACAGTGAGCGTTTTCGGCGTTGCCCCTCCAGGCTCGGCCAACCACGCCGAATTCGGATCGCGATCAATCGCCATCAACGGGTTGTGGTTGATCGCCGTGTCACTTGCTAATGCACCAGCAGGCAACTCAGCGGTCTTCGCGGTCCCTTCGAAGATTCCCGTATGAGGCTCTATTTCGATGAGCCGAACTTGCAATTGATCGCCACTATCGGCGACAAGTTTGACTGGGATCTCGTCGCGATCATTCGTTCGATCTCGATCGGGATCGATCACACGAAGATAGATATCGTTGCCTGGTTTGATCTGATTCTCAGGGCGTTGCTCGGAGACGCGAAGGTCTTCTTCGTCCGATTCCTCCTCGCTCGATTCACGCGCCATGCGATCACTAAAGGATTCGACTTCTTTATCCGTGATTTTACTACTCGCGGCCTCAAACTTTGCCGTCGATGCGATTCGAATTTCTACATCCGAAAGGGGCACCCGTTTGAATTCGGACTTAAATTCATCGGGGTAATCACACTCGATCGTGTCATCGCCGAGAATCTGAAGCACCCCGTCGCCTGGCGCAGCATCACCCAATCGCGTGGGAACATCGAAGCGGAACAATCCGCGTCCAGCCCCTGCGCTTGTCAGCATCACCCGCTCGACATCGCCCCCCGGTTTCGTTGTCACGACAACCGGAATCTTGTTGTGACCGCGACTGATCCCAAGATCGCTATCATGAACGACTATCGATAGCGGCAGGCCGGGCGAATGCAATCGTGTGCTCCGCCTGCCAAGTCGTCCAACGGTGCGTAGTAAATTCAATTGATCAATGTAACGTTCTTCGGAACCGTAAACTTCCGAAAGACTAAACAGTGCCTGATTGGCGAGTTCAACACTCGGAACCCGTTCTAGGACGCTACGGAAAATGTCACGGGCGTCATCATGATCGCCACGGCGAAACGCCAGCACGCCTCGGAGAAATTCCGCTCGCACGACAATGTCCATTTCGTGACTGCGGGCGAGTTCCTCAAAAACCAACTCGGCTTGATCGTAGACCTTTTGGGCCATGAACGATTCGCCAATCCCAAAACGTGCTTCGATCGCTTGTTTCGAATCAGGGTAACGATTGATCGTCGAAGTGTACTCCGTGCGAGCGACATCGTATCGTTTCGCCTTGAAATAATTGGTCGCCAACAAAAGTTGAATCTCCGCTTTCGATTCCTCCTCGATTTGTTTCGACTCACTGTGATCGACAAGCCAACTTCGCAGCACATCTTCGACAAACTCGTGGTTCTCATCGCCCCCCGCCGCGATTCGTTGACGACAGACAAACCGAATCAGGTCTACAGGAAGTTCATTGCGGTGAGCATCGAACAACGTTCGATTCTCGTCGTACGTCGATAATGCGAGCGCCTCATCACCGAGCCGCAGGTAAAGCGCCGCTTGCAAAAGGGGAGCAATCGGGCTCGTTTCGTCGATCGTCAATCCCACGCTTCCCATTCGCGTGTAACTTTGCGTCACAATCTCTCGCGCCGATTTGAGTCGTTGCTCGTCGGTTCTCGGAAAGCTCGCTATCAATCCCGAAGCGACCGTTGCAGCTTCCATATAACGCGAGTTTGTCAAGAACGACTGAGCAAATGGAAACAAGGCGTCCCACGCGTTCCATGAGTTATCGATCAAAATCGTCGCTTGGCGACAGGCGAGCATGCGTGGCATCTTCGCACCCGAACCTTCGTCGGGCCTCAACTGCATCAGGGCAAGTCGCGCGGCTGCGGATTGAGTGCCGCACTGCAATGCTTGGATCGCTGAATAAATACGAGTTCGTTGCTCGTCGGTCGTATCTGTATCACGCTGAGTTCGCACGATCCAATCGTAGACTTTCCAATGGTCAAGATCCCAAGCCTCAAAGGGATGCTCGTCATGCCGTTTTTTTGCGGCGCCGAGCACTTCAGCAAACTTGTCCAAATTCTTTTGCTTCAGGTACTCATCGGCAAGCCAAGTTGCGTAACGACCATGAAACGGCGTGTTGTAAGAGACCAGTTGTTCCAAGAAAGCAATCTGCTTTTCGGGGGCTAACTCTCGGAGCAGGCGAGCGGCACATTCACGCGATTCATAATGCTGGGGATCTAAGGCAAGGTAGGTTTCCCAAACCTTGATCGCTTCAGATTTCAATTCCAATCCGTAAAGCACATCGCCGATGTAAGAGGCCGCACCTGAGTCGTTCCCAAATTTAGCCTGACATTGGCGAATCCACGCGAAACACTTTTTTGCGTGTTCAACATCTTTATTCTTCTCAGCCGTCTGCATCAGACGCCGCCAAACATCCGAGTCGCAGTCCGCCGGAGGAAGACTCAGCACATGAATCGCTGCCTCCTTTGCGACCTCAGGCGGAGAATAATCTGTCGCCGATTCGAGCCATCGGCGGGCCGGTTCAAATTTACTTTTCTGACGCATCGCGAGTTTGCCATAGTACGTGGCCGACGCTTTGCGTTCGTTTCCTCCAACATGGTGTCGATAAAAATAGCCCTGTGCATCGAGCAACCGATCGACGTATGCGGGAGCGAGTTTTCCGACAACATTCTCCGCAAGCAACTCGTCTCGAATTTTGGCTTCGTTTCCCGAGTGTTGAAATCGTTGTTTCGCTATCAACGACTCAATCGCTCCTCGATCGGCCTTTTCGAGTTCCTGTTTAACAAGCTCAGCACGCTTGCTGCGATCTTTGTCTCGCCTCGCTCCGTTTTGCCAATCATGAATAAACGTCGTGATCGAAGCGAGTTCGGAATGCTCGCGTCGGGCTTTCAAGATTCTCGCAAGATCAACCGAAAACTCGTTGTCGTCGCGAGCCGAATTGAGCAACCAATCGATCGCGGATCGCGTGTAACCATCGTCGCTTGGAGATTTTTCGATCAGCTCACGCAACACTTCACGCGTCTTCTCTTCGTTCTTCATCCGATCGCGATAAAGCGAGAACGCGAGAACATAACGCAGGTAAGCCGCATCCCGATCGTTCTTGGTAGTCGCATCTCGCAAAACTTTCTCGGATTCGATCATGCGGTCCGGCTCACTCCCGTTCTGTTGCACGAAGAGTTGACCGCTGTCGTTGGTAACGGCATCCAAAGCGAGCACTTTTCCTAGCAGAGTCGTCGCTGCATCGGGATCTTCTTCTCGAACAAACGCTTGAGCCAAGATGCTCAGACCACGAAACCGGTCGTCGCGATCGGAGTATTTTTGTGCGTACTCTTTCGCGCTCGCATTGATTTCTTTAGACGATGCTTTGGCATGCCCCAATTGATCGAGCAACGCACCATGCGACGATTGATCATCGCGGATTCGGCGAACTTCGGTGTAGGCTGCGACGCTACTGGTGTGCTGGTTCAAATGAGCAAAGTTCTCTGCCATGCGAAGATGCAGTTCACGAAGTTGCTTGGGATCCGTCACCAATTTTTTATTGAGCATCAACTGTGCAGCACGATTCGACTCGGCCCATTTCCCGATCCGAGCAAACGAATGAACACTCTTGAACCCAGCATCGACAGCAAAGATACCGTCATTCTTAGCGAGCAGTTCTTCGGCGAGCAGCGCTCCGATCTCAATCTGGTCGTTCCCCATCGAAGTGTAGCGCTCGACTGCGCGGATTGCCGCGCGTCGCCCCTCAGGTTGATTGCCTTGGCGCTTCCAAACATCATGCAGCGCCGAAGCTGCGGCTTTGCTCTCACCGGAAACCACGAGCGACTCGGCTAGCCGAAGTTCAACGTCAGCACACTCGGCAGCCTTGGGATAGCGAAATAAAAATTGCCGACATAGCACGATGAACTCTTGATTGCGACTCATCGCTTGTAATCCATCGAGCGTCCGCAGCATCATGTCTTTGTGACGCGGATCGGTCGGGTGCGCAGCAATGAAGCGGTTCCCGACCCGAACCAATCCAAAGACGCGAGCGTCGTTGTGATACAGTTCAATGAGCTTTGCCATCACATCGGCAGCTTCGGGAGCAGTGTCTTTGTACTTTCCCAACTCGGCTTCTAGTTGCGATGCCGCTCGGCTAATGTCATCAAGCGGGGATTGACCGCTCGAGTTCGAAACCGCAATGAACAGGATCGCGATCGAAAAGACAATCGTCGTCCAAGCGTGCATCAGAAACCTGCCTGTGACAATGTGTTGGAAATCTGTTTCGCATCGGACGCCAGCGGACTCTCGGGGAATTCGCTGATCAATTGATCAAAACGTCGGCGGGCTTCCGGTTTGCGTTCCATCCGGTACAGACATCGGCCGAAGTTAAACAGAATCACGTCGAGAAATTTTGCATCGGGATGGTTGTCAAGAACCGTCTCGAATGTGTCAATCGCACGGTCAAAATCCTCTCGCTCGTAATAGTAATCGGCCATCTTTGAGACCGCCTCGCCGACGCGACCGCTATCAGGAAAATGATCGAATACCTTCTTGTATTCTTGGAAAGCTCGGTCGTTCAGTTCGGCACTTCCACGCTCACTCGCCTTCTCAGCCATCTGTTCATAGGCTTCGGCGATTCCAAATTGAGCTTCACCGCGAAGTTGGCTCTCTTCCATGTTCACCAATCGCGTATAAATCCCGATCGCTCGACTGTAGTCTTCTTGTTTGCGAGCGACTTCGCCCAACTGCAACAGCGCATCATCAACAAACCCGCTGTTGGGAAACTCGCGTTGCAGTCGTTGGCACATGGTCGCTGCCAATTCCAAACGGTCCATCGCAAAATAGATGTGCCAAAATTGAACGTAGGTTTCTTCAAGCATTCGACCTCCAAGTCGACGGGCATCGACCATGATCTCTTCGCAAACCGCGAGCGCCGCGTCGTACTTCTCCGAGGCCTGGTTCTTGAGCCCGAATTCCTTGTATCGATCACCAATCTTGGTCAATGCACTGGCCTTTTTCAGTTGCGTTTGAACCCGCAGCTCTTGATCGGAGATTTCAGCGCGGGTGACACGAACGCCACCGATATTCCCCTCTAAACAACGAGCTTTCACAGTGTGGATTTTTTTCCCGTCGCCACTATTGGATTCGTCAATGTAGGTTAGACGCAATTGGTCGCTCGGCAATGCAGAGAGCATGGTGTCGTTCGGGTCAATCTTTTCCGACTTGACGAGCGAAACGGATGCGTAAAACACACCGGAATGAATCGCAGTGGACTTCTCGACGGTCGATTCTTTTGCCGTCTCATTTGCATTATCCTTCGTGCTCGCAATCCCTTGCTGCTGGTCGGTCAATTCGTGTTCGACAAGGGTGATCTCCAGCCGATCAATCGGCTTGTACCGATCGATCTCCGCCGCTGACTCAGAGTCAGTCTCGGAATCAGTCACAGCACCTTTTGCTGACATCTCCTCCTCAAGTTCTTCATCGGTTTTGAGTCGGTAGACTTCGATCACCGCGCGAAGGTTATCGGCATTCGCGGAAACATCTAAGTCAGGATCTACAACTCGAACGTTCACATTTTTTTCGAGCACCACGCCACTGAGCGTTTCCTCAAACGCTCCGTCGGTGATCGCCACCACAGCGTCTCCGACAACGCGTACCTGCATCACCACAGGAACATTAAGGCGTTTCTCGGCGGTGTGTTGATCGATGTAAGTGACGCGAACCGTGTCGCCCCCTTTGACCTCCAAAAAACTGTTGTCGGCTACGGGGGTTCCTAGACGTGATGCAATCGAACCGAGCACCAAACGGACGTTGCGACCCACCGAAAAACATTCGACCTCTTCGCTGTCGCCGCCGCTTGATTCGCAGCGAACTTTCACGCTGGTCTCAGGATCGAGAATCGCCAGATCCGCGTCCTCGATTTTGATAAAGAATCGTTTCCCAGCTTCGAGTTTGTTGCCATCGGAGTTGGTACTCGAAAGCGTTGTTCCGACTTTCTCAAGTGCATCGATCGCACGACTGTAATGCGCCAATTGAAAGTGTCCAAGCCCGATGTAGTAGTACGCTTCATTGACTTCGGGACTTGTCGGAAAAGTTTCAATCACACTTCGCATCAATTGAAAACATTTGCCGTAGTTGCGAATGTGATAGAAACAAATCCCCATTTTCAGCGTCGCTTCCGCCCGCTGTGCTTGGTCGTTGTTTTCTTCAGCGGCGACAGGTTCGAATTGGACGCGAGCGCGATCGTAGGCTCGGTCGCGTTCAAGGAAATAGTCACCCAGCCGCATATGTGCGATGAATCGAACATCGCTGCGTGGATACCGCTCGATCACTGATTGCCATATTTCAACCGCTTTAGAAACCTCTTCGGCCTCGTACCGCGTGTCACCTGCGGCGATCAACTTCTGAGCCGCTCGATCTTCGACAAGCGAACCTCGCGGTGGCGTTTGTGCAGCAACCTTCGTCGCAATGGACGACCAAAGCCCCAGCAGACTCAGGCAAAATAGCAAACGCAATGAGAGGATCGCAAGGTAGGAGGGCATGAACAAGAAGGAGGGGGGGAGGATTTGAGGAAGCGGTAGGTGCTTCCCATCTTAATGAACGTGGCACAGGCTTCCAGTCTTTGTTTCAATTCGATATTTGAATTGACACACTGAAGGGCTTGCGCTGGACTGCTACAAAGTTGGGGTTGTGACGCTTCACGATTGCGCAAGTTTTAATCTCCAATATCCTGGCTCCCCTCGCCCCGCTTGAGGTCGTGCAGTTTTTAAGTCATTTGCCGGCAGGGATTTAGCGCAAAAAAAATGACCTTCGTTGATCTTGGGATTTCGCACACAATGTGCGTTGCTATTCATTCCAGGAGTCACACGGAGGTCATCGTGAGTGTAAGTGATTTAGGGACAAAAAAAAACTCGTTACCGAGAGTTTCCCTTGCCCGAGTCGGATCCTCGTTGGAAACAGATTGACCAAAAGCTACCTGAAAACGATCACGCTCGAATCGTCGAGCGGCAGGTCAA
>JBGSMN010000038.1:0-3926 GCA_041740155.1 Rhodopirellula sp.
TCCCAGCCGGCTGCCCATGGTGGCAAAGTTCCTGCTCTACACGTCGCTACTTCCTATCGGGCTCAGCGTTGTGAACGAATTCGTTCCCCTGGGATTATTCAGCGGCGAAACTGATTGGTGCTGGTATTGCTTGCTCACTTCGATTGCTCTGTCAACTATCGGCGGCATCGTGCTAGGTGTCCACCAAGGGATGTCAAACATTCGTGACGGGCAGCGCATGAACGGGATGACGACGAGCCAAACCGCCCTGATCATCATCAGCTTAGGCGTTTCAGCCTTTATTTTCTTAAACCACCTGAGCGATGGTAAGGTGCACCTCGAGGTAACGCCGCAGTCTGACCGCATGACTCTGGGGACACACCCCCTGACGATCGTTGATACCTCCGGAGAGAAGCCGCTGGGCGGGACAACCAGTACCCATCAGAACGATGCCACCGGAATCACAACCCATTCCTTCAAGAGTGCCAACGGTCGATACGACATCACGCTGGTCGACAAAGTTCTGACAGTCAACGGCGAAAAATACACGCTCGAGAATCCGACTGACGCGATTCGTATCGTGGACGACCGAGTTGAAATCACACAAGCTACATCGCTACCGGATGGCGAGCGATTCAATTCGAAGACGCTGTCAGATGACATCGAAGTGCGGCAAATCCTCGATCGGATGATGAAAGCGTGCGCCGAGTGCAAGTCATACCGTGATTCCGGCGTCATCAAGTCTGTGTTTCTTAGGAACACTGTCTCAGCCGAATTTACTGTTGAGTCTTCGTTCACCACAGCGTTTGTGCGTCCCGACCGGTTTCGATTCGAAATCCAAACCGAGGATAACAGGTTGTTGATCTCTGCCAACGGGCAAAACGTCCAAACCTGGTGGGACGTGGAACCGGGAATCCAAGAACCGGAGTCGCTGGAGATCGCCATGGCTCAAGCGATTGGTTTCACGGGGGGAGATGTTGGTCGAATTCCGGCCATGCTCATGCCGCAAAGACTGGGGGGTTGGGTTGACTTGGACCTTATCGACCCGAAACCGATCGAAGACGGCGAGCTGCAGAACATTGAATGCTTTCGTTTGGAATACAGCTTCCGCGACGAGCAAGTCACACTGTGGATCGATAAGCAGTCCTATCTCGTACGACGGATTGACGAACGGATCAAGGCTGACGACGTTCGCATCGAGCGGACGACGACCTACGATCCAACGATCGACGGCAAGATTCCGGATAAGATGCTTGAGTTTGATCCGCCCGCTCAGCGATCCGCCGACAACAATGCTAAAACGCATTCCGACGAGGAACTCAAGCAGCTTCAGGGAGAATGGGAAACTGAATCGCTCACCGAAGGCGGGAAATCGCTTTCCGCCGAGGACGGCTTTGGCGGTCTCGTGCTTCAGATCAAGGGCAACACGTTTGTCACCGCGGAAAGGAAGCCGAACGGCGAAACGTCCGAGGTTGACACCGGTCGGATCGAAATCAACAGCACAACGTCTCCCAAGACGATTGACTTCATTGGCCGCACCCAATCAACGATCGGCATCTACGAATTCAAGGACGGTGCGCTGCGAGTTTGCCTGGTCGAACACTCTGGGACTGAAAGACCTGGGGGTGAACGCATCTCTGACACGAAACCCTTGAAACGCCCCACGACGTTCGATTCCCCAGTTGGTAGCAACATGATGCTGATGGAGTTCACCGAGAATGAGTCAGCGCAGGAGCATGACGTTTCCACCATTCAAGGCACCTGGCAGGTGACTTACTCAGAAGACAGCGGCCGCATCGCTCCGCAGGAGATGCTCAAGCAAATTCGCTTTGTGATTGACGAGCAAAATTTGACCACTGAAATTGGCGGGCGGAAGAGCATAGCAAAGTACAAACTCAATCCGTCGACAAATCCGAAATCCATCGATCTCACAGAGAACGGTCGCACGAAGCAAGGCATCTACGATCTGGTGGGCGACACGCTCCGAATCTGCATTGCCGAGAGCGCCGAGCAGCGACCAACAGCTTTTGACTCCCAGCCCAACTCCGTCAATGAGGTTGTGCTGATACTGAAAAGCGTGAAACCTGGCGAGACTTCTTCCGAGGACACGGACGATCAACTTCACGCTAGCCCACTGTCACCGCAATTGGCTCGTTCTTTGATCCCAAAGGCGGTGTCGATCAGCAACGAAGACTTCCAGAAGTTGCAGACAAATCCCACAGCCCAATCCATTGAGAACAAGTCACTGTCATTGCTGCTATTGACTCTCGACATTTCCAGCCAATCCGCCGAAGACGCAAGTGACTTCAGATTCCTTGTTGAGGGATTTCCGCAGCCAAGCGAGATCGCCGCCGCGATGTCCCCAAGCCGCTCGAAAGGCTACTTCAGCATCATTCAGCTGGATTACATCACGGAGTGCAAAATCACAAATTCGACAGACGACATTGCGCGAGGCAAAGTCACATTCAATGCCCCAAAGCTCTACATCGGATCAGCGGTATTCGAAGCGCGAAAGCACGAAGGGAAATGGCGGATTGAAAGGTTTGATTTGGCCTCGCGGCGAATCTCCATCGTGCTTGGCGAAGATGGGAACTGGCATCCCGAAGGGGTAAGAGGGACCGAATAATCGGACGGTGGTAATATTTCGACTTCATTGTGACTGTTGGCTAACAAAGGCGACCTATTCCGGTGGCCGACGCCCGAGCCGTTCTGCTTTTTCGAACCTGCTCCGGCTTCATCGACCGAGCGATGAACCAAAGTCGGCCGCCGTGGCTAATTTAATCCCGAGTCCCACCTTTGATGTCGGCAAAGTATCCCACAACAATTGGAAGCGTATGGAACTTGCGAGCGAAGACACTTTCTCTTTTAAGAAACCTAAGCTAGGGCAGGAACTCATAAGTCGAGGTCGATGATTCCAAGAGTGCCCAGTGCAACCAAAGTTGCGATGAGAATTGGGATCGCGAGAAATCCGATCAAGAAACAGCCGAGCGAAACTGGAACAGCCTGCCGCCTTTTCCCAACTACGATTGCAATCGGAAGGCCGATTGCCACGAAGAGCAGCCCAGTCACAATCAGCATGAGAATGTCGAACAGTCGAGCCTCGGCGATTGAATAGATGCCTTGCTGTAGTTTGACGGCTTCGCGAAAAAGGCAGATGATCAATGCCCACAGTGCGGTGTATGCCAGTACTCCCGCAACTGAAATCTGCCTTCCGCCGTTTTCTTTTTGTCTGCTCACGCTGTCCATTCTTGCTTGCTCTTGAGACGTCATCGAATCCAAAACCTGACTGGTGCTCTAAACTTACCCTTTGGCAACGCTATCGATCTTTTCCTGCATCGATTGCTCGCGGTCCGTGCGTGTTCCGACTTTGATGCTGGTGGTGATTCGCGGAGCGCCCGTCGCGTGAACCCGCTCGTGGCAATGCTTGACTGCCGCAAACACCTCCTCCCAATCACCTTCGATATTCGTCCCGTATGCATGGACTTGGTGATTCAGTCCCGCTTCCTGCAAGACTTTTTGACACTCAATGACGTACTTGCTCACCGAGACACCAACGCCCATTGGCACAACGCACAAATCTATGATCACCTTCATCTCAACAGTCTCCCTCACATTTCGGTCAAGTTTGGTTCGCCTCGTCAAAGTTTAGTCTTTCGTTCGTAAAAACGCAGCGGTGCTGCCTGACGGCAATTCAAGACGGCAAGCAAATTATCTCGTCATTGATTTTCTGGTTCACGTGTAGGTCGCTTCGCCTAAGTAACCCTGAGAGAGACATTTGTTTCACCTCACGGTTACAACGAAATGCCAGACGACCTTAATGACGAGATTCGTGAGAACGCTGCGGGGCCTGCGAAAGCCTCGGGGGATGCGGGTTCGGTTGAGCAGCACAAGCTGACTGAGCAGATCGCTGCGGACAAGCATCTCGCTGGCAAGGACGCGGTTCGCAA
>JBGSMN010000064.1:0-8580 GCA_041740155.1 Rhodopirellula sp.
TTCAAAGTGACCACTGGAAAGAATTTCAGAGCAAACGAATCAAAGAACAAACTGCGAGCATTCACACAAACCGGGCAATGGTCAGCGACTACACCGCACTGACGCTATCATGTTGACCGGCGGAACGCCGGTCACACCCAATCGCGAACATGTCGAGTTCACCCAAAATAAGCATTTTAGGAAATAGGTTCTTCTAGGATTTTAATGGCACGATATTTCAGGCATTAAATTGAGTCTATCGAAATAAAGCAGGATCTTGAGTCGATAGTTGGCAAAAGAACGAAAGCCTCTCGCGACTGATTTGTTGGATTGGATTTTGCTATTGAATCCCTCCGCAAGCCCGTTGGTGACATACCGATTCGACCGCATTTCGTTGTAGAACGCGAATGCCAAAAGCTTAGAACATTAGTTCGATAACAACCGAATTATCCTCTAATTGAAGGTCCACGTCGGAGATTGTCCAAGATTCATCGAGGCCCAGCGGAAGCCGATAATGTTCGTTGAGATTGTTCGGCCCCGAAATGTACAAGAACAACCGAAATCGACCATCTGCCATTAAAAGCGTAGAAGAACCATTATGCTAGCGGTCCCTTTGACTCATTCTGTCGATCGCGACCGCCGCCAGAATCACGAATCCTTTGACAACCTGCTGCCAGAACGGCGAGACGTTTAATAGAAACAGTCCATTGTTCAGAACGCCGATGATCAGACACCCGATCACAGTTCCCATCACGCTGCCTCGACCTCCGGAAAGTGATGTGCCGCCAATCACGACCGCTGCAATCGAATCGAGTTCGTACCCCAATCCTGCGTTAGGTTGTGCGGAATCGAGCCGAGATGTCACGATCAGTCCCGCGACTCCTGCGAGCATTCCACCAAGTGTGTAGACGGCAATTTTGATGCGATCAACGGAAAGCCCGGTTAGCAGTGCTGCCCTCTCATTTCCGCCAACGGCATAGACATGTCGGCCAAATCGAGTCTTGCGTGTCAATAATACGAAGAAGCTGACCAGAGCCGCAGTGATCCAAACCGGAACCGGAATCCCCAGAAATACGCCAGTCCCAATCACGCCAAATGTTGAACCGAGCCCCGTGACCGGAAATCCGCCCGTCCATAACATCGTCAGCCCACGTGCGATGCTGAACATGCCGAGTGTCGCCACGAAGGGAGGCAGCTTGAACCGCGTAATGGTGATTCCATTGAATAAACCCGCTGCGGCACCGACCAAAAGGCCCGCGACGATGGAACCAATCACCGTAAACTGTAAATGTACACTGAGGGCTTCGAGCCTGAGCCCGTTCTTGAGCAAGCCGGCAGCCACCGCACCGGACAAAGCCAGGATCGCTCCGACGGATAGATCAATCCCAGCCGTCAGAATGATGAGTGTCATTCCGATCGAAAGGCAGAGGTTGACCGAAATCTGTCGCAAGATGTTGAGGCCGTTGTCCGGCGTGAGAAAATTGTCAGACAGCAAACTCAGTGCCACCAGCATGGCGGCGAGCGCGATGAGTGATTGAAACTTTGTGAGGTGTTCGCGTTCAATGCTTAACATGTTAACACGTCCCGCTTCGGCAACGCCGCGTGCAGAATCTGCTCGCCTGTGGCGTCCTTTCGATCGAACTCAGCAGCAGCACGACCTTCGCAAAGAACAATGATTCGATCGGAAATCGACATCACCTCAGGCAACTCCGAAGAGACCATCACAACAGCCAGTCCTGCGGCGGTCAGTTCATTGATGAGCGTGTAGATTTCATTTTTCGCCTGAACGTCAATGCCGCGAGTCGGCTCATCGAGCATCAGCACGGCAGGTCCGGTGGCGAGCCACTTGGCAAGAATCACCTTCTGTTGATTCCCACCACTCAAATTGACGATACGTTCCCGCAACGATGGAGATTTCACGCGGAACCGTTCGACATAACGTTGCACATGGTCGTGTTCGGTTCGGCGATGGAGGAAACCGAATCGTTCAGCCCGCTCAAGGCTTGCGAGACTAGCATTTTCTGCAACCGTCATCGACAAAACCAATCCGTCGCGTTTGCGATCTTCGGGGACGAGAGCGAGTCCACTAGCGATTGCGTCACGAGGCGAACAAATGGTCACGCGGGAATCGCAAATGAAGACTTCTCCGGTCGCATCACCGCTGTGCAAACCAAAGATGCATTCGAGCAGTTCAGTCCGGCCAGCTCCCATCAATCCAAAGATTCCAAGCACTTCACCTTTGCGAACCCGAAAGCAGACATCGCGTACCACAAAGTCCGCCGGGCGAGTTGGATGTTTCAGCGAAATGTTCTCGACCCGTAACACGTCTTCGTCATCCACCGATGAGGATCTAACAGAAGCCTTCACTTCGCGGCCGGCCATCATTCGCACCATGTCGTCTTGGCTAAGTTCCCCCAGTTCTGCGCTGCCGATCACGCGACCATCACGCATCACCACAACGTCGTCCGCAATCTGCTGGAGTTCCTCCAGACGGTGAGTAATGTACGCGATGGCGACGTTCTGCTGTTTTAAGTCGGCGATTCGGCTGAACAATACTTCCGTTTCGTGTTCGGTAATTGCCGAAGTTGGCTCGTCCATAATCAAAATGCGAACCTCGCCTGCCAGCGCACGCGCGATTTCGACAAGTTGTTGCTGGCCGACACGCAATCGTCCTACCGAAGTTGTGGGCAGGATGTCGAGTTCCAGCAGCTTCAACCACTCGGCCGCCCGACGATTCATCTCGCGATAGTCGATCAGCTTGCCGAGCCGGAGTGGCTCGCGGCCAAGGAAGATATTTTCGGCGACCGTCAGGTCGGGCACGAGGCTCAGTTCCTGATGAATCATGGCGATCCCGTGAGCGTGCGCGTCGCGCGGGCTGCTGAGTCGAATGGATTGGTGCCGCAGGATCAACTCGCCACTATCCGCAGGCAGCACACCTGCAATCACATTCATCAACGTCGATTTGCCAGCTCCGTTCTCACCCAGCAGTGCGGTCAATCGCCCAGAACGCAGCGTCAGATCGACGGCATCTAACGCTTTGACGCCTGGGAACGCCTTGGAAATCGCACGAGCTTCCAGCACAACCTCTCTGTGTGTCATCATAGAACCTCTCCGACGATGGGAACGGCTCGCAATGGAAGCAGATCCGTGTCTTCGTCTATGATTTGAACGCAACCGAGGAACCGAACGGTTTTGCCGACCGTTGCTTGTTCACGCAGCTTTGGGAGGACATCGGCTTCGATGCGGCGATTGATTTCGGATGAGACTGCGTTGAAGTCCTGTGAAGTGGCGAAGTTGTTCACGTCGAGCAAGCCCGTTGCGTCACGGACCGCATTACCAAAGATAGGACCGGTTTCCAGCAACACTTCCGCATCGGTCGCACTTTCGCTGATCGCCAGTCCGATGGAGTGCTTGTCGATTTCCACCACGCGTCCGGTTCCGGAGATGAAGTAGAAATATGCAGAGCTTAGCCCAACCTTCCGACCGTAAGTCCTTTGAGCCGCATTGCGATCCTTGCTGATCGCAGCGATCAGATCCGCTGCATCCACGGCACGCGTTTGTCCCGGTAGCAACTGGCCTTCCCAAAATCCCTCGACAAACGCAACGGGCTCAAAACTTGCCCCTTTCGCAGCCGATTCCTTGTCCGCTTGCTTCAACGGAATAATGTGAAACAACGGCCAGTAGTACAACCACGCGGCGCACGCGGCCACGATCGTACTTCGGACAACCCATCGCTGTTTCCCTAATTTCACTCCGAGTCCTCTTGGTCGACGGTGACGTATTCTTCAGCGTTGCCTTGATGAACGAGTTCCACGGCAACGGGAACTTTTTGCTGAAGATCTTGCTCACCATTCAAGTACTTGTCTGCGTATTCTGCCGCTGTTTGAGCCATCAGTTTCGGGAACTGCATTCCGGTAGCAACGATCTTGCCTTCTTTGATAAGATCAACAACGTCGTCCGCGCCGTCGAAGCCAAAGATTTTGACTTGACCATTCTTTCCAGCCGCCAATAGCGCCTGGTAGGCTCCCATCGCCATCGCGTCGTTGCCGCAGAAGACTGCTTTGATGTCGGGGTTCGCTTGCAGAATGGTTTCCATGGCGTCCAGTGCCTTGGCACGATCGAAGTCGGCGCTTTGCTGAGCGACCATTTTCAGGTGGGGGTATCGATCAACGACACTGTGGAAACCATCGGACCGGTTACGCGTGTTGTTATCACCGACCAAGCCAAGTAACTCGACGTACTCTCCCGATTCGCCGACCTCTTTAACGAAGCATTGACCAATCGCAACGCAACCGGAATAGTTGTCCGACAGAATCTGCGACACGGCGGCATCGGTCGCGTTGATTTCGCGATCCATACAGAACACAGGAATGCCGGCTTGTTTGGCTCGACGAACATTTGCGACCGATCCGTCGGCATCCGTCGGATTGAAAAGAACAGCCGAATAGCCTGAGGCGATCACATTGTCGAAGTGCGCCGTTTCATTGGCAGGGTCGTTCTGGGAATCGAACACGACGGCATTGTAGCCAAGCCTCATTGCGTGCTCTTTTGCCGACTCGGCCAGCACTACGAACCACGGATTGTTTAACGTTGAAACAATAACAGCAATCTTCTTTTTGCCAGATGCCGTTTCTGCTGAGCCTGTCGATGTCGTGTTGTCGCTATTGCAACCGCTCAGTGCGATGGCCAGCGACATGAGTAGCGTTATGGCTATTGGCCGTGTCACAGTTGGGTTCATAAAAATCATCACGTGAAAAGGTTGCTGTGGTCTACAGCGTTAAAACACTACGCCAGATTTCAAGATCACATTCGCGTACGGAGTGCACTCGCCCGTTCGCACGACGCACTCGCATTCTGTGGTAAGTGCTTTGAATTCCTCGTGCGGTAGCTCGGTCACTTTCGGGAACATCGAATGAGCCGCGAAGACCTCGATCATCTGATCGTATACGGTTTGATTGTGATCGTGAATTTCCTTGGCCACCACAATTTCTTCCACCATCATTTCGCTCAACATCGCGTCCAAAGTACGAATGAATGAAGGATATCCCTTTTCGATGGCGAGATCGATCCGTTTGACTCCTTGCGGAATTGGTAGTCCAGCGTCACACACCGTAATGGATGCCGTGTGTCCAATGCGGCTGATTTCGTAGCTCAGTTCGCTGTTGAGTAATCGATTACGTTTCATCTGTTGCTAGTTCGTCTTTTGGGTGAACCGCGGCTAGCGGGCTATCGGATTAAAAAAACACGCTCTGTCATCAACCATCGTGTGGCACGACTTCAATTTTACAGCATTCGTCGAAGTCCGTGACGGTTCCAAACTTGTCAACGAGTTCATCAAGACCGAAGCGGTGAGTAATCAACGATGCAAAATCGTATCGATTTGATTGTTGCTGCAAAATCTTCAACACGGGACCCCAGTCGGTGCCGCAATGAAAGACGGAGTGAATATGCAGATTTTTGGAACTAATATGTTTCATAACATCCAATGCGACCGGCTTACCAAGATCGACCCAATTGCCGACCTCGATCACTGTCCCACCTTTGCGAACCATACGCAGGGCTTCGATGAAAGCTTCGGGTTCGCCAGCGGATTCAATCACCAAGTCTGGGCCGACCCCTTCGGTTATCTCTTGCACCTGCGCGATTCGATCCTCCAGCGAAACTTCGGACGCGTTGATCGTTACGTCAGCGTACAAGTTCTTGGCTTTCGATAGCCTCAAGTTGGAAAGGTCGGTTGCAATCCGCAGCCCCGCGCCGTGGATACTGGCCATGATGCCGTGCAGAATCCCCAACGGACCATTGCCAAGAATCGCGACGGACTGACCAGGCCCGAATCCTTCGTTCACCGGCGCGAACGGCCCAGCAGCACGCCCGAGCGAGTGATAGGCTACCGCCATTTCCTCAACGAAGACGGCGACATCCGTCGGCATCGCTTCGGGCACTTTGAACAGATGCGTTCCCGGGCGAATGTACATGTACTCTGCAAATCCGCCCCGGAGGTAAGGTTTTATGTCGCAGTTCGGATGCAGTCCGTAGGCTTGAATCTGATTCAAACACGTCGTGTTGTTGTAGTGCTTGCGACAGTAATAGCAGTGACCGCAGTTGACCTCGACGGCGATGGAAACTCGATCGCCAACCTGCAAAACTTGCTTGTCATAGTCCATCGTCTTAGCGGCATTGTCACCGATCTCGACAATCGTCCCAATCACCTCGTGGCCGCCCACGTATGGAAAAATTGACTTGCCACGCAGCTCCTTCGCCTCCCCCTTGAAGATGTGACGATCTGTGCCGCAGATTCCCGTCATATCAACCTTCAGAATCGCCGAATCGTGATCCATCGTGGGATAGGGATACGTCCGCATCTCCGTTTGACCCGGTGCCGTCATCGCAACGGCTCGCACCGTTTTTGGTGTCGATGCGTTCATCAATGGTTCTTGTTGTAAGTTGTGCGAGGACAAAACTTGCGTCATGGCGAATGCTCCAAATCGGGCTCAAAAAAGTAAGACCTGGCTCAGAAAGTAGGGAACGAGAGATTAATCTACGCGAGAAAAACGCCGATTCTCCCTCAATACCGACAGCAACTTGCACTATTCTGATGCCATGCAGCAATTTGACACTCAGCGACCCGAGTTCGCTCCCTACGGCTTCACGTGTGAGATTTGGAAACCCAAGCCCATGTCACGCCCGGACCGTCACGACGAAATCGAGATCAACTATCTCGATTCTGGAACACTCACGTACCTGATCGGTGGCAATCGAGTCACGGTCGAGTCACGCTCGTTGACGCTCTTTTGGGCTGCCGTTCCGCATCAAATCGTTCAGTTTCATGACGTCACCCATTACTACGTGATCACAATCCCGTTTGGATGGTTTCTGCAGTGGGGGCTCCCCAAAAACCTACAGACCCACCTGATCACTGGCAACATGATTACCGGGGAAGCGGACGAAACTTCCTCAGATCGCGATCCAGTACTGTTCAAACACTGGCACAACGATTTGTCACAGAATGAAACTGGATTGCGGGAGATTGTGCTGCTTGAGCTGAAAGCGCGATTGCTACGACTAGCACGCTCGCATCGTCGCAGGCCGACCGTTCCCGTTTCCAGTGGCCGGGGAAGAAGTAGCCAGGCCTCGCCGAACCTTGAGAAAGCGGAGTTGATGGCTTGTTACATCGCACGCAACTACAAGTCTCGTCTACTGATCAAAGACATCGCTGACAGCGTTGAACTGCATCCTGATTACGCGTCAACCCTGTTTCGAAAGACGTTCGGAACAACGCTCAATTCATTGATTACGTGCCACCGAATAGCGGAAGCGCAACGTCTACTGATCACGAGCAGTGAACAGATCGTGAACGTCGCACTTGCGTCGGGTTTTGAATCGCTAAGTCGCTTCAATCGAGCATTTAAAGAGACGACAGGGACAACGCCGAGAAGTTTTCGAAATGCGTGTCGGGCAAACAACGACCCGATTCGGTGAGTGCCTACAACGAGCCGGTTTATGAGAGGGGTTAGTCGTGTCGCAACAAGAAAACTCGCTGCCCTTGCAGAAGAAGCACTGCCCGCAGGCGATGACGAACGGGACGACGACGCGATCCCCCTTCATGAGCTTCGTCACGGCGTTTCCTACCTCGACGACCACGCCCATATTCTCGTGACCGAGGATGTCGCCGGCTTCCATCGTCGGCTGATATCCGTCGAGCAGGTGAAGGTCCGATCCGCAGATTCCAGCGGCCGTGATCTTGATGATGACGTCGCCGGGATCTTGAATCTTCGGATCGGGAACATTGTCGACGCGCACGTCGCCCGTTCCATGCCAACAGAGTGCTTTCATAACAAGCCTTCGTTTGAGAATCTGGGATAAGCTGCCGACTCTCATCTATGCAAATGATGAGCCGCGAGGATTTGGCAAGGCAGTGTGCAAGTCAGTTCGATTATTTTGGCAAGTAAAATTTCCATTCTTAAGTTGCGTTGCGGATTTCCTTGCCCCGCTTCATTAGGACCATGCAAACATTCCTCGACTCGGACGGGAGGCAGCTCATGAGAATGTTCAAAAGCCTCTGGGTTTTAGAGCGAAGTTGCGAGAAAGTGTCATTACTACTGCCGACACGGAGAGTAGGCGAATCGATCGCAGCGAGCCCGTCGCGTTACTGTAGTTGGAGTCGATGAGTCGACCACTCGCGAGCCGTCTGCGCGAACGACCCTTTGCAGAAGTACAACGACCCGTTTCACGAAGTGACATGGGTTAGAACCGCTCAGGCTGATGTAGAAGAGCGCATGGAAAGCTTGTCGCGGCGGTCAGAAAGATCGAGCTAGAGGAGCGCATGAATTTGATTCGTCACGTCAAGTAACTGGCGTCGTCTCTGCTGCGAGCGGCCGCCACCCATGTCCTGGGCAACGTTCGCTACCAGTTGCTTACCGGCGTCGCGGGGGCGCTCGCGTTTGCCTCTAGCGCGCTCCAGTGACTGCCATGGGGATTTCAAGTCCTGCGCGAAAATTTTCTGTGATTGCGTACATTTTTCGGGCCACCGGTTGGTGGTTTTTTGAAGGTCTTCGATTGAGTTGCTCTGATCCCGCGTGAGGATCCTCTCTGACGTCAATG